>DASZWO010000067.1:0-31079 GCA_035546595.1 Opitutaceae bacterium
CTCAGCCGTATCGTAGTACCTTGGCCAACTTGCGATTCCATTTGGAACGTAGCGCCATGCGCGCCCAAGAGATGCCGGATAATGCTCAGGCCAAGTCCCATCCCATTTTCTTTGGTCGTAAACCCTCCGCCAAGGACACGGCGAACGCGATCCGGGTCCATTCCCGCGCCGTTGTCAGCAATCGCGATTTCGATTCGACCGTCCTTTGCTTCGAACACCACCTTGACCGTGCTCGCCCCGGCCTCGAGGGAATTTTTGAAAAGATTCTGAAAAACTCGCATCAGCTCAAATTTGGAACCGTGAATGGGAGCCGACGGCAGACCCGAAATCTCGATCTGTGGATTCCCAAAAAAGATAACCTGGCGGACTTCCTGCGCCGTCTGAACTACGTCCATCGGTCCGTATTCGGTCGTCTTCTTCGCAGCTCGACGCCAATTTTCCGCCAAATGACGGCAATATTCGGCGGCCTTCTCGACCATTTGTGCACTTTCCAGGAGCCGATTGCCTAAAACAGAATCCTTACGGGCAACGGCCCGCGCCTCCTCAATCAGCAGGGTAGCGTAGCCGATCACCACCGTGAGAGGATTGTTAAGGTCGTGAACCAATTCGATCGAAGCCCGTCCGTGCCAGATGTGCGGCTCGTTGCTTTCGATTTCCTTTTTCAAGGCAACGTTAAGCTGCTGCGCCTCGAGGGTAAGAGTTGCCTGATGCCGCCGCTGGAAGGTGGCCCGGGCCTGCTGTCGGACAGCCTCAATCAGTTCATCGATGTCCGGCGGCTTACGCAGATACTGATTAGCGCCTCCGACCATTGCCTGCTGAGCGGTCAGGAGGGTCCCGTATCCGGTGAGCATGATGACCGATACATACGGATCGATCTTACGCAGTTCCTCCAGGCCTCTGATGCCGTCCATCTCCGGCATCCGAATGTCTAGGAGGATGACGGCGAAGGATTTTTCGCGAACCTTCGCCAGACCTTCGCTCGCGCTTCCGGCAGTCTCGACCGCAAATTCATTCGAGAGGGTAAACGCCACGGACTCGCGCGGCCCGTATTCATCGTCGACCACCAGGACCGCGGCTTTCGCCGCGGTATCAGAGCCGGAGGGGGTGGCTTCAGCAGTCAACATGAGCAGCCCTTCCATCCATCCGGCCGAGGGGTCGGCCTGCACGTAGGAACATGCTAATTGATTTGCCGCCCTTCGCGGACAGGGTCAAGGATGTATCAGGTTTTCCCGTAGCCGTTCTTAAAATCTTCCATTCAATGGACTCGCTTTCGACTGCTGCGGTCGCAGCCGCCCTCGCCGGCGCGGGCGTCTGGCTTTGGCGACGGAGCCGGGAAGCCCAGTGGACCGAAAGGCTGCGGGCGCGAGAGGAAGAGAACGTCCGGCTGACGGCTGAATTGGGCGTTGCGCGGTCGGCCCGCGAAGAGCTGGCAGCACGCGCCGCCGCGTTGGAGACGAAGCTCGCCGCAGAGCAGGCAGCGCATGACCGCCTCGTATCTGAATTCAAGGCGCTGTCGGCCGATGCGCTGCGAGCCAATCGGGCCGACTTCCTCGATCAGGCGCGCCAAGCCTTCACTCAACTCCAGCAACAGTCGGTCGGAGATTTGGACCAGCGGAAGCAAGCAGTTGAATCTCTGGTCAAGCCGCTGCGCGAATCCCTGGAGAAGGTCGGCGAAAAGATGGGCGAGATCGAGAAAGCTCGGGCTCAAGCCTATGGCGCGCTCGGAGAGCAGCTGAAGGCCCTCGGCGCCTCGCAGGTCCAGTGGCAGGCGGAGGCGTCTCGACTTTCGACCGCCCTGCGCTCGACCAGCTATGCCGGCAGTTGGGGTGAGCTCCAGCTACGGCGGGTAGTGGAGATGGCCGATATGCTTCCTTATGCGGACTTCCAGGAGCAGGAGAGCGCCGGAGGCCTGCGGGCTGACTTGGTGGTCCGGCTGCCGGGCGGCCAGCGCATCGTAGTTGACGCCAAGGCGCCGCTCGACGCCTACCGCGCCGCAGTGGAGGCGACGGATGAGCCTGCACGCGCGGCGCATCTCACCGAGCATGCGGCGAAGGTGAAGGGGCATGTCGACGCGCTCGGGGCCAAAGGGTATTGGGAGCAGTTCCAGCCGGCCCCGGAGTTCGTCGTCCTCTTCCTGCCGGGAGACCATTTCCTCACCGCCGCGCTGCAGGCCGACCGTATGCTGATGGACCGCGCACTGGCGCGGCGAGTGCTCCTGGCCACACCCACCACGCTGATCGCGCTGCTTAAGGCTGCGGCCTACGGCTGGCGCCAGGAGACGGTGTCTCGAAATGCGGACGAAATCAGCACCATCGGCCGCCAGCTCTACGATCGGATCTCGAATTTCGCCGATGCGCTGGAGAAGATCGGCCGCGGTCTGGACTCAGCCCAGAAAGGCTACAACGCGGCGGTCGGCTCCTTCGAGCAAACGCTGGTTCCAGGAGCGCGCCGCTTCGCGGAGCTGGGCGCCAAGGGCGCGAAGGAACTCAATCCGCCGTCGGCGCTTGAAGCCGGGCTGCGCGAGGTCGCCAAGCGCTCCTAGGACCAATCGCCGACCTGACCGCGACCGGACTTGCGCCGGGCCCGATGCCGCTTGGCCTCGACCATCCGGGCCTTCTGGCCGCGGGACTTCTGACGGGTGCGGCGGCGTGCCGCCTCCCGCTGATCCTGCCGGGCGGCGGCAGCGGCTTCCGCGCGGGTTGCCAGCCGTCGGCAGAGCTCCCACCAAGCCTCCTCGCGGTTGGCCGCCTGGGACCGCTCGCGCTGGCACCGCACCTCGGTCCCCGTGGGGCGATGCCGGAGCCATACGGTCGAGGAAGTCTTGTTGATCTTCTGCCCGCCGGGGCCGGAGCCACGGACGAAGCGCTCCTCCACCTCCTCGGGACGCGCGCCCAGCGTCTGCAGGCGGGAGAGAATTTGGATTGGTAAGGTCATCGCGGCAGGCCTTTAATCTGGAAACTCTTTCGCCTTTTTCGAGTCAAACCCTCCCCCGCTCCAACCACCTCCCTCTCATGTCGAACGGCCCCGCCTGGTCCCAGAAACTCCGCGACGAAATCGGCCAAGCTGTCATCGGGCAGAACGCCATTGTCGAGCGGCTGCTCGTGGCGCTCCTCGCCAACGGCCATGTCCTCCTTGAGGGGATGCCCGGGCTGGCCAAGACCCTCCTGGTCAAGTCGCTGGGCACGGCGCTGGGGGTGCAGTTCGAGCGAATCCAGTTCACCCCCGACCTGCTGCCGAGCGACGTCGTAGGAACCATGATCTTCCAGCCCAAGACCGGGGGGTTCAGTGCCCACCGGGGGCCGATCTTCGCCAATCTGGTGCTGGCGGACGAAATCAACCGCGCTCCCGCCAAGGTGCAGAGTGCCCTGCTCGAGGCCATGCAGGAGCGGCAGGTTACCATCGGCGGGGAGACCCACCCCCTCCCTTCCCCGTTCTTCGTGATGGCGACCCAGAATCCGATCGAGCAGGAGGGCACCTATCCTCTGCCCGAGGCGCAGACCGACCGCTTTCTTTTCAAGCTCATCGTCGAATATCCGCAGCAGGAGGAGGAGTTCGCCATGATGCAGCGGTGGGGCCAGGTAACCCGCCAGCCGGCGCTCAAGGCGGTCTCCGGCGGTGAGGAGCTCCTGCGGCTGCGGGCGGAAGTCGATCAGATCCATGTTTCGTCGGAAGTGCAGGCGTACATCCTCTCGATTGTCCGCGGCACGCGCGAGCTGGCGAAGGCAGGCGCCGGTCGCCGGCACCTCAGCTTCGGCGCCTCCCCCCGCGCTTCCCTGGCCCTCTTCCAGGCCGGCCGGGCCCTGGCTTGGCTGCGAGGCGAGGACTACCTTTCGCCCGCCCTGGTGCGCGAGATCGCTCCGGAAGTCCTCCGGCACCGCGTCGGACTCACTTATGAGGCGGAGGCGGAAGAGATCAGCGCGGACCGGATCGTGGCCCAGGTCCTGGAAACGACCCCGGTCCCGGCCGCCTCCGCCAAAGGGGTCGCGGGATGAAGGAGGGGCCGCCGGTCCGGCCCGAGTTGGGCCTCCTCCGTCAGCTGGAGTGGCGCGTACGCCACGCGGTGGAGAATGTGCTCAGCGGCGAGTACCGCTCCGCCTTCCGTGGCCGCGGCATCGAATTCGACCAGGTGGTGAAGTACACCTTCGGCGACGACGTCCGCGACATCGACTGGAACGTGACGGCGCGCTTGGGCGAGCCCTACCGCAAGAAATTCGTCGAAGAGCGCGAGGTGACCCTGCTGCTGGTGTTCGAGGATTCGCCCACGCTCCAGTTCGGCTCCGGGGCCCAGTCCAAGCGCGAGGCGCTGCTCGAGCTGGCGGGCCTGGTGATGCTGCTCGGGGCCGTCAACCGCGACCGGGTCGGATTTGTCCATGTCGGTCCCGGCGGCCATCTGGTCCGGGAGCCGGTGCGGGGGCGGGGGCCGATCCTGCACGCCGCGGCCTCGTTGATGGGGCGCCCCGCCCCCGGGGTGCTGGCGGAGGGGCCCGCGCCCGAGGTGCCCTGGCGCCTGATCGCGCGAGCGGCGCCCAAACACAGCATCCTGATCTGGCTGGGCGACTTTCCGCCCCGCCCGGCCCCGGAAGGCTGGAGCGTGCTGCGCCGGCGGTACCAGACGATGGGCTTCCGGATCGACGACCCTTGGGACTGCGAGTTGCCGTCGCGGGAGACCTTCGCCGCCTACGATCCAGCCGCGGGCAGGCTCGTCACCATTGAGGGCGCATCCGCCGAGCGCGCAGCTCACGCCGAGTGGCGCGCCCGCAGGGAGGAGAGCTGGAGGAGCCTCTTCCCCGACCCCCTTGCGCGGCTCGCGGCGCGGACGGACGAGAACCGCCTCGATGCGCTGGTCAACTTCTTCCACGCGCGGATGCGCGCAGGCTCCCGCGCCCTATGACGCCAGCGATCGGTGACCTCCGGCTGGCCGATCCGGCCTGGCTGCTGCTCCTCCTGGTGCTCCCCTTGGTGGTCTGGCTCCGGGGCCGCCGCGGCGTGCCGGTGCTGCTGGTGCCTTTCGCGGCCGCCTGGCACCGTCCATCCCTCGCCGCCGTTTCGCGCTGGCCCGTCCTCCTCGCCCTGAGCGGCCTCACCCTCCTCACCGGGGCCCTGGCCCGACCGCAGCGGATCGAGGACAAGCACGAGGCGCATTCGCGAGGCTACGACATCATGCTCGCGATCGACCTCTCCGGATCGATGTTGAGCGAGGACTACGAGAAGGACGGCCAGCGCATCAACCGGCTGCAGGCGGTCCGGCCGGTGATCCAGGCCTTCATCGACCGCCGGCCGGCCGACCGGATCGGCGTCGTGCTCTTCTCCGGGCGGGCCTACACCCTTTCCCCCCTCACCACCGATCATTCCTGGCTGTCCCGGCAGCTGGGGCGGGTGCACATCGGTCTGATCGAGGACGGGACCGCGATCGGAGACGCCATCGGAGTCGCCGTCAGCCGGCTCGACCAGGCGGCGCGCGAGATCAACGGCCACCGCCTGGGCGCCTTCATCGTGCTGCTGACGGACGGGGTGAACAACCGCGGGTCCCTCTCGCCCCTGCAGGCGGCGAACATCGCCCAGGCCCGCGGGATTCCGGTCTACACGGTCGGCGCCGGCAAGGACGGCCTGGTGCCTTACCCGGTATTCGACGACAACGGCAACAAGATCGGCGAGCGGCCGATCCCCTCCGACCTGGACGAGGACTCACTGCGGGAGATATCCCGGATTACCGGAGGCCACTTCTACCGGGCGGCGGACACCGGCACGATCGAGTCGGCCTTCGCCTCAATCGACCAGAGCCAGAAGATCGAATTCCAGGCCAAGAGCTACCTGATGACCACCGAGCTGTTCGGCTGGCTGGCCGCGCCAGGCACAGCGCTGCTGCTGGCGGCGGGGCTGATGACCCAATTGCGGAGGGAAACCCGCCCGTGAACTTCGCGTGGCCCCTCGTCCTCTGGCTCCTGGCTCTCCCGGCGGGCCTCCTGCTTTGGGAGGGGAAGCGGCGGATCCGCCAGCAGGCGCCCGCCCATCCGAAGATCCTCCGGGCCGAGGCCGGCCTGCAGACGCTGCGCCTGGGCGGCTCGACCGGCTCCGGCCGCCGGTTCCACGGCTGGATGGCGGCGGGGCTGGCCCTCGCGGTCGTCGCGCTCGCCCGGCCTCAATGGGGCCGGATCGACGAACCAAGCTTTGACCAGGCGCGGGAGATCCTGCTCGCGCTCGACCTCTCGCGCTCGATGCTGACCCCCGACGTCAAACCGAGCCGGCTCGACCGCGCCAAGCTCCTGATCCAGTCGCTTCTCGACCACCTATCGGGCGAGCGCGTCGGCCTGGTCGATTTCTCGGGCACCGCCTTTCTGCAGGCTCCGCTGAGTGCGGACTATGAGATCCTCGGCGAATTCCTCCCCTCACTCGGCCCCGACTACATGCCCGAGGGTGGGACGAACTACACCGCGCTGATCAATACGGCGGCGGCGGCCTTCAGCGAAGGCAGCGGAGCCGACCGCTTCCTCATCATCCTGAGCGACGGGGGCGCGACCGACGAGGACTGGCAGAGCCAGGTCCATAAGCTGACCGACAAGGGCGTCCGGGTCATCGCGCTCGGCCTGGGCACGGCCGCCGGGGCCTTCATCCCCGACGGGAGCGGCGGCTACGTCAAGGATGAGAACGGGGCGGTCGTGATGTCCAAGCTGGAGAACGCGACCCTACGGGAACTGGCGGAGAAGACCGGCGGCGCCTACCGGGACGCCAGCGAGTGGATCGACCTGCCCGCGCTGCTCCGGGCGACGGTCGAAGCCGGCCGCAAGGGGCGCTTCGTCGAGAAGAACGACGTGCGGTACGTCGAGCGCTTCCAGTGGTTCCTGGCCCCCGCGCTGGCGTGCCTGCTCCTCAGCTTCTGGCAGGAATTCCCGGTCCGGCCGCGGCCGCGAGACCTGCGGACGGGCGCCACCCCGGCGCCACGCCGCCCCGCCGCCGCCGCCGCCGCGGCCCTGGCCGCGGCCCTCTTGCTCGGCGCCCGCGCGGAAGCCGACCCGGCGCCGGCGCCAAACGATGCGGCGCTGCTTTCCCGCATCGTCGGCCGGCTCTCCACGGCCGATCACCGCTCCGCCAGTGATTGGGCCGAGCTCTCCAGCGAGACCGTCGCCTGGGGCCAGCGGGTCCAATCGCAGCACCAGCCGGTCCCGGCCGGCCCCGTCCGCGACGGACTCGCCGCGGTCGATGCCGGATCGGCGCTCGACGGCCACGCAGCCGACTGGCCCAAGCTGCGCTCCGAGCTGGAGGGCTTCCTGCGAAAGCCCCCGGAGCAGAAGTCTCCGCCCCCGCAGCAGAACCAGCAGAAGCAGCAGCAACAGCAGAATCAGCAGCAGCAGCAGAATTCGGGATCGTCGCAATCATCCGATCCGCGGAACTCTCCCGGGCAGCCGCAGAATTCCCAGCCGCCGCCCCAGCCCCAGAATTCCTCCAGCCCGCCGCAGCAGCAGAACGCCCACCGCGGCGAAGGCCAAGCCCAGCGGCCACCCCCGCCCTCCTCCGCGGGAACCCAGAAGGTCGGCGGGCGGCCGGAACGCTCGCAGCGCGAGCCCGGCTCGAGCGACCCCGCGCTCGAGGCCTCGATCGAGAAGCTCAATCAGATACGTGATCAGGACTCCCCCGCCCAAATCTTCCAGATGATCCAGAACAACGAGCCCCATCCGCCCCAAAAGCCGGGCAAGAACTGGTGATGAAACGGCCGCTTCTCGCCCTCCTCCTCGTCCTCGCGCCGGTATTCGCCCTCGCCCAGTCCGTCCGCTGGGATCCTCCGGGCGGCCCGCTCGCGGTGGGGCAGGTCACCTCGCTGCAGCTCGTATTCCAGAACTGCGAGCCGAAGGGCGTCCCCGCGATTCCCGATGTTCCCGGCCTCACCCTCCAGTTTGCCAGCCAGTCCAGCAACATCTCGTGGATCAACGGCGACTACTCGCGCAGCGTGACCTACGTCTACCAGGCGCTGCTTTCGCGGAAGCAGGCGGTCGAGATCCCCGCCTTCCCGGTCGAGACCAGCAAGGGGCGGGTGCAGGTCCCGGCGGCCCGCTTCGAGCCGACCGACGCCACGATCGGCAGCACCGGCAAAACCCTGGAATCGGCCGCGAACTCGAAGCTGGAGATTTCCACGCCACGGATCTGGGCCGGAGAGGTTTTCGACCTCTCCTACAAGATCGAGGCCGCCCAAAGCTACTACCCGGACTTCGGCCGGGGCAATTTCGCGTGGAACGCCGACCCCCTGGTGACGGAGGACTGGAGCGCCCCGCAGCCTTACGCGGACAATGCCGGCGGCGACGCGCGGGTCGGCTTCGCCTACCATACCCGCGCGATCGCGCGCGCGCCCGGCCTCCACCGGCTCAATCCCATCAACCAGATCGTGAACCTCAGCATCGGGGTCAGCGGCTTCGGCTTCTTCCAGCAGCGCCAATACCAGCAGTTCTCGGTCCAGAGCGACACGCCGACGCTCGAGGTCCGGCCGCTGCCGCCGGCCCCTTCCGGCTTCACCGGCGCCGTCGGGCAGTTCAAGCTGACCTCCAAGGTGGTGCCGACCCGGCTTTCGGTAGGCGAGCCGGTCACCTGGACCCTTGAGCTGAGCGGCACGGGCAACTGGCCCGACATCTCCGGCCTGCCGCCCCGGGAGGTATCGAAGGACTTCCAGGTGATCCAGCCCAAGGCCAAGCGGACTCCGTCTCCGGGCAAGCTCTTCGACGCCAAGCTCACCGAGGACGTGGTCCTGGTGCCGACGACGGCCGGTACCTATCCCATCGCGCCCTTCCATTTCGTGTACTTCGACCCCAAGAGCGGGACCTACCGGACCCTCGCCACGGAGGCGCAGACCGTGGCAGTGGCCGCGGCCGCGTCGGCGACCGCGCCGGCCCCCGCGGCCAAAGCACCCGCGCCCCCGGCGGAAGGTGGCACCGCCGCGGCCGCGCCGGAGCTTCCGACCGGCCTTCCCCGCGATCCCCTGCCCGGCCCGTCCGTCGCGGCCGCGCCCAGTCCGGCGGGCGTCGTGCTCGGAGCCGCCCTGGCGCCCTTCGCCTTGGTGGTTCTTTGCTGGCTGATGTTCGCCTGGCGCAAGGCCCGGCGCGAGGATCCGCTGCGGCGGCGGCGGCAGGCCCGGGCCCTCCTCGCCTCCACCCTGCAGCGCCTGCGCCAGCGCCCCGCGGGCCGCGACGAGCGGGCTCCGCTGCTGCAAGCCTGGCAGCGGGAGACGGCGGTGCTCTGGAGCGTCGGGCATGCTGCCCCGGTCGCGCAGGAATTCCCGGCAGAGTGGGAGCGTCTCTGGCGGGAGTCGGACCGCCTTCTCCACGGTCCCTCGGCCGGGTCCGAGCTTCCTGCCGATTGGATTGATCGGGCGGAGGCGGCGCTCGCGGCCAAGCCGATCCCCGGCTTCAAGCCGGCGCAGCTGTTTCGGCCCCGGCATCTGCTGCCCTTCCTCGCGGCCTTCGCGCTCGCCGCCGCCGGGTCCGCCCGCGGCCAGAGCGCCGGCCCGGCCTACGCGCGGGGTGACTTCGCGGCGGCGGAGAAAGGCTGGCGGGAAGCGCTGGCGCGGGATCCGCTGGACTGGAGCGCCCGCTACGATCTTTCGCTCGCCCTGGCGCAGGAAAACCGGTGGGACGAGGCAGCCGCCCAGGCGGCCGCGGCCTATGTCCAGCATCCGGCCGATCCCGCGGTCCGCTGGCAGTTCGCCCTCGCCTGCGACAAATCCGGCTTCGTGCCCGGCCCCCTGGCGGCCTTCCTCGCTCCCGAGGCCCTGGCCGACCTCGCCCGGCTCGCTTCCCCCGCCGCGTGGCAGTGGGTGGCGGAGGGCGCAGCGGCGCTCGCCGCACTGGCAGCGCTGCTGCTGCTCGCCCTGGGCTACAGGGCCCTCCCCCGGGGTTGGGCGCTGCCGGCCGCCTCCGGTTGCCTGGTCCTCGCCGTGCTCGGCGCTTCCGCCGCCTGCCTCGGCTGGCGCGCCTATGGCGCGATGGCCGACACCCGCGCCGCCATCATCTGGCACGCCGGCAGCCTGCGCTCGATCCCGACCGAGGCCGACACGGCCCAGAAGACGACTCCGCTGTCCGCCGGAACCGTCGGGCTGGTCGATAAGCGCTTCCTCGGCTGGGTGCGGCTCGATTTCGGCAACGGCCAGACCGGCTGGGTGCGGGCCGAGGACGCCGTGCCGGTCTGGCGCTGACCGGCTATCGCCAGAGGGCGTCGGCCTGGTAGGCGTGCGGGCTTTCCAGGTGCGGCCAGATCTCCTCGACCGAGTGCGCGACCGCGTAGAGGCCCTGCATGCCGGAGGTGCGGAAGTTTTCGCGGCGCATCCGCTCGAAGAACCGGAGCAGGTCGTCGTAGAAGCCGTCCTGGTTGAAGAACACCGCCGGCTTGGCCACCTGCGCCAGATAGCGCAGGGTCAGCAGCTCCGCCATCTCTTCCAGGGTCCCGATCCCGCCGGGCAGGGCGAGAAAGGCGTCGGCGCGGGCGATCATCTCCTGCTTGCGCTCGGCCATGGTGGCGACCGTGATCAGCTCGTCCGCCTCCCGGAACTCCAGCTCCCGCGCCTTCATGAACTCCGGGATGACCCCGACCACCCGGCCCCCGGCCCGCTTCACCCCGCGGGCCACCTCGCCCATCAGCCCGACCTTCCCCCCGCCGTAGACCAGGCCCCAGCCCCGCTCCACCATTTCCCGACCCACGCCCGCGGCGGCCTGGTGGTAAACGGGCGCCAGTTGCCGGCTGGAGGAGCAGTAGACGCAGAGGAGCTTGGGCATCGGATTTAGGGTTTATGCCCGCCCTCCCGGAATACAAGATCGTCCGGCCCATGCAGCATCCTCCGGCCCACGGCCCGGCCTATCGGGGCCGGCTCGCCCCCTCCCCGACTGGGCTCCTCCATCTGGGGCACGCCCGCACCTTCTGGATCGCGGCCGAGCGCGCCCGGGCCGCGGGAGGAGCGCTGGTGCTGCGGAACGACGACCTCGATGCCACCCGCTACCGGATGGATTTCGTGGCGGCCATGCTGGAGGACCTGCGCTGGCTCGGCCTGAGCTGGCAGGAGGGCCCCGACGTCGGCGGCCCCCGGGGACCGTACGACCAAAGCGGGCGCCGCCCGATCTACCGGGCGGCGCTGGAAATGCTCCATGCGGCCGGCCTCGTCTTCCCCTGCGCCCGGTCCCGGCGCGACGTCCTGGGAGCCGCCAGCGCCCCCCATGAGGGCGGCGCGGACGACGAGCCGGTCTACCCCGTCTCGTTCCGGCCGGCCGCCGGCGCCCCTCTCCCGCCGCTGGGGAAAACCATTTCGGTCAACTGGCGGCTGCGGGTTCCGACGGGAGAGGCCCTCGAGTTCGAGGACCGCGCCGCGGGTCCGCAGCGGGCGGTGGCGGGACGGGACTTCGGAGACTTCGTCGTCTGGCGCCGGGACGATACGCCGAGCTATCAGCTGGCCTGCGCGGTCGACGACGCCGCCATGGGCATCACCGAGGTGGTCCGCGGCGCCGACCTCATCCGGAGCACCTTCCGGCAGATCCTGCTCCACCGCGCGCTGGGCGCCCGCCCCCCGGACTACTGCCACTGCGCGCTGCTGACCGACGATCAGGGGGTGCGGCTGGCCAAGCGGCACGACGCCCTCTCCCTCCGCGCCCTCCGCAGCCAAGGCGTGACACCGGCCGAGATTGTCACCAGATTCCACCTACCATGAACCGGGCCCGCATCGGCATCCTCAACGTCTCGGACCGGGCCAGCGCCGGCCTCTATGAGGACACCCCCGGCAAGGCCTGCGCGGCCCTGCTGCGCGAGTGGCTCGCCACCCCCTTCGAGCTGGAGTACGACATCGTCCCCGACGAGCGGCCGAAGCTGGAGGCGCTGCTCAAGCGCATGGCGGACGACGCCGGCTGCTGCCTGGTGATCACGACCGGGGGCACCGGGCCGGCCCCGCGCGACGTCACCCCCGAGGCGACCGCGGCGGTCTGCGACAAGCTGCTCCCCGGCTTCGGCGAAATGATGCGCTCGGCCTCCCTCAAGCAGGTCCCCACCGCCATCCTCTCCCGCCAGACGGCGGGGATCCGCGGCCGGACCCTGATCGTCAACCTGCCGGGCCGGCCCAAGGCGATCCGGGAGAACCTGGAGTCCGTCTTTCCCGCCATCCCCTACTGCGTCGACCTGATCGGCGGGCCCCGGCTGGAGGCCAAGCCCGGCGCGATCAAAGTGTTTCGGCCCCGTCAGGATTGAAAGTTTGCCAAGCGGCGGGGGCTGCTTCGGTGTCGCCCTATGCCGAAACTCAACCTGTCCGCTCCGGACCTGACCCAGCATCCCCCGCGCAGCGTGCGCGTCCGCCTCGGCGGCTACGCCCACCTGCCGCGCCTCCTCGACAAGGCGCGGGCCCATGCCGCGGGCAAGGCCGGCGACTATCACTACAATTGCCCGATGGACCGCACCTTCCTGGACTTCACCGGCGTCGACCAGGAGGCCCTGCTGGCCGAGGTCAAGAAGGGGGCGTCCGACAGCGAGATTCTGGCCTGGGTCCAAATCCAGACGAAGAAGAGCCCCTCCGAGATCTATGCCTGGTCGAACTGGGCGGAACAGCACGGCCCCGGCGGCCATGAGGGGCACGCCTGGATCAGTGGGGTGATCAAGGAGGCAGCGCCCGGGCGGAAGGACATCCGCAGCTTCTCCGAGCTGCTCGACCTCGACGATTTCGTCAGCTTCGGGGGCAAGGGCTGAGCCCCCGCTCAGAGCTCGGTGTACTTGTCCGAGCGCCCCCGGGCCTTCTCCACCGGGTACTTGCGGGCGTTGGCCGCCATCTTCGCCTCGATGGCGGCCGCCACGTCCAGCCCCGTGGCATTGGCGAATTCCAGCGAGTAGATGACGATGTCGGCCAGCTCCTCGGCGATCTTCGCCCGCTTGGCCGGCTCCTGGACCGTCGCGCGCGACTGCTCGGGCGTGGCCCAGAGAAAATGCTCCATCAGCTCCGCGGCCTCGGCGGCCAGGGCCATGCTCAGGTTCTTCGGGGCGTGAAACTGCTCCCAGTCGCGTTCCCGCACGAAGGCGAGGATCCGGGATTTCAGGTCTGCCAGCGTGGCGGAGGAGTCGGCGAGGGACATGGGCGCAGGTTGCCCGAGTCAGGAAAGACGGCAAATCCGATCGATCCTGCGGTTGCCGCCGCCCCAATAGGGCGCGCGTTTCTTGTGGATCGCGGCGGATTTTCGGACGTCCTGCGTGTCGCATGATGCGAGCTTTGCCGACTCCCTGGCAGCGGCCCCATCGCCCATGCCCCGCCGGAACAGCTGCCGCGCGACATGTTGGTTTCGAGCCATCTGGCCGGGGGACCATCGACTAGGGGATGCTGCCGGCAACCCGAAGACTTCCCCCCGCGGCCAGCCCGGGCGGCCGCGCTCGCGACCGGGCCTCTGGAACGCGGGCTGCGCCGCTTTCCCCGCATAGGCTCGCCATTCCGCCGGGTCCGCCGGCCAGGATCGGCGTCGAAACCGCCCGCATTTTGTGGCCTCCGCCGCGCCGATTAAAGCTTCCGGCGATTCTTGATCAACACGAACGCCCCCAGGATCGAACGCATTTTTATGCATTCCAACGGGTTAGGCAGCGGGTTCATGGCCCAGCAAAAACTTTGTACTTGGCACGGGGCCTGCGATGTGCAGGGTGCGTTTTAGTTCCAATGATCGAGACGATCCATCATCTCCGCCGCCGCGCTGGCACTTCGTTTACGAAGGCCTGCGTCCGCCTTGGCTGCGCGATGCGTCCGGTCGCCGGTTCCCACCAGAACCAGCAGTGGAACAAAAAGACCGGCGCGGGCTTCACGGCCTGAACCTCCGAAACTAACGGAACCAGTTCAGCCCCTTGAAGCCCGGAGGTCCCAGACCCCCGAGCCACGGCTCATTTTTTCCTCTCCCATCCATTTTTCCATCCCCTTTCAGCCATGACCACGATCATCCATCCCAACCGCAGCAGCAGTCGCAGTCGCCTGGCGGAGCCCGTCTCGGAGTTCCGCACGCCGAACTATGACTGCCGCGAGCAGGCCGACGCCGTGAAACTCGTCGTCTACGTGCCGGGTGTGGATGCTTCGGGCCTGGAAATCGAGGCCCGGGGCTCCGACCTGATCATCACCGCGCGCAAGAAGCACTTCGTGCGGGTGAACTGGTCGTCCCTCCACCTCGAGGGCTCGCAGCGCGACTACCGCCTCCGGCTCCGGCTGGGCGGCGGGCTCGACTATCGCGCCACTGCGGCCGAAATCCGGGACGGGGTGCTGACCTTGACGCTGCCGAAGCGCTCGGCCGAGCTGGCCCCCGCGGTCCCTCGGCTGCGCGTGGCCTAGCCCGAATCTTTCCGCGTCTGCGGGCGCCTCCCCGCCCGGCCCGGCCCAGCGCCGGCCGGCGGCGGACCGCGCCCGCAGGCCCGGAATTTCCGAAAAAAAAGGGCACCTATGCTCGGCCGTCGTGTCGGACCCGGCGTGCTGTTCTCCACGCCCGCATTCCGCTGGGATCCCCCGCCGCCCGTTCCGGCTGCCCTGGTGCAGTCGGCGCAGGCTTCGGCGGGGCCGGGGAACCGTCCGCTCTTCAAGGCGCCCCCCCTGGAAGTGCAGCCTCCGATGGCGGACATCCAGAGCTTCACCGCCGACCTGCCCAAGCTCGGGCGGGCGGAGCGCTAGGACTTTTCCGGCGCCAGCCACCTGAGGCTGGCGTTCGCGCCCGGGGCGCGGGCCAGGAGATCGGCGAGGACGCGGAGCGAGGGCTCGATCTCCCGGTCGAACTGCCAGGGCGGGTTGACCACCACCAGGCCGCACCCGCTCATTTTCTCCGCATCCGGCTCGACGATCAGGTCGGCGACGAGCGTCGGCGGCGGCTTGAGCTTCGTCAGGCCCCGCAGCAGCTCGGGCACCATCACCCGTTCGGTCAGCGGATACCAGATCGCATAGGTGCCGCCGGGAAAGCGCTCCAGCCCCTCCCCCATGGCGTCGAGGATCCGCTTCACCTCGCCGGGCTCCTCGAAGGGCGGATCGATCAGGACGAGGCCGCGCCGCTCGGGCGGCGGCAGCTGGGCCCGCAGCGCGAGATAGCCGTCCATCGCCTGGACCGAGACCTTCCGCTCCCTCTGGAAATGCGCCCGCAGGGCGCCCCATTCCTCGGCGTGCTGCTCGCAGAGCACGAGCCGGTCCTGGGGTCGCGCCAGCAGCTTCACCAGCCGCGGCGAGCCGGGATAGAAGCGGATCCCCTGGGTCACGGCGTTGAAGCCCCGGACCAGGACGGCGTAGCCCGCCAGCGGCTCGGGCAGGCCCTCCCGCCCGAGGATCCGGCCGATGCCGCCGGGGTGCTCGGGGGCGCGCGGCAGGCGCGCGCCCTGCCCCCCCTGGGCCAGCTCGTAGATCCCCCGCCCCGCGTGGGTGTCGAGGAAGACGAAGCCCCCCGCCTTGCGCTGCAGGCCGCGCACGAGGCCGACCAGCAGCACGTGCTTCATCACGTCGGCGAAGTTCCCGGCGTGGAACTGGTGGCGGTAGTTCAACGCGCGAGCGGCACCTTCACCACTACCTTGCGCACCAGCTCGGGTCCGGCGACCGCGATCTGGCCGAGGTGGGCGTCGGGGGGGAAGTAGACCGCGACCACCCCGGGCTCGAGCAGGAGCGAGGAGCCGCGCTCGTAGGGGCGGTAAAAGATCACGTCCTTCCCCGGGGTGAGGTCCTCCTCGATCGCCAGGCTCGAGCGGTCGGCCGTCTCCATCCGCTCCCGCCCCGCCGCCAGGGCCTGGACGTCGATGTGGGCGCGGTGGGTCTCCCAGCGGCCCTCCTCGCGCGGCTTGGTCCGGTAGGCCTGCAGCAGGGCGAAGGCGCCGCCCTCCAGCTCGGCGCGCTCGGTCTGCCCATCCGCCAGCGCCTCCAGCCGGCGGCGCCAGTCGCCGTCCGGGCGCAGGCAGGCCTCGACGCAGGCGAAGGCGGGAGCGAAGCGGGCGGGATCGGCGATCTGGGCGCGGAGCGCGGCGAGGGAGCCAAGGAGGGCCATCGGGCCAGCTTTGGCCGCGCGGGCGCCCTGGCAAGACCGTCCTTGCTCCCGGCCGCCGGCCTGGGGTTTGCTGCTCCCTTCCCGTGGCCGCCGCCCCCATCCGCATCTTTTCCGACATCCATTTCGGGGACCGGCTGAGCCAGGTCACCTCGCTCGCCCAGCTCACGCCCCTGCTCCAGGGCGTCAGCCGGGTCATCCTCAACGGGGACACCATCGACACCCGCCCCGGCGGGGACCCGGCCCTCACCCGCGCCTGGCGGGCGAAGGCGGCGGCGTTCGCCGCGGCCTCGCCGGCGCCGCTCACCTTCCTCACCGGCAACCACGACCCGGATTGCTCGGGGCAGCACGCCCTCGAGCTGGCCGGCGGCCGGGTCTTCCTCACCCACGGCGACGTGATCTTCGACAACATCGTTCCCTGGGGCCGGGACGCGGGGCCCATCCGCGCGCGGCTTTCGGCCGCGCTGGCCGCCCTGCCGGCCGGCGGGCGGGGCGACCTGGACGCGCGGCTGCGCACCTACCGGCAGGTCGCCGCCGGGGTCCGCCAGCGCCACCAGGCCGAGCGCAACTTCTGGCGGTACCACCTGCGGCTGGCGCACGACACGATCTGGCCGCCCTACCGCCTTTGGCGCATCCCCTGGGCCTGGCTGGTGGCGCCCGGGCGGACGGCGGCGCTGCTGCGGCGCCACCGCCCGGACGCGCGCTTCATCCTCGTGGGCCACACCCACCGGCCGGGGATCTGGCGGCGGCACGGGCTCACCGTCATCAACACCGGCTCCTTCACCCGCCCGTGGGGCGCCTTCGCGGTCGACCTGGGGCCGGACGAGCTGGTCGTCCGGCGCATCGAGCGGCGCGAGGGGCGGTTCCACCCGGGCGCGGTGCGGGCTCGCCTTGCCCTGGGCGGCGGCCGAAGCTCGGCGCGCACATGACCAAGGAATTCAACTGGTGGGTGCGGGACCCGGAACTGGGCAAGTACGAGGTCTCGGCCGCGATCCACGGGGACCAGATCACCTGGCAGCGGCACGAGGGCCGGTTCACCCATTGGATTCCGCATACCCCGAGCGGGCCCGATTGGGACCGCCTGCTGGCCGAGGCCGAGAAGCGGGTGCCGCGCCGCCTGATCTCCCCCGCGCAGTTTGCGGTGATCCAACGCTTGCGCGAGAGGGGGCTGAGTTGACAGGCTGCTCTCCACCTAATGCAGCTCACTGACCTGAACCGCGACGGCGGGATCGGCTCCAACTCCTTTTTCCTCAAGCTCGGCGGCCTCAACCTCCTCCTCGACTGCGGGCTGCACCCGAAGAAGGTCGGCCGGGTGGCCACGCCCGACCTGAAGCCCCTCCGGGGCCAGCGGCTGGACCTGATCATCATCACCCATTGCCACCTCGATCACATCGGCAGCCTGCCGGTGGTGATGCGGGAGCATCCCGACGCCCCGGTGGTGATGACCTCGTCCAGCCGGATGCTGATCGAGCGCATGCTGCACAACTCGGCCAACGTGATGATGCGGCAGAAGGAGGACGAGCGCATCCCCGACTACCCGCTCTTCACCCACGAGGAGATCGACCGCTGCGCCAGGCGCTTCGTCGGCCTGCCCTTCGGCCAGCCCCGCCGCTTCCCGGGCCTGCAGGACGAGATCATCCTCACCTTCCACCTGGCCGGGCACGTGGCGGGCGCCGCCGGGGTCGAGCTGCTGCACCGGGGCCGGAGGATCTTCTCGACCGGGGACGTGATGTTCGAGCCGCAGCGGATCCAGCAGGGCGCGGCCTTCCCCCCCGGGCCCTTCGACGTCCTGATCACCGAGACCACCCGCGGGGCGACCCAGCGCCCCCCCGGCAAGGGGCGGGCGGCCGAGATGCAGCGGCTGTGCGACCGCATCAACGAGACGCTCCAGCGCGGCGGCTCCTTCCTCATCCCGGTCTTCGCCCTGGGCCGGATGCAGGAGATCCTGACCATCGTCCATGACGCCCGCCGTTTCCGGAAGCTGGCGGACTGCCCCATCTTCGCCTCGGGGCTGGGCATGGACATCGTCGACTACTTCGACGAGATCACCAAGAAGACGAAGCACATCAACTTTCACCGCAGCGTCACCAAGGAGCTCAAGATCAAGCCCCTCCCCCGCAAGCTGAAGGCCGGGGAGGACCCCGGCCAGAACGCGCTCTACATCGTGAGCTCGGGCATGCTGGTCGAGCGCACGCCGAGCTACGTCCTCGCCTCCGGGCTGCTGGGCCAGGCTCGCAACGGCGTAGGCTTCGTCGGATACTGCGACCCCGACACGCCCGGCGGGAAGCTGCTGGCCGCCCAGCCGGGGGAGAGCTTCGAGTTCGAGGCGGTCCAGGTGCGGACCAAGGTCCGGGCCAGCGTGGACCGGTTCGAGCTGAGCGGTCACGCCGACCGCGACGAGCTGCTGGACTACGCGGTCAGGTCCCGCGCCAGGCAGATCGTCCTCACCCACGGCGACCCGCCGGCCCGCGACTGGTTCGCGGGGCAATTGGCGGCGAGGATGCCCGGTACCCGCGTGCTCGACCCGGTCCCGCTCAAGACCTACGAGGTCTGAGGCCCGGTCAGCTCGGCCAGCCGCCGGCACATCGCTGGGCTGCCCGCGACATAGACGATCCGCTTCATTTTCAGGTCGAACTGCCGGATCGGCAGCTGCTCTCCGTTGAGGAAGCGGATCTCGCCCCCGGCCGCCCGCAACAGGGCGATGGCGGCGGCCAGGTCCCAAATCTTGACGTTGTAGTCCACCGAACCGTCGAGCAGCCCCGCCGCCACGTACGCCAGGTGCAGCGTGGCGCTGCCCAGGCCGCGGATCTTGAAGCGGCCCAGGACCCCGGCGGCAAGGGGGGTGAGCGACTTGTCGAAGGGGCTGTGGAAGCCGATGAGGGTTTCCCGGTGAGGCTCCCCGTCGGTGACGCGGGCCGTACGCTCGCCATCGTGCATGCCGAAGCCCGGGCCGCCGTGCATCAGGACCTGGCGGCTGAGGTCGTAGACCACCCCGTAGATCGGCTCGCCGTTCTCGACCAGCGCCAGGGAGATCGCGCAGTGGATCAGGCCCAGGGCGTAGTTGTTCGTCCCGTCGATCGGGTCGAGGATCCAGCAGAAGCGGGAGGTGACCGGGATCGGCTGCGGCGCGTCCGTCAGCTCCTCGCTGAAATACTGGTCATCCGGGAACTGCGCCCGCAGCTCCCGGAAGATGTTCTCGGAGATCGCCACGTCGACCGCCGTCACCCGGGTGCCGTCGGATTTCCAGCGGCTCTCCGCCTTGCCGAATTCCCGGTGCATCAGGCCGGTCTGGGCCCGCACGGCGCGCTGGGCCGCCTCGATCCGCGCGGTGGTCTCAGTCATAGTCGTAAAGCTTGGGGTCGCGCGCGGGCTCGCGCCGGGCCCGGAAGCGGCGGCGCGCCTCCCTGCCCTCCCGCCCCGGACCCTCCGGGCCGTCCCCGCCGGAGGGGTCGTCCCCGCCCGGCGCCTCGCCGCCCAGCTGCTCCTCCAGTGCCTCCGGGTCGGCGCCCTCCTCCAGCTTGCGCACGACCTCCTCCATCTCCCCCTCGATTTTCTCGCCGGAGATCTCGGCCATGCGCCGCATCATCCGGCCCATGGCCCGGGGATCGTTCTCGTCCACGTTCGCGAAGTCCCTCTCCATCGCCTCCATCGCCGCGTCCATCCGGGGATCCTCGCCCGCGCCGGGCCCGGCCCCTTCCGCCGGCGCGGGAACGTCGTTCCCGCCCCCCTTGGTCACGGCGAAGGCCGAGATCATCTTCTCCATTCGGAACCCGGGGTTGTCGGGGCAGCGGGGGATGCTCCGGCCCTGCGCCAGGGTCTTGGCATAGAACTGGTAGATGGTGTGGTTGTCCGGACAGTAGTACTCGTAGATCGGCATGGCGCTGGCGGCAGCGGAAACTTCAGCGTTTGCCCCGCGAAAGCAACCACGCCCGCACCCCCGCCAGGTTCCGGGTGTTGAGGATGTGCTCGGCGGTCAGCCAGCCCTTGCGGGCGGCGTTGATCCCGGCCCGAACGTGCCCCAGGCCCGCGGTCTCGTGGGCGTCCGGGTTGATCACGCACATCAGCCCGCGGTCGGCCGCCTTGCGCCAGAGCCTCCAGTCCATGTCGAGGCGCCAGGGGCTGGCGTTGAGCTCGATCGCCACCCGGTGGGCGATGGCCGCGTCGATCACCTTCTCGGCCTGGACGGCGTAGCCCTCCCGCCGCAGCAGGAGCCGGCCGGTGAGGTGCCCGAGCATCGAGGTGCGCGGGTTCTCGACCGCGCGGATGATCCGGGCGGTCATCACCGCCTCGTCCTGGGTCAGGGCGTTGTGGACGGAGGCGACCACATAGTCGAGCTGGGCCAGGACCGCGTCGTCGAAGTCGAGCCGGCCGTCGGCCCGGATGTCGCACTCCACCCCGGCGAAGACATGGGCCCTGCACTTGCGGGCGGCATTGAAGGCGCGGATCTCCTCGACCTGCCTGGCCAGCCGCTCCTCGCTCAGGCCGTTGGCCTGGAAGCTCGACTTGGAATGGTCGGCGATGCCGATGTATTCCCAGCCGAGCTCCGCCGCCGCCTGGGCCATCTCCGCCAGGGTGTTGTGGCCGTCGGAGGCCACGGTGTGGTTGTGGAAGGCGCCGCGGAGGTCCCCGAGCTCGACCAGCCGGGGAAGCTCGCCCTTCTCCGCCTCCTCGATCTCGCCCAGCCCCTCCCGCAGCTCCGGAGGGATGTACCTCAGGCCGAGCTGGGCGAAGAGGGACTGCTCGCTCTCGACGCCGGCGGGGGCCTTGCCGGCGACCTTGGCCTTCACGGTCTCCTCCCCGCCGGCCGGCACCAGGCCCCATTCGCTCAGGCTCAGGCCCCGGGAGAGGGCGCGCTGGCGCATCTGGACGTTGTGGTCCTTCGAGCCGGTGAAATGGTGCAGGGCGAAGATGAACTGGTCGGCCGGGACGATCCGCAGGTCCGCCTGGAGGCCGCCCTCGTAGCGCACGCTCGCCTTGGTTTCGCCCTTGGCCGTGACCTCCGTCACGCCGGGGCGGGTGGTGAACCACTCCATCACCGGGGCCCCGTCGGTCGCCGCCACCAGGAAGTCGAGATCGCCGACCGTTTCCATGCCCCGGCGGAGGCTGCCCGCGGCCTCGGCCCGGGTCACCTGCGGCAGGGCCCTCAGCCCCGCCAGGATCGGGGCGGACACCGCCTCGGCATTCCACCAGAGGTGGCGCTGGGCGTAGGCCTCGCGGTTCCGGATCCCGGCCAGGATTTTCTGCTGGGTCTTCTCGCCGAAGCCCTCCAGCTCGGCCACCCTGCCCTCGTTGCAGGCGGCGGCCAGGGCCTCGATGCTCGCGATTCCCAGCCGTTCGTTCAGCGCCTTGATCTTCTTCGGGCCCAGGCCGGGGACCTGAAGCATCTCCACCAGCCCCGGTTCGACCGAGGCCTTGAGCTTGTCGTAGAAGTCCAGCCGGCCGCTGGAGCGGAGCTGGCGGATCTTCTCCGCCAGGGCCTCCCCGATCCCCTTCACCGTCTCCAGCTGGTTTTCCCCCACCAGGCGCTCGAGTTCCGGCTCCTCCAGCGACTCCAGGACCCGGGCGCCGGTCTGATAGGCCCGGACCTTGAAGGGGTTCTCACCCTTGAGCTCAAGCAGCAGGGCGATCTCCCCCAGGACGTCGGCGATTTCCGATTTGGTCACGCGAACTACAGGAAAGGCGAAAATCCCCGCCCGGAAAGAGGAAATGACGCTCAGTCTGAGCTTGGCGGCCCCGGCCTGTACGAATTAGCTCCCCGGCGGCTGGTATGGGAAAAGGAGCCATGACAGACGATGGAGCCCTATTGCACCGCTATCTCGAGACCGGGTCGGAAGAGGCCTTCTCGGAGCTGGTGCGCAGGCACGTCGACTTCGTCTATGGCGCGGCCCTGCGCATGACCCGCTCCCCCGCCCGGGCGGAGGACGTGACGCAGGGGGTCTTCATCGACCTCAGCCGGAAGGCGAGGTCGCTCTGCTCGCGCCGGGACCTTTCGGGGTGGCTCTACGTCAGCGCGCATTACACCGCGATCAACCTCATCCGCAGGGAATGCCGCCGGGAACTGCGGGAGCACCGGGCCTCCCTGGCGGAGCACGACAGCGCCCCGGAGCCGGTCGGGACCGAATGGTCCGAGGTGGCCCCGGTCCTGGACGCCGTGCTGGGGCAGCTCGGGAGCAAGGACCGGGAGGCCATCCTCCTGCGCTACTTCAAGAACGCGTCCTTCGCCGAGATCGGGGCCATCCTGAACCTGAGCGAGAACGCGGCCCGCATGCGGGTCGGCCGGGCGCTGGCCCGCGCGCGGACGATCCTGTCCCGGGCCGGCATCGCCTCCACGGCGGAGGCCTTCGAGCTGGCGCTCACCGGCCAGCGGGGGATCGCCGCGCCGGCCGCGTGGGCCGGCGCGCTGCCCGGGGCGGTGCTCGCGGCGGCCAAGGCCCGCGCCGCCGTGACGGCCGCCGCCGGCCTCTGGACCCTCGTCAACGCCGGCAAATCCGCCCTCCTGGCGGCGGCCTTGATCGCGATCGGGGGCGCCGGCCTCGTGCTCGACCTCAAGATCCGCCGCGCCGAGGCGGACCTGCGGGCGGCCGACGGCGAACTCGGCCGGCTCCGCCGGGAGTGGGCGGACGCCAGGCAGGCCCCGGACCCCCACCGCCCCGCCGCCCGCGCCCGCTCCGCCGGCAGCGATGCGAACCCGGACGACCAGGCTTCCGCGGGCTCCGGACCCGACTGGGCCGCCCTGATCCGGGACCCGGCCTTCCAGCAGAACCTCCTGGAGCGCTCCCGCGGCTCGCTGCACCGGCGCTACGCCGCCTTCTACCGCGAGCGCGGCTTCTCCCCGGAGCAGGTTTCGCGGTTCGAAAAGGCGGTGCTGAAGAGCCAGGAAGCGGACCTGGACGTCAGCCTCAGCGCCGCCAGCCTGGGCATCGCGCGGGACGATCCCGGCCTCGGCGAGATGTATGCCCGCGACCGGGAGGAGCTGGCGGGCGACCTGCAGGGCCTGGCGACGCTGCCCCAGCTGCAAAGTTATGACCAGCAGGAGCAGGGCCGGGACATGGCTGAGCGCCTGAACTCGGTGCTGCGCGAGACCGACTCCCCTCTCTCGCAGGGCCAATTCGATTCCATCGCCCAGCTGATCGCCGCCCACACCAGCGCGCCGGCCACCGCCAACGCGCCGGCCAGCACCGACTGGGCCGCGGTGCTCGCCGCGGCCCAGCCGGTGCTCTCGCCCGCCCAGGTCTCCCTGCTCAAGTCGGTCGGATCCGCCATGGATTTCGCGCGGGAGAAGCTCGACGTGGAGCTCGAGGCGGCGCGGCTGGCCATCGTCCGCGGCGCGGCCGGCCCATGAGCCCCCGCTCCGCCTTCGTTCTCCTCGGCGGACTTTGCCTCGCCGGCCTCGGCACGGTCGGATGGGAGGCCCGCACCCTCGGGCGCCTGCGCCGGGAGCAGGGGGAGCGGCAGACCCGGCGCGCAATCCTGGAACTGTCGATCCGGACGGCCCGGCCGCCCGCCGGATCCGCCGCCGCGGACCCCGCCCGCGCGGGCGGGGAGATTCCCGGCCGGGACCCGGCTGCGGACGCCCCGGGCCACGGCGGGGCGCGGGCAGCCGGACCGGACCGCAGCTCGAACCTGTCCGGCCTGCGCCAGCGCCTGCGCCAGCTGGAGCGCGACGGCGTGCCGGCCGCCGAGACCCTGCACTGGGGCCTCCTGCTGCGCCGGCTCAACCTGTCCCCCGACCAGGCCGCCCGCTTCATCGCCATCCAGACCCGGCTCGACGTCCGCAAGGTGGACATCTACGCGGAGGCCGACGCGAACGGCCGCTACCACAGCGATCCCGCCGTGCTCGCCCAGGTCAACGCCGTCTATGCGGACGCCGATCGCGAGCAGCGCGCGCTTCTCAGCCCGGCCGATTACGCCGCCTACGCCGCCTACTGCCGCTACAACAGCTCCCTGGCGATGGCCAACGACCTGGCGGGCGAGCTGCCGCCAGGCGACGCGCTGAGCGACGATCAGCTCCTGCGCCTGAGCCGCATCCTCGGGGACGCCAGCTCGGAGCAGAACGGCTTCGTGGTCTACGGCACGGTGGACTGGGCGGCGGTGGAACCCCAGGTCAGGGCCCTGCTCAGCCCCCGGCAATTCGCGGTCTACCAGTCCTCCGCGCTCGAAACCGCAGCCGCCCGCCAGCTGAGGCGGCTGGAGGAGTCCCACCCGCGGTAATCTCGCGCGCGGGGAGCCGCGGCCTTCTCCTTCCTTGCGCCCGGGCGGCGCCCGAGGTGAGGATTCCCGGGCCATGCGGCGCTCCGTCATACTCGCGGCGACGATCCTTGCCGCCACGGCGGGTTGCCGATCGGCCCGGCCTCCGGCCGCGGCCGCGGAAGCTCCCCCGCTGGACCTGGCCGCGCGGGTGGAGCAGCACGGCTTCCCGTCCCTTTTCCAGGCCTGGAGCCCCATCGACGGGTTCAACCATGCGCCCGAGCCGGCGACCCCGCTGGCCGCCCAGGAGAGCCCGATCCAGTCCATGGCCCGGCACGACCTGGTGTTCCTGTCGCTGGGCCAGTGCGGCCTGGTCCTGGACGACCGCGAGCACCCGGGCCTGAGCGACGGGTTCACCCCCGAAAGCATCGCGCGGGCCCGCGCGCTCAAGGCCCGCCTGCTGGCCGCCAACCCCCATGCCGTCCTCCTCGCCGAGGTCCGCTACCACGACGCCCCCGGCTCCTACCTGCCGGAGGACTCGGCCTGGTGGCTGCGGGACCGCGAGGGACGCCGGGTCCCCAAGACGCGCGGCACCTCGCTGCAGGGGTTCTACCTGCTGAACTTCGCCGAAAGCGGCTGGCAGGAGCAGGTGGCGCGCCTCTGCGCCGCGGCCGTGGCCACCGGCGCGGTCGACGGCTGCATGCTGGACTGGTTTTCCCAGGACGACAACGCGCACGCCGCGCTGGCGCGGACCATCCGCGGAAAGCTCGGGGACCGCGGCCTCCTGATCGTCAACGTCAACGGGCACCTGCCGAAGCTTTCCGCCCCCTACGTCAACGGCCTCTACATGGAGGGCTTCGGCGCGCCGTTCTTTTCCGACTGGCGCGAGGCGGTGGCCAACCTGCTGTGGGCGCCCAGCCACCTGCGGGCGCCGGCCTTCACCGCGCTCGAGCTGTGGTACCCGGCCGGGACCCCGCCCGGACCGGGCAGCGGCCGCAACGACCTGGCCCGGATGCGCCTGGTGACCACGCTCGCCCTCTGCAACTCCAACGGCTACGTGCTGTACTCGGATCCCTATCCGGCCCCGGGCCATCCGCACGACTGGTACCCCTTTTGGGCGCCGGACCTCGGACGTCCGGTCGGAATCGCCGGCCGGGTCGAGGCCAACGGGGCCTACAGCCGGAAGTTCGAGCACGGGACAGTCTGGTTCAACCCGCCGGGGAACCAGGCGATCGCCGTCGAATTCGCGGCGCCGGTCCGCCGGCAGTCCAGCGGCGAGGAGGGCCGGCGGTTCGCCATCCCCGCCGGCGATGGCGACATCTTTATCGGACCCTAGGCAGCCGCAGGTAGATGTCCACCAGCACGCTCCGCCCCGGACCGTGGGTCGCGGTCCCCCGCCCCACCAGCTTATAATCCCGGCGGAGCAGGTCAGCCAAGCCGGGGAAGGTCGAGGGCGCGGTGCGCCTGCGGCCGTCCACGATGTCGTCCTCGGTGTCGACGATCGCCTGGGGCGCCTGTGCCACCAGGTCGCGCAGGAACGACGCCCGCAGGAAGGCCTCGCTGGGGTTGCCGTCGGTCAGGGAGGCGTAGCCCGCGTCGCGCGTCCCCGGCGCGATCTGCAGGTCGACGTAGAGGTAGGGCGCCCAGCCCCAGACCGCCAGCGACGTCGCGCCGGGCGCGAACTGCTCCACCGCTCCGACCACGAAGGTCTGGGTCTGGAAGGCGGGCGACCGGTCGTAGCGGAGGGTCTGCTGCAGCATCGAGGCGCCGCCGTGCCGGATGAAGCCGACCACCGGAAGGGGCACGATGCCCAGCAGCAGGAAGGTCCAGCCGCGGCGGTCCGCGCCGGCCCCGTCGCCCACCAGCAGCGCGGCGCACGCCGCGACCAGCAGGACCAGCGGGACGAGGCAGAGCTGCTGGTAGTGGGAATACTGGGTCGTGGGCGAGAGCACCGCCCCGATCGCGACCAGCAGCCAGAGCAGCGAGAGGCCCAGCAGCCGGCCGGGCGTCCCCCGCATGGCGGCGGCGCTCCCCCGCCAGAGCGCTCCCGCCAGGAGCACGGCCGCGCCCAGGAACCAGGCCGACCCCTCGCGGCGCAGCGTGAGGTTGGCGAGGTCGGCCAGGTGCGCGGACCACGGCTTGCCGCCGGCCCGCGCCCAGTTGGCGAGGATGTAGGAATGCCAGAACTGGTCCCAGGCCCCCGCTTCCCGGACCCAGGACAGGATCAGGAGGGAGGGCAGCAGCGCGGAACCGACCAGCGCCGCCAGTCGCCTCAGGCGCAGCCCGGCGGGCGCCCCGCCGGCCGCGAGGGTTTGGGCGCAGGCCCAGAGCCCGAACACCAGCGCGATCGGCACCGCCTGGAGCTTGGCCCAGGGGACCAGCCCCAGCGCCAGGCCCACTCCCAGGCGCCGCAGCCAGCCCCCTCGCTCCCGCCCCCGCAGCGAGACCCAGAGCAGGAGCGCGCAGGCGATGAGCACGTCCGGAACGAGCTCGCTGGAGTAGTGGACGAAATCCTCGTCCGGGGAGAGCGCCAGCCACCAGGCGCCGGCGGCCAGCCCGGCCACGGCCGGCACCCAGCCGAGGAGCCGCCGCGCCGCCCCGAAGCTCGCGGCCAGCGCGGCCATCAGGCACCCGGCGGCCAGGAGGTGCGCGGTACGGAAGGAGAACGGCAGCGCCAGGCAGTGGGCCAGGGCCAGGAACCAGGAGAGCGCCGGCCCGCCCGTCTCGCCGTCCACCGACGCCCAGGGGGTCGGGTGATGGAAGTAGCGCATGGCCTGCGCCAGCATCTGGCCCTCGTCCACGTTGAGCTGGAACGGGCAGCCGATCGCCGGCAGCCGCGAAACCAAAAGCAGCCCCAGGCAGGCCCAGACCCAGCCCGTTTGCTTCACGGTCAGTTCTTCCTGGTCGAGACCTCGATCACGTCGTGGGGCGCGGCCTCCTTCTGGCCGGCCGGGCTGACGCGGACGAAGCGGGCCTTCGTCCGGAGCTCGGCCAGCGTGGCCGCCCCGAGGTAGCCCATGCCGCTCTGGACGCCGCCGATCAGGGTGCCCAGGACGTCGTCGACCGAGCCGCTGACCTCCTTCAGCGCCTCGATGCCCTCGGCCGCGACCTTGCGGGCGGAGTCGTTCCTCTCGTGCCCGTAGCGTGCGGCGCTCCCGGCCTTCATCGCCGCGAGCGAGCCCATGCCGCGGTACTGCTTGTAGACCTTGCCGCCGATCTCGACGATCTCGCCGGGGGCCTCGCGGCAGCCGGCCAGCAGGCCGCCGCAGATCACCGCGTCGGCCAGGGTGAGCGCCTTGACGATGTCGCCCGACTTGGTGATGCCGCCGTCGGCGATGATCCGGACGCCGCGGCGGCGCGCGGCGGCGCCCGCGACGTAAAGGGCGGTGAGCTGGGGGATGCCGACGCCGGCCACCACCCGGGTGGTGCAGATCGACCCCGGGCCCTGCCCGATCTTGATCGCGTCCGCCCCGCAGTCGGCCAGGAATTCCACGCCCGCGCCGGAGGTGATGTTGCCGGCGATGATGGTGAGCTTGGGATAGGTCTTGCGGACCAGCCTGACCACCTCGCCCACCCCTGCGGTGTGCCCGTGGGCGGTCGAGACCGCCACCGCGTCAACGTTCTCCTCCACCAGGTGGCCGACATGGGTGAGGATCTTCTCGCGGTCGAGGCCGCCATCGGCGGCCCGGGTGGCCGAGAGCGCAGCGCCGCAGACCAGCCGGAACTGGCCGTCGCGGGCCGGCTTCCGCCGCGACTTGGCCTCGCTCACGATCCGTTCCACGTCCGAGGCGGTGATCAGGCCCCGCAGCCGCCCGGCCGCGTCGACCACCAGCATCTTGTTCAGGCCCACGTGGGCGTTGAAGAACCGGTCGGCGGCGGCGATCGGGTCGGCCGCGACCTCGCTCTGCTTCGCGGTCATGAGCTGGGCGCGGGGAGTCATCACCTCGCTGACCCGCTTCGCCTTGTAGCGCTCCTTCACCAGGTTGCCCGAGAGCATCCCGACCAGGACGCCGGCCTCGTCCACCACCGGGAAGGTGGAGAAGGCGAAGCGCTTGGCCTCGATCATCGCCAGGACGTCGCCGATCTGCTTGCCCGGCTCGACCGCGATCGGGTCCTGGATCAGGCCGTGGATGTGGCGCTTCACCCGAGCCACCTCCTTGACCTGGTCCTTGGCCGGCATGTTGTAGTGGATCAGGCCCATCCCGCCGTTGAGCGCCATGGCGATCGCCATGCGCGACTCCGTCACGGTGTCCATGTCGGAGGAGATGACCGGAACGGGCAGGCGCACCGACTCGGAGAGCGCGGTCGAGACGTCGGCGTCCTTGGGCAGGATCTCCGAATAGAGCGTGGCCAGGGAGACGTCGTCGAACGTCAGCGCCGTCGGCAGGTTGGCGCGGAAAAACGCGTCCGCGGGCTGGAAAAATTCCGCGTCGGTCGCGGAGGCGGGAGGCGTGGCGAACTCACTCATGAGTTGCCGGGAACGTAGTACACCGCGCTTACTCAGAGACAAGCCCAATCCGGCGCGCGAGCTCGCTTCGGTTGATTTTGCCCTGCGCGGTGCGCGGCCAGTCGGCGAGGGCCACGATCCGCCGCGGACGCTTGAAGGGGGCGAGGACGGCCAGGGCGGCGGCGACCCGCGCCGCGTCGGGCGCCCGCGGGCCGGCGGGATGGCAGGCGACCACCGCCTCGCCCCACTGGGGGTCGGGGAGCGCGACCACCGCGACGTCCTCGAACTGGCCGCTCGCCCGCAGCGCCGCCTCCACCTCCGCCGGGTCCACCTTCTCCCCGCCGGTCACGATCAGGGCGTCCCGGCGGCCGAGCAGGGTCAGCTCGCCGCGCCCGTCGAGGGCCCCCAGGTCCTCGGTCTCGAACTCGTCGCCCTCGGACCAGTCCGGGAAGTATCCCCGGAAAAGCGCCGGGGAGTTGACCCGCACCCGGCCCTCCCGGGTCAGGCTGAGGCGGGCGTGCGGCAGGGCGGCCCCGCTGGTGCGCCGGCCGGCCAGGAAGCCCTCCGGCGGCAGCGTCGCGACCATCGCCGCGGTTTCGGTCATCCCGTAGCCCGGCGAGAGCGGGATCCGCGCCCGGGACGCCGCCTCGGCCAGGTCCGGCCAGAGGGGGCCCCCGCCCACGAAGACCGCCTGGAAGCGGCGCATCCAGGCGGCGGCCTCCGGGTCCCCCAGCAGCCGCTGCAGCTGGGTCGGAACCAGCGAAAGGAACCAGCCGGGCCCGCCGGGCGCCTCCGGCCGCTCGCCGGCCGCGAGGCGCTTCCAGTCCCAGGGCAGGTAGGCGCCGCCGGTCAGGGCGGCCCGCATCCAGGCCATCAGCCCGCTGACGTGGTGCAGCGGCAGCACGCCCACGAAGCTGGGCCGCTCCGCCCCCAGGCCCGCGCAGAAGCCCCCCACCGCCGCCCCGATCGTCTCCTGGTCGTGCCGCGCGAACCGGATCCGGCCGCTGCTGCCCCCGGTCGGGACCATGAGCCAGCCGCGCTCGGGATCCTCCTCGCCCGCAGCGCCCATCGCCCCGTGGAGCGCGGCGCGCTCCGCCGGTCCCCAGGACGGATCGGCGAGGAAGACCGGCCCCGCGCCCGCCGCGGCGGCCGAGAAGCGCCGGAGAAAAGCGGCGGGATCCCGCTCCTCGACCACTACGGGGCGGTCCTGGCGGGGGCCGGCCAGGGCGCCGAGCTTCCGGGCTAGTCCAGCGCGGTCCATAGGTCGGCGGGGTCGGTGCGCCCGGCGTCGTCCCGCCGCAGGAAGGCGGCGGCGGCCGGGCCGTCGAAGCGGGGGTCGGCAAAAAGCGGCCAGACGCCGAAGCCGAGCGCGCGGTGGGGGCCGGGCCAGGCCCAGGCCCAGCGCAGCGCGGAGCGGGCGCCGACCGCGGTCTCGAGCGCGGAGGAGAAAACCACGGCGGCCTTGGCCGCGGCCAGGCGGGCGAGCTCCGCGCCCGGATCTCCCCAGAGGGCGGGCTTGAAGATGTAGAGACCGGGCCAGCCCGCGCCCAGCCAGCGGGCCAGGGAGCCGGCGCCGGCGAGGGACTCGTCGAGCGCGAGGGGCGTCGGATAGTCGCCGGCCAGGCCCAGCAGCAGGTCCTCGGCGCCGCGGGCGCCCGCGGCCACCGGCTGCTCGACGAATTCCACCGGGCGCTCCGCGCAGCGCTCCAGCCAGCGCTCGGCCCGCCTCCGGTCCCAGGCGCCGTTGGCGTCGAGGCGGAGCCGCGCCCCGTTCGGCAGCTCGGCGCAGAGGTCGTCCAGCAGCGCCAGCTCGTCCGCAGCGTCCGCCGCCCCCACCTTCCACTTGAAGGTGCGGAAGCCCGCCTCGGCCTTCGGCGCGATCTCGGAGCGGGCCGCGGGCCCGGCGGGCAGCAGGGCCGCGACCGCCAGCGAGGCGGGGGCGGAGCCCGCCGGCGGGGGCGGGCGGGACTCGGCCTCCGCGCGCGCCGCCGCCAGCGCCCCGGCCAGGCAGGGCAGGCCGGGAGGGAGGGATTCAAACCCGCGGTCGTCGATCCGGCCGCCCAGGCGCCGGCAGGCGGCCTCCGCCTGCTCCGCCGACTCGGTGCCGAAATCCGGCAGCGGCGCGGCTTCGCCCCAGCCGACCCCGCCCTGGGGCGATTCCAGCCGCAGGATCAGCCCCTCCCGCTCGCGCCAGAGCCCATGCGCCGTGCGCACCGGCCTTTGAAACGGCAGGCGGTAGCGGCGGAAGCTGAGCGCGAAGGCGGTCACGCCACCATCAAGCGGCCGCCAAGCGGTTTGTGGCCTGACATGGTCAGGAGGCCAGCCTCACCAGCTCGGCCGAGGAGGGCACGTCCTTGATGATCTGCGAGGGCAGCGGGCCGACGCCGAGATAGCGCAGGTTCGGCAGCGCCTGCGGCCATTTCTCGCCGAAGTAGGCGACGTCGAAGATGCTCTTCACCATCGCCGCC
>DASZWO010000068.1:0-89432 GCA_035546595.1 Opitutaceae bacterium
GCCGCCCGCCGCCGGGCCGCGGCGACGTCCGCGGCGTGGCGGGCCTGCAGGCTCTGCAGGTCGGTCTTCGCCTGGGCCAGCGCCGCGGTCGCCGTGGCGGCGGTCGTGTGCTCGCGCCAGGCCCAGCCGCAGGCGGCGGCAGCGAGGGCGAGGGCGGCGACCAGGAAAAATTTTGGGGAAGCGTTCATGGGCGGGATTCGGTTTGCTGGAAGTGCATGTCTACCTTGAGTGGCATGCGCGCCCCAAAAGGTGACAGGAAAATGATCCGATCCCGCCGCAGCATCCATCCGGGAAGGCGCCGGTGGCCGGCGTTCGCGGCCCTGGCGGGCATGGCCCTGGGCACCGCGGTCGTGATCTGGCTCGGGGCCGGCCAGATCTGGCACGCGCTGCTCCGGATCGGCTGGGCCGGCCTGGGCTACGTCCTGCTCTGGCAGCTGGCGGTGTTCGCCCCGCAGGCGGCGGGATGGTGGGCGCTCTGTCCCGGGGCCGCGGCGGGGCCGATGTACTGGGCGCGGCTGGTGCGGGAGGGGGGCCTGACCTGCCTGCCCCTCTCGGCCGTGGGCGGTCTCTTCTTCGGGACCCGCGCGGTGATGCTGGGCGGGGTGGGATGGGCCCGCGCCGCGGCCTCGGGCGTCGTGGACACCGTCACCGAGGGGGTCTCCCTCGTCCCCTTCATCGTTTTTGGCCTGGCGGTCCTCGGCCAGCGCCGCGTGGGCGCGCCCCAGGCGGAGCTGATCGGCGGAGGCCTGGCGGTGCTCCTGGCGACCGGCGGGGCGGTCTGGCTCTGCCGCCGGAGGCTGGCCGCGCTGGGCGAGCGGGCCCTGACGGGCCTGCTGCGGCGCTGGAAGGAGGACGCCGCCGCCCGCGCCAAGGAGCTGCGCGGCGAGCTGGCCGGCCTCTTCGCCCGCCCGGGGCGGTTCTGGGGCGCCACCGCGCTCCATGGGCTTGGCTGGGCGGCGGGGGCGGGGAACGTCTGGATCGGCTACCACCTCCTCGGCGCCCGTCCGACCGTGCTCGAGTCCCTGGCGCTCGAGGGGCTCTTCAGCGGCGCCCTGAGCGTCGGCCTGCTCGTGCCTGGCGCCTTCGGCGTGCAGGAGCTCAGCTACGTCGGCATCGGCCGCCTCTTCGGCCTGCCGGCGCCCCTCTCGCTGGCGCTGTCGCTGGTGCGGCGCGCGCGCGACATCCTCCTGGGGGGCCCCGCGCTGCTCAGCTGGCAGGCGATCGAGGCGGCGCGGCTGCGGCGCCGCGCCTAGGCCGGCTCGTCCGGCCCGGCCTCGCCGCCGCACCACGGCGGCCGCGGCCAGTCGCCGAAGCGCCGCCGCATCTCCTCCCGCATCTGCTCGCGCTGCTCCGGGCTGAGCGACTGCCAGTGCCGCATCATCTTGCGCTTGCGCCAGCCCGGCCCGCCGCAGGGGAAGCGGCCGAAGAGGATCTTGGCCAGGACCAGCAGCCCCAGGGCCTGCCAGTAGGAGAGCGCCCTCGCGCCGGTCGCGTCGACGAGGATGCCGTTCCACAGGCAGCGGACGGCGAGCGCCAGGACCGCGACGACCAGGAGGACGATGACGGGGATGAGCAGGCGCCACTTGCCGCAGGATTCGTTTTTCATGGTGGGAATCGGGTTCAGGGTGAAAATTCGGCGCGGAGGGACTCGAGGCGGCGACGCAGATGCTGCACGGCGTACCGCTTGCGGGAGAGCAGCGTGTTCAGCTTCTCGCCGGTGAGGTCGGCCATCTCCTGGAAGGAGAGCCCCTCCAGCTCGTGCCAGACAAAGACCTGGCGCTGCTCGGCGGGCAGCTCGGCCAGGGCCGCGTGGAGGCGGTCCCAGAAGAGGCTGCGCCGCAGCTCGGTCGAGGGCATCCGCTCGTCGGCGGCCAGGCGGTCGAGCAGCGGCTCCGCCGCGTCGTCCCGGGCGTCGAGCGAGACGTCCCGGGGCCGGTGGTAGCGGTCGATGATCCGGTGGCGGGCCACGGTGTAGAGCCAGGCGCCGGCCTTCTCGATCGGCTCGTCCTCCAGCGTGGCGACCAGCCGCTGCCACACGTCCTGCAGGATGTCCTCCGCGTCGGCCCGGTTGGGGACGCGGGCCCGGATGAACCGGCGCAGGCGTTCCCCGGCCTCACCGATGATGCGCGCGGCCTCGCCGCCCCGTTTCGCGACCGCCCGCAGGTCTGGATTCTGGCCGATTGCGTCCATCCGCCCGGTTCAGACTATCCAGCGGCCGAAATATTGCACCCCGTCCGGGGAACCGGGGGATTTCCCGGAATGACAAAATGGCGGAATTGGCATAGTTTCAGGCGCTTATGACCACCCGCAGCCTCATTTTTGTCCTGGCGGCCGCCCTGGCCCCCCTTACCCCGGCGCCGGCCCGCGCCGCGGACGCCGGCGCGGCCGCCACGGCGCAGTCGCTCTGCGACGCGCTCCTCGCCTCGATGAAGCAGGGCTCCGCGCTGGACTTCAAGGGGCGCGAGGCGCTCCTGGCGCCGGAGGTGAAGAAGGACTTCGACCTGGGCTTCATGACCCGGATCGTGGTCGGCCCCCCCTGGCGCACGATCTCCGCGGACGACCAGAGGCAGCTGACCGAGGCCTTCACCGACTACAGCATCGCCACCTACGCCCAGGAGTTCGCCTCCTACTCCAACGACCGCTTCGAGGTGGATCCGAAGCCGGCGGCGATGGGCAACAACACCGTGGTCCACACCAAGTTTTATCCCGGGGGCGGCGCGGCGGTGGAGCTCGACTACGTCATGCGCCAGGAGGACGGCGCCTGGAGGATCATCGACGTCTACCTCAACGGCTCGATCAGCCAGATGGCGGCCCGCCGCTCCGAGTACTCGACCACGCTGCGGGAGGGCGGCGCCCCCGCGCTGATCGCGCTGCTGAAGAAGAAGACGGCCGAGCTCGGCGGCTGAGGCTCACTTCGCCGCGCCCGGGTCGTCGTAGAAGCTCGGCGGCGGCAGCTGCGAGGGCGCGGCCTTGCCTCCGTTGAGCTCGGCCGCCCGGTTCTGCCGGAAGTAGCTGCGGAAGGCGGCGTAGAAGTCCACCGACTGGCGCTGGATCACGTCGAGGGCATCGAGCGCCTCCGCGCGCCGGTCGATGCCGTCGAGGGCCGAGCGGCCCGCCAGGATGATGTTGCCGTCCGCCTTCTCCCGCGCGACGTAGCGGACCGGATCGAGGTAGGTGTCGATCCCGATCCCGATGCCGTCGCGGGGGTTGGTGGGCCCGAGCACCGGGATGACCAGGTAGGGGCCGCCGTCGCGCCAGCCCCAGCGCCAGAGGGTCTGGCCGAAGTCCCCGGTCTGCCGCGGCAGGCTGCTGTCGGCCGCGACATCGCGGAAGCCGCCCAGCCCGATGGTGGAATTGAGCAGGAAGCGGACGGCGCTGGTGCCCGCCGCCCCGACCCGCCCCTGCAGCAGGTCGTTGCCCATCACGATCGGCTCGGTGAGGTTGTCGAGGAAATGGCGGAGGGCGGTCCGGCCCTTGGGCGGCACGGCGCGGACATAGCCCTTGGCCACCGGCTTGATCAGGATCCGGTCGAGGAAGAAGTTGAACTTGAAGACCTGCCGGTTCATCGGCTCCAGCGGGTCGTGGTTGGCCCGGAATTCCGCCCGCGCCGCCGGATCGGACGGCACGCTCGCGCAGCCGCCGAGCAGCAGGGCCGCCAGCGCGCCGAGGGCCCCGCCCAGGATCCGCCGCCTCACGGCCTTCCTTTCTTCCCGGCCGGGCCTCCGGCCAGCAGCGCCGGCAGCACGAAGAGGGTCGAGAGCAGGATGAAGAAGAGCGCCAGGCTGAGGAACTTCCCCATCTCGGCCATGCCCGGCGAGCGGGAGAGGGCGAGGCTGCCGAAGGCCGTGCCGGTGGTGAGCGCGCTGAAGACCACGCCGCGGGCGGTGGGCGAGCCGAGCAGGCCGGGCTCCCCCGAGCGCCGGCGCATCACGAAGTAGATGTCGAAGGCGACGCCGATCCCGAGCATCATCGGCAGGGTGATGATGTTGGCGAAGTTGATCGAGAAGCCGAGGAGCGCGGCGGCGCCGAGGGTGGCGATCCCCGCCAGGAGCAGCGGAACGAGCACCAGGCCGACCTCCCGCAGCCGGCGCAGCACGGCGAAGAGGAGGACCGCGATCGCCGCCAGCGCCAGCAGGCCGGCGGTGGCGAAGGCGCGCGGGGCCAGCCGGCTGAATTCGTCCACCGCCACGGCGGAGCCGACCGCGCCGGGCACCACCGCCTCCACCGTCCGCGCAAAATGCCGCAGCACGGCGTTATCGCGGGTGTCGCCGGAGGGGAAGACCTGCACCCGCCAGCGGCCGTCGGGCGCGACCCAGTCCCGCTTGAAGTCCGCCGGCACGGTGGCGAGGGAGACCGGGCCGGCCTGCAGCACCTGGCGGAGGTCGTCGAGGCGGTGCCCGATGCCGGCGGCGAGGTTGGCCTCGAGCGCCGGGACGGCCGCGGGCCCCTGCCGGATCACCGCGCGGAGGGCCGCGGCCAGCCGCGCCGCGGGCTGGTCGCCCTTGGCCCCGACCTGTTCCATGTCCCGGGCGCAGGCCTCGGCGGCGGCCAGCACCTCCGCCGCGGTGGGCGCGGGCTTCACCGCGGAGGGGCTGAGGGTGGGCCCGAGCAGCGAGGCGGCGTCGCTCAGGATGTCGAGCTTGGGACCCTGGTCCGGCGGGATGAAGACCCCGAGGTGGAGCACCCGCGCCACCTCGGGCTTCTTCGACAGCTCGGCGGCGGCCCGCTGCGCCGCGGCCGGCGGGGCGAGGAATTCGATGGTGTAGGGCGAGGTGCCCGGGTCGGCCATCAGGTCGAGGAGCGTGCGGACCGACTCGGCGTGGGGGTCCTCCAGGTCCACCGGATTGAAGTCCAGCTTCAGCCGGGGGAGGACGGCGAGGGAGGCGGCCGCGACCAGCAGCGAAACCGCCAGGACGCGGCCGCGGCGCCGCGCCAGGATCCCGTCGAGCGCCGCGCCCCAGGAGAAGCCGGCGGCGTGGCGCTCGGGCCCGACCCGGAAGAGGGTGAGCAGGGCGGGAAGCAGCGTGAGGTTGAGGAAAAGCGCGGTGAGCATGCCCGCGCCGGCGATCAGGCCGAGGTCGCGCACGCCGAGGTAGGCGGTGGGGGCGAAGCAGAGGAACCCGGCGGCGGTGGCCGCCGCGGCGACGGCGAGCGGGGGGCCGACCCCCAGGGCGGTCGCCCGGAAGGCCTCGGCTGCGGGGAGGGTCAGCCGGTCGGCGGCGTAGCGGACGCTGAACTGGATCCCGAAGTCGATCGCGATGCCGATGAAGAGCGGCCCGAAGGCGATCGAGACCGGGTTGAGCGGGCCGATGCAGGCGACGGCGAAGACGGCGCAGTCCACCAGGCCGACGGCCAGGGTGAGCAGGATCGCCGCCAGGTTCCGGAACGAGCGCACCCCGGCCGCGAGCCAGAGGGCCAGCAGCCCGAAGCAGATCACGGTCGAGGAGGTGGCGCTTTCGGCCAGGACCGCGAGCTGGTCGTTGTTCAGGGCGACCGGCCCGGTCACGCGGACGCGGACGCCGTGGGCGGCGTCGAGGCCGGCCGCCTTGGCGTCGGCCCGCAGGGCGGCGATCGCCTGGGAGGCCGCGTCGACCTGGCCGTAGTTCAGGACCGGGCGCGTGAGGACGAAATGCCGGAGGTCGCCGGGCTCCGCCTTCCTCCCGCTCAGCAGGCTCTGCCAGGCCAGGGGCCGGTTCTTGCCCGCGGCCGCGGCCTCGACCGCGTCGGCCACGGCGGTGAGCGGGGGATCGATCCGCGCCGCGTCCGCCTGGCCGTGGAGCGCTCCGACCGCCAGGAGGTCGATCGCGCCGAGGACGCCCCGCGCGCTCGGGTCCGCCGCTAGGGTGCCGAGGAAGGGCTGGGCCGCGATCAGGTGGTCGGCGAAGTCCTGCACCTGGGCGGTGGGCATGAAGAGCATCCCGTAGCGGAGGAGATACGGGTCGGCGTCGGGCCGGCGGACGTACTCGAACAGCCCGGGCTGCTTCTTCATCGCGCTCTCCAGGTTCGCCGCCGCGTCGGCGGCCTGGTCGGGCGTCTTGCCGTCCACCACCGCGACCAGGAGGTTCTGGTTCTGGGGGAACTGCCGGTCGAGGTCGTCGGACGCCTTCTGCCAGGGCAGGTTGGGGTCCACCAGCTTGCTGGTGTCGCTGTTGATCGAAATCCGGCGCGAAACCCAGATACCGCCGCCCAGCGCCAGGCAAAGGAAGAGGGCCGCGACTGGAGCGGCATGGCTCCGGCTGAAATCCACGATCCTCGCGATCGCCGACCTGATCATGGCGCCACCGTACTGCGGAGTCACGGTTTGTCCATAACTGACTGCCTTTCATCGGGATTCGCAGGAAAGAATTATCGCTTGCCGGTCCGTTCCTTTCCTTTCGAATGTGGTCCCGAACGCATGGTGAAAACGCTTGGCAGCCAGCAGGACGCAGACCTCTCCCGCGTGTCGCAGGCGGTGGAGCGCTCGCGCGACTATCTTTTCTCCCGCCAGCACGCGGACGGCTACTGGTCCGGCGAGCTGGAGGCCGACTCCATGCTGGAGGCGGACTATATCTACATGCACGTGCTGCTGGGGAGCGGGGAGCCGGGCCGGATGCGCCGCGCCCTCGCCGAGATCCTCCGCTGCCAGAAGGAGGACGGGAGCTGGAGCCTCTACCCCGGCGGCCCGGGCAACATTTCGCTGGCGGTGAAGTGCTACTTCGCCTGCAAGCTGATGGGCATGGGCGCGGACGAGCCGCGGCTGAAGCGGTGCCGGGACTGGATCCTGGCCCACGGCGGGGTGGTGGAATGCAACACCTTCACCAAGATCTACCTTTGCACGCTGGGCCAGTACGACTGGGACGCGGTCCCCGCCATCCCCCCGGAAATCGTCCTCTTCCCGCGGTGGTTTTACTTCAACATCTACGAAATCTCCTCGTGGTCGCGGGGCATCCTGGTCCCGCTGGCGATCATCTACGCCCGGAAGCCCTTCCGGAAGATCGCCCCCGAGCAGGGCATCGAGGAGCTCTTCGTCGGCGGCCGGGCCGGGTCCAACCTCCACCTCCGGCCCGACCCCAACAAGAAGATCTGCTGGCGGAACGCCTTCCTGCTCCTCGACCGCCTGCTGCACGGGATCGAGGCGATCGGCTTCAAGCCGCTGCGGAAGCTCGCGCTGAAGCGGGCCGAGCGCTGGCTGCTGGAGCGGCTGGAAATGTCCGACGGGCTCGGGGCGATCTACCCGGCGATGCTCAACGCCACGGTCGCCCTGTACTGCCTGGGCTACGGCCGGGACCACCCGCAGGTGGTCCGCGCCCATGACGAGTTCGAGAAGCTCGGGATCGAGCAGCCGGCGACGCCGGAGCTGCCCGAGCCCACCTTCCGGATGCAGCCGTGCAAGTCGCCGGTCTGGGACACCGCCAACGCCGTCTACGCCCTCGGCCTCTCCGGGGTGGACCGCAAGGACCCCCGGATGCTCAAGGCCGCGTCCTGGCTGCTCACGAAGGAGGTCCGCCACCGCGGCGACTGGGCGGAGAAGACCGGGCCGGTCGAGCCCGCGGGCTGGTACTTCGAATTTGCCAACGAGTTCTACCCGGACACCGACGACACCGCCCAGGTGCTGCTGGCCCTCAGCCGGGTGGACCACCCCGGAATCCCCGCCGCGGCCAAGCGCGCGCTGGACTGGGAATTCGCCATGCAGTGCCGGGAGGGGGGGTGGGGCAGTTTTGACAAAGACTGCACCAAGATGATATTCGAGGCGATTCCCTTCGCCGACCACAACGCGATGCTCGATCCGCCGACGGCGGACATCACCGGGCGCATCCTCGAGATGCTCGCCGCCTACGGGCACGACCCGGCCGACCCCCGGGTCGTGCGGGCGGTGGATTTCATCTTCTCCCTCCAGGAGCCCGACGGCAGCTGGTTCGGCCGCTGGGGCGTGAACTACGTCTACGGCACCTTCCTGGTTCTCCGCGGCCTCGAGGCCGCCGGGGTGGACCGGGCCGATCCCCGCATCCAGCGCGCGGCCGAGTGGCTGCGCCGGGCGCAGCAGGCCGACGGCGGCTGGGGCGAGACCTGCGGAACCTACGACGATCCCGCGACCCGGGGCCTCGGCCCCGCCACGCCCTCGCAGACCGCCTGGGGGGTCCTGGGCCTGCTCGCCGCCGGCGACACCGGCTCGGACGCCCTCCGGCGCGGGGTGGAATGGCTCCTCGAGCGGCAGCGTTCCGACGGCAGCTGGGACGAGTCCACCGGGGAGGGCGGCGCCCGCCAGTCCCTCTACACCGCCACCGGATTCCCCAAGGTGTTTTATCTGGCTTACCACCTCTACCGGCAGTACTTTCCCCTTTTGGCGCTGTCTGGGTACCGGCGGGCGCTCGAGCGCGCCGGCTGACCCAAGCACCGAGGCTTTTTCACCACCATGGCGATCCCGATTTCCCAAATGTGGACGGTGGCCAGCTACGTCGTCAAAAACCGGCTGGCCGGCAGGAAGCGCTATCCGCTGGTCCTCATGCTGGAGCCGCTCTTCCGCTGCAACCTGGCCTGCGCCGGCTGCGGCAAGGTCCAGTATCCGGCCCACATCCTCAAGCGGCAGCTGACGCCGGAGGAATGCTTCGCCGCGGTGGAGGAGTGCGGCGCCCCGATGGTCTCCATTCCGGGCGGCGAGCCGCTGCTCCATCCCCAGATCGTGGAGATCGTCAACGGGCTGGTCGCCCGCAAGAAGTACATCTACCTCTGCACCAACGCGCTCCTGCTGAAGAAGCGCCTGCCGGAGTTCACCCCCTCCAAGTACCTCACCTTCTCGGTCCACCTCGACGGCCAGCGCGAGCACCACGACTACTCCGTCTGCCGCGAGGGCGGCTACGACATCGCGGTCGAGGGCATCAAGGAGGCGGTGAAGCGGGGCTTCCGCGTCACCACCAACGCCACCTTCTTCGACGGGGCCGACCCCCAGTCGATCCGCGGCTTCTTCGACGAGGTCATGGACATGGGCGTCGAGGGCGTCGTGCTCTCCCCCGGCTACAGCTACGACAAGGCGCCGGACCAGAACCACTTCATGGGCCGCGCCCGCTCGCGCCGCCTCTTCCGCGCCGCCCTCTCCAACCGCAAGAAGCGGTGGAAGTTCAACATGTCGCCCCTCTTCCTCGAGTTCCTCATGGGGAAGCGCAGCTACGACTGCACGCCCTGGGGCTCGCCCGCCTACAACATCTTCGGCTGGCAGCGCCCCTGCTACCTGCTGCAGGAGGGCTACGCCGCCTCCTGGAAGGAGCTGCTCGAGACCACCGCCTGGGAGGAGTACGGCGTGGGCAGCGGCAATCCCAAGTGCGCCAACTGCATGGTGAGCTGCGGCTACGAGCCGACGGCGGTGGTGGACGGCTTCACCACCCTCAAGGGCTTCCTCGGCATGGTCCGCGGCACCTTCAGCACCTACCGCGATCCGGAGGCCCAGGCGATGCTCGAGGCGGCGAGGCCGCACGAGGCCGAGGAGCTGGCGACCGCGGACGAGCGATGAGCTTCGAGCTCCAGGTCCTCAAGTACACCCGCGAGCAGATCGAGTCGCTCGAGGTCGTGCCCGGCGCCCGCCGGGACAAGCTCGAGGGCTCGGTGCCGGAGCTCGCCAGCGAGGCCGACCTGCGCCAAGCGCTGGACAAGGCGCTCGACTACCGCGGCGACGTCACGCTCACCCTCAAGGGCGGCGAGCGGATCGCGGCCTACATCTTCAACCGGCAGACCGGCGCCACCCTGGCGGACTCGCGGGTGCAGTACTTCACCGCCGGCGCGGCCGAGAAGCGCCAGGTGAGCTACGCCGAGATCGCGCGGATCGAGTTCTCCGGCAAGGATTGCGCCGCCGGCAAGCAGTGGGAGGACTGGGTCAGGAAGCACCAGGAGCGCAAGGCCGCCGGGGAGAAGAACATCGCGCTCCATCCGGAGGCGCTGGACTGAAGATCTTCCAAACGGGCGCGACGGGATTCGTGGGACACCACGTGGCTCGCGCCCTGGCCGGGCGGGGGGCCGACCTCCGCCTGCTGGTGCGCCCCACCAGCGACCTTTCCGGGCTGTCCGGGCTCCGGGCCGAGACCCGCGCCGGGGACCTGGCCCGCCCCGAATCGCTCCGCCCGGCCCTGGCCGGCTGCGAGGCCGTGGTCCACGTGGCGGCGGACTACCGGCTGTGGACGCGCGACCCCTCCGAGCTCTACCGCGTCAACGTCGAGGGCACGCGGGCGCTGCTGCGCCTGGCCCGGGAGGCCGGCGTGCGCCGCGTGGTCTACACCTCCAGCGTGGCGACGATGCATTTCGCGGCGGACGGCTCGGTCACCGACGAGGACGTGCCGGTCTCGCTCGCGGACATGGTGGGCGACTACAAGCGCTCCAAGTTCCTGGCCGAACAGGAGGCGCTGGCCGCGGCCGAGGCCGGCCAGGAGGTGGTGATCCTCAACCCGACCGCGCCGGTCGGGCCCCGCGACGCGAAGCCGACCCCGACCGGGCGCATCTTCGTCGACTTCCTCAACCGCCGCTTTCCGGCCTACATGGACACCGGCCTCAACCTCGTGGACGTGGCCGAGGTGGCCCGGACCCACGCCGACGCCCTGGAGCGGGGCCGCCCCGGGCGCCGCTACATCCTGGGCGGGGAGAACCTCACCCTGAAGCAGATCCTCGACCGGCTGGCCGAGCTCACCGGCCTGCCCTCGCCGCGCGTGCGCATCCCCTTCGCCGCCGCGGCGCTCTACGCCGGCTTCGAGGAATGGTTCACCGGCCGGCTGCGCGGGAGGGAGCCGCGCGCGACGCTCGAGGAGGTGCGGATGGGCCGCAAGAAGATGTTCGCCTCCAGCGCCCGGGCGGAGGCGGAGCTCGGCTTCCGGGCGTCGCCGGTCGGCCCCGCGCTGCGCGCGGCCGTCGACTGGTACCGGGCCAACGGCTACGCGGCGAAGCCATGAGGAGGATCGCGCTCATCGCCGCCCTCCCGGGCGAGCTGCGCCCCCTGGTCGGGGGCGGGAAGGCGGAATCCCGCGGGGGAGCCCGGCTCTGGCGCCGCGCCGCCGGCAGCGGCTGCGAACTTGTGGCCGCGTGCGCCGGGATGGGCCCGGCCGGCGCCGCCCGGGCCTTTGCGGCGGCCGCGCAGACCGGCCCCTTCGACCTGGTCGCCTCGGTCGGCTGGGCGGGATCGCTCCGGCCCGACTTCGCGCCGGGCCGGGTCTGCCGCCTGGCCGGCGTGGTCGAAGCCGCGACGGGGGAGCGCTTTCCCACGGACCAGGGCGGCCCGGACGGGTGGGCGGTCACCGTGGCGGCGGTGGCCGGCCGCGAGGAGAAGCGCCGCCTGGCGGCGGCCTTCGGCGCCGACGTGGTGGAGATGGAGGCGGCCGAGGTGGCCCGCCAGGCCCGGCGGGCGGGCGTTCCCTTCCGCTGCCTCAAGGCGGTGAGCGACGGCTGGGACGAGGACCTGCCGGATTTCGGGAAGTTCATCGACGCCGGCGGCCGGATTCGCCCGGGGCCGTTCGCCGCCCACGTGCTGGCGCGGCCCTGGCGCTGGCCGGCCCTGGCGCGGCTGGGCCGCCGCAGCGCGCGCGCCGCCCGGGCGCTGCGGCTGGCGCTGCCCGGCTTCCTGCTGGAAGGGGCCGATCCGACCCATGGACCCTCGGCGGCGTAGCCCAGGCTCGATCCCCGCGCTCCTCTTCCTGGGGACCGCGGCGCTCTACCTCTTCCGCCTCGGCCGGGCCGGGCTCTACGACCTGGACGAGGCGGTCTACGCCGAGATCGCGCGCGAGATGCTGGCGCTGCACGACTGGCTGACGCCGCACCTGGACTCCGTGCCCTACCTGGAGAAGCCGCCGCTGCACGACTGGCTGACGGCGCTTTCGCTGGCGGCGGGCGGGGCCAACGCCTTCTTCGCCCGGCTCCCCGCCGCCCTGGCGGCGGCGGCGGCGGCGGCGCTGACCGGGGACCTCGGCCGGCGGCTCTGGGGCCGGCGGGCGGGCTGGGCCGCGGGCGCGGTCCTGGCGACCAGCTTCGGCTTCTTCATCTTCGGCCGGATGGCGATGCCCGACATGCTCTTCACCGCGCTGGTGGCCGCCGCGTTCTGGGGCTACGGGCGGGCGCTGCTCGAGCCGGCGGCGCCGGCCTGGTGCGCCCGCTTCGGCGGCGCCGCCGTGGGGGCCGCGGTGATGGCGAAGGGGCTGATCGGCCTGGTGTTTCCGGCGCTCGCCACCGGCCTCTTCGTGCTGCTCATGCGCGACTTCGGCCTGATCCGGCGGTTGCGGCTGGTGTCCGGCGGCGTCCTCCTCCTGCTCCTGGCCGCTCCCTGGCACGCGGCGGTGTCCGCCGCGCATCCGGGCTTCTTCCAGTTCTACTTCGTCAACGAGCACGTCAGCCGCTTCCTCGGGCACCGGAAGCTGGTCAACTACGCCACGCTGCCGATCCCGCTCTTCCTGGCCCTCACCCTCGTCTGGTTCTGCCCCTGGAGCGCCTTTTTGCCGGCGGCCTTCGCGCGCTTCCGGCCGCGGCGGTCCGATCCGGCCATGCTCTTCGCCACGCTCTGGGCCGCCGCGGTGGTGGGATTCTTTCTTCTCAGCGCCGCCCGCCTGGAATACTACGGCCTGCCGGCCCTCCCGGCGCTGGCGCTGATCGTCGGGCGGCTCTGGGGCGACGAGATCGGCCGCCCGGCCGCCGGCCGCTCGCGCGCCATGGCCTGGACCTGGGTCGGCCTCGGCCTCTTCGCGGCGTGCCTCGTGCCCGCCGCGTTCTCCTTCCCGCGGCTGGAGCACCTCACCTTCTACAACCTCTTTCCCAAGGCGGTCCCCTCGGCCGCGATCCCGCCGGGGGCGCTGGCGTCGGCCCGGGTCGACGACGTCCCGGGCTTCGGCGTCCTGGTCCCCTTGCTCGAGACCGTGGTGGCGCTGATCGTCGCCGGCGTCGCGGGGGCCGGCTGGGCCTGGCGCCGCGGCCGGCGGGGCGCTTCGTTCGCCGGCCTGGTCCTCGCCCTGGTGGCCGGCCTGGCGGTGGTGGGCGGGGGTTTCGCGCTCTTCGAGCCCTACGGCTCGGAGGTCCGCCTGGCGGCGGTCATCCGCGAGGTGGTTCCCGCCGGTGCCCCCCTCGTCCTGGACGGCCGCTACGAGCGCCATGCCGGCCTGGGATTCTACGGCGGGCGCACGGTCACGCTCCTGCGGGGCAACGAGGGCGTCCTGGGCTTCGGGGTGCGGAGCGGCGAGGCTCCGCCGGGGACCTTCGCCTCCGAATCCGACTTGGATCGGCGCTGGCGGGGGACGGCGCCCGTCTACCTGGTCTCGGCCGACCCGGACCGCCTGGCGCGGATGCGGGAATTGAACCCCGCCACCACGGTCCTGGGCCGGACCGGGCCCAACTGGCTGCTCGCCAACCGGCCGCCTCCGGAAACGCTGGCGCCGCCGCGGGATCGCAACTAGATGTTCGACCGTATGACGCCGGGAACCGTACCGCCGGACGAGGCGACGCTGCTCGAGCGCGGCTGGGCCGCGCTGCCGGCGTCGTACCGCATCCCGCCGGAAGCGCCCCCGCTGGAGGCGGCCCGCGCCTACTGCCGGGACCTGGCGACCTCGCACTACGAGAACTTCCCGGTCGTCACCCGGTTCCTGCCCCGGCCGCTGCGGCCCCACTTCTACGCGCTCTACGCCTACTGCCGCATCGCCGACGACCTCGGCGACGAGGTGGGCGACACCGCGGCCTCGCTGGCGCTGCTCAGGCTCTGGGGCGCGGAGCTGGACGCCTGCTACGAGGGGCGGGCGCGCCATCCGGTCTTCGTCGCCCTGGCCGAGACCATCCGGGCGTGCGGGATCCCGAAGGAGCCCTTCGCCGATCTCCTCGCCGCCTTCCGCCAGGACCAGGTCGTCACCCGCTACGCCTCGATGGAAGAGGTGCTGGGCTACTGCCGCTATTCGGCGAACCCGGTCGGCCGGCTCGTCCTCTACCTCTGCGGCGAGGCGAGCCCCGAGAAGTTCCGGCTCTCCGACGCCACCTGCACCGCGCTGCAGCTCGCCAACTTCTGGCAGGACGTCACCCGCGACTGGGCCAAGGGCCGGGTTTACCTGCCGCAGGACGAGATGCGCCGCTTCGGGGTGAGCGACGCCACCATCGCGTCCGGCCGCTCGACCCCGGAATTCAGGGCGCTGATCCTGCACGAGGTCGCCTACGCGCGGGGGCTCTTCGAGCAGGGCCGGCCGCTGGCGCGACTGGTGCAGCCCGAGCTGGCCATCGACCTGGAGCTTTTCAGCCGCGGCGGCCTCGAGGTCCTGCGCGCGATCGAGCGCCAGGGGGGCGACGTGCTCAACCGGCGGCCGGCGCTCTCCAAGGGCGCGATGCTGCGGCTGGCGCTGCGGGCGGCGGCGGGCCGGCTCCTGCTGATCGGCCGTGGCGGCTCCCGGCCGGGGAAGGCGGCGTGAGCGTCGAGGAGGCCTACGCCGCCTGCCGGAGGATCGCCCGGACCCAGGCCAAGAACTTCTACTACGCCTTCGTGGCGCTGCCGGCGCCGCGCCGCAACGCGATCTGCGCGATCTACGCGTTCATGCGCCAGGCGGACGACCTCTCCGACGACGAGTCGCTGCCGCGGGCGGAGCGCCGCCGCCGGCTCGACGCCTGGCTGGCCGGCTGGCGGGAGAGCGCGCGGGGCGGGGCGACCGCGGATCCGGTCTTCCTCGCGGTGCGGGACGCGACGCAGCGCTTCTCCATCCCGCTCGGCCTGCTGGAGGAGCTGGTGGCGGGCGTGGCCGCCGACCTGGGGTCCGACGGGAGCGGCCCCGACACCTACGAGACCTTCGCCGACCTCTACCGCTACTGCTACGGCGTCGCCTCGGTCGTGGGACTGGTCTGCATCCGCATCTTCGGCTACCGCGATCCGGGCGCGGAGAAGCTGGCCGAGGAGACCGGCGTCGCGCTGCAGCTGACCAACATCCTCCGCGACGTGGCCGAGGACGCCGGGCGGAACCGGCTCTACCTTCCGCTGGAGGACCTCGCGGCCCACGGCCTCACCGCCGACGCCATCCTGCGCCGCGCACCGGGCGCGCCGCCCACCGAGGCCGAGCGGGCCCTCTTCGCCGGCCTGGCCGAGCGGGCCGAGCGCTACTACGGGTCCGCCTGGCGGCTGCTGCCCCTGATCGACCGGGAGAGCCGCCCGGCCCTCTGGGCGCTGGTCACCGTCTACCACCGGCTGCTGCAGCGCATCCGGGGCGCGCGCTACGACGTGTTCTCCCGCCGCGCCAGCGTGCCGCTGCGGCAGAAGCTCGGGATCCTGGCCGCGGGCCAGGCCCGCATGGCCCTGGCGAGGCTGGGGGTCTGACGACCGTGGGCGGCGACCCGGGCACGCGCGTGGCGGTGGTCGGCGGCGGCGTCGCCGGCCTGAGCGCGGCGTGCGCGCTGGCCGAGGCCGGGATGCGGGTGCGGCTGCTCGAGCGGCGGAGCTACCTCGGCGGGCGCGCCTCCTCCTTCCGCCATCCCGGGGTGGGCGAGGTGATCGACAACTGCCAGCACGTGCTCTTCGGCTGCTGCACCAATCTGATCGGGTTCTACCGGCGCGCGGGCGTGCTGGAGCGGATCCGCTGGAGCGAGGGGATGACGCTGATCGAGCCGGGCGGCCGCCGCACCGTGCTGGGGCCCTCGGCGCTGCCGGCCCCCTTCCACGGCCTGCCGCGGCTGCTGGGCGCGCGGGCCTTCGGCGCCGCCGACAAGCTCGCGCTGGCGCGGGCCTTCGCCGCGCTGGCGCGGCCGGTGCCCCCGGATTCGCCCGAGCGGCTGGCGGCCTGGCTGGCGCGCCACGGCCAGACCCCGCGCGTGGTGGAGCGCTTCTGGCGGCTGGTCATCGCCAGCGCCCTGAACGCCGACCTGGAGAGCGTGAGCCTGGCCTACGGCGCCAAGGTGGTGCGCGAGCTCTTCCTCAATTCCGCGGAGGCGGGCCGGATGGGGGTCAGCACCGTGCCGCTGGGCGAGCTGTACGCCGGAGCGGCGGAATTCCTGCGCGGGAGGGGCGGCGAGCTGGTCTTCAACGCCCGGGTGGAGGGGGCGGCCTGGGACGCGGCCGCCGGCCGGTGGTCGCTGCCGGACGGCACGTCGGCGGAGCACCTCGTGCTGGCGCTGCCCTTCGAGGCGGTGGCGCGCCTGCTGCCGGGGCTGCCGGCGGCTCCCGGCGCCGCCGGGCTCGGCGGCGAGCTCGCGCGCCACGAGCACTGGCCGCTCTGCAGCGTGCACCTCTGGTTCGACCGGGAGATCACCGAGCTGGAGCACGCGGCCCTGCTGGACCGGCGGATCCACTGGCTCTACCACAAGAGCCGGTTCCAGCCCGGCCGCGGCGGCGGCAGCTACGTCGAGCTGGTCGTCAGCGCCGACCGGGGGTTTGCGGCGCTGGCCCAGGAGGAGGCGGTGGCCCAGGCCCTCGCCGAGCTTGGGGAATTCTTCCCGGCCGCGCGCGAGGCCCGCCTGCTCAAGTCCGCCTTCGTCAAGGAGGTCCGCGCCACCTTCGGGGTGCCGCCGGGGATCGACGCCGCGCGGCCCGGCCCGGCATCGCCCTGGCCCAACTGCTGGCTGGCCGGCGACTGGACCGGGACGGGCTGGCCCTCGACGATGGAGAGCGCGGCCCGCTCCGGGCACCGCGCCGCGGAGGCGGTCTGCAGCCGGCTCGGGGCCCCGCGGGCGTTCCTCGAGCCGGACCTCAGGCCCCGCGGCCTGATGGCGCTGTTGCCCTCCGCCGCTAGGGCGCGGACTCGAGCGTGAAGCGCACCGGCACCACCATGTGGGTCCGCACCGCCCGGCCCAGCTTCCGGCCGGGGCGGAAACGCCACCGGGCGAGCGCCTGGGCGGCGCTGTCCCCGAACTCCGAGCGCGCGCCGGCCACGCTGACGTGGCTGGTCGTGCCGTCGGCCTCGACGATGAAGTCCACCGTCGCCGTCCCGCTGATTCCCTCCCGCTTCAGGGCGTAGGGATAGTTGGGCGCGGGCTGAAAGGTGGCGACCGGAACCTGGTCGAGCGAGTCGGGGTTGAAGACCCGCTCGCCGCCCGCCAGATCCCCGCCGCCCGGAGGAACCACCGCGGCGCGGTCATCGATCGTCGGATGGAGGCGGGCGGGCTCGACCGGCTGGAAGGGCGCGTGGGCGAACACCGGCTGCGGCAGGTCGGGAATGTCCTGCACCTGGGGGCCGGACGCGGGCGCGGAGGCCGGCGCCGCGTCGTCGGCAGAGGCCAGGTCGATCGCTGGGGGGACGAGGGGAACCGGGGCTTCGCGGTGGACGGAGGGCGCCGGCGGGATGAAGGCGCGCCGGGCGGCCTGGCCGTACCAGAGCGAGCCGGCGAGCAGGCCGAGGGCCACGGCGGCGCCGGCGGCCAGGTCGCGCCGTGCGGGCGTGCGGGCGGACGGATAGTGGACGGAAACCGAGGGGTGGTTCATGAAGCAGCTTTCGTTGAATTTTCCGGGGCGAGGGCCGCGGCCGCCTGGGTGAGGGTTTCTAATGGGAGGTATAAGGATCATCCGCCCGATTGCAAACGGTTTGCGAAACCCTCAATTTCACGCGGGATGCCGATTCGCATCTTTATCGTCGAAGACCACAGCATCGTCCGGGCGGGGATCGTCGCGCTGCTCGGGGCGAAGTACGACATCGTCGGGGAGGCGGCGGACTGCGCCACCGCCTGGACGCGGATCTCCGAGCTGCGGCCCGAGGTGGTGATCGCCGACCTGGACGTGCCCGGCGAGGGCGGCATCTCGCTGACGCGCCGGCTCAAGGAGGCGATGCCGGAGCTCCGGGTCATCGTCATCACCGGCTCGCTCGATCCGGCCAATCCGCGCCGCGCCCTCCAGGCCGGGGCCTCCGGCTACCTGCAGAAGACCAACTGCGCGCCGCAGCTGGCGGCGGCGGTGGAGGGCGTCCTGCGCGGGCAGACCTACCTCTGCTCCGACACCGCCGCCGTGCTCGTCCGCGAGGGGGTCGGCCTGCCGGCGCGGACCACGCTGCCCCCGCGCGAACTCGAGGTGCTGCAATGGGTGGTGCGCGGGCTCCGCAACAAGGAGATCGCGGAGAAGCTGCAGATCAACGTGAAGACGGTGGAGACGTACCGCGCGCGGGTCATGACGCGGCTGGGCTGCTCCAGCCCGGCCGAGCTGGTGCGGCGGGCGCTGCGCGAGGGGCTGGTCGAATCCTAGGGCCTAGGGGGCTCCCTGTAGGGGTTTCCCTGACGGGGATCAGGGATTCCCTGCATTGCATTGCGCTGCGCCGGTGCGACGCTGAAGCCGCGTTGTTAACCAACCGTCCTCCCATGTATACTCCGTACCTCCCCTACTAAACCAGAGCGGCCCGGCCGCCCGGGCCGAACCCGGGCGGCCCGGGCCGCCATTTCCCCATGGGAGGAACGGCAAGGGCCCCAGCAACTGGCGGGGGATGCGGAGGTCGAACCGCCCATGACGAAAACGATCCTTTTCATCCATGGGATGTTTCAGAATTCGGTCAGCTGGCGGGGCTGGGTCTCCTTTTTCGAGCGCCACGGATTTTCCTGCTCCGCCCCCTCCTGGCCGAGGCACCAGGGCGTCCCGCGCGAGCTGAGGCTGCAGGTCCCGGCGGGGCTCGGCCACCTCACCCTGGCCGAGGTGGTCGACGAATACGAGCGGGACTGCCGCGGCCATGGCGACAAGCCGATCCTGATCGGGCATTCGGTCGGCGGCCTGGTGGCGCAGATCCTGGCGGCCCGCGGGCTGGCCAGCGCCGCGGTCTGCATCTCCTCGGTCGCGCCGAACGACCTGATCGCCGCCGACTGGCACCTGATGAAGAACATCGCGGACATCACCAATCCGCTGCGGGGCCACAGCATCTACGAGATGACGCCGGAGGCCTTCCACGAGAACTTCTGCAACACCCTCTCGGCGGCCGAATCCCTCGCCGCCTACGGCGCGACCGCGACCCACGACAGCCGCCAGGTGCTGCGCGACTGCCTGGGCCCGCAGGGCTGGCTGAACCTGGCGGCCCCCCACGTGCCGCTGCTCTTCGTCGGGGGCGGCGACGACCATATCATCCCGGCCGCCCTCAACCGCCGCAATTGCGAGCACTACCGCGACCCGGGCAGCGTGGCGGAGTTCATCGAATTCCCCGGCCGGGGCCACTTCATCTGCGGGGCCCCCGGCTGGGAGGAGGTCGCCGAGCGCGCGCTCGGCTGGATCGAGAGCCACGTGGCCGTGGGCGCGGGCGCCGGCGGGGAGCAGGGCTGGAAGCCGGCCTGAGCGTCAGTCCCGCCGCACCGCCAGCCCGGGGACGGCGGCCGCAGCGCGCTCGACGATCTCCACGTCCTTGACGCCGGGGAAGCCGGAGAAGCCGGCCGCGAGCCGGCGGCCGTCGGCCGCCTGGAGTGGGATGCCGCCCTTCCAGCCGATGAAGTCGGGCCGCTCGAGGCCGAACTGCTTCTCGTCGAGCGAGCCGGAGAAGACCAGCTGCTCGAAGCGCTCGGTGGCGTACCCGGTGGCCCAGACCTGGGCCGCCTTGCGGGTCGCGATGCCGTGGTAGCGGCGCATCCGGGCCTTGTCCTCGCCGAAAAGCCGCCCATGCAGGGCGCCGTCCGCGTCGATCACCACCAGCGCGGCGCAGCCGCCGCTGTTGTTCCGGTTGACGGGATCCTCCAGGTAGCTCGGGAAGAGGCGGGCCACCTCGGCCACCAGCTGTTCGGCGGGGGAGGGCATGGCCGGCCTCAGGACGCCGCGCCCGGCAGCTTCGGGCTCCGGGCGGAAATGATCTTGATCACCTGGTAGGAGGCGGGACCGGAGCCGAGGTTGCGCAGCGTGCGCTTGTCGTTCGGGGCACAGTAGAAGAAGGAGCCGGCGTGCATCCGGCAGGCGACGCCGTTGACCGCCACCCCGACCTCGCCCTGCCTGATGACGAAGAGCTCGTCGCCGTTGTCGACCATGTCGGCCGCGGTGCCCTGCCCCGGGTTGAGGGTGGTGATGTGGCTGCCGAGCCGGTCGAAGGTGAGGGTGGGCGAGTCCACGATCGTGACCCGCGAGCCGGTCTTGGTCGGGGTGGCCTTGAGGCCGTCGCAGTCGATCACCGCCGAGGCGAACATCCCGGGCACGTTCTGCTCCGAGGCCGGCTTGTCCGCGACGCGGTGGACCTTGTCGGTGTAGAAGTTGATCACGTAGTAGGTCGCCAGGGTGCTGCCCACGTTGGTCAGGTTGTGGGGATCGTGGGAGGCGAAGAAGATGAGATAGCCCGGGCCGGCGCGGTGCTTCACCCCGTTGATCGAGACCTCGACGTCCCCCTCCTTGATCAGGAGCATCTCCTCCCAGGGGTGGTGATGGACCGGGTGGGACCGCATCCCGGGCCGGAGCGAGGTGATGTGCATCTCGAACTTCTCCAGCGTGGGGGTGGGGTTGTCGAAGACCGCGCGCGAGAGGCCGACCGGGGTGGTCCGGGGCGGCAGCGAATCCCAGTCGACGAACGTGGTCAGCAGGGTCGCCTGGTGGGAGGCGGGTGTCAGTTTCGAGGCGACCGGCTGGGCGGAGAGCCCGGCGGCGGAGAGGAGGAGGAGGGCGGCGGACAGCGGGCTGGATTTCATGCGGGGTGGGGAAGGCGAACCTAGCGGCGGGACGCCGCAGGTCGAGGAAAGTTGCCCCCGGGCCCCCGGGAACGGCGCTATTCCGGATCGGGGTCCTGGCGCGCGGCGGCCCGGGCGCGCCAGGAAAGCCAGGAGGCGAGCAGGCAGACCGCCGCCAGGAACCAGGCGAGCACCCCGACCCAGCCCGCGACGATCCCGAGGAAGCCGGCCACGAACAGTATCACCGCGAGCACCGCGAAGAACGCGTAGAGCCTCATGCCCCCGCAGACACCCGCCCCGGCGGCGGGGTGGCGTCCCCTCCGGCTGAGCCTGCGACCGGAGGGCGCCCCGTGGGCGGGGCCGGGCGGCGTCCCCGGTCCGGCTGCCGGGGCCGCGCTCAGCCGAGGTTGAGCTCGGTCTGGGTTCCGCCGGGCTGGCGGAAGTGCCCGGCGCTCAGCCCCGCGAATTCCCGCTTGAAGCCGGCCCGCCGGGCCGCGACGGCGAAGAGGTCGTGGATCTGCTGGGCGAAGACGCCCTCGCCGCGGAAGCGCCGCCCGAACTCGCCGTCGCTCAGCCGCCCGCCGTGGAGCTCGCGCACCCGCTCGAGCACGCGCTGCTTCTTCCCCGGCTCGTGCTGGTCGAGCCACGCCGCGAAGACGTCCTTCACGCCCCAGGGCAACCGCAGGATGGTGTAGCCGGCCCGGGTCGCGCCGGCCCGGGCGGCGGCGGCGAGGATCTCCGGCACCTCATGGTCGTTCAGGCCGGGGATGATCGGCGCGACCATCACGCCCACCGGCACGCCGGCGTCGGCCAGCTGCCGCAGCGCCCGCAGCCGGTGCTCCGGCCGGGCCGCGCGGGGCTCGAGCCGCGAGGCCAGGCCGGAGTCGAGCGTCGTGATCGAGAGATTGACCGCGGCGCAGTGCCAGCGCGCCAATTCCGCCAGCAGGTCGGCGTCGCGGGTGACGAGGAAGTTCTTGGTGATGATTCCGACCGGGTTGCGGAACTCCGCGAAGACCTCGAGGCACCGCCGCGTCAGCCGGAAATGCCGCTCCGCCGGCTGGTAGCAGTCGGTCACCCCGCTCATCGCGACGATCTGCGGGACCCAGGAGGGCTTGGCCAGCTCCCGGCGCAGCAGCGCCGGGGCGCGGGTCTTCACCATGATCTTGGTCTCGAAGTCGAGCCCCGAGCCCCAGCCGAGGTATTCGTGGTAGGGGCGGGCATAGCAGTAGGCGCAGCCGTGCTCGCAGCCCCGGTACGGATTGATGCCGAAGCGCCAGGGGACGTCCGGGCTGTCGTTCGAGGCCAGCAGGCTCTCGGAGGCGTCGGCGTAGAACTCGGTCCGCGGATCGACCGCCTCCTCCGCCTCCGCCTCCGGATCGGGCGAGAGCCGGAGTCGCTCGAAGCGGTTGGGCGGGTTGAATCCCGGGCCCCGGCCGGCGATGGCCCGCTGCTGGGCGCGGGCGTATTCGCGGTAGAGCGGCTCCGGCTGGCTCATACTGTTCAAATGAACAGTATCGGGCCGGAAGTCAACCGCCCGGGCGGTTCAACTGTAAGACTGAAATTGATTTCCCTTTCCGAGCGGCGGGGGTGCAATGAGGGAACCCCATGAAAACAGCCTTATCGGTCTGGGCCGCCCTCTTGCTCATCCCCGCCGCCGCCGCGATGGACGTTCCGCCCGCCGCCGGGCCCGGGTCGGTCAAGCTGGCCGGGGGGGGAAAGGCGGCCGCGATCGCGGTCGACCCCAAGGACTATCCGGTGGTGGGGCTGGCCGCGAACCTGCTGGCCGGCGACATCCAGCGGGTCTCGGGCGAGCGGCCCGAGGTGACCTACGAGGCGCGCCAGCCGCAGATGATCATCGTCGGCACGCTCGGCCACAGCGCGCTGGTCGACCGGCTGGCGCAGACCGGGAGGCTGCCGGGGGTGGACGCGATCCGCGGCCAGTGGGAGCACACCTGGTCCGCGGTGGTCGACCGCCCCTTCCCCGGGGTCGACCGGGCCCTGGTCATCGCCGGCAGCGACCGGCGCGGGGCGGCCTACGGCCTGATGGAGCTTTCCGAGAAGATCGGGGTCTCGCCCTGGAACTGGTGGGCCGACGTGCCGGCGCGGCACCGGGACGAGCTGGCGGTGGACGGGGCGAAGCCCGAGGTCGCCGCTCCGGCCGTGAAGTACCGCGGCATCTTCATCAACGACGAGGACTGGGGCCTCAATCCCTGGGCGAGCAAGACCTTCGACCCCGCCTTCGGCAACATCGGCCCCAAGACCTACGAGAAGGTCTTCGAGCTGCTCCTGCGCCTGAAGCTGAACTACCTCTGGCCGGCGATGCACGGCTGCAGCACCGCGTTCGGCGCGGTCCCCGAGAACTACGCCCTGGCCGACAAGTACGCCATCGTGGCCGGCTCCTCGCACTGCGAGCCGATGCTCTACAACAACGTGCACTGGGACGAGAAGGTGCGGGGCAAGTGGAACTACTCGACCAACCGCGACGCGATCCACGGCATCTGGCAGGAGACCGCGCAGGCGCGCGGCGGCGACGAGGCGGTCTGGACCCTCGGCATCCGCGGCATCCACGACGCGGCGATGGAGACGCCGCCCTCGGACATCCCGGGCAAGCTGGGGATCCTGACGGACGTGATCCGGGACCAGCGCTCGCTCATCGGCCGCTACGTCACCCGCCAGTGGGGCCCGCCGGCGCAGTGCTTCATTCCCTACAAGGAGGTGCTGCCGATCTACGACAGCGGGCTGAAGGTGCCCGGCGACGTCACCCTGGTGTGGGTGGACGACAACTTCGGGTACGTCCGACGCTACGGCGCCCCGGCCGAGCGCCGGCGCCCGGGCGGCGCGGGCATCTACTGGCACATCTCCTACTACGGCGGCCCGCACTCCTACACCTGGATCAACACCACCGCGCCGGCGCTGATGTGGGAGGAGCTGCACAAGGCCTGGGACAACGACGCGCGCACCCTCTGGGTGCTCAACGTCGGCGACATCAAGCCGATGGAGATCGGCATCGACTACTTCTCCCGGCTGGCCTGGAACCCGGCGGCCTTCCCCACGGCGCAGGAGCCGGAATTCCTCCACGCCTTCGCGGCGAGGAACTTCAGCGAGGCCTCGGCCAAGCCGCTCGAGGCGCTGCTGCGGGAGTACTACCGCCTGGGCACGATCCACAAGCCGGAGCTGATGGACCGGGCCTGGGCCATGTCGCTGCCGCCGGAGCAGGCGGCCGAGCTGGCCCAGGGCTACGCCGGCCTCCTCAAGTTCGAGCGGCTGGTGGCGGCCCGGATCCCGGCGGATCAGCACGACGCCTACACCGAGCTGGTCGGATTCCCCGCGCGGGTCCTCGGGACCACCGGCCTGATCTTCATGGTCGACCGCCAGATGCAGCTGGGCCGGGACGCGGCGCAGAACGAGAAGATCATCCAGGTCCTCCGCGCCGACCTGGGGGCGCGGGTCGCCGACTACAACACCCAGCTGGCCGGCGGGAAGTGGAACCTGATGATGCCGGGCCCCGACGCCGCCGGGAAGCAGGGGGTCTGGAGCACCCAGGTGCGCTGGCCCTGGAACGAAAAGGCGCCCCCGGCCGGCACCCCTCCGCCGCCCTCCCGGCCCGCCTGGCCGGACGCCGGCCAGACCTGGCGGCTGGCCTCGCGCGCGGACCACACTTCCGCCGCGGGGTCGGCGCAGTGGGTGGAGATCGACGGCCTGGGGACGTCGGACCACGCGATGGCGCTCGAGCCGGCCGGCCTGACCTCGTCCTGGAAGCCCGGCGACACCCGGGCGCCCCGGCTGGAATATTCCTTCAAGACCGCCGCGGCCGGATCGGCCGCGGCCTACATCGACTTCCTGCCCACCTTCCGGATCTGCCCGGGGATGAAGCTGCGGGTGGCGGTGATCGTCGACCATCGGGCGCCGATCGAGGTCGAGGTGCCCGGCTCGAGCGGCGCCGAGAACGAGCAGGGCACCGTCCGCCAGTTCGCGGTGCAGGACAACTACGTGCGCGCCCGGGTGCCGCTGGCCGACCTGCCCGCCGGCGAGCACACCTTCACCATCCGGGCGGTGGATCCCGGCGCGGTGGTCGACCGGGTGGCGCTGCCGTAGGCGCCCGCCATGGCCGCGAAATCCGCCGCGCCCTGGGTCGTCGCCGGAGTCGTGGCCCTGGTCCTGGCGGACTGGGGGATCCGGACGAGGCAGGCCGCCCCTCCGCCCGCGGCGGCCCCGTCCGCGGAGCCGGGCGCGCGGTGCGAAGCGGAGGCCGCCGCCCTGAGGCGGGAGAACGACCGGCTGCGGGGCGAGGTGGCGGCGCTGCGCGCCGCGGCCGAGTCCGGCCCGGCCCGGCCGACCGGCGTGCGGCAACGCCTGAGCGTGCTCACGGAGCTGCGCAAGAACCTCAAGATCGGGACGTCGATCCCGCCGCTGACCGCCGGGGGCAGGCTGAGCGGCAACTTCGTGGCCCTCTTCGGGCTGAGCGCGGGCGAGCGTCAGCGGCTGCAGGACGGCCTGGACGCGGCATTGGGACGCTTCGGCGAGGCGATGATCGCGCATGCCACGGTCCGGCGGGATGGCGACAAGCTCACCATCCAGGTGCCGCCCCTGGAGGAGGGGCCGGCCCTCTACGACCAGGTGACCGCCCTTTTCCAGGCCGTGCTGGGTCCGGAGCGGATGGCGGCCTTCGACGCGATCTCGGCCGATCAGCTGCCCTACGCGCTGAATCACTTTGGCGCCGAGGCCAGGACGCTCACCCTGGAGCGGCTGCCGGGCGCAGCCGGCGGAGCGCCCCTGACCTATTCCGTCACCGACAGCCGCCGCACGGGGGACGGCGGATGGTCGAACAGCAGCAGCGCCTTCAGCAACCCGGAGCAGCTCCAAGCCTATCTCGGGCCCGTGGCCAAGCTGGTGCCGGCCGGCTACTAGCGTGCCGGTGGTCCATTTCGAGAACGGGGCGGCCTTCCGCGCCTGGCTGGAGAAGAACCACGCCGCCGCCGCCGAGCTCCAGGTCGGCTTCTACAAGAAGGGCTCGGGCAAGGGCGGGATGACCTATTTCGAGGCGGTGGAGGAGGCCCTCTGCTTCGGGTGGATCGACGGCACCATCCGCCGCCTCGACGAGGAGCGCTATACCCACCGGTTCACGCCGCGGCGCAAAAAGAGCGTCTGGAGCCTGGTCAACGTCGCGAGGGCGAAGGCGCTGCTGCAGGCGGGGCGCATGCGGGCGGCGGGCATCGCCGCCTTCGAGGCCCGGAAGGCCGCCCGCACCGGGGTCTACGGCTACGAGCAGGGGCCGCGGAAGGACCCGGTCCTTCCCCGCGCGCTGGAGCGGATCTTCCGCGCGGACCGCGGCGCCTGGGAGAAATGGCGGGCGCTGCCGCCGGGCTACCGCCGGACGGCGACCCGCTGGGTGCTGTGCGCGAAACGGGAGGCGACCCGCCGCCGGCGCCTCGGCCAGCTGATGCGGCTGACCCGCGCCGGCCGCCGCCTCGGGCTCACCGGCGGGGCCTGAAGCTAGGCGAGGGAAGGCTGGCGCGGGTCCCGCTTGATCCAGCGGTAGGCCGCGACCGAATTCTTCCAGAAGTACTTCTCGGCCGCCTCGCGCGACCGCCCCGCGAAGTACTCCCGCACCAGCGCGACGGTGTCGGGCACCTCGGAAACGCCGACGCAGTTCGGCCAGTCGCTGCCGAAGACGACGCGGTCCTCCCCGAAGGTCCCGATGATGGTGTCCAGCCGGTCCTTATGCGCCGCCAGGCCGGGGGTGACCGGCCCGCGGAAGCCGCCCGTGGGATGGACGATCTCGGAAAGCTTGGTGTAGACCTTGGGGCGGGGCGCCAGCTCCCGCATCACCGCGTCGTAGGCGGCCTGGTTCGCCGGGGTGGGATCGAGCGAGGGGAGGTGGTCGATGATGATGGTGAGGTCCGGGACCGCGTCGCTCACCTTGACCACGGCCTGGAGCAGGTCGACGCGGGGGTTGGCGGTGTCGAGCACCAGGCCGAGCTCCGCCATGCGCTTGAGGCCGGCGATGAAGACGGGATTGTCCGCCTGGGCCACGATGTTGTAGCCCCAGTTGTTGCCGTAGCGGATGCCCCGGAAGAGCGGGTTCTTGGCGTAGCGCTCGAGATAGGCGGCGAACTCCGGCTTCTCCGGCTGCAGGTTGCCGACCGTGCCCACCATGAAGGCGGAGGGCTGGATCGTCTCCAGGACCCAGAGGTTGTCCTCCACCCAGGGGCTGGCGTCGATTTCGATCGCCCCGACGATCCCGAGGGGCCGCGCGATCCGCTCGTACATCTCGGGCAGCGCCACGCCGCCCTTGAAGCCCTTGCCGCCCTTGTAGGGAGCGCCCTGCGGGCGCCGGCCGTCGAAGAGGTGGATGTGGGTGTCGATGATCGGGATGTCGTCGAGGGGCGAGGCGGCGCGCAGGGCGCGCGGCAGGAGGGCGGCGGCCGCGGCGGCGGCGCCGACCTGGCCGATGAATCGGCGGCGGGAGATTTGGGGCGGCTTCATGGGGAGGGTTCGACCGGGGTGACCGGGTCGATCGCCAGCCAGCAGAGGCCGCCGACGACGTAGATCACCGCCGAGATCAGGAAGGTCAGGGTCCAGTTGTGGTTCATGTACTGGAGGATGTAGCCCACGGCGATCGGGCTGACGATGCCGCCGATCTGGGCGGCCGTGTTCATCGTGCCGGTGACGGTGCCGGCGTAGCGCCCGCCCACGTCCATCGCCGCGCGCCATCCCATCGGCAGCGAGAGGTCGAGGGAGAAGCTGGCCAGGCCCATCGCCACCATCGCCAGGACCGGATCGGAGATGCGCGGGCTGATCAGCAGGAGCGCCGCGGCGCCCCAGAAGCCGGTGCAGGCGAGGCCGCGGCGGACTCGCACCAGATTGCAGCCGCGGTCCGCCAGCCAGCCGGCGAACCAGCCGGAGAAGACGCAGGCGAAGCCGCCCATGAAGAGCGGCAGCCCGGAGAGGAGCGCGCTCTTCTGCAGCGCCAGGCCGCGGGCCTCCTTCAGATAGGTGGGCAGCCAGGTGATGTAGAAGTACCACCCGTAGGCGAAGCAGAAGTACTGGAGCAGCAGCAGCCAGACCGAGCGGGAGGAGAGGATCTTGCGCCAGGGGACGCCGGCGTGCGCCACCGGCGCCGGCCGGGTCTCGGTGATGAGCTTCAGCTCGGCCGCGTTGACCCCGGGGTGCTGGGCGGGGTCGTCCCGGTACCACTTCCAGAAGGCGAAGGCCCAGATGAAACCCGGGATGGAAATCACCGCGAAGGCCCAGCGCCAGCCGACCAGGGAGATGACCCAGACCGCCAGGGCGGGCGTGACCGCGGCGCCCCAGCGCGTCGCGAGCCACATCGTGCTGATCGCCCGGTTGCGCTCCCGGCGCGGCAGCCAGTGGATGAAGGCCTTGGCCAGGTTGGGGAAGCCGCCGGCCTCGCCGGCGCCGAAGCAGAACTGGGTGACGAGCAGCGACGCCAGGCTCCAGACCCGGCCGGTGAAGGCGGTGAAGCAGGACCAGAGCAGGACCACCCGCATCAGGACCTTCCGCGGGCCGATCAGGTCGCCCAGCCAGCCGCCCGGGATCTCGAAGATCGCGTAGGCGAAGAAGAAGGACGAGAAGACGTATCCCATCTGCACCGTGCTCAGCCCCAGGTCGGCCGCCATCGGCACCTTGGCCACGGACATGCAGGTGCGGTCGATGTAGGTGATGACGGCGAGCGCGGCGGCGAAGGCCACGACCCAGTGGCGGGCGCCGCTGGGCGGCTGGCCGTCGTCGCGGCGGGGCGTTTCGGGGGACATCAGGGGTGGGAGCGGCCCGGGGGCGGCGAGCAGCAAAGGCGATTCGCCGGCCCAGCCCAAGCCTTATGCACGCAGGACGAACTGTCCGACGCCGAAGTTTTCGAAAAAATCTCCGGTCCCTCCGACCCTCCTCCTGCGTCAGGATCAACGCCCCTCCCTGATGAGACCCCGCCAATTCTCCCGCCGGGATTTTCTCGGCGCCTCCGCCCTTGGCCTGGCCGGCGCCGCCGCGCTCGCCCATCCCGCCCGCGCCGCGGCCGACGCGGCCGGGGTCAAGCCGTCCGACCTGCCCGACCTCACGATCAAGGAGGTCAAGGTCTACGTCACCAACCTCGGGCCGGCGATCCGCCGGATCAACAGCCCGGAGAGCGGCGAGATCGTCTCGCTCGTCACCGCCAGCGGGATCGAGGGCAACTACACCCTGGGCAACCGCGTCGCCGGCACCGGCTGGCTGGAGTACGCCAAGAGCGTCTGCCTCGGCAACAGCGTCCTGGACCTGCTGCCGCGGCTCATCGCGGGCCTGAACCAAAAGATCCACCCGGTCGGGGGCTTCGGGCCCCGCGCCGCCTTCGTCGGCGGCTTCGGCTACCCCAACGGCATCCACCTCGGCAGCCAGCTGCCGGAGGACACCAATTACCACGCCGCGATCATCGACGTCTGCCTCTGGGACATCCTGGGCAAGGCGGTCGACCGCCCGATCTACAAGCTGCTGGGCGGCACCAAGGACCGGATGCTGGCCTACGGCAGCTCGCTGCACCTCCCCACCATCGAGGATTTCGCGCCCCAGGCGCTGCAGGCGAAGGCGATGGGCTTCAAGTGCTACAAGATCCACCCGGGCCCCGGCCAGCACCCCTCCGGCCTCCCCATCCCGGCCTACGTCGGGCACATCGAGGAGATCAAGTCGGTGCGCGAGGCGGTCGGCCCGGAGTTCACCCTGCTCTTCGACCCGGTGCAGCGCTACAACGTCTTCGAGGCGCTGCGGGTGGGCCGGGCGCTGGAGGAGTACAACTACTCCTCCTTCGAGGATCCGATCCCGAGCACCGACATCGAGGGGCTGATCGAGCTGCGGCAGAAGCTGACCGTGCCGATCGAGGTCGGCGAATTCCTCTACTCCATCCAGGCCTACGCCGAGTACATCCGCCGGGGGGCCCTCGACATCGTCCGGCTCATCTCCGACAACGTCGGCGGAATCACCGGGTCCTTCCGGGTCGGCCAGCTGGCCGACGCCTTCGGCATGCCCTGCACCCCGCACAACTGGGGCAACGGCTTCGACCTGGCGGTCCACTTCCAGCTCGAGCTGGCCCTGCCCAACACCTACTGGTTTGAAATGCCGTATCCGCCGACCCTGACGGACCGGCCCTACCTCAAGGAGAAGTTCCGGATCGACCAGGACGGCTACGTGCACGCGCCGAAGGGCCCGGGCCTGGGCATGACCCTCGACCGCGACGCCCTGGACAGGATGCTGGTCCGGATCGACCGCTGACCCCTTTTATGAACCGCTCCCCCGACTCCCCCCGCCCGCTCCCCCGCCGCGAATTCCTCCAGGTCCTCGGCGCCGGCGCCCTCGGGCTGGCCCTGGCCGCCCGCCAGGCCCGCGCCCAGGCCCCGGCCGCGGCCCCCGGCGGCAAGCAGCTCCGCGGCGTGTTTCCGATCGCCGAGACGCCCTTCACCCCGGACGACAAGCTCGACACCGATTCCCTGGCGGCCCAGGTGACCTTCTGCAACAAGGGCGGCGTGCACGGGCTGATGTGGCCGCAGCTGGCCAGCGGCTGGAGCACGATGGACGAGGCGGAGCGCATGACGGGGGCGGAGGCCATCCTGGCCGCGGGCAAGGGCGGGACCACCGCGCTGGTGATCGGCGTGCAGGGGAAGGACCTGGCCCAGGTGGGCCGCTTCGCCCAGCACGCGGCCGCGCACGGCGCGGACGCGATCATCTCGCTGCCGCCGGGCGGCGTCACCGACGAGAAGCAGCTCCTCGACTACTACCAGCAGGTGGGCAAGATCACCGACCTGCCGCTCTTCGCCCAGTGCGTGGGCAGCATGAGCGTGGACCTGGTGGTCCAGATGCAGCAGACGATTCCCACCCTCAAGGGCGTGAAGGACGAGGCGGGCGTCCCCCTCCAGCGCGTCGGCGAGCTGCGCCGCCGCACCCATGACCAGCTGAGGATCTTTGCCGGGCAGGGGGTGCGCACCATGATCGCGGAGATGGAGCTCGGGTTCAGCGGGCACTGCCCCTACACCGGCCTGGGCGACGTCTACGCCGCGGCCTTCGACCTCTTCCACGCCGGCCGCAAGCGCGAAGCCTTCGACATGTTCGGCCGCATCCTCGCCTTCGACAGCCTGGGCGGGATGGACCAGAACCACCTCCTGATCTCGCGCGGCGTCTTCAAGCCCGACGCGCACTTCCGCAAGCCCTCGGCGGCGGGCGGCGTGGCCGCCGGCGGAGGCGGCGGCGGGGGCCGGCGGCCCGGCCTCACCCTGGACGACGGCGAGGTCACCTCCGACCTCCACACCTACCTCGAACCCTGGCTCAAGGCCTGAAGATGCAGGCCGAATTCTCCCGCCGCCACTTCCTCGGCGCCTCGGCCCTGGGGGCCTTCGGCGCCATCCTCGCCAGTCCGGCCCGAGCCGCCGCGGAATCCGTCGGCGCCAAGGCCGGCGACCTGCCCGACCTCACGATCAAGGAGGTCAAGGTCTACGTCCTCGACCGGCGCAAGATGCCCCGCCAGGACCCCGCGATCATCGCGGCCAGCCCGCGCGGGCAGGGCGTGGCCGCCGCGCTCTACGGCGGGCACGTGCAGATCGCGTCGATCGTCACCAACAGCGGGATTGAGGGGAACTACATCCTGGAGGAGCACTATTTCCACCCCAACTGGACGACGCTCGGCTGGCTGGACTTCGCCAAGAGCGCCTGCGTCGGCCGGAGCGTCCTCGACCTGCCGGCGCTGACCTCGCAGTGGATCCCGGAGAAACGCCGGGTGGGCCAGAGCGCCTACGCCTCCGCCATCGACAATTCCCTCTGGGACATCCTGGGCAAGGCGGTCGGCCTGCCCGTCTACCGCATCCTCGGGGCCTACCGCGACAAGGTCCTGGCCTACGCCAGCACCCAGCACCATGACACCCTGGAGCAGTTCGTGGAGGAGGCGAAGACCTGCAAGGCGCAGGGATTCAAGGCGTACAAGATCCACCCGCCCTCGCCCAACGGCGGCCACGACTACAAGCTGGACATCGCCGTGGCCAAGGCGGTGCGCGAGGCGGTGGGTGACGACTTCACCCTGATGATCGACCCGGTGGGGGTCTACACCCGCGAGGAGGCGATCAAGGTGGGCCGCGCGGTGCAGGAGATGGGCTACATCTTCTACGAGGATCCCCTCCCGACCAAGGACATCGAGGGCCTGGCGCAGCTCTGCCGCGACCTGGACATCCCGATCCACATCGGCGAATTCCTCACCTCGATCTACGACTATCCGGAGTACCTCCGGCGCAACGCCACCGATGCGGTCCGCTTCATCGTGGACAACGTCGGCGGGATCACCGGCGGGCTGAAGCTCGCCCACATGGCCGAGTGCTTCGAGATGGAGTGCGTGCCCCACAACTGGGGCGAGGCCTTCAACCACGCGGTGCACTTCCACCTCGAGCTGGCGATGCCGAACAACCGCTGGTTCGAGATGACGGTGCCGCAGGGCTCCTCCGACCGGCCCTACATGAAGGACAAGTTCCGGATCGACGCGGACGGCTACGTCCGGGCCCCGACCAAGCCGGGGCTGGGCTACGAGATCGACCGCGACGCGCTCGAGCGCTTCCTGGTCCGGGTGGACCGGTAGGCGCCCGGATCAGGCCCGGACCCAGAGCAGCCAGGCCTCCGCCGTCGGCTTGCCGAAGGCCCCGTCCCGGCCCTGGGCCGGCTGCGTCTGGCCGGTGCGGGGGTTGAACCACAGCGCCCGGGAGCCGGAGAGGCCCGGGTCGCGGGCGAAGCGGATCGTCTCCCCGCCCGGGGAATACACCAGCCAGCCGCGGCCCGCCGCGCCCAGGCACCACGCGCCCGGGACCAGCCCGTCCGCCGGGCGCATCGCGGGCAGGTCGGCCGCCACCTCGCGGGCGACGAAGTCGTCCAGGGCGGCGTCGTTGTGCTCGCCGCCCGCGCGGGCCACCTGGCCCTCGGCCGAGAGGTATTCGGCGCCGCCCGCCATCAGCACGGGGATGGGGCCGAAGCCGCCGGTGCCGGCGATGACGGCCTTGGCGGGAAAGCGGTCGCGGTACTCGCGGACCTGGCGGTAGACGTACTCGGCCTTGGTGGGGATGGCCGCGTCGCGGCCGAAGGCGTTGGTCCGCAGCTCCCGGAAGGCCAGCTTGCCCAGGCCGTCCGGGGCGAAGAGCTTCCCGTTGGCCAGGTACTGCCAGTAGCGCGTGTCGATGGCGTCGACCGCCGCGGCGCGGGCCGGATCGGCCAGGATCGCGTCGGTCACGGCCTTGCTCGTCTGCAGCACGAGCCGGACATGGCGGTGGTGCTCCTTCTCCCAGGCGGCCACGGTGTCGATGAAGAACTGCTGGAAGGGGAGGGGGCCGGCGTACTGGTAGCCCAGCGTCACGATCAGGTTCGGCGAGCCCGCCAGCACGTCGAGGGTGTGCCGGATGTAGAGCTCGTGCAGGGGCCGGCGGACCGGGTCGTTGACGTCGTAGAACTGGTCGGCGATGTGGATGCGGTTCTGCGCCGCGTTCTCGAAGGGCGGGGGCTCGGGGAAGCCGGTGTGGTTGATGTTGTTGGCCGAGCGCCAGGCGTACTCCGCGAAATGCGCCGACGCCTCCTCCACGTTGTGGTTGCAGTAGAGCTGGCAGGCGAAGATCCGCCCCTGGGCGGCGCAGTCGTCGGCCATCTCCCGCATCCGCGAAAAGTACCAGGGATTGAAGCGGGTCAGGTCGTACTGGCTCAGGCCGTCCCAGGCCTGACCCCGGCCCGTGCGGCGCCAGGGGGATTCGAAGAAGGGCCCGTAGGCGTCGCCGTCGAGCCGCCGGGTGATGAGGTGCTCCTCGCGGCGCCGGTCGTACCACAGGCCGGGGAAGGCCCAGTAGATCGAAGCATGCTCCGCCTTCATCCGCCCGGCCAGGGCGGCCAGGTCCTCGGTGAGGCTGGGGCCGGCGCGCCCGGGCGCCCAGCGGGTGGGGCTGGTGCCGGTCTCGCGCTCCCGTCCGGGCACCAGCTGCCCCTTCCAGAGCGCCGAGCTCATCGAGCCGCCGAAGACGGCGCGGCCGTCGACCACGAAGTAGCCGCCCACCAGGCTGAGCGGATGGGCCGCCGGCGCGGCCGGGGCCGGCAGGGAGGCCGGGTCCAGGGCGGCGAGCCCCGCGGGATCGGGGGGCGGCGGGGCCGGCTGCAGCGCGGCCACCGCGGCCTCGCCGGCGCGGGCCGCCAGCTGCGCCCGGTAGAGCGAGGGGGTGGCGGCGTCGACCACGATGCGGTTGACCGCGCCGGGCGGATTGTCCGACTTGAAGAGGCTGGCCATCGCCGTGTTCCAGACCGTGTCGTTCGCCGCCGTCCAGCCGGCGCCCTGGGTCAGCGGCCCGATGTTCTGGAAGGAGAGCCCGGCGCCGCCGATGGAGAGCCCGTCGTAGAGCGCCCCGCTCGACCAGCTCTCGAACGGGCCGATGTCGACCTGGGAGCGGACGGTGCGGCAGGCGAGAAAGACATTGGGGCCGGCGGAGCAGAGTCCGGCCGCGAACTCGTGCCGGCCGTCCTCGCTCAGGCAGCGCAGCACCAGGGTCTGCTGCCCGTCCACGTAGAAGCCCAGCCGCCGCCAGGAGCCCGGTTCCGCCTCGGGCTCGAGGCTGGCGCAGTCCTCGACCGTGACCGCGCGGGCCTGGTGGCCGACCCAGACGCAGCCGGTGACGAAGTGCCGCGCGCTCACGTTCCGCACCCAGGCGTCCTCCACCCGGTCCAGGGCGACGGCGATCCAGGAATGCTCCTCGTCGTTGGGATGCCCCTGGTCGAATTCGCTCAGCAGCGTCAGCCCTTCGACGCCGACCTGCCGGATCCGGCCCGTCCAGGAGAAGGCCCGGACGGTGCCGCCGCCGAACTTCCCCTCCAGGGCGGTCGTGATCGGCGCGTCCAGCGTGATGGCGCGCGCCGCCGGGTCCACCGCCGTGATCGTCCGCTCCCAGGTGATGTCGCGGGAGCCGGGGATCCAGTCGAGGCGGAGCTCCGCGTAGTTGCCGGCGAACTTGGCCATGCCCAGGGCCGAGATCCAGGCCTGGGTGCAGGGCCGCCGGACCAGCACCCGCTGGCCGGCCGAGAGGCCGTCGACGCTTGCGAGCGGAAGCACGCGCGCGCCCGCGGGCACCGTTTCGGCCGCGACAGCGATGGCGGGCCCGGGCCGGGGCTCGCCGCTGCCGGCGATGTCGATCAGGGTCCGCCGCGATTGCCCGGTGGCGACCAGCACCGTGCCGTGCCCGCGCAGGACGACGCCCGAGGCCCGGATCTTCAGGCCCCCGGCCAGGCGGTACGTTCCGGCCTGGAGCGAGACCGCGCCGCGGAAGCCGGCGGCGTCGAGGGGAAGGCGGGAGACCGCGTCGATCGCGCCCTGGAGGGCGCGGGTGTCGTCCCCGCCGGTCGGCGCCACGGTGATCCGGGCGGCCACGGCCGGGAGGGCGACGCCTCCTCCGCCGTAGCCGGCGGAGGAGAAGTCCATCGGCTCCCGGGCCAGGTCGGCGGCGCGGGACGAAAGCGGGGCGGCCGCGAGGGCGGCCAGGAGGCAGGGGAGGGGTAGGCGTAGCATTCCCTGCCTGACGGATGACCCGGCCAAAAGGAGCGGCCGCCAAGGGATGCGAGGGAGGTTCGGGGCCGGAATTGACAGCCCGTGTCCCGGAGCGCCTTACTGCGGCAACGTGCGCATTCCCCTTCGCCCGCTCCTTCTCCTCCCCCTGCTCGCCGCCGTCCCGCTCCGCGCCGACGTCCCGTCGGCGCTGGCCGCGCCCAAGCCCGACGCCAACCGCCCCCTCTGGCAGCAGCGCCGCGACCAGTTCTTCGCCACGGTGCGCGGAGTTGAGGCCAACGACCTCCAGTCGAAGCAGGTCTTCAACGCCATTCTCAACGACTTCGAGGAGCACCCGCTCAACCGGACCCCGATGGAGAACATGGACATCCTCGGCGTGTTCTTCATCCCGCGCGAGGGCGCCGATAAGTGGATGTCGGCGGTGGCGATGAACGCGATCCTCGGCTGGTACGACGTCCTGCGCTTCGCCACCCCCGCGGCGCAGAAGGTCATCCTGGAGGACGACCGGTTTTTTGTCCGCGCGTTCGCCCTGGGCGGGATGGACGTCTTCAAGCAGTCGATGGCCTTCATCCGGGCCAACCCGGACAAGGTGTCGGGGGCGATCGACGACGGGATCAAGCTCGCCGAGAAGACGCGCGACAGCGCCGCCTACGACCAGCATTGGCCCGCCGATTACGCCGGGAGCGAGGGCAAGGGCTTCAGCCTGCCGGTCGAGCGCTGGAACCAGGCCTGGGAGGCGGCCGTCGAGCGGGTCCGGACCTACTACGTGGTCCGCGGGCCCCATCCGGTTCCGCCCGCGCCCCCGCCCGCGGCGCCTGCGCCGGCGGCCCCCCGCCCGTGAACGGGGCGCCCGAGGCTCCGGACCGATGGAGTCCCGCCCTCCGGGTAGTCTTCCGCGTCGGGTTCGTCTATCTGGCCGTCTACGGGCTGGCCAACGGCAACGTCGTCTTCCTGCCGCTTCCCTGGGTGACCGCCTGGCTGTCCAAGCCGTGGATGGCGGCGGCCCAGGCCTGGGGCCCGGGCTGGTTCCACCTCAGCGGCGTCGCCGCGAAATGGCACTCCGGCGGGAGCGGGGACACCGCGCTCAATTACGTCCGCGTCCTGCTCTTCGCGATCACCGCGCTGGCGGGCGGAGCGCTCTGGTCCGCGCTCGACTGGCGGCGGCCCCACTACCGGACGCTGCACGCCTGGCTCCGGCTCTTCCTGCGGCTGACGGTGGGCCTGACCATGCTGGTCTACGGCTTCGCCAAGCTCTTCCCCCTGCAGATGCGCTTCCCCAGCGAGGCCATCCTGGGCAACACCGTCGGCAATTCCTCGCCGATGACCCTGCTCTGGACCTTCGTCGGGCTCCATCCCTCCTACGAGATGATCTGCGGCGCGGCGGAGGCGCTGGGCGGCGTGCTGATCCTGATCCGCCGGACGGCGACCCTGGGCGCCCTGGTGAGCCTGGCGGTCATGGCCAACGTGGTCCTGTACAATTTCTTCTTCGACGTGCCGGTGAAGCTCTTTTCGTTCCACACCGAGCTGATCTGCCTGGTGCTGCTGCTGCCCGACGTGGGTCCGCTCTGGGACCTGTTTGTGCGCGGACGCCCGGCGCAGCTTCGCGGCGCCTGGGTCCCGCCGCTGGCGGGACGGCGCGGGCGGATCGCGCTGGCGGCGGTGGAGTGGACCTTCTTCGGGCTCTATCTCGCGGGCCTGACCGTGCTCATGACCCTGGGGTGGAGGCAGCACCTCCGGGCGCAGGCCCCCGCGCCGATCCTGGGCGCGTGGTCCCTGCAATCCTCCTCCGGCGGGCCGGCTCCGCTCTCCGCCGAGGGCCAGCCGCTCGTCGCCCTCTACATCGACGACCGGCAGCAGGGATTTTGGCGCGCGGCCGACGGCGCCCTCTGGCGCTGCAATTTCGGGTACAATGCGGACAAGCACGAGCTGCGGCTGGGCGGGGTGGGGACCGGACTGGGGCTGTTCGGCTATTCGATGCCCGACCAGGACCACCTGGTGCTGGTGCGGGAGGCGAAAAAGCGCCCGCTGACGCTGCGGCTGCAGCGGCTGCCCGCCTCGCCGCCCCACTTCCTCGTCACCCGCGGATTCCACTGGATCAACGAGTGGGGCTACGAGCGCTGAGGCTCACCCCGCCGGAAGGCGGACGAGAAAGGTCGTGCCCAGCCCCGGCTCGCTGCTGACCTCGATCGTCCCGCCATGGGCCTCGACCACCGCGCGGGCGATGGCCAGGCCCAGGCCGCTGCGGCCGGCCTGGGTGGTGCGCGCCGGGTCGGCGCGGTAGAAGCGCTCGAAGACGTGCGGGAGATGCTCGGCGGCGATGCCGGTGCCGGTGTCGGTGACCGCCAGCGTGCTCCAGGCCCCCTCCCGGCGGGTGGCGACGCGCACCCGCCCCCCGTCGCGGTTGTAGTGGATGGCGTTGTCGATGAGGTTGGCCGCGACCTGCTCGATCCGGGCGGGATCGCCGGCGCAGGGGGCGGGGGCGAGGTCGAGCTCGATCGCGATGCGGCGGGCGGCCGCCAGGGGCCGCAGCCGCTCGGCGGCCTCGCCGGCCGGGCCGCCCAGGGAGAAACGCGCCGCCGGGCGCGCCGCGGCGGCGGAGTCCAGCCGGGCGAGCTGGAGCAGGGACTCGATCAGCCGCCGCATGTGCTGGGCCGACCGCTGGCAGGCCGCGAACGCCTCCTTCTGCTCCTCCGTGCCGCCCTCGGCCGCGAGCCCGTTCTGGGCGTGCATCAGCATGACGGTCACCGGCGTCCGCAATTCATGGGCGGCGTCGGCGGTGAAGCGCGCCTGGCGCGCGAAGGCCGCCTCGAGGCGGGCGAAGGAGTCGTTGAGGACCGCGACCAGGGCGCCCAGCTCGCTTTGGCTTTTGGGGGCCTCGATCCGCCGGCTCAGGTCGCCCGCGGCGATCCGGTTCGCCGCTTCGGCGATCAGCCCGATCGGCCGCAGGGCGCGTCCGACCAGCCAGGCGCCGCCGGCGAGCCCGAGGGTCAGGATCCCGGCGGCGACGGCGGCCAGGATCAGGGCGAAGCGGCGCAGCGCCGCCTCCTCCGGCCCCGTCGAGCCGCCGACCAGGATGCAGTCTCCCGGGTGGGGGATGACGTAGGCCTCGTGCCAGCCCGCCCGCACGCGCAGGCCCTCGCCCGAGCCCCGGGGCCGGGGGATGTCCGGCGGCGCCCCGGCGGAGCGCGTCAGGCGGGGGCCGTTGTGCAGCCAGAGCGCATAGTAGAGGTGGTGGCCCCCGTCGCCGTCCAGGGCCCAGGGGAAATCGAGCGGGGGCCCAGGCGGGGCTTCCGCCGGCCCCAGGCCCGGGGCGGCGGGCGGCGGCCCCGGCGGGCGCAGCGCGCGCGCGATTTGCATCACCCGCCGCCTCAGGTCGTCGTCCACCGTCCGGTCCAGCCGTCCCCGCTCCAGCTCCAGCGCCGAGAAGCTCAAGCCGGCGAGCACCGCGGCCAGCAGCAGGCCGTACCAGAACTGGATCTGCCAGCGGATCGAATGGCGCGCCCTCACGGGATGCGGTAGCCCTGCCCGCGCAGGGTCTCGATGAATTCGTGGCCGAGCTTCTTGCGCAGGTTGAACACGTGCACGTCGATCAGGTTGGAGAGCGTGTCCGAGTTCTCGTCGAAGACGTGCTCGTAGAGCGCGGTCCGGGTGACGACCTCGCCCCGGTGGAGGGCGAGGTACTCCAGGACCACGAACTCCCGGCCGGTCAGGGTGACCGGCAGCCCCCCGCGGGTCACGCAGCGGGTGGCGAATTCGATCCGGACGGGGCCGAGCTCGAGCGCCGCCTGCGGCTGGCCGGCGCCGCGCCGGATCAGGGCCCGCAGCCGCGCGAAGAGCTCGCTCAGGTCGAACGGCTTGACCAGGTAGTCGTCCGCCCCGGTGTCCAGGCCCCGGACCCGGTCCGCGGTCCGGTCGCGGGCGGTGAGCATCAGGACCGGGGTCGCCTTGCGTCGGCGCAGCCGCGCCAGGACCTCCCAGCCGTCGAGCTTCGGCAGCATGACGTCGAGCACGACGGCGTCGTAGTCGGTCCCCTCCGCCTTGAGCAGGCCCTCCTCCCCGTCCGCCGCGGCATCGACCGAGTAGCCTTCCTTGCGCAGCGCGCGCACCAGGCCGGAAAGCAGGTCGGGCTCGTCCTCGATGATCAGCAGGCGCATGGGTCGGCTCCGAGCATAGCGGGCCCCGGATTAAGGAAAGATGAATGCGCCGTTCATCGGAGCTTAACCGCCCGCAGGGTAGGATCGCCCCATGAAACCCCTCCTGGCCGCCGTTTTGGCCGCACTGGCCGGATTGACTCCGATCTTCCCCGCCCGGGCGCAGCGGCCGGCGCCGCCTCCTCCGGCCCCGGCCCCCGGCGGGCGCGGCCTGGGCCAGCCGCTCGCCGGCCTCGGCTCCGACCAGCTGGCCGCCTTCCAGACGGGCCGGGCCCAGTTCGCGGTGGCGGAGACCCCGGCGACCGGGCTCGGCCCGATCTTCAACAACGTTTCCTGCGTCGCCTGCCACGCGGCGCCCGCCTCCGGCGGGGCCAGCGCGGTCACCGTCACCCGCTTCGGCCGTTCGGTCGACGGGGTCTTCGATCCGCTCGCCTCGCTCGACGGGACCCTGCTGCATGCCCGCGCCATCGCGCCGGCGCTGCAGGAGACCGTGCCCGAGCAGGCCAACGTGGTGGCCAAGCGCCTGACCACGCCGCTCTACGGCGCCGGCCTGATCGAGGCCATTCCCGACGCATCCATCGTCGCCAACGCCGCGCGCTCGCGCACCGGCGCGGTCAGCGGGAAGGTGGCCTGGGTGACCGACCCGGCCACCGGCGAGGCGCGGGTGGGCCGCTTCGGCTGGAAGGCCCAGCACGCGACCCTGCTCGCCTTCGCGGGCGACGCCTACAACAACGAAATGGGGATCACGAACCGCCTCTTCCCCGCGCCGGCCGCGCCCGACGGGAACACGCAGCTGCTCGCGCGCTTCATCAGCCTGGGCGCTCCGCCCGAAGACCAGCCGGGGGCGGACGGCCGCGCCGACATCGACCGGTTCGCCGACTACATGCGCTACCTCGCCGCCCCCGCGCCCGCGCCGGCCAGCCCCCAGTCCGCCGCCGGCGCGCCGGTCTTCGCGTCCGCCGGCTGCGCCGCCTGCCACACCCCGTCGTTCACCACCGGGCCGGGAGCCGTGGCGGCGCTGAGCCAGCGGACGGTGGCGCTTTACTCCGACCTGCTGCTCCACGACATGGGCGCGCTGGGCGACGGGATCGCGCAGGCGGCCGCGGGGACGCGGGAGATGCGCACCGCCCCGCTCTGGGGATTGGCCGCGCGCCGGCTCTACCTCCACGACGGCCGGGCCACGACGGTGGACGCGGCCATCCGGGCCCACGACGGCGAGGCGGCCGCGGCGCGCGACGCCTACGTCCAGCTGGCGCCGGCCGCGCAGCAGCAGCTCCTGGCCTTCCTCCAGACCCTCTGAGGCGGCGAGGCGGGCTGACGGATCTGCGCGGAGCCCCTCACCCGCGCCTGCCGATGCCGACCCAGGCCGCCGCCGCTCAGTCCAGCCAGACCGGCTGGACGCAGGCGCCGTTGACCGCCGAGTCCCAGGCGGCGAAGCGCACCCATTTCTTGCCGGCGGCGTCGAAGGGGATCTCGAAGTGCTGGGTGGCGAGGGGGGCCGCGCCGGTGGCGCGGATCACCTGGCGGCCGGTGGTCTGGCCGTCCCCCCAGACCACCTCGACGAACTCGGGCGGATAGGTCCAATCGACATCGGCCACGATGGTCCGCCGGTCCCCCCGGCCCCGGACCGCGTAGTTGCGGATCAGGATCTCGCCGGTGGAGACGAAAAAGTCGCCGCGGCTGAGGGCGTGGAGCACCGGGGCCCAGCTCTCGTCGGGCCCCGGGACGCGGTCGATCTTAAGGTAGTTGACGGTGAAGCCGGGATAGAGGTCGTCGTGCGGCCATTTCTGATAGGTGTCGACGTCGCCGATGATGACCTTGGGCCGGAGTCCGAGGCCGCTGATCCGGTTGTTGAGCTCGTCCAGCGCGCCGAAGCCGCGCCAGGCCGCCAGGCGGTCCTCGGAAAGGTCCATGCCCATGCCGGGCTTGAAGGCGACTCCCAGGTAGCGGTCGGACTTCACGAAGGGCTTGTCCCAGTAGGCGTCGGGGTAGCCGGCCGAACTCTTCGTCCGGGGATGGGCGGTGTACCAGTAGGCGTCCTCCGCCTCCATCATCCCCTGCATGGCCTCGGCCGAGCCGGTGTGGTAGACCTTGCCGTACTTCGGATCCTGCTCGGTGAGGGGCTGGCCCGGCCGCCGCACGCGCGAGAAGAAGATCGGACGCGGCCCCATCAGGTTGTAGTGCCCGCCGAAGGCGACGCTGGGCTCCTCCCACGGGAGGACGAGGAAGTCCGTGTCGGAGGCGCGGCGGCAGGCCTCGAAATAGTCGGCCTGGTCCGCGAAGCGGCCGGGCCCGGGGTCGCCCGCGCGCAGCTTGTCGGCGTGGAAGTCGCTCAGGCCGACCAGGTTGATCCCCAGCGCGCGCATCGCCGCCAGGTCGGGGAATTCGCCGTTGAGCGAGCCGGACGCGCGCAGGCGGTCGACGAACTGGAGGTGGAAGTGGTTGACGAAGGTCTTGTAGCCGGGGATGGCGGGGAAGGTGTCGTTGCGGGTGAAGGCCATCGCCTGGGCCCGCGCGCCCGACGCGTCGTCGGGGCTGAGGATGAAGTAGCAGGCCATCCGCTGCCAGGTGCCGGGCGGGGCGTTGTAGACCGCGAAGTTCTGGAGGTAGCGGGTGTCGTCCTCGTGGTCCGCCTGCTTCACCCCGAAGGAATAGCTGCCGGGCGCGTCCTTGCGGTACCAGACGTAGCCCAGGTTGGTGTCCACCTCGCGCGCGGGAAAGAAGACGGTGGGCGGCGGCAGCACGGCGAGGGAGCCGTTCGGCCCCTCCGCCACCATCACCCGGTTCTTGGCCCGCACCGTGACCGGGCCATCGTGCAGCCCGCCGCCGAAGCGGTACTGCTGGGCGTTGCCGCCGGTGTCCAGCCAGCGGACCCGGGGCAGGGCGTTGGTGGAGACGCCCCGGAAATCGACCGAATACTTGTAGGCGACCAGGTTGTGCTGCGTGGACGCGATCGCCTCGACCCGGAAGAGGCCGGTGCCGCGGTAGTGCGTGATGCGGATTCCGCCCGAGAAGATCCCCATCGCCAGGGAATCGGGGAATTCCAGCTCCAGGCGCTGGCCGTCGGTCTTCACCCGGCAGGACTTGGCGGCGAGGACGCCCTGGGCCTGCTGGATCTCGCTCGCCTGCCGCGGCGTCCCGGGGTTGCGCTTGGTCTCCCCGGGGATGACGAAGGGGGCGTCCCAGAACGAGACCCAGGCCTCGCGCTCGATCACCTCCTTGGAGCTGGTGTCGACGCCGAGCAGCTTCAGGGGGGCGAGCCCGGCGTAGTCGATCCGGCGGTGCCCGGTCTGCACCCAGAACTCCGGGATAAGGTTCTCGGCCACCGCCGACCAGCGGCCGGCGCGCCGGACCGCGAGCTCGCGGACGACGGGCTGCCCGCGCTCGACGGCGTAGCGCGCCCGCAGCTGCTGCCCGCCGCCGGCGGTCCATTGCACGGTCAGGACGTCGCCGGAGACCGCCGCGCTCAGGCCGCTCTGGGCCTGGTAGCCGGACAGGTCGCAGTTGAGGGGATCGGCGGCGAGGCGGGCCGCGGCGAGGGCGCAGGCCAGGAGGAGGGCGGGGTAGGGTTTCATGGGGCGGGAGTGGGGTTCAGGCCAGCTTGAGTTCGCGCAGCGCGGCGCCGGCCGCGCTCAGGTTGTCCGGCCGCATCGCGGCGTGGGAGGTGCAGATGATCAGGCCGGTGCCTCCGCCCTGGAAGATGGCGTGGACGGCCTCCCGCACGCTCTCGGGGGTGCTGTTCTTGACCTGGACGTCGATGCCCAGGCCGGGCCAGAGCTTGGTGCCCGAGCCCGCCAGGGCCTCGGCCGCCCGCTTGGTCTCGCGCAGGACATAGTCGCTGGAGAAGCGCTCGAAGGCGCGGGCTGGCGCCGGCGTCTCGTTCACCGCCAGCTGCCCGAGCTGCGCCTCGTAGCGGCTGCGTCCCCCGCCGATGATCCGGTCGTAGGGCTGCTCCTGCAGGTCCATCACGCGGTAGTCGAACTCCAGCGCCTGCGCCGGCGTGAGGTCCCCGAGCATGTTCTGGGAGACGCTGTAGGCGTAAGAGGCCATGCGCTCGGCCGCGGGGTTGTCGTAGACCACCGGCTTGAGGAAGTCGGCGTATTCCAGGTAGGGCTGGTAGTCCTGCTCGGCCCGGTAGATGGGGTGGAAGGAGGCGTTCTGCCAGATGTGGAAGCCGACGGGGACGTCGGCCCGGATCGCCTTGGCCCTGGCGTGGAATTCCCGCTGGGTCTCCCGCATGCTGTCGGCCCAGAAGGTCTGCCAGGCGAGCAGTTCCGGGTGGCGGAGCAGCAGCCGCCAGAACTCCACGTGGTAGCCGTCGCGGGGGCGCTTCTTCTCCCGGCCGTTCCGCACATAGGGCTCGAGGGCGAGGAAGCCGGCGCGCACCCGGTCGGTGTCGATGCCCTGCTCCTTGCCTTTGGCCAGGCAGTACTCGCAGAAGCAGGAGGTCTTGCCGGGATCGCTCTTGGCCCCATGGTGCCAGGCGCCGAGCGCGTTGCTCAGCGGCCCCTGGCGCTCGGAGCCGCGCTGCAGGCCGTCGACGCGGAAGGACTTGAGGTAGTCCTCGATCTGCGCGGCCACGAGGCGGCGGTATGAGGGGTTGTTGAGGCAGGGCCCGCCCGGGTGGCCGCTGGTCCGGCGGCCATGCAGGTCGATCTCGTAGAGCCGGTCCATGCCCCGGATCTTCGGCTGCGGGCGGTTGTCGTCCTCCATCCAGGCGAAGACCTTGACGCCCCGCCGGCGGCATTCGGCCGAAATCCGGTCCATCGCGCCCGCGAAGTCGAAGTCGCCGGCGCCGAAGGCGCGGGCCGGCATCCCGACGTCCTTATAGTATTCGGGATGGGCCGCCCCGAACTCCCCCAGCGCCTCGCGGGTGCGGTCGAGGCCGTCCCAGGAGGCGGCGAACGGGTCGCCGTGGAGGAAGAGCGCGTTGACGGAGGCCCGCTCCTGGACGTCGTCGAGGAAGCGCGCGACCCCGTACTTCACGACGTAGGCGACCTCGGCCTGGAAGCCGACCAGCGGCCGGCCGAGCCGCGAGAAGTCCCCCGGCGCGCGGGGGGCCTCGGCGGGTTGCGCGCGGGCGGACAGGCCCGAGCCCAGGACGGTCGCGGCCAGCGAGGCGGTCTTGACGAAGTCGCGGCGGGAGAGCGGGGTGTTTTCCATGGGGTGGCGGCAAGACGGTTGCCGAGAGCGGACGTTGCGCCCACAGTGGGAGCCATGACCCTTCGCAAAACCCTGTTCTGGGCCCTGGCCGCGGGCCTCGGCGCGCTGACTGCGGCGGCCACCACCTACGACCGGATGTACGTCTTTGGCGACAGCTATTCCGACATCGGCGCGGGCTACGAGGACGGCAACGGCCCGACCGCGGTCGCCTACCTGGCCTGGAAGATGGGGCTGGAGATCACCATCCCCCAGGCGGCCGGCAGCGCCGGCAAGAGCATCGACTTCGCGGTCAGCGGCGCGCGCACGGGCGAGGGCCTGGGCAGGAAGGTGCAGGGCGCCCTGATCGGCTACGGGATGATCAACCAGGTGGACGACTTCGCCGCCCGGGTGCGCTCCGGCGAGATCAAGTTCGACCCGGACACGACCCTGTTCTTCCTCGCCGGCGGCCTGAACGACCGGGGCCTGCCCCTCCAGGCCACGCTCGATAACCTGCACAAGGAGATCGGCGAGCTGAAGGACCTGGGCGGAAGGCACTTCACCCTGGCGCAGCTGCCCGAGAAGATCCCGCAGTTCGCGACCGCGGGCACCCGGCTCAACCCCTCGCTCCCGGGCCTGGCCGCGGACGTGCGGGCCAACCTCAGGGTGGACGCCTGGATCAACCACTGGGGCGCCGACTTCGACGAGGTGATCCAGCATCCGGGCGACTACGGCCTCGTGAACGTCACCTCGGCCTGCGCCGGCCGGGAGATCTTCAACCAGGATGCCGTGCCGAAGGGCGATCCGACGACCTACTTCTTCTACCACGAGGGGCATCCCTCCACCGCCACGCACCGGATCGTCGGCCTCAAGCTGGCCGACGAGGTCCGGGCGCACTAGGCCCGATGGACGCCGCGACGCCGCCGGACCTGGCCGCCGCGCTCCAGCGGGCCGGCCTGGCCGGGTTCTTCGCCGGCTGCACGCCCGCCCACCGCCGCGAATACCTCGGGTGGATCGGGGAGGCGAAGAAGCCCGAGACCCGGGCGCGCCGGATCGAGCAGGCGGTGGCGAGGATCGGGGCCAAGGCGGCGGAGGAAGAGCGCCGCCGCGGGTAGCCGCTCAGGCCGCCGCGACCTCGTCCCGGGTGCGGGTGCCGGCGATGTGCCGCCGGCCCCAGCCCGCGAGGGCGCGGAGGATGGGGCCGAGTTCGCGGCCCCTTTTGGTCAGACGGTAGGCATGGCGCGGGGGATGGTCCTGGTAGCGCTCGCTGTCCACGATCCCCGCGGCTTCCAGCCGGGCCAGCCGGTCGGCGAGAAGGTTGGTCGGGATCTTCTCCGGCGAGGCCGCGAACTCCCCGTAGCGCGACTTGCCCCAAAAGAGGTCGCGGACGACCAGCAGGGTCCAGCGGTCGCCGAGGAGGTCGAGGGCGCAGGCGACGGGGCAGACGGAGCGGCGGGATTTGGCGGGCACGGGACCCAGGCTCGCAATTAACTTGCAAAAAGCAAGTCTCAGCGTCACTTGCTAAATTAAAGTCATAAAGATGAAAACCCCTCTCTTCCGCCTCTCCTGGCTCCTCGCCCTCTGGGGCGGGGCCGTCGCCGCCGCCGCGGCCGCCGATCTCCCCCGCCGCCTCGCCCCGGCCGGCGTCCCGCTCCTGGCCGCCGTTCTCACCGCCGGCTCGATCCTCCTCTCCCTGCGCGCCGCCTGGGCGCGCAGGGCCTGGGCGGCCGTCCCGCTGCGCGGGCTGCTGGCGGTCCATCTGGTCCGCTTCGTCGGGGCCTACTTCCTCTGGCTCGCGGCGCAGGGCCGCCTCCCCCGCCTGTTCGCCGAGCGGGCCGGCTGGGGCGACATCGCGGCCGCGGCCGGCGCGCTGCTCCTGCTCGCGGCCCCGGAGGGCGCGCTCTTCCGGCGGGCGCTGGCGCTCTGGAGCGCGGTGGGGGTGGCCGACCTCCTCCTGGCGGTCGGCACCGGCGGCTGGCTGAACCGGGTCCATCCCGGCTCGATGGCGGAAATCGCCGGCTTCCCCCTGGCGCTGGTCCCGCTCTTCGCCGTCCCCGTCCTCTTCACGACCCACGTCGTGATCGCCCGGCGGCTGCTGGGGCGCGGCCGGTCCGCCGATCTTGCCGGGGCCCGCCCCGAGGCCGCCTGAGCGGTCAGCCCTTCGGCGGGCGGGCGGCCTGCGTCTGCAGCAGCCGCTTCAGGTGGTCGACCTTGGGCTGGATCTCGTTGGTGCAGTAGGCCTGGTCGGGGTGCTTGGCGAAGAAGTCCTGGTGGTATTCCTCCGCCCGCCAGAACTTGAACTTCTCCAGCGGCACGATCTCGGTCGTGATCGGGGCCTGGAAGCTCTTCTGGGCCTCGGCCTTGGAGCGCTCGGCGGCGAGCCGCTGCGCCTCGCTGGCGTAGAGGATGATCGAGCGGTAGGACGAGCCCATGTCGGGGCCCTGGCCGCCGACCTGGGTGGGGTTGTGCGCGTCCCAGAAGTAGTCCAGCACCCGCGCCAGCGAGACCCGGTCCGGGTCGTAGTCCACCTTCACGACCTCGGCGTAGCCGGTCGTCTCGGTGCAGACCTCCTGGTAGGTGGGATGCGGCATCGTGCCGCCGGCGTAGCCGCAGGTGACGTGGACCACGCCCGGCAGGAGCTTGTAGGACGCGTCCATGCACCAGAAGCAGCCGCCGCCGAGCACGATCGATTCGGTCCTGGCCCGGGCGGCGCCCGCCAGCAGGGCGCAGGCGGCAAGGAGGGAGAGGAGCCGGAATGGGCGCATGGGGGTCATTTGGCGGCGACCGGCGAGCCGTGGGCGGCCAGCCAGGCCTGGTATTGGGCCCGCGGCACGAAGCGCAGCGCGGCCGAGTCGATGCAGTAGCGCTTGTAGGCCGGCGCCGGGCCGTCGTCGAAGACGTGCCCCAGGTGGGCGCCGTCGACCGAGCACTGCACCTCGTCGCGCACCATCCCGTAGCTGGTGTCGACGTTCACCTTCACGAAGGAGCCCTCGATCGGCTTGGTGAAGCTCGGCCAGCCGGTGCCGCTGTTGAACTTGTCCCGGCTGTCGAAGAGCGGCGTGTCGCTGCAGACCGAGAAGTAGACCCCGTCCGCATGGTTGTCCCAGTAGGCGTTGTGGAAGGCCTCCTCGGTGCCCTGCTGGCGGGTCACCTCGTACTGCTCGGGGGTGAGCAGCTTGCGCCATTCGGCGTCGCTGTGGCGGACCCGGGCCTGGGACATGTCGACCACCACGTGCGAGGGCAGGCCGCAGGCGGAGACCGGCCCGTCCTTGGTGCAGCTGGCGGGGTCCGCCGGCGCCGGCGCGGCGGCCAGGGCGGCCGCCGCCGGGAGGAGAAGGGCGAGGGCGAGGGTTTTCATGGTGTGTCTGAAGCATGCTACGAACGAGCCGGGAGGCAAGATGCACGCCGCGGCCAGGCCGGGGTTGCGGCCCGCGCCGCCCCGGGCTCAACTGGGGCATGCACGGCGACTCCTGCTGCAGCCCCGGGCGCGGCCCCTCCGCGCCGGCCGCCGCCCCGGGCGAGCACGCCTTCCGGCGGGTCAGCCGCGGCTCCCTCGAGGGGATGCGGGCCATCCCCGGGGGGAGCTTCCTGATGGGCTCGGCCGATCCGGACGGCTGGCCGGCCGACGGCGAGGGGCCGGTGCGCGAGGTCGCCCTGCAGCCCTTCCACCTCGACGCCTGCTGCGTGACCAACGAGCAGTTCGGCGATTTCGTCAACGCCACCGGGCACAAGACCGAGGCGGAGCGCTTCGGCTGGTCCTTCGTCTTCTACCAGTTCCTTTCCCCGGGCCTCTTCGCGCGCTCCACCGAGCGGGTGGCCGGCAGCGAATGGTGGTGCCGGGTCGACGGGGCGAGCTGGCGGCATCCGGAGGGCCCCGGATCGAACATCAAGAAGCGCTGGGACCATCCCGTGGTCCACGTCTCCTGGAACGACGCCCGCGCCTACGCGGAGTGGGCCGGCAAGCGGCTGCCGACCGAGGCGGAATGGGAGCGCGCGGCGCGCGGCGGCCTGGTCCAGAAGCGCTTCGCCTGGGGCGACGAGCTGACGCCGGGCGGGAAGCACATGTGCAACATCTGGCAGGGCGAGTTCCCGGCGGTGAACACCGCCGAGGACGGCTTCGTCGGCACCGCCCCGGCCCGGAGCTTCCGGGCGAACGGCTACGGCCTCTACAACGTGGCGGGCAACGTCTGGGAATGGTGCCATGACTGGTTCAGCCGGGACTTCCACCTCGCCGGGCCGCGGCAGGACCCCGCCGGGCCGCCGGAGGGCGAGCGCAAGGTGATCCGCGGCGGCAGCTACCTCTGCCACCACTCCTACTGCAACCGCTACCGGGTGGGGGCGCGGACCTTCAACACCCCGGACAGCTCGACCGGCAACACCGGCTTCCGCTGCGCGCGGGACGTCTAGACGCGGGTCGCGCCCTTGCCCAGGCAGGAGTAGTACCCGCGGGTCAGCGCCGAGAGTTCGGCCACCACCGCGGCGTGGCTCTCCCGGTAGGCGAGGTTGGTCATCTCCAGCGGGTCGACCCGCTCGTCGAAGAGCATGGCGCCGTTGACCCCGTTGGGCCCGTACTCGGCGTAGCGCCACCGGTCGGTGCGCACGGCGGTGCCGTGGATCGTCCGGGAATCCTCGCTCCAGATGCTGTAAGCCGGCCGGTCCCAGGGCGCGGTGGGATCGTCTAGCAGCGCCCGCAGGCTCGTGCCCTCGCCGCCGGCGGGCACTTCCAGCCCGCAGAGCTCGGCCAGGGTGGAATAGAGGTCGACCGACTGCACGATCCGGTAGCAGCTGCGCCCGTTCCCGCCCATGCCCGGCGCGGCGATGATCAGCGGCACGCGGCAGCCCATCTCGAAGAGCGAGCCCGCCTTCGACCACTTGCCCTTCTCCCCGAGCTGGTAGCCATGGTCGACGACGAAGACCATGATGGTGTTCTCCCGCAGGCCCAGGCGGTCGACCTCGGCGACGACGCGGCCGAGGTTCCAGTCGGCGAAGCTGATCGCGGCGAGGTAGCTCTGGATCGTCTGCTTCGCCTCCAACTCGCTCGCCCCGCGGCCGATGAAGAGATCGGCGTTGTGCCGGCGGATCGCGGCGCTGGGGAAGCCGGGCGGCACCGTCGGCCAGGAGGCGAAGTCGGGCGTGAGCTGGATCTTTTCCGGCGGATAGAGGTCGAGGAACTTCTGGGTGGCGCAGGGGGGGCTGTGGGGCTTGACGAAGCCGCAGCCGATGAAGAACGGCTCGTCCTTGTGCTCCCGCAGGTATTTGATCGCCAGGTCGGCGGTGTGATAGTCGGGGTGGCCCTCGCCCTCGCCGTCGAGGACGATCAGCCGGTCCGACTCGGCCGCCCGCTGGTTGTCGCCGCTGAGCGCGGGGAGGACGTAGGCGGTGGCGCGGTCCGCGGAGCGGAAGTCGGGCTCGTGCTGCTGGTCGGGCCCGACGATCCGGAGCCGGTCCGAGGGCGCCGGCCGCACGCTGGCCGGGTCCGGCCGCGGGATGTCGCGGTTGCGCCCGCCCGCCCCGCCCGGCAGCAGCTTGGCCATCCCGCCGATGGTCCAGGCCTTGGGATCGTCGTAGATGTCGTGGAAGATCTTGCCCGCCCGCATCGAGACGTAGCCGTTCTCCTTGAAGAGCTGGGGCAGGCTGATCCAGTCGGGGTGCAGGAGGCGGCAGTTGGTGCGGTTGCCCAGCACCTCGGTGGTGGTGGGATGGCGGTTGTTGAGCAGCGAGGCCCGCGAGGGGTTGCAGATCGGGTACTGGCAGTAGTTCCGGTCGAAGCGGACGCCCTGGCCGGCCAGCGCGTCGATGTGCGGGGTGATGCCGCCGAAGAGGCTGGCGTAGCAGCTCAGCTCGACCCGCATGTCGTCGGACATGAATAGCAGGACGTTGGGGCGCCGCCCCTTGCCGGCGGGCTGCGGGGTCTGGGCGGCGAGGGGGCGGGCCAGGGAGGCGGCGGCGGCGGCGCCGGCCACGCGGCCCAGGAAGCCGCGGCGGGTCATGGGGGTTCGGCTCATTGGGCGATCGGAATAATCCGCCTGACGCGCGGAAGAAGGCAAAGTTCCGGGTCGCGCCAAGCAGCTGCAGGCCGCCGGCCAACCGGGCGCGCCCCTGGCCCGCTCTGGGCTTCCGTCGCGATCCGGCGGCCGCCAATCTCGCCCGATGCACCGCCCGGCCGCCCCCTCCGCCGACACCGCGCGGCGGGCCTTCCGCTTCGTGGCCACCTTCGGGCTGGTCAACCTCTTCGCGGACATGACCTACGAGAGCGCGCGGGGGCTCGCCGGGGAATTCCTCGGCTCCCTCGGCGCCAGCGCCGTCGCGGTGGGCTTCGTCGCCGGCTTCGGCGAGCTGGTCGGCTACGGCTTCCGCTCGGTCGCCGGCTACTGGGCCGATCGAACCCACCGGTACTGGGCGGTGATCCTCGCCGGCTACGCGGTCAACCTGTTGGCCGTGCCGGCCCTGGCCCTGGCGGGCAACTGGCCGCTGGCCGCCGCGCTGATGGTGCTGGAGCGCGCCGGCCGCGCCGTCCGCAAGCCGGCGGTCGAGGCCATGCTCTCCCACGCCGGCAAGTCGATCGGCCAGGGCTGGGTCTTCGGGCTCAACGAGGCCCTCGACCAGACCGGCGCCACCATCGGACCCCTCATCACCGCCTGGGTCCTCTACCGCCGCGGCGGCTACCACCAGGCCTACGCCATCCTGCTGGTCCCCGCGCTGCTGTGCCTGGCGACCCTCCTGGCGGCGCGGCTGCGCTATCCCCGCCCGCAGGAGCTCGAGCGGCGGCAGGCCCGGTTCCTCCAGCCCGCCGGGCTCTCCGGCGGCTACTGGCTCTATGTGGCGGGGGGCGCCCTGCTGGCGGCGGGCTTCGCCGACTTTCCGCTCGTGGCGTACCATTTCCAGCGCACGGGCGTGGTCTCCCCGAACCTGATCCCGGTGTTCTACTCCGTGGCGATGGCGGCAGGCGCCCTTTCCGCCCCGCTCTTCGGGCTGGTCTGGGACCGCGCGGGCTGGCCCGCGCTGGCGGCCTTCCTGCTGGGGGCGGCCTTCGCCCCCTGCGCCTTCTTCGGCGGCTTCGCGGTGGCGCTGGCGGGCGCGGCGCTCTGGGGGCTCGGCCTCGGGGCGCAGGATGCGCTGCTCAAGGCCATCCTCGCCGACCTCCTGCCCCGGGAGCGGCGCGCGACCGGCTTCGGCGTCTTCGACACCTGCTTCGGCCTCGCCTGGTTCGCGGGCAGCGCCGCGATGGGCTGGCTCTACGGGCGCTCGCTCCCCGCCCTGGCCGGCCTTTCCGTCGTCCTCCAGGTGGCGGCCCTGCCGTTCCTGGCGTCGGCGGCGAGCCGGATCCGGCCCGCGCGCTAGCGGCGCTATTTCTTGGCGGCCGCCTTCGGCAGCGCCGCCTGCAGCAGCGTCCGGCTCCAGCCGGAGGCGTCGACGTGCGCCAGGGTGCCGGCGAGGCGGATGGGATCGCGCAGCACGGCGTAGCCGCCGCGGTCCTCGGGCCCGGCGGGCAGCCCCGCCTGGGAGGCGATGGTGGCGAAGCTGCCGCGCACGCCCAGCTGCAGCTCGGCGGAGAGCGGCCGGTCCCGCAGCGGCACCCCGGGGTCGGCCGCGATCCCGCCGGTGCCGGTGAGGCGGATGTCGGGCGCGACCATCTCCAGGCGCGTCAGCCGCACCGCGCCGCCGGGGGCGAGGACCACCGTGGCCTTGGCGCGGTCGAAGCCGAGCTCGGAGAGCTGGCTGTTGAGCAGGAGCACCGCGTCGGTGTTGCGGGCGAGGACGTTGCGCTGGCTCTTGGGCAGGTCCTGCCGCTCCATCCCGAAGAACTGGCCGACGGCGGAGCCGACCGCGCCCGCCCTTTCCCCCACCGTGGTCTTGTCCGACTGGGGGATCCGCTCGGCCACGTCGGTCCCGAGCATCCGGAGGATCGCGGTCGTGCTGGTGAGCTCGAACTGGGCCCGGGTATTGCGCAGCAGGCCGGGCAGGTTCGCGCCGGAGCCGGAGAGGGTGGCGGACGCGGCGAAGCGCCCCTCGGCCGCGGGGCCATGGCCGAATCGCGCCGGGCCGAAGAGCGGGGCGATCTCGATCTCGTCGAGCGTCCCCGAGCCGGTCAGCCGGTAGGGCTCCGGCGCCGCCGCATCGAACGCCAGGGCCGCCTCGCCCCGCGCCACGCGCGGCTTGCCGTGCTGCGGCCAGACGAGGCGGGCATGGGCGAGCCGCATCGCGCCGCGGCCGAACTGCAGCTCCCCGGCGACGCCGGTGAACTGCCGCCCGCCGACCTGGAGCGTCTCGAACTCCGCCGCGATCCCGCCGCTGGCCGAGCCCCAGAAGGGGGCGGCATCGCGGCGTCCGGCGGGCGCCCCGGCGAATTGCGGGAGGCTCCCGCCCGCCGCCGCCGTCACCAGCGCCAGCGCGGCCTCCAGGTGCTCGGCGTAGGCGGACTTGCCCGTGAGCCGGAGGCGAACCGACCGGCCCTCGTCGTCCTGGATCCAGGCGCCGTCCACGGCGAGGTCCGTCGCCTTCGCCCCGGTGGCGATCTTGACCGGGCCGCTGATCGACATGGTGCCGGCGGGATCGCCCTTGGTCTCGAGGTCGCAGCTGAACGTGTCCTGCGGGTCGAGCCCGGTCCAGGCCACCTTGGCCTCGATGGCCAGGGGCTCGCCGAGGCTGGCGGCGCATTCGCCGGAGGCGGCGCGGCCCCGCAGCCAGGGAGGCAGCAGGCCGGCCGCGGCCAGGGCGGGCAGCTCCGCCTTCCAGTTCGCGGTGATCGCCAGCGCGCCGCCCTCCCCGGCGGGCCGGGTCAGCGTGGCGTCGGCGGTGGCCAGGGGCCGGCCGGCGCGCGCGATCGCGAGGGGGGCGGCCCGCACCTTCCACTGGTCCGGCGACGACTCCGCCTCCAGGGCGGCGGTGAGGTCCAGGCCGCGGGCCACGGTGCGCCCGTTCCGGCTCAGCGAGACCCCGCGGGCCGCCAGCGGCGCCTGCGAGCGGAGGGCGAAGCCATCCTGGTTGCCGCGCAGCGTGAAGTCGCCCTCCAGCACGCCGGCGTCGAGCGAATAGCCGTTCCAGCGGGCCGGAAGCCAGGCGAGCGGCAGGCCGCGGAGGGAGACGCGCAGCCAGTCGGCCGCGGCGTCGGCGGCCTTGAGCCCGGCCGCCGCGCGGTCGTAGGCGAAGGGCCGCAGCGCCTGGACCGACGCGGAGCAGGCGCCGCCCTCGATCCGGGCGTCGAGCCGCCGCACGCGCAGCGACGAGGCGTCGAGCGCCGCGTCGAAGGTGGCGTCCAGCCGCAGCAGCCCGACCGCGGGGAGCGCCGGCACCGGCCGGGTGGCCGCGGCGTGGAGCTGGCCCGAGGCCTCGCCCTCGCGGGTGAAGGGATTGGCGCTGAAGCGGCCGGAGCCGCGCGCGGCGAAGGGCGGCGCCAGCGCCGAGGCGGCGAGCCAGGAGGTGTCTCGATCGGCCAGGTCGATCGTCCAGTCCCCCTCCAGGCGCCGTTCGGCGGGGGAATAGCCGCCCGCGAGCCGGGCCAGCGTCCGGCCCGCCCGCTCCAGGCGCAGGGAATAGGTCTCGCCCGCGGGGCCGCGGGCCGCGGCCGCCTCCACCGTCGCTCCCGGGATCGCGAAGCGCGCGCTGGCCGGGAGGCCGGAGGAAAAGGCGACGCGGGAAATCGTCCGCGGCGTGTCCATCGCCACCTCCACGCGCCCCTGGACGCCGAAGAGGACCGCCGGCGGATCGTAGTTCCCCTTCAGCCCGGTGGCGGAGACGGTGAAGACGCCGGGCCTGCCGGCCGCCAGGCCGCCGCCGCCGACCTTGAGGTGGACCGTGCGCGCCTCGCCCGCCACCAGCGGGAATACCACGTCGCCCTCGAGCGCGACGCCGTCGAGCTCGTCCAGGTCCGCCGGCAGCCGCAGCCGGTCGAGCGCGACCGCCAGGGCCGCCGCCGCGCCCTGGAGGGAGGCGCTCTCCATGTCGGCGCCGACCGGGCCGCGGACCGTGAAGGTCCAGCCCCGCGCGGTGAGCTGGCGGATCCGCGCGCGGCGTCCGGCCCAGCCGGCGAGGAGGGGAAGCCGCGCCTCCACCTCGGGGACCGAGAGCTCGCCGGCGCGGGTGCTCACCCGCAGGTCGACGGCGCGCACCCGGCCGAAGCCGCCCCAGAAGGAGGCCAGCGTGGCGTGGGCCGCGGGATGGCGGGCCAGCTCCCACTGCGCCGCCCAGGTCTGGACGGCGGGGATGAACGCGGCCCCGACGAGGATGCAGGCGAGCAGGGCCAGCCGCACCAGGACGCCGAGCAGAAGCCGGAGGAAATCGCTCAAGCTCCCAGCCTGCCCTGGCGGCGGCAAAAAAGCCATCTCAGGCGGCGCCAGGCCCGGCGGAGCGGGCCGGGGGCCTGCGGCATCCACGAAACGTCGATCACCCAGCGCACGCCGCGGGCGCGGCCGACCGGAAGCCAGCGGTATTCGCCGGGGATGAAACCCTCGGCGGCCAGCCAGGCCACGAACTGCTCCTTCTGGCGCTCGGAAAAGCTGTTGCGGGAGGCGCGGACCAGGACGCCGCCGGGAAAGTCCTCGACCCGGACCCGCGTGTCGAGCAGCGGGAACCCGAAGTCGTGGCAGCGGGGCGAGGCTGAGACGGAGGGCATGGCGGCAGGGTCCGGGACGATAGATGCCTCGGGGCTGGAAAAGGTCCGGCAATCCGCTAAAAAAGTGGGCGATGCGGCCCTCCCTCCGGTTCCTGCTGGCGCTGTCCCTGGCCGGCGTGGCCGCCCGGGCCGGGGAGGCCCCGCGGAAGGCCTTCGGCGGAACCGAGCGGTTCGTGGAGGTCGAGCCGGAGGTGAGGCTGCAGGTGCTCGACTTCGGGGGCGCGGGCCGGACGCTCGTCCTCCTCGCCGGGCTCGGCGGCCATGCCAAGGACTTCGACCGTCTCGCCTCCAAGCTGGCCGCGAGCTGCCATGTCTACGCCGTCACCCGGCGCGGCTTCGAGCCCTCGAGCATCCCGGCCTCCGGCTACGACGCGGACCGCCTGGGCGACGACGTCCTCGCGGTCATCGCCGCCCTCAAGCTGGATCGGCCCGTCCTGGTCGGGCATTCCCTCGCGGGCGAGGAGCTGAGCTCGGTCGGCACGCGCCATCCGGAGAAGGTCGCCGCCCTGATCTACCTCGACGCGGGCTATCCCTACGCCCTCTACGACCAGGAGCGCGGCGAGCTGATGATCGACGCCAACGTCCTGCGCGGCGAGCTCGACCGCCTCGACAGCGTGACCGATCCGGCCGAATTTCGCGACCTGCTCGCGGCCCTGTCGGCCGACTCAGCCCAGTTCGCCCGCGACGTGGCGGCGCGGCGGGCCCGGGACCGGAGCCTCCCTCCGCCGATGGCCTCGGCGGGGCCGGCGCGGGCGGTCGCCCCTCAGATCAAGGCGATCATCCAGGGGGAGAGGCGCTACGGCCCGGTCACGGCCGTGCCGGTGCTGGCGATCTTCGCCTACCCGCATGCCTCCGGCCAGGCGGCGATGACCCCGGCGATGCGGGCCGCCTTCGAGGCGTACGACCGGGACACGAACGGCGCCCAGATCGACGCCTTCGCCAGGGCCAACCCGAAGGCCAGGGTGGTGCGGATTCCGCGGGCCGACCATGCGGTCTTCCGCTCGAACGAGGCGGACGTGCTGCGGGAGATGAACGCCTTCATCGCCGCGCTGCCCGGCGATCAGCCGGCGAGGTAGTTGAGGGCGTTGCCGAGGAACCGCCGGAGCAGGGCGGGATGCATCCCCAGGATCTGATGCAGCACGAGGCGGCTGCGCCCGAGGCGCGCGGTGAGCGTGCCGGCCCCCAGGTTCCGGTCGTGGTCGCGCCCATAGCCGGCGACGACCTCCACGCCCCCGCCCTCGACGCGCCAGCCGTTGGCCCCGCCGCTCTTCACCTGGTAGTGCAGGCCCAGGGCCTCGCCCGCCGGCATGCCCGCGTAGAGCTCGTGCGGACGCACGAAATACCAGGCGCCCATCCAGGAGGCGCGGGAGGTGCCGACCATCCCGTCGAAGCGGAAGGCGCCGGCCGCCGCCAGGTCGCGGGCCAGGGCCTGCGCGGGGGCGTCGGCCGCGGCGAGTCCGAGCAGCGCCGTGCCGCCGCGCAGCGCCTCCAGCACGGCGGGGGGGACGCCGCCCGCGGCGCGGGAAGGCCCGGCGAGGTCGGCCCCGTCCGCGTCCACCCTGGCCTCCTTGGAGGGCGCTCCGCCGCCGAGGACGATCACGTCGCAGCCCCCGCCGGCGGCGAAGGGCGCCGCGGAGACGCCCGCCAGGCCGGCGATGGCCGAGGCGAGGGCGGGCGGGACCTCGACGAGGCCGACGCGCAGATCCCGCTTCGGCGCCGCGGGCGCGACGACCAGGATCTCCCGCTCGTGGGCGGACGCGGGATGGCCGGCCAGTTCGAAGCGCGAGCGCCAGAGGCCGGGAGCGGCCAGGGGCCCGGTGTCCACGCCTTCCTGCAGCAGGTAGGAGAGGCGGTCGGGATGGTGGTCCGGAGCGGCGCAGGTCCGCCGGAGCGCCTCCCTGCCGGCCGGGTCGGAGAGGGTGAAGACCAGCTCGCCCGCGACGGGCCGCCCGGAGTCGTTCAGGAGATAGAGGTCGAAGCGGGTGCCCTCGCCCTGGAAGAGGGTGAGATGGCGCTGCTTCGCCACCGGCCGCACCGGCTGGAGGCTCTCGGCGATCGGCCCCGGGTCGGATTTGTACTCCCGGAAGTTGTCCACCAGCCCGGAGTGGTTCTCCATCGCGGTGGACTCCCAGCCGCTGATCGCGGCCATGTCCGTCTCGTCGCTGATGCGCACGTTCTCCATCAGCTGGCCCCAGGAGCCGTAGGCGCGCTTGCCGATGGAGCGGAAGAGCGCGCTGGCGGTGGGGAAGGCGCCGCGGAAGCCCCAGCGGTCCAGGAAGGCGTCGTAGGCGGCGAGGATTTCGCGGTGGTCGAGGGTGTCGTAGCTGTCGCCGCCGTGGGCCCGGATCCGCCGCAGCATGGCCTGGTGGTCGTCGGAGGAGGCCGGCCCCTTCATCTCGCCCCACTCGACGACCTCCCCGCGGACCGGCGAGCGGTAGTAGTAGTCCCGCGGCCCGAGGTAGCACCCGTCCTGCCACACGTCGGTGGCGTGGCCGCTGTGGTCCACCCACCAGCCGGCGGCGCCCCCCTCGGCGGTCGCCGGCTTTTCCGAACGGAGGACGCGGCCGCTGTAGGCCTGCTCCCAGATCTCGGTGTTGCGCATGACGAAGCCGTCGGTGCCCACGATCGAGCGGCTGGGATCCTCGGCGCGCATGGCGGCGAAGAGGGCCAGCAGGGCGGGGCTGTCCTGGTCCAGGCGGCCCTCGTTCTGGATGATATAGTGGACGACCGAGGGATGGCTGCGGAACGCGCGGATCATCCCCAGGATCTTGGCCTCCATGTAGCGCTCCGGAAACCCGGGCGCGCGGCCCCGCGGGGGCACGGCCTGGCTGCCGCCGCCCGGCTCGAGGCAGCGCAGCAGCCCCCGCCGGTCCTGGATGTCCAGCACCTCCTCCTTCGCCAGGTTGCGGTGGAAGTTCAGGGCGTTGAGGTTGAAGCCCTTGGCCGCCGCCACCTCGCGTTCGGCCATCTCGGGGGTGGGGAACAGGCCGTTCAGGGCCCAGAAGCCCCAGGAGATCGAGGTGTAGAGGCGGATCCTCCGGCCGTTCAGCCGGAAGAGCGCGTCCCCTCCGATGCCCTCGGCCGCGAACCAGCGGAAGCCGAAGGCGAGCTCCCGCAGGTCGCCCTCCGCCGCGGGATCGTCCGGAATCCACTCCGTGCGGAGCGCGTAGAGCCGGGGATGGTCCAGGTCCCAGATCTCGGCGCTAGGGGCGGCCAGCTCGGCGGACAGCGGCCCCTCCTCCCCGGCGGCCGGGGCCGGCCGCTCCCGGCTGGCGAGGACCCGCCCGCTCGCCGGGTCGACGACGGCGAAGCGCACCCGGCCGGCGGCGCGGCCCTCCAGCGCGGCGAAGGCGGTGATCGTCCGGGGCTCCGGGCGGTTCAGCACCCAGCTGTCCGCGATGCGGACCGGCCCGTGGGCGCTCACCATCAGGCCGCGGTCGAGGCCGCCGAAGCCGTGGCTTTTCTGGAACTGCAGGCCCGCCCAGTTGAGGCGGCTCCCGTCGACCCAGTCGAGGCGCCCGCCCGGATTGGTGATGCGGATCGCGAGCTGGTTGCGGCCCGCGCGCGCCGCGCCGCTCAGGTCGCAGGTGAAGGGCAGCTCCTCGAGGATGGAGTAGCCCACCAGCCTCCGGTTGAGGTAGACCTCGGCGCGCTGCCGCGCCGCGCGCACGTGCAGCAGGATCCGCTTCCCGATGAAGTCCGCCGGCAGCTCGAGGTCGCGCCACCACCACGAGACCCCGTAATAGGCCCCGTTCCTGACCTCGTCGTCGGTCGCCTCGAACTTGTATTCGTCGCGGTACTGGCGGAAGCCGGTCATCCCCCAGTGGAACTGCTCGATGGTGGCGGGCAGGGTGACGACCCGGTCCCGGGTCCGGTCCAGCATCTCCCATCCCCCGGTCGGGGGATGGGCCGGCAGCGCCGCCAGGTCGACGTCCGCGGGCAGGAAGATCCGGTCGTCCTTCCACGGGGCCTCCACGTCCGGCCAGATGTTCCAGCCCTCGTCCGGGACGGGCGCCTGCCTCCGCCCGAAGCGGCGGAGCGCGAGCGCGGCCTCCGCCGGCGAGCCCTGCCCCAGCAGTTCGGGGCCGCCGAGGGCCAATCCCGTTCCCGCCGCTCCGACCAGCCGCAGAAAGGTGCGTCGATTCATGCCTTTCTGGTAGGCTCCGCGCGGGGCGAGCGCAAGGGCCGGCGCGGGCCGCGGGGGCTAGAGGGTCAGCGTCAGGCGGAACCGGGTTCCCTGCGGGCCGGTTAGGGCGAGGGCGAGGGAGGCCCCGATCTGGCGGGCGAGCAGCTGGCTGATGGCCAGCCCCAGGCCGGTGCCTCCCGGCCGGCCGCTCGCGCCGGGCTCGAACAGGCGGGCCTGGACTTCGGGGGCGATGCCCGGCCCCTGGTCCGCCACGGTGAGCACGAGCGCGTCGCCCGTCCGCAGCAGATGTGCGTCCACGGTCCCCCCCGCGGGGGTGGCGGCGATGGCGTTCTGGATGAGGTTGGTCGCGATCAGGCAGACCAGGCTCCCGCGGTGGCTGTCGATCTCGACGCCGTCGCCGCCCGAGGCCGCGAGCCGGACGGCCTTGTCCGCGGCGGTGGCCGCATTCCGGCGCCGGATGGTCTCGAGGAGGTCGCCTCCGGTCAGGCGGTAGGAGACGTGCGCCTGGGCGTCCCCCAGCAGGGCCACGGTCTCCTGGATCATCGCCTGGAGCCGCTCGGCGTAGTCGGCGGCGGAGCGCCACCCGGCGCCGGCCTCCGGCGAGGACATGGCGGCGCGCAGCCCGGCGACGGGCCCCTGCAGGCCGTGGATCAGGTGGGAGGTGATCTGGCCGATGGCCGAGGCCTTGGCCGCCAGCGTCAGCTCGAAGTTCGCCCGCGTGAGGCGGGCGTTGCGCTCGTCGATGATCCGCTGCTGCCGGCGCAGGCCGAAAAAAGCGGCGGCCAGGACGGCGGCGATCAGGCCGCCGCCCACGCCCAGGGTCCCGGCGGCCTCGGCGTCGAGCTGGCGCTCGACGTCCGCCAGCTCCCCGGCCAGCTTGTGCCCGTCGATCAGGTATTCGACGAAGCCGAGGGTCTTGGCCGGATCCTTGCCGTGGAGGGGGAGCATCACCTCGAGCACCGGGTCGCGGCCCCGGGCGCCGACGAAGAGCTGGCGCAGATCGAGGTCGGGCAGGTAGCGGCTGATCTGCTCCCCGCCGAGCAGGCGGGGATAGTCGTCCGGCGGCAAATCCGGCAGGATCAGCGTGGAGGGCTCCGCCTGGATCGTGGACCCGTCCGCCCCGTAGGTCATGACCGCCAGCATTCCGGGCTGGTCGGCGGTCGGCAGGACCCCGGCCAGCAGCTCGCCCGGGTCCTCGCCCCCGGTGGTGGACTTCGCCTCGCTCTCGGCGATCTGCTGCAGGGCCTCGGGATAGAGCGCGTCGGCCTCCTGCTTGATGATCTCGTCCTCCAGGAACGCCCGCTCCTCGCCCCGGAACCGCAGGACGATCGCCCCGAGGATGCCGACGAAGACGACGCCGGCGGCGGCGAGGCCGGGGGCGAGGCGGAGGCTGGAGCGGGGCATTGCGGGGAAAGCGGGAGGGTCGGCTCAGGGCGGCTGCATCACCGCGCCGGGCAGCGGCAGGGAGAGCTTCTCCAGCGCGCCCTCGAAGAGGATCCGCCGCAGGCCGGGCGAGAGGCCCGGCTGGAGCACGGCGATCTGGTAGTCGTGGTAGTCCCAGAAGGTCTCGAGCTGGCGCAGCGAGGCCGCGAAGCGCGCCTGGAGGGCCTCGGCCTCAGCCCCTCCCGGCTGGTCGCCCGCCAGCTTGGCGGTCTCGGCGCGGATGAAGTCTCGGCTCTTGTTCAGGGCGGCGTAGCGCGCGGCGTTTTCCTGGGTGAACGCCGCGATCGCCTGGCGGATCTCCGCCGGCGCGGCGGGCCGGCCCGACGCGCCGGCCCGGCGCCGGACCGCGTCCACCCGGGCGAGGAGGTCGCGCTGGAGCGCGAGCTTGTCCTTGCGGTAGGCCGCGATCTGCGCCGCCAGCTGCGGCGGCATCGGCGGGTCGGGGGCGCGCCCGGGATCGTTCACGTCGGCCAGCGAGGCCCGGACCCTCTCCGCCAGGTCCTCGAGGGCGCCGAAGCCGCGCTCCTGCGCGGCCGCGAGGGCGGCGAGGGCCGCGGTCCGGGAGCTCACGCTGGAGGGGTCCCGCGGATAGGCCGCGTCGAGCAGCGCCGCTTCCAGCTGGCCCTTGAGCCGGTGGTAGGCGTCGAGGTCGGACTGCAGCGCGGCGGAGCGCTGGGCGGGCAGCGGGATGCGGCTGGTGGCGGGCGAGAAGAAAAGGCCCTCGTTCTTGGGATCCAGGGGCGTCCGCAGCCCCACGGCGATTTCGCGGAGCAGGTCGCGCTGGCGCCCGGAAAGGCCGGGCAGAAAGTAGGAGTCGACCTCCATCCGCCAGCTCTGGAGGGTGCGGTCGCGGGCCTGCTCCGCCGTCAGGTCCGCGAAATCGATGCTCCAGCGGATGAACTGATTGCGGCCGCCGCCGGCGCCGGCGAGCTCGGCCCGCAGCTGCTCCGCCCGACGCTGCAGGGCCAGCACCCGCGGCTGGACCTCGGCGGAGAACGCGGCGAGCCCCTGGCGGCGCGCCTGGGCGTCGGCGTCCTTCAGCGTGTCGAGCTGGGCCCGGAGCTCGGCCAGCAGGGCCTCGCGGTCGGCGCGATAGGCCCCGAGTTCGGCGTCGCGGACCGGATCGTCGCCGCCGGCCTTGAGCGCGGCGCCGAGCGGGCCGTAGAACGGCTCGGCGACGAAGGAGGCCAGCTCCGGCGGGGCCGGCCACGCGGGCTGGGCCGCGGCCGGCGGCCGGTCCGCGCCGAGGGCCGGGGGGATCGGCGGAAAATAGATCCAGATCGGCGGCGTCCGCGCCGCCGGCGGCTGGGCCGCCAGCCGCGGTCCCAGCAGCAGCCCGGCGGCGAGGAGCGCCGGGCCGAAGGCGGGACGGGTGCGCGCGGCCATGCGAAGGACCGCCCGGCTACTTCTGCTCGGAGAGCAGCTTCTCCTTGGCCTTCTGAAACTCCTCGTCGGTCAGGACGCCCTGGTCCTTGAGCGCCTTCAGCCGGCTGATCTGCCCTGCGAGGTCGGTGGCGCCGGACGGCGCCGCCGCCGCGGCCGGAACCGGGCCCACCGGGCTGAGCAGGAGGTTCTGCGGGAAATTGGGATCGCCGGGCTGCGCGGAGGTGACCGGGCGGTTGTAGAGATCCTGGAGCGTGGTGTAGCGGCCGTAGGACTCGACCCGGCCGTTCACCAGGCGCACGAAGTAAGGCTGGGTGCGGTCGATCGCCCCGTTGGGGGTGTTCACCTCGAGGTAGTAGGTGAGGTATTCGACGTTCGCCTGCGCGCTCGTGCTGTCGGGGGTCCCGAGCAAGGCGATGACCTGGTCCTTGGTCATCCCGATGCGCATGTCATTCAGGCGGGCGGAAGTCGCGCATCCGGCGAGGAGCAGGCCGGCCAGGGCGAGGGAGAGGAGCATCAGCTTGTTTTTCATGGGGGAAAAGGAAGGGGGCGGGGACGGTTAGCTGCCAGGGACGTGCCAGAACCAAATGATGCCCCGCTACCCCGTCAGGGGCAGCGGCTTGGGATCTTTCCGGCGGTCCCCGGGTCCCGGGCCGCCCGCTCCTTTCGGTGGCAGGCACCCAGCGGCCGGGGAGGGTTGAGGGAGGACATTGGGGCCAGCCAACCAGGCTAGGCGGATCCGGCCTTTTCGCCGCGGAGGCGGTAGCGCAAAAACTCGCGGGTCACCCCCAGGCGGCGGGCCGCGGCGGAGACGTTGTTCTCGGTCTCGCGCAGCGCCTCCGCGATCAGGTCCACGACGACCTCGTCCAGGGTGAAGCCCTCGGGCGGCAGCCGCCAGGCCGGGTTGCGCCAGCCGGGCGGGGGCGCCGAGGCCCCGCCCAGGTGGGGGAACTCCAGGGGGCCGTCGCCGCCGAAGATCAGGGCGCGCTCGATCTCATGGGCCAGCTCGCGCACGTTGCCCGGCCATTTCTGGGCCAGCAGCCGGCTTTCGCCGGCCGCCGAAATCGCCGGCGGCTTGAGCCGGTGGCGGGCCGCGATCCGCTCGAGCAGGCTGCGGGCGAGCGGCACCAGGTCGGTGCCGCGCTCGCGCAGCGGCGGCAGCCGGAGCCGCAGCAGGTCGAGGCGGTGGTGCAGGTCCGGGCGGAAGCGGCCGGCGGCCGCGAGCTCCCCCAGGGGGACGTTGCTGGCGGCGACGACGTGGACGTCGACCGCCAGCTCCTTCGTCGCGCCGACGCGCCGGAGCGTGCGGTCCTCGACCGCGGTCAGGACCTTGGCCTGGCTCGCCGGGGAGAGGGAGCCGATCTCGTCGAGGAAGAGGGTGCCCCCGTCCGCCGCCTCGAAGAGGCCGATCTTGGCCTGCCTCGCGTCGGTGAAGGCGCCCCGCTCGTGCCCGAAAAGCTCGGACTCGGCCAGGTTGTCGGGCAGCGCCGCGCAGTTGACGGCGATGAAGGGGCGCCCCGCCCGCGGGCCGTGGCGGTGGAGCCAGCGCGCCAGCGCGGTCTTGCCGGTGCCGGTCTCGCCCTCGATCAGGACGGGCGGCAGCGAGCGCTCCAGCCGGTGCTCCGCCGCCAGGATGGCGTCGAGGCTCGCCCGCACCGCCCCCAGGCTCGCGCCGAAGAAGAGATCCTCGCTGGGGCCGGCGGCGTGCTCCTCGCGGCGGCCGGCGGCGCGCGACGCGCGCGAGCGGAGGAAGGCGAGGACCACCTCGTCGGGCTCGAAGGGCTTGGCCAGGTAGTCGTCCGCCCCCAGCCGCATCGCCTCGACCGCCTTCTTCACCCCGCCGAAGGCGGTCATGACGACCACGCCGGCGTTCTCGGAGAAGGTCCTCTCCCGCAGCAGCTCGAGGCCCTCGCCGTCGGGCAGGTGCAGGTCCATCGCGACGAAGTCGAAGCGGATCCCGCGCGCCAGCCGGCGCGCCTCCGCCAGGTTTCCGGCCTCGGTCACCGCCGCCCCGCGCCCGGCCAGATGCGCGGCCAGGCGCCTGCGCAGCGCGCCGTCGTCCTCGACGACCAGGATTTCGCAGCCCGCCGGGAGCCCCGGGGAGTCAGACGGCATGATGCGGAAGGAAGTGGTCCCGCCGCCGCCTTTTTTCAACCTGGAAGTGCGCTCAGTCCGCGGCGCCGAGCCGCAGCACGCTCAGGGAATTCGCGGGAAGGACCACCTCGAAGTCGGGCCCCGGGGGCGCGAACTCGATGGTGTAGGGCGCGATCCGGTCCGGATGCTCGAAGCTGTTGACCGCGCCCGGGTCGTCGCCGTGCAGGACCGTCAGCGTGCCGGGGGCGACCCGCCGGACGCCGGCCAGGGCGACGCGGGCGGGGGCCGGCTCGCGGGCCGAGTTGACCAGCTTGAGGATGACCTGGCCGGAGGCGTCGTCCCGCGTCGCGGAGGCGAAGAGGGTCCCGCGCGCCGCCGGGGCGGCCCCGGCGAGGCGCACCGGCAGCACCCGGTCGCCGCGGTTGCGGGCGAAGAGCCGCTGGACCTGGTAGTCGGGGGTGCGCAGCACGCGCAGGCTGTCGACCCAGATCAGGTCCGGCGTCCACTGCCAGGCGTCGACGTTGGCGAAGAGGGGCGCGTAGGAGGCCATCCGCACCACGTCGGCGTTGCGCTCCATCCCGGTCATGTAGGCGGCCTCGGCGATGGCGCAGCCGAGGGTGTTGCGGTTTTTCACGCTCACCGTCGCGACGCTCTGGGCGGCGTACTCGCCCATGAACACCTTCGGGCCGTCGCGCCGGTAGCCGTCGTAGCGGTGGGCGTTGTCCAGGAACCAGTCGGGCGTCGCGTAGCAGTGCTCGTCGATGATGTCGGCGTGGAGGGCGCTGAGCTTGGCCCAGGCGAGGCGGAAGCGGACGTCGGCGGGGTCGGGGCCGGCGGCGGAGACCAGCTGGACGTCCGGGTAGCGGGCCTTCAGGGCCTGGGCGAACTTCTCGTAGCGCTCGAAGTACTGCGCGCCCCACTGCTCGTTGCCCACCCCGAGCATCCGCACATGGAACGGCGCCGGGTGGCCCAGGGCCGCGCGCTTCGCGCCCCACGGGCTGCTCACCGGCCCGTTGGCGAACTCCACCAGGTCGAGGGCGTCCTGGATGTAGGGCCCGAGCTCGTCGACCGGGCAGAGCTCGCCGGAGTTGAACTGGCAGGCCATGCCGCAGTTCAGGATCGGCAGCGGCTGGGCGCCGAGGTCCTCGCAGAGCTGGAAGTACTCGTAGAATCCTAGGCCGAAGGACTGGAAGTAGTCCGGCGCGGGCCGGTGCACGAACTCGTAGTTCCAGCGGTCGACCAGCAGGCGGCGGTCCTCCACCGGGCCGATCGTGTTCTTCCACTGGTAGCGCCGGCTGAGGACGCTGCCCTCGACGATGCAGCCGCCGGGAAAGCGGATGAAGCCGGGGTGCAGGTCCCGCAGGGCCTCGACCATGTCGGCCCGCAGGCCGCCGGGGCGGTTCTTCCAGGTGTGCTCGGGGAAGAGCGAGATGAAGTCGAGGTCGACCGCGCCCTGGCCGGTCATGAGCAGGGCGAGCCGCGCCTTCGGGTCGGTGTCGTTCGGATGCAGGACCGCGGTGACCTTGCGCCAGCCGCCGGCGAAGCCGGGCAGGTCGACCTGGTCCAGCACCGCCCCGTCTCCGCCGTAGAGCCGCACGCTGACGGTGGAGTCCCCCTCGACCCCGCGCATGCGCACCGAGAGGTCATAGGCCTCGCCCCGGCGCACGCCCATCCCGCGGAAGCCCTCGTTGGAGATGCCGAAGGGCGCGGTGCCGGCGGAGCGGAGCCGGACGTAATGGGGGTTGTTGGCGTCGAAGGGCGCGTCGGACCGCACCGCCACCTCGCCGCTGGCCAAAGACGGGCTGATCTTGATCCAGCCCATCAGCGGGTCGGGGAATTCGAAGCCGCGGTTCTTGACCAGCTCGGCGTAGAGGCCGCCGTCCGCCCCGAAGTTGATGTCCTCGAAGAAGACCCCCCACATCGCGGGGTTCACGGCCGCGCCCGGCCGGTCGGCCTGGACGGACACGGTCGGCATGGGCGCGGGCGCCGCCGCGAGCGGCGCGGCGCCGGCGGCCAGCAGGAGGAGGAGGGACCGTCGCTGGGACATCATGAGGGGAGGGGCCGGGGGATCATCGCGTTCCCGCGGGCCATGCCAAGCGCTTCCTGGCGCCGCGCGGGGCGCGGCGCCAGGGGAGGCTCAGTAGCGGTAGCGCAGGCCCACGCCGTAGGTCTTGTCGTAGTTGCGGGTGTCGCGGGTGAACACCGGCAGGTCGCCGAAGTTGTCGTGGTACCAGTGGCCGAGGATGTTGGTGGCGTCGAAGGTCAGGGTCAGGTTCTTGGTCAGCGCGTAGCTGGCCGAGAAGTCCGCCCGGTCGTTCGACTGCACCCAGACCGTGGTCGGCTGGATGCCCGGCTGGTTGAAGCTGTCGATGTACTTGTCGCGCCAGTTGTAGCCGAGCCGGGCGCTGAACGGGCCGCGCTCGTAGATCAGGACGGCGTTGTAGTTGTTGCGCGAGACGTCGGCCAGCGGCGTGCGCACCAGGCTCGGGCTCATCGTCGTCCCGTCGATGTAGGTGTAGTTGACCTGGAAGCCGAAGCCGTTGAAGGGCGCGGGCAGGAAGTCCAGGAACTGCTGGTAGTCGGCCTCGACGCCGCTCAGCCGCCCATCGTGGGTGCTGCGCGGCCGCGTCACGCTGTAGGAGTTGCCTCCGATCGTCTCCTGCGAGGCGTAGCTCTGGATGTAGCCGTTGATCGCCCGGTAGAAGCCGGCGACGGTCATCTGGGTGGACTTGGTCGGATAGTACTCCAGCGCCAGGTCGTAGTTGTTCGACTGGACCGGCCCGAGGTCGGGATTGCCGCCCGAGCCGGAGCCCTGGATGGTCGGCCCCGGCGAGGTGAGGGAGACGGCCGGGTTGAGCTGCGAGAAATCGGGCCGGGTCAGCGTCTTGGTGAAGGCGCCGCGCAGCTGGAGATTGTCCATCAGCTTGAGCCGCGCGCTCACGGTGGGCAGCGCGGCCCAGCGGTTGTCGTCGGTCGAGGTCTTGACGTAGGCGCCGGTGGTCGAGCCGTTGACGCTCTGCTGCTGGTAGCCGGTCAGCTTCTCGTCGTCGTCCGAGTAGCGGAGGCCGATCACCCCGTCGAGCGGCAGGCCGCCCAGGTTGAGCTTGTAGTTGCCCAGCACGTAGGGCGTGAACGTCCGGTCGTCGTCCAGGAAGGTCTGGGCGGGGGCCACGGGAGGCAGCCCGAGCGGCTGGCCGGCCAGGGCGCGGAGCGTGTCCATGTGGCTGAGGAGGAAGGCGGGATCGGCGGAGAGCCACTGGCGGATGTTGAGCTGGCTGGTGGAGACGAAGGGCGCGGAGACGGAGGGCGTCATCAGGCCCGGGATGCTCCCGGCCAGGGTGGCGAAGGGCAGGCCATGGCTGCCCGGGTTGGCCGAGTGGGAGTCCACGCCGCGGTCGGAGTAGCGGATGCCGGCTTGGACCGAGCTGAGGACCGGGCTGTCGAGCTGGTAGAGGGCGTCGGCCTTGAGGGCGTAGAACTCCGTGTGGTCCTTGTCCCACTGGTCGAAGTACTGGCTGAGGTGGTAGTTGTTCGGGTCGAGGAAGTTGATGCCCGAGAACTGCATGTCCGTCGGCTGGTTGAAATGGTAGAGGACGTTGATCGTCGGGACCACGATGATGGTGTCGAGGATCGCGCCGCGGGTGCGCACGGTGGAGAAATCATAGCTCAGCTCGCCGTCGAGGGTGAGGCGGTCGCGCGTCAGCTTGCCGCCGAAGGCGCCCTGGTAGCCGTCGGTGCTGTCGTGGAAGGCCTGCTTGCTGGCGATGGTGTTGGTGTTGCTCGCGGTCAGGCTCTGCACGAACCGGGCCGGGGCGCCGGTGTTGTCGAACTTCTCCGGCACGCTGTACCCGTCGATCCCCGCGGGGTAGAGCACCACGTTGCTGCGGGTGCCGCCGAAGCTCGGGATGCCGATGAAAAAGTCGACGTTGTGGTCGTTGCGGTAGCCGGTGAAGAGGTTGTCCCAGTAGAGCTCGAGCCCGCTGTCGTTCTTCCACTGCAGCATGAGCGAGGCGGCCGGGCGGGTGCGGATGCCCGGGATGAGCTGGAGGCCGTAGTTGTCGGCGTAGTAGCCGCGGTTGCCGGCCGAGTCGGTCGCCAGGTCGAAGGTTTCGCCGGCGGCGCCGAAATGCACGTAGTTGTCGGCGATCTGGTCCTCGTAGCGCTGCTGGTGGAAGGAGAGGTCGAAGAGCACCCCGAATTCCCCGTTGGAGGTCTTCCAGCGGTCGCTGGCGAGGGCGCTGAGGTTGAAGCTGTTCTTCCGCGACTGGTCGCTGTAGTAGCCCTGGGCGGTGAGCGCGAACTCCTGGCCGTCGAAGTCGAAGGGCCGGTGGAGCCGGATGTCGATCGAGCCGGCGACGCCGCCCTCGATCTGGTCGGGATTGCGGGACTTGTAGACGTCGATGCCCGCGACCATCTCGGCCGGCAGGTCCTGCAGGGCGACGCCGCGGCCGGTGCCGGTGAAGACCTCGTAGCCGTTGAGGGTGGTCTCAATGTTGGGCAGGCCGCGGATGACGACCGAGCTGACCTCTCCGCCGGAATAGGCCACCTGGATGCCGGGCACGCGCTGGAGGGCCTCGGCCACGGTGTTGTCGGGCAGCTTGCCGATGTCCTCGGCGACGACCGAGTCCACGAACTGGGTGGAGTTCTGCTTGATCTCCTGGGCGCTCATCAGGGCGCCGCGGACGCTGGTCACCACCATCTGCTGCATGACCAGCGGCTGGTTGGGATCGGCGGAGCTGGACGGCGGGGCGGGCGGGGCCGGGGGCACCGTCTGGGCGGAGAGGGCGCTGGCCGCGAGGGTCAGCGCCGCGGCGAAGAACGCCGGGATGCGGGTCGATTTCATGAGGTCGTTAGGGTTTGCGGCGCAGTGAGGGGCATGGGGCCCCGGGCGCAACACGGGGTCCTTGCCCACATGCGCCAAGCCGGCGCCAAAACCGACAGCTTATTGTCCGCGGACGGCCTCGCGGAGGAGGACCCGGGCGAAGAGCCAGTCGAACCAGAAGCCCTGCACGGGGGTGCCCCGCTCGATCGGCCCGCGGAACTTGGCCTCGATCGGGCCCCGGGCGCCGGCCAGGTCTGCCTCCGCCTCGGCCCGCCGGCCCAGGCGGCGCTCGGCCATCGCCCGCACCACCAGGGCGGTGGCGGCGCGGGGAGCGTTGGATTCGCGGTAGTTCAGGCAGCGCTGCGCCCAGGCGATGGCCTGGGTGTAGTTCCCCTGGCGGTATTCCCAGAGGGCCTGGGACATCGCCCGCCAGGCCGCCATGAAGAGGTCTCCGCTGGCGTCCGCGCGGGCCAGGGCGGCCGCGTTCGCGTCGGCGTAGGGCCGGAGCCGCGCCAGCAGGGCCGGGTCGGCGGGCAGGAGCAGGCAGATCTTGAGGATGCGGTCGGCCGCCTGGCCGCCGGCGTCGGCGTACCGCTGCAGCGCGGCCCGCCGGAAGCGCTCGTAGCCCTCCTGGTCGCCGCCTTCCGCCAGGACCGCGCCCTGCCGCAGGTGGTCGAGGGAGGAGACGTCCCAGCCGTCGAGCGCGTCGAGCCGCAGCACCTCGTCCAGCCGCTCCGCCGCCAGCTTCCAGCGCGACTCGGTCGCGTGCCACTCGCCCAGCGAGCGGAAGACCGCGGCGCCCTCGACGTTGGGCTGGGCGAAGGAGGCGTGGGCCATCAGCGCGTCGGCCGGCGCGAAGTGCTCCTGGCTCACCAGCAGGGCGGCCTGGGTGATCTTCTGGCGGGTCTCGGCCTCGTGCAGCAGCCGGGTCTCCTGGCGCTCGGCCTCGCGCTCCTGCAGGAAGAGCCAGGTCGAGGTGCCCAGGCCGGCCACGAGCGCGAGCGCGACCGCGCCGGTGGCGGCGAAGACCCCGCGGTTGCGCCGCACCAGCTTGCGGAAGCGGTAGAGGCGGCTGGGGGGCCGGGCCGAGACCGGCTCGTGCGCCAGGTGCCGCAGGATGTCCATGGCGAGGCCGTTGGCGGTCTCGTAGCGGCGGCGGCGGTCCTTCTCCAGGGCCTTCATCGCGATCCAGTCGAGGTCGCCGCGCAGGAGCGCGGCCAGCCGGGCCGGGTCGGTGCGCCGGGCGGCCGCGGTCGCCTGGGCCTCGGCCGGAGGGAGCCCGCGGAGGCGGATGGAGGGGCGCGGGGGGTCGGTCTCCCTCAGGGTGCGGCGCATCGCGTCCAGGCCCTGGGCGACCAGCTCCTTCGGGTCGAAGGGCGTGCGTCCGGCCAGCAGCTCGTAGAGCAGCACGCCCAGGCTGTAGATGTCGCTGCGGGTGTCGATGTCGACCGCGCCCATCTCGCCCTGCTCCGGGCTCATGTACGCCGGGGTGCCGATCAGCTGGCCGTCGGCCGTCACCATCAGCTTCTCGGAGAGGCGCGCCTCCATCGCCTTGGAGATCCCGAAGTCGATCACCTTCGGCACGGCCACGCCGTCGTGCAGGGTGACCATGATGTTCGAGGGCTTGATGTCGCCGTGGACGATCCCCTTCTGGTGGGCGTGCTGGATGGCGTGGCAGATCTGCACGAACAGGTCCAGCCGCTGCGGGACGCCCAGCTGGTGCTGGTCGCAGTAGTCGGTGATCTTCACCCCCCGCACCAGCTCCATCACGAAGTAGGGGGGGCCGCGGCGGGTGGCGCCGGCGTCGAAGACGTGGGCGATGTTGGGATGGTCCATCATGGCCAGCGCCTGCCGCTCGGCCTCGAAGCGGGCGATCACGCTCTTGGTCTCCATCCCCAGCTTGATGATCTTGAGGGCGACCCGGCGTCGGATCGGCTCGGACTGCTCCGCCTCGTAGACCACGCCGCAGCCGCCCTCGCCCATCTTGCGCAGCAGCTGGTAGCGGCCGATCCAGGTCCCGATCGGCTCCTCTCCGGGGAGGTGGGCGCTGACGGCCGCGGCCGCGCCGGCCAGGCCGCGCGCGGACTGGAGGGAGGCGAGGGTGCCGGCCACCGCCTGGCTCCCCTCCGCGAAGAAGGCGTCGGCCTCGTCCCCGGCGGCGAGCAGGGCCTCGAGCCGGCGCCGCAGGCCCTCGTCGCCGCCGCAGGCCTCCTGCAGGTAGGCGCGGCGCTTCCCCCCGCCCGCGATCCGCCGGGCGGCCTCGAAGAGCTCCTCTTCGCGCGCGAGTTTCACGCAGCCTCCGCCTCCTTATGCGCGGTCCGGGCCGCCGAACCCGACAGCGCCCGGCGCGGGCCCCGCCGGTCCCAGCTCGGAGCGGATGCAGTGGAAGAGCCAGGCCTTGGCGTAGGCCCAGTGGCGCTCGACCGTGCGTTCGGTCACGCCCAGGAGGTCGGCCACCTCGCGGCTGGTGCGGCCGCCGAAGAACTTGAGCGCCACGATCCGCGCCTTCTCGGGGTCGGCGGCCTCCAGCCGCTCCAGGGCCTCGTCGATCATCAGCACCTTCTCGTCGGGGCTGGCGCCCGCCACCTCGAGCTCGTTCAGTTCCAGCCGGATCTGCCCCCCGCCGCGCTTGAGGCGGGACTTGCGCCGCGCGCTCTCGATCAGGATCCGCCGCATCGCCTCCACCGCCGCGCCGAAGAAATGGGCCCGGTTCTGCCAGCGGCGCTCGCGCGCCCCGCCGGCGACCCGCAGCCAGGCCTCGTGCACCAGCGCGGTGGGCTGCATCGTCTGGCCGGGCGACTCGCGGGACATGCGGACCGCCGCGCAGCGCCGCAGCTCGTCATAGACCAGCGGCAGGAGGTCGGCGGAGGCCGAGGCCTCGCCGCGTCCGACGGCGTCGAGCATCAGGGTAATGTCGGTCATGGGCTGCCGGGGCGGCGTGCCGGAGCGCGGGGCTTGGGGTGTGGCGCTCCGGGCGGAATCTGGGACTGCGCGGCCGCGTGTCAAGTTGCCCCGGGAATTTCGCTTTCGGTTGCGCCGGCCGGAAATCTGGGCGATTCTCCCCATCCCGATCGGTCGCACCGGCCATGAAATCCCCCTCCAGCCTGGGCCTCGCCGCGGCCCTTTTCTGCCTGCTCGCGGCCCGCGCGGGCGCCGCGGATGGGCCCCGCATCCCGATGCACGACCCCGTCATCTGCCGGGAGAACGGGGTCTACCACATCTTCGCCACCGGGCCGGGAATCGCCGCCTGGTCCTCGCCGGACCTGGAGCATTGGACGCGGGAAAAGCCGGTCTTCGCCGAGCCGCCCGCCTGGATCGCCCGGGCCCTCCCCACCTACCGGCCCCGCAGCGGCTACTGGGCGCCGGACATCAGCTATCACGACGGCCAGTACTATTTGTATTACGCGGTGTCGGCCTTCGGGAAGAACACCTCCTGCATCGGACTGGCGACCAACCGCACGCTCGATCCCCGTTCCCCGGACTTCAAGTGGGTGGACCGCGGCAGGGTGGTGCAGTCCTTTCCGGGCAAGACGAACTGGAATGCGATCGACCCGAACCTGGCGACGGACGAGGCGGGCCGGCCCTATCTGGTGTTCGGCTCCTTCTGGGAGGGCATCAAGCTGGCGCGGCTGACGCCGGACCGGATGCGCCTGGCGGAGAGCCCCGACCATCTTCCCACCATCGCCAGCCGGATCAAGGCGCCGGGCGGGGCCAATCCGCCGGCGCCGGCCGGCAACCCCGCGGACGCCGGCGGCAATGCCATCGAGGCCCCGTTCCTCTTCCGGCACGGCGGCTGGTACTACCTTTTCGCCTCGATCGACTACTGCTGCCGGGGGCCGGCCAGCACCTACAAGATGATCGTGGGGCGGGCGCGGGCGATCGAAGGCCCCTATGCGGACCGGGAGGGCCGGCCGATGGCCCGCGGCGGAGGGGACCTGCTGCTGGCCGGCGACCGGACGCACTGGTATGCGGTCGGCCACTGCGCGGTCGCGGACTTCGACGGAACGTCCTATCTCGTTTTCCACGGCTACGACGCCACGGACAACGGGCGTTCGAAGCTGCGGATCATGGTCCTGGACTGGGACGCGGCGGGCTGGCCGTCGGTCGGGGCGGAGAAGTATTGAGGGACGGCCGCCCCGGCTGCCAGACGGTGCGCGCGATGCCCGCCTCGCCTGGATCCGCGTCTTTGGCGGCGGCCGCGATGATCCGGCCGAACCGATAGTCATAGGGTCAAACGGTCTCATTGCCCATCGAGTTTGCGGCGGCTTCGCAGGTCCGAGCCGGTGGTTTGCCGGCGAGCGCAAGCCGCCGCGGCGCTTGCATGGGCCGGGCGGCTGGTTAGCTTGGTCCTCCCATGAACCCGAAGTTCTCCGGCTACGCGCACCCCGAGGCCCTGGTCGACACGGCCTGGCTCAAGGACCACCTCAACGACCCGAACATCCGCGTGGTGGAGAGCAACGAGGACGTGCTGCTCTACGACACCGGCCACATCCCGGGCGCGGTGCACATCGACTGGCGGGGCGACCTGCAGGACGACGTCGTGCGCGACTACGCCACCTCCGAGCGCTTCGCCGAGGTCTGCAGCCGCAACGGCATCACCCCGGACACCACCATCATCTTCTACGGCGACAAGTCGAACTGGTGGGCCTGCTACGCCCTCTGGGCCTTCCGGCTCTTCGGCCACACCAAGGTCAAGATCCTCGACGGCGGCCGCGACAAGTGGAAGGCCGAGGGCCTGCCCATGACCCGCGAGAAGCCGGCCTACGCCCGCACCAGCTACCCGGAGCCGACCCGCCGCCACGACCCGGAGATCCGCGCCTTCTTCGAGGACGCGCTCGCCTTCTCCAAGGCCCGCCAGCCGCTGATCGACGTGCGCTCCCCCAAGGAGTACACCGGCGAGCTCACCCACATGCCGGAGTACCCGCAGGAGGGGGTGCTGCGGGGCGGGCACGTCCCCGGGGCGCGCAACGTGCCGTGGAAGACCGCGGCCAACGACGACGCCACCTTCAAGTCGGCGCCGGAGCTGAAGAAGATCTACCTGGACAACCTCGGGCTCAACCCGCAGAGCGACGTGATCGCCTACTGCCGCATCGGCGAGCGCTCGAGCCACACCTGGTTCGTCCTGACCTACCTGCTCGGCTTCAAGCGCGTGCGCAACTACGACGGCTCCTGGACCGAGTGGGGCAACCGGGTGCGGGCGCCCGTCGCCAAGGGCGCCGAGGCGGGCTGAGCCGATGTCGGGCTATCCCCGGCCCCTGGCCGAGATCGTCGACCTGTTCGAGTCGCTTCCCGACGACGAGAAGCGGGAGAACCTGATCGCCTACGCCGACGCGGCGCCGCACTGCCGCCGCCGCGAGGGCGAGTCCTTCGGCCTGGAGGACGTGCGCAAGGACGAGGAGTGCACCGACACCGTCGGGGTCTTCCTCAAGGTCGACCCGGCGACGCGCGCCACCCACCTCCGGATCGAGCTCGGCCCCCACGTCCAGACCCTGACCAAGGCCATGACGGCGATCCTCTGCAAGGGGCTGGAGGGGGCCAGCCCCGAGGAGATCATGGAGATTCCCCAGGATTTTGTGCCCAGGATTGTCGGGGCCCAGCTCATCCGGCTGCGCAGCCAGACCGTCTATTACATCCTGACCCGCATCAAGGGGGCCTGCAAAGTCTGGCTCAACCGGGAGCGGGCGGCCGCGGCGGGCTGAGCCGGCCGGGGGCACGCCGCGGCGGAGCCGCGGTCTCAGGGGGGATGAATCCTTCCCTCCAGGGCCTCGACCCCCGCGTGCATTTCCAGGGCATCCACCTGGAGCTCACCGAATCGCTGGCCGCGGCCATCTACGAGAAGTTCGGGGCGCTGCTGCGCCACGAGGGGCACATCGTCCGGATCGAGGTCAAGCTGCAGAAGAGCCAGACCCTCGGCACCGAGCACCTCTTCGACGCCACCGGTCGCATCGAGCTGCGCGGGCCGGACCTGGCGGCGCGGGCGGAGGGCAGGGACGCCTACGGGGTCCTCGAAGCGCTGGCGGGGAGGCTCTACCGCCTCCTGGAGAAGCGGCACGGCCGCCGCCAGGAGCGGCGCCACCGCCTCCGCCCCGCCGAGATCGGCGAGAACCTGCCCAAGACCGACGCCGGCCTGGCCTGAGCCGCCGCCCGCACTTCGTCCGTGACAAGCGCCGGGACTCCCCAAGCATGGCGCCATGGGCCAGCTCGACCATCTCTTCGCGCAAAACCGGGCCTGGGCGGAGAACATCACCCGGAAGGACCCTGAGTTCTTCCCCACGCTCTCCCGCCAGCAGTCGCCCGACTACCTCTGGATCGGCTGCTCCGACAGCCGCGTCCCGGCCAACGAGATCGTCAACCTCCTGCCGGGCGAGGTCTTCGTCCACCGCAACATCGCCAACGTGGTGGTCCACACCGACCTGAACTGCCTTGCCGTGATGCAGTTCGCGATCGACGTGCTGAAGGTGAAGCACGTCATCGTGGTCGGCCACTACGGCTGCGGCGGCGTCCGCGCGGCGCTGCGCTGCGACCGGATCGGCCTGGCCGACAACTGGATCCGGCACGTCCAGGACGTGGCGGAGAAGCACCACGGGTGCCTGCACGCCCTCGACGGCGAGGTGCCGCGGACGAATGCGCTCTGCGAGCTCAACGTGATCGAGCAGGTGCGCAACGTCTGCCAGACCACCATCGTGCGCGACGCCTGGGAGCGCGGCCAGCCGCTGGCCGTGCACGGCTGGGTCTACGGCCTGAAGGACGGGATCCTCCGGGACCTGGGGATGAGCACCGACGCCTCCACGGATTTCGAGGCCAAGTACCGCGCCGCAATCGCGGCCGTCCCCGGGCGGTGAGCCCGGCGCCGCTCCTCCTCTCCCGGCGGCAGGCCCTGAGGTGGGCGGCCGGCGCGGCGGCGGGGCTGGCCCTCGGCCCCCTGCGCGCGCGGGCGCGGGGCGCCGGGCGCCGCGACTTCAACGTCCGCGATTTCGGGGCCCGGGGGGGCGGGGCCGGCGCGGACACTGCGGCGATCCAGCGGGCGATCGACGCCGCCGCGGCCGCCGGCGGGCGGGTGGTCGTCCCCGGCGGCGGACGCTTCGTGGTCGGCAGCCTCGTGCTCCGCGGCGGCATCGACTTCCACCTGGCGGATGACGCCGAGCTCCGGGTCAGCGCCCGTGCGGAGGACTACGCCGGCGCCGGCGCGGTCTTCACCGCGCGGGACGCCGACGGGCTCAGCATCAGCGGGACGGGCTCGGTCGACGGGCGCTCGCCGGACTTCATGACCGGCTACGACCCCGCGGGCGAATGGTGGAAGCCGGCCGCGTTCCGGCCCCGCCTCTTCCAGCTCACCGGCTGCCGCGGCCTGGAGGTGCGCGGGGTGACGCTGCGCCGGGCGCCGAGCTGGACCCTCCACCTCGTCGGCTGCCAGGGCGTGCTGGTCGACGGGATCAAGATCCGCAACCAGCTCGACGTGCCCAACTGCGACGGGATCGACCCCGACCATTGCCGCGACGTCGAGATCCGCGGCTGCGACATCTCCTGCGGCGACGACGCGATCGTGATCAAGACCACGCGGCAGGGCGCGGCCCACGGGCCCTCGTCCGGGATCACGGTCAAGGACTGCGTGCTCGAGACCCAGGATTCGGGGGTGAAGATCGGGACCGAGACCACCCAGGACATCAGCCGGATCCGCTTCGAGCGCTGCACGGTGAAGACGGGCAGCCGCGGGCTCTGCATCCAGCTGCGCGACGAGGGCGACATCTCGGACGTGACCTTCGCGGACATCACCCTCCTTGCGCGCTGCTACGCCGATCCCTGGTGGGGGAGGGGCGAGGCCCTCTCGCTGACCGCGATCCCGCGGCGGCCCGGCGCCCGGATCGGCCGGATCCGCGGCGTGACGCTGCGCAACGTCCGCGGCCGCGCCGAGAACAGCGCCCGCATCTGCGGCTCGCCCGAGAGCCGGATCCGCGACGTCACCCTGGAGAACGTCGCGGTCGAGCTCGACCGCTGGACGCGCTACCCGGGCGGCCTCTGGGACAACCGGCCGACCAGCGCGGAGCCGGAGATCGAGCGGCGCGGGAGCATTCCGGTCTTCGGGCTGCGGGACGCGGACCAGGTCGTCCTGCGCGGCTGCCGCGCCTCCTGGGGGGCGCACCGGCCGGAATACTTCACCCACGCGCTGGAGGCCGAGCGGGTCTCCGGCCTCCGCCTCGACGACTTCCGCGGCGAGGCCGCGCGGCCCGGAGTCGAGGCGGTGGTGCAGCGCTAGCGTAACAATTCTGACAAAACTGTTACCCTGGCGCGCCCGGCTCCAGGAACTGCCCCGGGGGAGGACTGTCCGGGTTCGCGATGTTCGGCGTCTTCAGATTGGCCCTGGCTTGGGAGGTGGTGGTCTACCACCTCTCCGGACATCACCCCGTCGGCTGGTACTCGGTCTACGCCTTTTACGCCCTCAGCGGCTACCTCATGACGCTGGTGACCACCAAGAAGTACCCCCTGACCCTCGGCGGCGGCTTCAACTTTCTGCTGAACCGGTCCTTGCGCATCTACCCCCCGTACCTGGCCATGGCCGCGGTGGCGTTCGCCCTGCTCTGCATCCCGCAGTTCTACCCCATCTCGCAGCGCCTGGTCACGACCCCGCCGATCGGCCTGCCCAGCGGGTTTTCATCCTGGTTCTCGGACATCTTCATCCTCGGCTGGCACATGCCCGTGCCGAAGCTGGTGCCCCAGGTCTGGTCCGTGTACCGGGAGATATTCTATTGCTCGGCCATCTTCATCGTCCTCGGCCGGGACCGGCGGATCTGCCTCGCCTGGCTGGCGGTCAGCACCGCCTACATCGCCTACGCCCTGGCCCGGGGCTACCACCTGTTCGACGTCTACAACTCCTTCCAGACCGCCTCCTTCTCCTACAGCGCCGGGGCCTGCATCTACCATTACCGCCGCCAGCTCGCCGTCCTGCAGCGGCCGCTCTACCCCCAGATCGCACTCGCCGCGGTCCTGCCTTTCGCGCTGGAGGCGGTCCGCCCCCGTTTCTTCGGGGAGGATTCGCCCATCCCCTTCTTCCTCAACAACCTGTTTTCAGCCTACATGGTTCTCCTGCTCTCCGGCCTCAAGAGCACCCCCAAGTCCTTCGCCGCCGACCAGTACATCGGCAACCTGGCCTATCCGCTCTACCTCTGCCACTTCAACGTGGGCATCCTGGTGGCGGCCGCCTTCGGCTGGAGCGGAGCGGCCTCGGACCGGCTGCTGCTCGCCTGCCTCGTCCCGGTCTGCGCCTGCGCCTGGCTGGTGAACACGTACGTCGAGCGAACCATCGGCTATGGCTACGACAAGCGCCGCCAGGAGCGGCGGAAGGCGCGGGCCGCCGCGGCGGCGCCGGCGACCGGGCCGGCTCCGCTTCCCCTCGCCGGGGCGGCGCTTCCGCTCCCCGGCGCCAAGCGGGAGGCCGCCTGAGCGGCGCTCAGCGCAGGAGCAGGACGACGATGATGATGAGGATCAGCAGGCCCACGCCGCTGATTCCGATGTAGTAGACGTTGGCCAGTTCGGGGGTGAAGAGGAGATGCATGCCGGGATGGATTTGGGCCGGGGGGGCTTTGTTCCCGCCCCCCGGGGCGACTTGACTTGAGGGGAGCGGGCGGTACTCAGGCCGGGCGCATGAACCCCCTCGGCCTGAACGCCCATTCGCTGGTCAAGGACCGCGGGGTCCTGAAGCACAAGGTGGCCCCGGGCACCTGGGGGAAGGTGGCGCGCTTCGGCCGGCCCTACTACCCGATCCTGGCCTTCTTCCTCTTCCTGGTGGCCCTCGACGCCGCGGCGGGCGTGGTCAATCCGCTGATCTACCGCCAGCTGATCAACCGCGGGATCCTCAAGGGCGACGCGCACCTGGTGGTCGAGCTGGCCTGCCTGGCCTTCGGGGTGGCGGTGATCGACGCCGCGTTGACCTTCTTCCAGCGCACGCTGGCGGTGAAGATCGGGCTCGAGATCGTCTTCGAGCTCCGGAAGCGGATCTTCGGGCACGTCCAGGGCATGTCCCTGGCCTTCTTCAGCCGCACGCGCACGGGGGCGATGGTGAGCCGCCTCAACAGCGACGTCTCCGGGGTCAGCGACGCCTTCACCGACATCCTCTCCTCCGCGGTGAGCAACCTGGTCACCGTCGTCCTGGTGCTCGGCACCATGTTCGTCCTCTCCTGGAAGCTCACCCTGGCGAGCCTGATCCTCATCCCCGCCTTCACGCTCCCGGCGCGGCTGGTCGGGCACCGGCTCCGGGCCCTGACCAAGGAAGCCTTCGACCGCTCGGCCGAAATGAGCAGCCTGATGGTCGAGCGCTTCAACGTCGCCGGAGCACTGATCGCCAAGATCTTCGGCCGGCCGGCCGAGGACCTCGAGGCCTTCGCCGCCCAGGCCTCGCGGCTGCGCGACGTGCGGCTGCGGGCCTCGGTCTACGGCCGGGTCCTCTTCATCGGCATGGGGCTGATGGCCTCGGCCTCGGTCGCGCTGGTGTACGGCTGGGGCGGCGCGCTGGCGGCGCGGGGCGCGCTGGACATCGGCACCCTGGTGGCGCTGGTGTCCTACCTCATCCGCCTCTACGGGCCGCTGACCGCGCTGGGCAACCTGCAGGTCGACGTGCTCACCACCCTGGTCTCCTTCGAGCGGGTCTTCGAAATCCTCGAGCTGGAGCCGATGGTGCGCGAGGCGCCGGGCGCCCGCCCCATCCCCCCGGGCCCCGTCCGGATCGAATTCGACGGGGTGGATTTCCGGTATCCGACCGCCCCGGAGGTCTCGCTGGCCTCGCTGGAGTCGGTCGCGGTCCTGAGCCGGCATCCCGAGCGGACCGTGCTCCACGAGGTGAGCTTCACCGCGGAGCCGGGGCAGCTGGTGGCGCTGGTCGGCCCCTCCGGGGCCGGCAAGACCACCCTGGCGCAGCTGGCGGCGCGCCTCTACGACCCGCGCGGGGGCGCGATCCGGATGAACGGCCGCGACCTGCGGGAGGCCACCCTGGACTCGGTCCGGGGCACGGTGGGCATGGTGATGCAGGATTCGCACCTCTTCCACGACACGCTGCGGGCCAACCTGCTCTACGCGCGGCCGGGCGCGAGCGAGGCCGAGCTGGCGGCGGCCCTGCGGGACGCCCAGATCGGAGCGGTGGTCGCGGGGCTCCCGCAGGGCCTCGACACCGTCATCGGCGAGCGGGGCCACCGGCTCTCCGGCGGCGAGCGCCAGCGCGTGGCGATCGCGCGGCTGCTGCTCAAGGCCCCGCCGGTGGTCATCCTGGACGAGGCCACGGCGCACCTCGACTCCGAGTCGGAGCGGGCGATCCAGCTCGCCTTCCGCACGGCCCTCGCCGGCCGGACCTCGCTGGTCATCGCGCACCGGCTCTCCACCGTGCAGAACGCGGACCTGATCCTGGTGCTGGACCAGGGCCGGATCGTCGAGCGCGGCCGCCACGAGGAGCTGCTGGCCGCCGGCCGCCTCTACGCCCAGCTCTACCGGACGCAATTCACGGCCAAAGGCTGACGCTTGCGCGCGCCCCGGCCCCCGGCCAGCGTCGCGGGGCGATGCACCCCTCCTTCCCCGCCGTCCTGGCCGGCCTCCTGCTGGCCGCCGTTCCCCTGCGCGCCCAGAGCCCCCTGGTCGTACCCCTCTGGCCGGGCGCGGCCCCCGGCTCCGAGCACCTGACGATCCGCGAGAAGGTGACCGAGCGCAGCGCCGATCCGGGCAGGCACGACCGGATTTACACGCAGATCGTGACCCCGACCCTGACGGTGAAGCGGCCGGCCCACCCCAACGGGGTGGGCATCATCGTCGCGCCGGGCGGGGGCTACCTGCGGATCGTGATCGACAAGGAGGACCCCGACACCTCGGCCTGGCTGAACCGGATCGGGGTGACCGCCCTGGTGCTCAAGTACCGCCTGCCGGACGAGGGCCACGAGCATCCGCTCGACGTGGCGCTGGAGGACGGGCAGCGGGCCGTCCGCCTGGCCCGCTTCCACGCCCGGGAATGGGGCCTGGATCCGGACCGGATCGGCTTCCTGGGATATTCGGCGGGCGGCCACCTGGCCTCCTCCGTGGCGTACTTTTCCGACGCGCGCGTTTACGAGCCGGTGGACGCGGCCGACGCGCTCAGCGCGCGGCCCGACTTCGCCATCCTCGGCTACGCGGTGGGCGCCCGGGGCGCCCCGCCGGCGTCCCTCGCGGGCCTGCCGCCGCACGTCGCGGTCACCTGGAAGTACCGCTTCGAGCCGAAGCCGGGCGTCCGGTATCCGCCGACCTTCCTTTTCCAGGCCAACGACGACCCGACGGTGCCTTCGGCGACCACCGCGGAGACCTACCTGAAGCTGAAGGCCTCGGGCACGCCCGCGGAGATGCACATCTTCCTCCACGGCGGCCACGGGTTCGGCATCCGCGACGCCAAGGGGCCGAACGCGATCTGGCCCCAGCTGTGCGAGGCCTGGATGCGGGAGATCGGCGTGCTGCGCTGAACCGCGCCGGGGTGGTCGGGCGCCCGGCCGATGCGCCGCCGCCGGGAAATCCTGATGGGACTCCGCCCGCGATCTGGCGCGGCGGCGGTAACCGCCGCGGGCCGGGGTTGTCTGGCGGCGGGTACCCGCGAGGCATCGGCCGCGCGGGACCCCCGCAAGGGGAGTACTAACCCTCAAGATCAACCACCATGAATATGAAGCAGCACCTCCTCGCCTTCGGTCTGGCCGCCTCCGGCCTGGCCGCGGTCGCGTTCGCCCAGACCTCGGACATGGGCGGCCAGTCCGGCGGCACGAGCAACTCGGCCTCCGGCTCCTCGTCCGTCAGCTCGCCGAACTATCCCAGCGACGCGGCGGGCGCGGGCAACAGCACCAGCAACAGCGCCAGCGGCAGCGCCATGAATTCCGCCCCCAACTCGGCGGGGAACTCGGGCATGGATCAGCCCGGCAATGCCGGCGCCTCGGGCAGCGGCTCCGCCGCTGGCGGCACCGGGGGCACGGACACGGGCACCGGCAGCGGAATGGGCGGCAGCGGCACGGGGACCGGGACGGGCACGGGAACCGGTTCCGGGACCGGGACCGGGGGCGGCATGGGCTCCGGCGGGGCCGGCGGCGCCGGTTCGGGCGGGGGCCGGTGATCCAACCGGACCCAGCAAAAAGCCCCGCGCTTCGGCGCGGGGCTTTCTCTTGCCGGAATTAGAACCGGCTCAGCGGCGGTCGTGCCACTCGCCCTTCCTCATATGGTAGTGGCCGTCGTGATCGCGTTCCCAGCGGGGCGCGACCCAGACCGCGCCGCGATGCGGCGGGCGGTCCCAATGGCCGGCAACCCAGGCGTAGTGGCCGGGTTCGCCGCCCCAATATCCCGAGACCCAGACATAGTCGGGGCCGGGCCGGGACCTCTCCACAATCACCTCGTGGCGGGGCGGCGGGGGAGCCCCCAGATCGAGGTGAACCGAAACGTCCGCAAGGAGGGGAGTGGCCAGGAGGGCCATCCCGGTAGCAAGCTTTATCAAGGGTTTCATACGGCCCTAGACAGCGCGTCGGGCGAGTCGTGCCCCGTCCGAGGGCGGGGTAGGGGGCGTTTTCCGGTCCCGCTTGTGGCGCGGCCCCCGATGGGGGCGGCGCCGAAGGGTGGTATATTGGCCGTATGAGCAAAAAAAGACCCTCGCCGGGCCCGCCGGCGAGCCGCCGGGCCCAGGAGGCCATGGATCCCGAGCGGCTGCGCGATGAACCGGCCGGCGTGACCGGCAATGCCCGCAACCACTTTGAAGAGGATTACCCCGGCCCGTCCCAGGCCGGCGGCCCGCCGCAGACAGAGCGGACCCCGAGGCGCGGAGGCCGTTAGCGCCGCCGCCGCCGCCGCGCCCGACCTCGCGCGCCTGCGGGAGCAGGCGCGCGGCTGCCGGGGCTGCCCGCTCTACCGGCGGGGAACGCAGACCGTCTTCGGAGAGGGGCCGGACCGGCCGCGGCTCATTCTGGTCGGCGAGCAGCCGGGAGACCGGGAGGACCGCGCGGGCCGGCCGTTCGTGGGGCCGGCCGGCGGCCTGCTCGAGCGCGCCCTGGCCGAGGCGGGAATCGAGCGCCCGTCGGTCTACGTCACCAACGCGGTGAAGCACTTCAAATGGGTGCGGGTCGGCCAGCGGCGCATTCACCAGAAGCCCAGTTCCCGCGAGGTCGCCGCCTGCCGCCCCTGGCTGGAGCGGGAGATCGAACTGCTCGGCCCCGCCGTCGTCGTGGCCCTGGGCGCCACGGCCGCCCAGAGCCTGATGGGTCCGGCCTTTCGCGTGACGCGGGAGCGGGGCCGGAAAATCGCGGTGCCCTGGGCCCGCGCGTTCTTCGCCACCGTCCATCCCTCGTCGATCCTGCGCGGGCCGCCCGAGAGGCGCGAGGAGGAGTTCGCGCGGCTCGCCGCCGACCTGCGCCAGGCGGCGGCGCGGGCCTAGCCCCGAGGGGGGCGGGGGGCGGAGGCCAGGGCGGCGGCGATCGCCTTTTCCAGCAAATCGATCCCGACCGGCTTGGTCAGGTGCTGGAAGAACGAGGCCTGGTCGCTCCGGGCGACGTCGGTCGGCATCCCGAAGCCGGTCAGCGCGATGCCCACCAGCCCGTGGCGGTCGCGGAGTTCGGTCATCAGCTCGTAGCCGTTGCCGTCGGGCAGGCCGATGTCCGAGATGAGGATGTCGACCGGCCCCGCCGCGGCGGCGGCGCGCGCCTCGGCGAGCGAGCCGGCCGAGGTCACCTCGTAGCGCCTCCGGCGCAGCACGTGCTCCATCGTGGCGCGGGTGGGGGCATGGTCCTCCACCAGGAGGATGCGGCACCGGATCGCGGCCCCGGGCGGATCGTTCGCGGGCTGGGTCCCGGCCGGCGCCGGGGGGGCCGGCGCCGCCCGGGACCGGTCCAGCGGCAGGTCGATCAGGAAGGTGGCGCCGCGGTCGCGCCCGTCGCTGGCGGCGGAGATCCGGCCGGCATGGAGTTCGACCACCATCCGCGAGATCGCCAGCCCCAGGCCCAGCCCCCCGAAGCGGTGGGAGCCGGAGGCCCCCGCGTGGTCCCCCTGGGCGAAGGCCTCGAAGACCCGGGCGATCTCGGCGTCGGTCATGCCGATGCCGGTGTCGGCGATCTCGACCTCGAGCCGCCGCCGCTCGGGGCGCAGCCGGGTCGCGACCCGGATCCGCCCCCCGGGCGGGGTGAACTTCACCGCGTTCTTGATCACGTTCCAGAAGACCTGCTGCAGGCGGGTGGCGTCCCCCGACATCACCGGCTGGCCCGGGTCCAGCTCCAGGACCAGCTCGATCGGCTTGGCCGCGATCTCGGCCTCGACCGTGACCAGCGCGTCGCGGACCGCGGCGTTGACGTCGACCGGCCGCCGCTCCAGCAGGACCTTGCCCCGGGCGATGCGCGTGAGGTCGAGCAGGTCGTCGATCAGCCGGGCCTCCAGCTCGACGTTCTTGCGGATGGTCTCGAAGTCCGAGCGGAGGTTGGGCGGCAGCGCGGGATTGGCGGCGGCGTCGCTGGCGAGCAGCAGGACCGGATTGAGCGGCGTGCGCAGCTCGTGCGAGAGGGCCGCCAGGAAGTCGTCCTTGGCCCGCGACGCCGCCACCGCCTCGTCGCGGGCCTTGGTCAGCGCCTTCTCCACCTCGCGCTGGGCGGCGTGCCCGGCCTGGATCTGCCCCAGCATGGCGTTGAAGGCCTCGGTCAGGTCACCGATCTCGTCGCTGCTCACCTTGCGGGCTCGAACGGAGTAGTTCCGGTCTTTCGAGACCTGCCGGGCGGTGCGGGCCAGGTCCAGCAGCGGCTCGGAAATCCGCCGCTGGAAGTAGCTGCCGAGGATCGCGGCGGCGACCCCGGAGAGCGCCACCACCACCACCAGCACCAGGGCGTAGAGCAGCAGCTGGCGGTAGGTGCCGCCGAAGTTGCCCTCGATGTAGAGGGTGCCGACCCGGACGCCGCGCTGGGCCACCGGCCGGAAGAGGGTGAAGCGCAGCAGGTGGAACTGGATGCCGTCGCGGCCGGCGGCGGCCGGCACCGACGGCTGCGCCGAGCCCGGGGCGAAGGTGATGTAGAGCCGGCCCTGCTTGTCGTAGAGCGCCGCCGCGGTCACCCGGGGGTCGACCCGCAGGGCGGAGAGGATCTCCTGCGCGGACTTCTGGTCGTCGTAGACCAGGACCGCCGTGCTGTTGACCGCGACGACGTCGCCGACGGTCGAGAGGTTGTTGGCGGTGGCCTCCCGGTAGCGCCGGATCTCGTAGGTGAGCAGCAGCAGGCAGGTCACGCTCACCACCGACAGGCTGGTGAGGAGGATGACCTTGACCAGCTTGCGCTTGATGGAGGTTTCCGCGGAAGGCATGGCGCGGCCTCAGGACCTGCCGGCCGCCGGATCGACGACCTCGGAGGGTCGGAGCAGCTTCGAGCTGATGGCGAGCTTCGCGGCGCGGGCGGCGAGGACGTTGATGCGGAGGCGGACCTTGTTGTTCTCGGTGACGAACTGGATCATCCCGCCGTCGAGCGCGAAATGCTCCGCGTCGCTCACCACCAGGATGCTCTGGCCCTGCAGCTCCCGCAGGATGCGGTCCATCCGCCAGGACTCGGAGCGGCTGACGAAGAGCATCTGGCACCCGCGCACCTCGTCGAGCGAGCGGAAGCGCCGCACCACCAGGGGGTGGCCGTTGACCGTCTCGCCGCGCACCGCCTGGTCGAGGGCGCCGCCGAAAGGGTCGGTGCCGAGCACGCCGATGCAGAAGGGCTGGCCCTGGTGGGGCTGCGCCGGCGGCGGCCAGTCGACGAAGTGGACGAAATTGTAGAGGAAGACCGCCTTGATCTGGTATTCCGTGGGAGGGTGGGGCTGCGCCCGCAGCCGCTCCGCCGAGACGGCGAGGAGGAGGGCGGCGAGCAGCCAGCACCGCATTGTCCGGACCAGCCTGGACTTCAATAGCTCCATGCGACCTTGGCGTAGAGGTTGCGGTCGATTTCCTCCTGGGCCGCGCCCGGAGGGTTGTACTCCGCATGGTGGGCGTGGAGCAGGTTCTGGCCCACCACCGAGAGCTCCAGCTGGGGCGAGGGGCGCCAGGCCAGGCGCACGGTCAGCTCGTCGTAGGCCGGCACGATCCCCGGGGCGCCGTTGTTGTTGATCACCAGGGAATCCACCCAGCGCCAGGAGGCGTCGAAGGCGACGTGGCCCGGCAGGTCCACCGAGGAGCGCAGGAAGACCTGGTTCTCCGGATCGGCGGTCTCGCCCAGGGCGTTCAGGATGTCGACGGTTCCGGGCCGCTGCCAGACGTGCTCGCGCAGCAGGTCGTAGCCGGCGTGCAGCCGCCACCAGCTCGCCAGCTTGGCGTCGCCGCTCAGCTCCAGGCCCGAGTTCCAGGCCTGCAGGTTGTTCTGCCAGCTCACGGGCAGGATCGTCACCGGGGTGATGCCGAGGCTCCGGACCCGGTCGTAGTCGTCGTAGAAGACGGAGGCGGTCCCGGACAGGTTCGCGCCCAGCTGCGCGCGGTAGCCGATCTCGTAGGCGATCAGCGTCTCGGAGCGGAAGGTGGGGCCGCCGGCGATCAGCTCGGGGGGCGGATTGGGCTCGTAGAGGTCGCGGTCGAACCGCGAGGGCGTGCGCACCGCCCGCGAGACGGCGGCCCAGGCGGTCTGCCGCTCCCCCAGGTCCCAGCGCAGCCGCAGGTTCGGCTCCCATTCCCATCCGGTGTAGCCATTGTGCTCGAGCTTCGTGCCGGCGATCAGGTGCAGGTCGGCGGTGAGGCCGATGTCGTCCTGGAGGAAGGCGCTCGCCAGCCGCTCGTCCTGGAGCGGGGGCAGGAAGGCGGCGCTGGGGGATTCCTGGACGATGTCGTTGCGGATGAAGCGGTATTCCAGGCCCCAAACCAGGTGCTGGCCCCGCCCCCAGGCGAAGTCGTTCTGAAACTGGGCGTCATAGGTGTCGGTGACGCTGCGCAGCGGGCCCTGCGGCGAGAAGGGCGTGGGGCCGAAGGGATCGGTCAGGGTGTCGCGCTCGTAGTAGACCTGGGCGCTGGCGTGGGCGGTCTCGGAAAGGGCGCGGGACCAGTGCCCCATCAGGTTGCCGCCGCCCATCCGGGCGTTCCCGCCGGTCTGGAGGTCGAGGTTGCTGCCGTAGAGGTCGCCCTGGAGGTTGAGGGCGGTGTCGGGCGCCGGCGCGGCGTCGATCCGGAATCCGCCCTGGCCCTGGTTCCAACCGTCGGCGGCCTTTTGGCCGTTGGCCAGGGTGCCGGCGTCGAAGGCGGAGAACTTGGCGTAGACGCGGTAATAGGCGTCCGGCGCCAGCTGGCCGCCGTAGCGCCCGGCGGCGAAGCTTTGCAGCTCCCCGGCGCCGCCGGCCTCGAAATAGGCGCCCTGCGTCTCCCCCGCCTTCTTGGTGGTGACGTTGATCACGCCGTTGACCGCGTTGGCGCCCCAGAGCGTGCCGCCTGGGCCGCTGATCACCTCGATCTGCTCGACGTCCTGGAGCAGGGTGTCCTGCGCGTTCCAGAACACCCCGGAGAAGAGCGGCGAATAGACGCTGCGCCCGTCGATCTGCACCAGCATCTTGTCGCCCTCGTTGGCGTTGAAGCCCCGGGCGCTGATCGCCCAGTCGTGCGGATCCTTCTGCGCCACCTCCAGGTTGTCGGCCAGCCGCAGCGCCTCGGGCAGGAGCTCCGCCCCGGAGCGGAGGATGTCGGAGCTGCTCACCACCTGGATCGAGGCGGCGGCGTCCTGGAGCTTCTCGGCGTAGCGGGAGACCGAGGTCACCGGCGTGCTCATCAGGCCCTCGATGCTCAGCTTCTTGAGGTCGGCGACATCCTGGTCGCCGGGGACGAGCTGGCCGTAGGCGGAGCCCGCGCAGGCCAGGGCCAACGCAACCAGGGTCGCCCCCCGTCGTCGACCGGAACTGGACCCAGGGGCGGCGCTATGCATTCGATTCCATCCAGCGGAGGAATGGAATTGAACGCAAGGGCACTTTACCCGCAACCCCGGGGAGCAGAAAACCCTAGGGAAAGGCCCCGAAACTGGCGCCCCGGCTCCGGGACGGAGCCGAGGCGGGCGGATTCCCGGCGGGAGGCCGGGAGCTCAGAAGTGCAGCGCGATGCCGGCCTGGTAGCCGACGTTGCGGTACTGGTCGAGCTGGGGGTTGAGGATCAGGCTCAGGCGCGGGCTGACCCGGTAGCTGGCCTTGATCCCGAAGTTCCAGTCATGGGACGCCCAGTTGGCGGTGGAAAGGGCGTGCCACTGCTGGTACTGCGCATAGGGCGTGAACGCCCAGCCCCCCTGGGCCACGAACTCGACGCCGGCGGTCAGCCGGTAGGTGAAGCCGTTGTCGAACTGGCCGTTGAAGCGCTGCCAGGCCCAGCCGGCCTCGCCGCCGACGAAGGGCCGGCCCCAGCTGTAGCGCTCGAACCAGTTCGCGCCGATCAGCGCCTGCTGGCGCCAGTCGTGCACGCCCAGGCCGCTGCCGGTCAGCCAGTCGTAGCTGGCGGTGGCGTCGAGCCCCGGGGCGACCGCCTGGTTGAAGACGAAGCCGTAGTCGTGGTCGACCACCGGCGCGCCCTGGTTGTGGCGCAGGTAGGTATCGGTCAGGCCCAGATAGTCCTGGCCGAGCAGGCCGCCGCTCGGCGCAGTGACGGCCGGAGGGGGCGTGGTTTGGGCGGAGGCGCTCGCCGCTGCCGTGAGGGCGAGGAGCCCCGCGATGAGGAACACCGTGGGTTTGGTTTTAGTCACGGTGCGGTGTGATGGGGCGGCGCCCCAAAGGTTCCGCTATTTGTATCCAAAAAATAACAACAGAAGCCCGAATCGCGGCCTCCAGCCCCGCTAATATCTTCGCCGGGTCAGTCGCCGGCGCCGGCCAGCGCGCAGGCCAGCAGGCACTCCAGGCCGAACGGCAGGTAGCCCGCGAAGCCCGGCGCCGGCATGGCGAAAACATGCCAGCGGTCGGCGTAGGGGACGGCGTACGCCCAGCGCGCCAGGCTCCGCCAGTTCCATAGTTCCCAGAAAAATCCGCAGAGCAGCCCGGCGGCGGCCCAGGAGCCGGCGCGCCGCCAGTCGCCTCGGGCCAGGTCCGACCAGATCCCCGGGCGGCGCCCGAGGATGCCGGCGGCGAAGGCGAGGGCGAGCGGCGCGGCCCAGAGCGCGGGATAGGCCTGGGCCGGCCGCGCGCCGGCGAAGAACAGGCCCGCCAGCCCGCCCGCGCCGAGCAGGGCGCCGGCGGCGGGGTGACGCAGCCAGGGCGCGGCCGGCCCGCTTCGCATCCGCGCGTTCCAGCGCGGATGGGTGCCGATCCAGTCGCGGGCCGCGGCCACCGCCGGCAGCACGGTGGAGAAGCAGAGCGTGGCGTTCAGCGCGTAGCCCAGCGGGCCGAACCGCTCGATGCCGAGGTAGCGCCAGTTGCCGGTGAAGCGGTCGAGCCATTCGAAGCCCCACCAGAACCCGGCGCTGGCGGCGAAGAGGGCGGCCAGCCGGCGCGGCGGTGCGGCGCCGCGGCGCCAGGCCAGCGCCCGGAACGCGGCGATGAAGCCCAGCCAGAGCGGGAGGAAGGTGAAGGGCTGGAGGGGCGCGAACCAGGCGAAGCGGCTCCAGGCCAGGACCCACCAGCCCGCGGTCCAGGCCAGCGCGGCCCAGCCCCACGCCGGCCAGGGGCGCCGCGGCGGGGCC
>DASZWO010000069.1:0-57184 GCA_035546595.1 Opitutaceae bacterium
CGCGCGATAGGGAAAGTCGGAAGTAGGCAATGACCGACATCAGGGCCTCGACTGTTGCCTCGGGCCCGGTTTCCGCCGATACCCACGTCTTCAGTTCCCGCGCCCGGTCCGGAAACGGATTGAGATCGAAAGCCGGCGCGATCCGCCAGAGTCCGCGCTCCGCGTGGAGGAAGCCATGATTGTGGACGTGATCGTCCACGTTGGTGATGAGAATCGAAAAGGCCATTCGCCGCCAGAGTTCCTCAATGTCGGCTTGAGCGGCCGCCCCATTCACGCGGAGAGCATCCACAATTTCGGTGTAAGCGTGCTCCTGAGCATCCGCCGGCTCGACGCCCAGGAGCGTGGCGGCCGAAGCGTACATCAAGCGTTTGCCCTGGAGGGTGCGGTCGAAGCGCCGGATCAGTGCCACGGGCACGCCGTCGCTATCTACCAGGCGCGACGAGGCCACTGTGAGCCCGGCGGCCTTCGCGAGAGTCATGGCCAGCACTTCGCCTTTCGTGACCGCGCGTTCGTCCTGCACGCTCGGGAATTTACCGATCGCCAACATGCCATCGTCATCGACCACGGTGCACTTTGGCCGCAGTCCGCCGATCGACGTGCCGCGGCCCCGCAGGTAGGCGAGATCGGCGGCGGTCTCGGTTTCGGTTTCGATCGCATGCGATGCGTTGATCAGATGCCGCAGCTCCAGCAGGGGAGGGATGGTTCGCCGACCCGTCTCGGCCCCAAGACGAGGGGGATTGCCCCCGCTCAGTACCGCCGGCGGGCCGGCGGACGGTAGGTCGAATTGGCGTCCTTCATCCGGTAGGTGATGCGCGCCTTGTTGAGATCATAGGGGCTCATCTCCATCTTAACCATGTCGCCAGCGGCAATCTTGATGTAGTGCTTCCGCAGCTTGCCCGAGATATGGCCCAGGACCATATGACCGTTCGCCAGCTGCACGCGGAACATGGTTCCGGGCAGGACCGTGATCACCTTGCCCTCCAATTCGATCGCGTCCCCTTCGGCGGGCGGGGAGGCGGGAGTTGAGGTCGCTTTGTTTTCGGGCGATTGGGTGGTTTTCAGTATTCCAGTAACGCGTTTTTCTGGGTTTTAGCAATGCCTCACCGCGGGTCTTTGACATCGGCCCCGGTAATAGCCCGGAAGCAGGTGCCGGTCTGGGTTTACGCAGCCGCCGCGCAGTCTCCGCTCCGTCCCGGCCTCCCGCTGGACAAGGGGCCGAGGCCCCCCCTGCGGCAAAGCGGTCTTTTCCTCAACTCCTGCGTACTCGGCGGCCTCCTCGATGAGACGTCATTCAGATTCCGACGGCAGGGCCGCCGGATGCCGCTTTGTTTTCCGTTGACGATCCATGGCTCAATTCCCAGAGAGAATCAGTCTGTCTGGCGCTACGCCCCCCGTATTGCCCCTCTCGTCCGCTCAACCGTCAACCCCCGGAATGCAATGGCCGACATAACGACGACCCAGATCAAGGACAGCTCCGCCAACCCCGCCCCGCTGGGACTGTTGGCATTCGGAACCACCACGGTTCTGCTCAACCTGCACAACGCCGGCTTTTTTGAGCTCGGCGGCATGGTGCTGGCAATGGGCATCTTCTATGGCGGCGCCGCCCAAGTCATCGCCGGTATCATGGAATGGAAGAAGAACAACACGTTCGGCACAACCGCGTTCCTTTCTTACGGGCTCTTCTGGCTCACGCTGGTCGGCCTGGTCATCCTTCCGAAATGGATCCCGAGCCTGCCCGCCAACAGCGGGGCGGCCATGTCCGCCTACCTCGCGATCTGGGGCATATTCACGTTCTTCCTTTTCCTCGGCACGCTGCGGCTGAACAGGGCCCTGCAAGTCGTGTTCGGGACGCTGACCGTCCTCTTTTTCCTGCTCGCCCTTGGAGAGCAAAACGTGGGAGGGCCGGGCCTCAAGACGTTCACGGGCTATGAGGGCATCTTCTGCGGCTTGGCTGCCATGTACACCGGCTTCGCTCAGGTTCTGAATGAAATCTATGGCCGGACCGTCATGCCCCTGGGCATTCCGACCAGCTAGGCGGCGACGCGGTCTTGCCGCGCGGTTTTAGGCCCTCGGAGGCGCGGCTCCGGGGACCTTGTGGTTCGGCTTCCGCGCTGCCGATTTCCTCCGGGCCGATGCCGCGGGCGTGCGGAGCGCGGTGCCTGGCCATGACCGGCGTCTCATCCCGGCGTGATCGGCAGATAGCCGTAGATTTTTCGGACTGCGGCGCCGATCCCATCCGTCTTGCGGAGCATGACGATTCGAGCCCTCAATTCCCTTTTCGCGGCGGGCCTTTTCGGCGGCGGGCTGCTGGCGCTCCCGGCGGCCGCTGCTCCGAGCTGGAGGTTTTCTTTCGCGCCGGGAGCCGCCCCGGCCGGGGTGACGGCGGTCTCTCCCGCGACCCGATATTCCGATGCCGCCGGCTTCGGCTTCGAGCCGGGATCGCCGGTGACCGCGATCGACCGTCCGGGCCATGGCGGATTCGTCACCGGCTCCCAGCCCTTTTATTTCTCGGTCAAGCTCCCGGAGGGCAATTACCAGGTCGTCGTGAGCCTGGGCGACCCCGCCGGATCCTCGGTCACGACGGTTAAGGCGGAACTCAGGCGGCTGATGCTGCAGCGGATCCGGACGGCTGATGGGGCGGTGGTTTCCCGCGCGTTCAACGTTGCGATCCGGCGCCCGTCCTACCCCGGCGGCCAAGTGCGGCTAAAGCCCCGCGAGAAGACCACGGAGACCTGGTCGTGGGACGACAAGCTGACCCTCGAGTTCTGCGACGAGCACCCGGCGGTGTCCTCGGTGGAAATCGTCCCGGTGCCTTCGCTGCCGACTCTTTTTCTGGTCGGCGACTCCACCATGACCGACCAGGCCCGCGAGCCCCACAACAGCTGGGGGCAGATGATCACCCGGTTCTTCGGTCCGGGCATCGTGGTCGCCAGCCACGCCGAGTCCGGCGAGTCGGCCCGCGACTTCATCGGCGAGCACCGCTGGCCCAAGGTGATGAGCATGATCAAACCCGGAGACTTCGTGATGATCCAGTTCGGCCACAACGACCAGCACGACCGCGGGCCGAACCCGGGGGCCTACGCCTCCTACACCACCTTCCTGAAGCAGTACGTGGCCGACGTGCGGCAGCATGGAGCCGCGATCATCCTGGTCACGCCGATGAATCGCCTCGCCTTCGACGGCGGCACGCTCGTCAACACCCTGGGCGATTTCCCGGACGCGGTGCGGAAGATCTGCCGCGAGGAACAGGTGCCGCTGGTCGACCTCAACGCCATGAGCAAGGTGCTCTACGAGGCGCTCGGCCCCGGCCAGGCGCCGGCCCTGTTCGCCCCCAGTCCCTCGGGCGGGAGCGACACCACCCACCAGCAGGACTACGGCAGTTACGAGCTGGCACAGTGCGTGGTCCGGGGAATCCGGAGCGCCGCGCCGGATCTGGCCAGATACCTGGCGCCGGATGCCACCCATTTCGACCCGGCCCATCCCGATCCCGTCGCCGGCTACGACATTCCCAAGGAGCCGGTGACCAAAATCGTCCGCCCCTACGGAAATTGACCCTGCCGGGGCCGACCTCCATCCGAATCGGCCGCGCCGGCCGATTCCGCACAACCATCCTTCCGCGGGCCCGTCAGGCTGAGGTCCGCTTACCCCATGACCTCCCATCCTGCGCGCGTCTTCCTTCCGGCCGCGACCTGGCTGGCGGCTCTCCTTTGCACGGTCGCCCCCGCGATCGCACAAGGAGCCGCCCAGGCCCGGGCTGCCCTCCCGCCTAGATCGTGGATCGATCCCGACACCGGCCACCGCGTCATCCGCCTGACGGACGAGCCGGGTTCTGCCAGCCTGTATTTCAACGACAATGGCTACACGCCCGACGGGAAAAGGATGGTCTACCTGACGCCGCAGGGGCTCTCGGTCGTGGACCTCACGACCTTCAAATCGCGGCGCTTGGTGGAGGGGCGGGTCCAGACGATCGTGGCGGGCCGGAAAAATCCTACCTTTTACTACACCAAGCGCGGCTCCCGTCGGTATTGCGACGAGCTGTGGTGCGTTGACGTGGACACCGCCGAGTCGCGGAAGGTGGTGGACCTTCCTCGGCGAGGCACGGTGTTCAGCATCAATGCCGACGAAACGCTGGCCGGCGGGGTATATGTCGAAGGCGACGCCGGCCTCACGCCGGAATCCGGCAATGGGGGAAGCAGCACCTCGCAGGGTCCCCTTTACCAGGCCACGTCCAAGGAGAAGTACATGGCCGACCGGCTGGCAGCCCGGTGGCCGGAGGTCCTTTTCACCATTGATCTGCGCACCGGCCAGACCAAGGGCCTGATCCGCGGGACCGACTGGCTGGACCACCTGCAGTTCTCACCCACCGACCCCACCTTGCTCATCTATGCGCACGAGGGGGCCTGGCAGAAGGTGGACCGCCTCTGGCTGCTGCGCACTGACGGCAGCCTGAACATGCTCGTGCACCGCCGGACGATGGAAAACGAGACCGCGGGGCATGAATGGTGGGGCGCAGACGGCCAGACGATTTACTACCAGCTGCACTATCCGCCGGGCATGCAGTCGTCGTTCGTCGCCAGCTACAACGTGGCGACCGGGGAGCGCATCTGGTACCACTACACCCCGGACCAGATCTCGATCCACCACAACTCCTCGCCCGACGGGAAGCTCTTCTGCGGCGACGGCGGCGATCCGGCGGTGCATCTGGCGAACGGGTCTCCCTGGATCTTCCTGCTGCGGCCGGTGCTCGACCGGAACAACGGCACCGTGGGCAAGGACTTGATCAAGGGCGGCTATCTGGTGCCGGAGAAGCTCGTCAACCTCCAGAAGACGGCGATCCACGGGAAGCACAACTACCTCCTCGAGCCGAACCCGAGCTTCACCCCCGACGGGAAATACATCGTGTTTCGCTCGGACATGTTCGGCCCCACCTATGTCTTTGCGGTCGAGGTCGCGAGGGCCGACGTCCCCTGACGGGCGAAGGGCGGTTTCTTTCCATGAATCGCCGCCGCTTCTTGGGCACCGCCGCCCTGGCCCTGCCGCTGCTTCCCGCGGCGCTCCCGCGCCTCCTGGCCGCCGAGTCCGGCCAGCCCGGCGGCGCCGCGCCCGCTCCGTTGCCCTTTCCGGTCATCGATACCCACGTCCACCTGTACGACCCGTTCCGGCCCCAGGGCGCGCCCTGGCCCCAGAAGCGGAACCCAGTGCTTTACCAGACCTCCCTGCCTTCCCGCTACCGCCCGATTGCGGAGCCGCTGGGCATCGTCGGGGCGATCGAGGTGGAATGCAGCAGCTGGCTGGAGGACAACCAGTGGGTCCTGGATGTCGCTTCCCGCGAGGAAATCATGGTGGGAACGGTGGGCCACCTCGTTCCCGGAACCCCGGATTTCCGCCGCGAGCTCGACCGGTTTCGCCGCAACTCGCTTTTCCGCGGGATCCGCTATGGGCTGGGTCGGCAGCAGGGGCGCGAGTTCGAGCGCCCGGGATTTCTGGCCGATCTCGGGGCTTTGGCCGACGCCGACCTCGTTCTCGACACCGCCAATCCCAGCGTGGGTCTCCTGGCCGATGTCGTCAGGGCCAGCGACCGCGTCCCCCACCTGCGCATCGTGATCGACCATCTGCCGCAGCTGCTGCCCCCTCCCGCCGGCACGGCGGCGCGGGCTGCGTTCGACGCCAGCATGAGGGCGCTCCGGGATCGCCCCCAGGTCTACGCGAAAGTCTCCGAGGTCCTCCGCCTCGTCGACGCGCGCGGCGGCTTCGTCGCACCGGATTTCAGCGGCGGCCATCCGGCCGACGCCAGGATCCCGACCGACACCGCATTCTACCGGCCCAGGCTGGATGACATCCTCGAGGTCTTCGGGCCCGACCGGGTGCTGTACGGCAGCGACTGGCCCAATGGCGACCAGTGGCTGCCCGTCCCGGCGGGTTTCAAGGTGGTGCGGGAATATTTCATGGGCATGGGCGCCGGGACGGCCGAAAAGTACTTTTGGAGGAATTCGCTGGCCTGCTACAAATGGGTCAGGCGGAACGGCCGGCAGCCCGGTTGAGGCGCCCGAATTCGCGGACGGCCGCCCCGGCCCGTCTTGATCCTAGGGACGATTCTCGGGGAGCGGCCCGTAGACATACAGCGCTCCGGTGCCGACCGCGAGCGCGCCGAAGCTGGCCAGATAGACTTTGCCGTTCGCGACGGTGGGGGGCGCGTTCTTCGATACGCGGCCGCAGGCGTCATGATCCGGATCCATGTTCGAATCCCAGAGCTCGTGGGTGATGTCGTCGGCCTCGTAGGCTCGGAGCACGCCGGGCGCGTTGACGTGGGCCGTTCCGCGGGCGGTTAGGGCCGAATTGGTCCAGAGAATGCCGTCGCGGCCTCCGTTGGCTGAAAGCGAGAGCATGCCGCCCGGATAGGCGCTGGAGGCGGCGCCGACGGCGATCGGCTCCTCGCTCAGCCGTCCCTCGGTGTAGGAATATTCCCGCAGCACGTCATCCTGCCCCCAGACATAGAACACCCCGCCGCGCGCGGCGCTCCGCCAGCCGACCGCCCCGCCGTTCACTTCGGTCCTGGCGACCTTGAGCCGCTGTATGGCGTGCTCATCGCCGAGATGGCCGAGATGGGCGGCATCGAGCAGAAAGCCGATGCCGTCCTTGCCCGCGCAGAAGACCCGGCCGCCGGGCAAAAGCACGGCGCCCGAGGAGTTGAGGTCATGGTCCTTCTCGTCCATCAGCTTGTAGCCGGTCGGAGTGAACCAATCCCGCACCCGGAGGTCGGGAGAGAGGCGCACCACGCTTTCGCTGAAGTTTCGGACGCCGTCCCAGGTGCCGTTGGACGTGACGAAGATGATGTTGCCCTCCGGATCGGCGGCCGGACCCTGGCCGGACTGCCAGATGCTGTTGCCGTTCCCGTCCGGGCTGGTGTTGAACACGCCGCGCTGCTCCAAGGTGGTTGGATCGAAGCGGAAGAGATAGCCGTGGTAGGGCTCGACGTCGCAATGGGAGCTGTAGCCCACATAGACCGACCCCCGGGAGAGCAGCAGGGCCGGGCGCTGGTTCTCCAGGATTGGGTCGAAACCCGGGGCGGTGATGAGGACGGGGCTACGCGGGCGCTCCGCCCCGGTCGCGAGGTCAAGAGCGTGCAGGCGCTGGGCCCAGCCGAGCCCCTCATGGGTCAAGGCGACGACGTAGAGGGTGCGGGTGGCGGGGTCGATGACCGGCGTTCCGATGATTCCCATGTTGCCCAGGATATCGAGGCACCAGAAATGGTGCTGCGCGACGCTTCCGGGAGGGCCCAGATTGACCCGCCAGTAGGGGGGGCCGGCCCGGTCGGCGTCGAAGGCGTAGACCGTATTGGCGGCGGTGGCGGCGATCACCACGTTGTGGCGCCCGCCCGCGATCTCCAGGTTCGGCACGAAGAGCGGCTGCGCAAAAACCTCGTCGTCGACGGTCTGGGTGAAAATCAGGCCGAAGCGATGCGGCACCACCGTGGCCGGGGTCAGGATCGTCTCCTGCAGGTTCAGGCCGGATCGGGCGTTGTCATTGTGCTGGGTGTAAACGCCGACCCGCCCAAGAGCGACCGCTCCCGCCCCGTGGCCGGGCGGCGCGATTTTTGCGCCGACGGCGCCGTCGGCGCCATCGGCCAGATGCTGGCGCGGGGGAGGGGTGAATCCGCGGATGATATAGCGCACGAGATCGCGGATTTGCGCGTCGTTGAGGGCGGTTCCGAAAGGCGGCATCTTGCCGTTCTTCCCGTTCTTGATCGCATCGATCAGCTCGGCGTCCGAATGGGCGGCCTGCCATTTGGGGTCGGCGAAATCCGGAATGCCCAGGCCCGGCATCCCCGTCCCGTCGCCATGGCAGCGCGCGCACGTGACCGAAAATTCCACCCGGCTCGCGGCCGAGGCGTCGACGTATTCGGCGGCTGAAGCGGCGGTCGCCGCCGCGAGGGCAAAAAGTGCAGCAAGGGACAACTTCATCGGAGCCCGTTCGTCTTTATGACGTACCAACACGTCAATGCACGCCATCCCTGGACAGTCCGTCTCGGCGAGCGACCGGCCACGGGCGGCGCGCCGGTCATGTCGCGCTCGCTTTCCCCGTCGGATCCCCGTTGATTTCGACATCCCGGTCGTGATCCCCCCGGAAGATCTCGGAGCCGCGACGACGAGGCAGCGGCCGGATGTCCCCGGGCGCCCGCGCCGCTGAGCGCGCTTCCGCGTTTTTCCGCATGAAATCCTCCTCCACCATCAGGGCCGCCTTGGCGGCCGCCGCCGCGGCGTGGTCCTGGCCCGCCCGCGCCCAATCCGATGCGGGGATTCCGCGACTGGAAACCCGCGGGCAGGCCACCCAGCTGGTGGTCGATGGCCGTCCTTATCTCGTCCTGGGAGGGGAGCTCGCGAACACCGCGACCTCGAGTCCCGACTACATGCGGCCGGTCTGGCCCCGGCTCGCCCGGATGAACCTGAACACGGTGCTGGCGGGGGTATCGTGGGCCCTGCTCGAGCCGACCGAAGGCCAGTACGACTTCTCGCTGGTCGACGAGGCGCTGCAGTCGGCGCGGGCGAACAACCTTCGCCTGGTCCTGATCTGGTTCGCCAGCTGGAAGAACGGCATCTCCAGCTTCGCTCCGGCCTGGGTCAAGGCCGACCAGGCCCGCTTTCCCCGGGTGCAGGTCCAGGGCGGCCGCTCCATCGAGGTCCTGAGCACCCTGGCCGACGCGAGCCGGGACGCCGACGCCCGGGCCTTCGCCGCTTTGATGCGCCATGTCCGCGAAACCGACGGCGCGCGTCACACCGTGCTGATGGTCCAGCTGGAAAACGAGGTCGGGATCCTGGGCGATTCCCGCGACCGCTCGCCGGCGGCCGAAGCCGCCTTCGCCGGAGCGGTGCCGGCCGGGCTCACGAATTATCTCGCGGCCCACGCCGGCCGTCTCCGCCCGCAGCTGGCCGAGCGCTGGCGCGCGGCTGGTGCCCGCGCCAGCGGCACCTGGGCGGAGGTTTTCGGATCGGGGCCGGCCACGGACGAAATCTTCATGGCCTGGCATTACGCCCGCTACATGGAGCGGGTGGCGGCGGCGGGCAAAGCGGAGTATCCCTTGCCCATCTTCACCAACACCTGGATCGTGCAGCCCGAGGATCACGGGCCGGGCGACTATCCGAGCGGAGGGCCTGAGCCCCACGTCCTCGATGTCTGGCGGGCGGGAGCGCCGCACATCGACCTCAACGGCCCCGACATTTATCTGCCGGACTTCACCGGCTGGACCGCACGGTTCCATCAGAACGGGAATCCGCTCTTCGTCCCCGAATCGCGCGGGGACGCCCAGGGGGTCGCCAACGCCTTCTACGCCATCGGCCGCGAGGCCGGAATCGGATACTCGCCCTTCGGAATCGACAATCCCGGGCGCCTGGCGGCCCTGCGGCCGGAAGGCGCGCAGGGCCCGGCCGGCCGGATCGAGGACCAGCCGCTGCCCAGGGGCTACGCCCTCTTGCGGGAGCTTTCCCCCTTGATCCTGGAGGCCCAGGAGAAGGGCACCATCACTGCGGTATCCCTCGACCCCGTCCGGCAGAAGGAGTCGCTGGCGCTCGGCGACTACACCGTGAACTTCGATCTGCGGCGCAACTTCCGCAATCCCGCCCAGGTTCCGCCCTTCGGCTACGGGCTGGCGATCGCCCTCGGCGCGAACGAATACCTGGTGGCGGGCAGCGATATCCAGGTCACCTTCTCCCCGCGGAGCCCCGGCCCCCCGGTGGCCGGCCTTTCCCGGGTCGAGGCCGGGGACTATCGGGATGGGAAGTGGGTGCGCGGCAGGGTGCTCAACGGGGATGATATCCTGCTCGACTATCACCTCGCGGCGGCCGCGGCCGAGAACCAATCCGGCAGCGGGCTCAAATTCATGGCGGGGGCGCCGACCCTCCAGCGGGTCTGGCTCTACCGCTACCGCTGAGGCCGCGAACCGGCTGGCGCGCGGAACGAGCGCTCGGTGACGTCGTTCGGATCGGTCGAGACGGGCTGATCCCGCCAAATCCACCGCATCATGTCGGGAAGGATCATGCCGCCCATCTTCTGCCCGTGGTTGTTGATCCCCCAGGCATAGTTGAGGTCATATCCCTTGGCCTGGAGGGCCTTCATCAGCCGGACGTTCTGGTAGAACCAATCCCATTTCAGGTCGGTCGGCGTCCGGAGGTCGTTGCGGCCGTCCTGGAGGAAAATCCGGATCGGCTTGCGCGGGGAAGCGGCGACCAGCTCCGGATAGATGTATTCGCCCCGGATGTCGGTGTAGCTGCCGACGAAGGTCATGACCTTGCGGAAACTGTCCGGCCGAAACCAGGCGACGCCGAAGGCGGCGCAGCCGCCTGAGCTCGACCCCATGATCGCGTGCATTTCCGGGTCGGGCGAGATGTTGTAGTCCCTGCGGATCGCCGGCATGAGCTCATCGACCACCACCCGCGCGTACCGGTCGTTGGGCGGATTGTACTCGTCGGCGCGGAGGGTGGTGTGGTCCCCCCAGTCTTGCGGCGTCGGCTCCGGCCGATCGGGGCGCCGGGCGGGATTGATGAACACCCCGATCATCACCGGGATTTCCCGGCGATAGATGAGATTGTCCAGGACGTACTGGGCCTGGACGTCCCCGGGCTCGGCCATCATCGCCTGGCCGTCGTTGAAGACGGTGAGAGCCGCCGGCACGGCGGGGTCATACTGCGCCGGGACGTACACGAAATAGGTGTGCTGGTACCCGGGAAAGACGCGCGAGGGGAGGTAGGTCGGGCCGAAGAAGCGCCCGTGGGGGACCCCTGGCTCGGGCTGGGAATCCGGCCCAAGCTTGTAGTAGCGGTCCATCGCCGGATTGGCCGGCAGATGCGGCGGCGGCGCCGGGGCCGCTGCCATCAGCGGCGGGCCCAGCAGCAGCGCGAGAATCCAGTGCGCCGCGAGTCTCATCGGCAGTGCGCGCTGTGCCCTTGCATCGGCGCGACTAGAGTCCGCGGACGGCGAAAAAGCAATTCCTTGCGGGCCAGCCGGCTTCGATGGGGGAGCTGGTTGATGCCATGACGCGGTGGACGACGCCCGGGAAACACCCGGCCCGTGCGTATTCCGATACCTCATCCGAAGGGCCGAATCCTCCGCCGGGGAACCGGCTGGACCGCCGGGCCGCCGCTTCATGGGGCGGCTTCCCCATCTGGCGGATGCGACGAGGGACCCTTTCCGCCGTCGCCGAAACCTAGCCCGTCTGCCCTAGGATGAAGGGAACCAGACCGCCGATCGTCCCCATCGCGTCGGGCGGCGCGGGCAGTTCTTCCGCCGGCGCGTCCTGCCGGTTGATCCAGAAGGTCGGATACCCGAATGCCTTTGCGCCGGCGGCATCCCAGCCGGCATAGGCGGCGAAAACGAGCTCCTCCTTGGCCAGGCCGAACGCCGCGGGCCCGAGCTGGTAGGCGCGGGGATCGGGCTTGAAGGCGCCGGCTTGGTCGGTGCTGAGGATGCGCTCGAAGTATCCGTGCAAGCCTGAGCTGGCGATGTTGGCCTCCAGCATGCGGCGCGTGAAGTTCGAGAGGAATCCCAGCCAGATGCCCGCCGCCTTGAGCGCGTCGAGCGCGGGCCGGATGTCCGGCCAGGCCTTGAGCTGAAAATAGGCGCCGAGAAGGCGCTCGCGGTCCGCGTGGCTCAGGCTGAGCCGGAGCGCCCGGACGGCAAACGTCAGGGCGTCGGCCGTGGTCCGCTCGAAGTCGGCGTAGCGATGGGCCAGGGTGCGCAGCCAGGTGTATTCGAACTGCCGGGAGCGCCAGAGGCTGGAGAGCTCCTGGCCGTGTCCCGGGAAGATTTCCTCCGCGGCGGCGAAGACCGGACGGGGATCGAAGATGGGAAAGGCGTCAAATACGACGCCTTGAAACCTGGCGCGCCGGCGGGTTTGAGCCGGAGAGGACGGCGCCAGGAGGTTGGCCGCCAGCCCACCGGCGGCGAGAGAGATGAATTGGCGGCGGTTCATAGCGGGCAGCCAGGCTCCGCGAGCCGCCCACGGTCACTGTGTGCGGCTTGACCGAGATGAACCCAAAGGGAAAACGAGCCCTTGCGGCGGCGGCGGCCGTATGCCGTCCCGGCTGATTTCGGAGGCCCGAGCCTCTCGGATTTGGGTTGATGTGATTTTGTCGACTGTCTCAAGGCATGGTCGGAAGCCAGGGCACGTTGTGGGCTTCACTCCTTCGCGCCCATCGCGCCTCCCAGGCTGTTCAGAAGCAGCAGCAGCGCGTGGATGGCTCTCCGGGTGTCTTCCTGCATCATCAGCCGTGCCAAGGCCACCGAGCCGGGCGGCGGGCGCCGGGCCGCCTGCCGGGCCCGCACCAAGCCGCGCTCCAGCCCCTTCGCCGCGGTCGCCAGCTCGCCCGCGGGCATTTTCGCCAGGATCTGACCCGCGAAAAGCAGCGAGCCGATGAGATTCCGGCCGGGTTCCGTGTTGGCCTCGGTCAGGACGATGTCGGTGACCGGGCCAAGCTTCCCGGCCAGGCCGGTGAGGGCGCGGAGCGCTCCCGATTCATGCAGGGAAAGCAGCAGCTTGGCGGCCGCCTCCTGGGCGGAGCAGCCGTCGACGAAGCCGGCCTGCTCCGGAAATTCCGGGGGCCGGGGCGCGGTGGGGTCGAACCCGGGCGGCACCCGCTTGCGCCGCGCCTCGAATGCCAGCCTCTCCGCCATCAGACCCTCCCTCCTTCCGGCCGCGCCACCTCCGGCGAGCGGTAGTCGGGCCGAGCCCACTTTTCCTCCACCCGGATCCCCTCCTGGGGCGTGGGATGCCCGAAGCGGGGGTTGCCCCTCGGCAGGGGCGAGGAGCCCGACTGGCCCAGCTTCTCGATCCGGACGGAGATCTCCTTGTAGGCCGGCGTCTTGACGATGGGATCGAAGTGCCCGGAGGTGAGGTAGTTGACGCGCTCGTCCGACGAGCACACCGGCATGTAGGCCTCGCCGGAGCGGACCTCGCCGGTGACCACCACCTGGGTTTTCACCTGGCCGTAAGGCGAGACGAGGCGCACCCAATCGCCCTCGACCAGGCCGAGGCGGGCGGCGTCCTCCCGCGCCAGGTCCACGTAGTCCTTCTCGACCTTGGAATGCAGCCCGGCGGAGCGGTGAGTGAAGTTGCCCTCGTGGAAGTGCTCGAGCACGCGCCCGTTGTTCAGGTGCAGGGTGAACTCCTGGTCGCGGGTGTTGCCCGGCGGGATGAACCCCACCGGATGGAACTGCGCCTTCCCGTCCTCGGTGTGGAATTTCTCGGTGTAAAGCAGAGGCGTATCGCTGCCATCCTCCTGCACCGGCCAGCAGAGCGAGTCCCACCCCTCCAGTCGGTCGTACCGGACCCCCGCGAAGGGCGGGGCGAGGTGGGCGACCTCATCCATGATCTCGGAGGGATGCCGGTAGCCCCAGTCCTGGCCGAGCTTCGCGGCCAGGTCGCGGGTGATGCGCCAGTCCGGCCGGCTTTCGCCCAGGGGGGCAAGCGCCTGATGGAGGCGCTGGATGCGGCGCTCGGTGTTGACGAACGTCCCCTCCTTCTCGAGGGAGGGCGAGGCCGCCAGGACGACGTCGGCGAAGGTGGCGGTGGTCGAGACGAAGCAGTCCTGCACCACCAGGAAATCGAGCTTCTCCAGCGCCTCCTGCACCCGGTGGGCGTTGCTGTCGACGAGCGCTATCTCCTCGCCGACCACGAACAGCGCCTTGAGGCGGCCTTCCACGGCCGCCAGCACCATCGAGGTGTTGTCCAGGCCGGGCTTGGAGGGGAGGATCGTGCCCCAGCCCTTTTCGAAGCGGGCGCGGGCCTCGTCGTCGCTGACCTTGGCGTAGCCGGGAAGGTAGTTGTGCAGCGCGCCGAAGTCGCAGGAGCCCTGGACGTTGTTGTGGCCGCGGAGGGGATAGCCGCCGGTGCCGGGCCGTCCGAAGTTCCCGGTCAGCAGCAGCAGGTTGCAGATGGCGGTGCAGGTGTCGGTCCCGTTGGTGTGCTGGGTGACCCCCATGGCCCAGAGCCCGCAGACCGTCTCGGCGTGGGCGATCTCGTCCGCCACCCGCCGGAGAACGTCGGCGGAGAGCCCGGTGACCCGCTCGGCGTACTCCAGGGTGAAGGTCTCCAGGCTGCGCTTGAAGGCCTCGAAACCGTTGACGCGGCCGGCGATGAACTCGCGGTCCTCCCAGCCCTGCTCGATGATGTAGCGGGCCACGGCGTTGATCCAGACGAGGTCGGTCGAGGGGTTGGGCCGGAGGAAGAGGGTGGCCCGCTTGGCCATCTCGTGCTCCCGCAGGTCGGACACGATCAGCCGCTGCCCCCGCAGCTTCACTCCGCGCTTGATCTTGGAGGCGAGGACCGGATGGGAGACCGCGGTGTTGGAGCCGACGATCAGGACCAGGCTCGCCTTCTCGATGTCCCTCATCGTGCCGGCGTCGGCGCCGTAGCCGACGGTGCGGCTCAGGCCCTTGGTCGCCGGGCTTTGGCAGTAGCGGGCGCAGTTGTCGATGTTGTTGGTCTGGAAGACGGCCCGGGCGAGCTTTTGCATCAGGTAGCATTCCTCGTTGGTGGTCTTGGAGGAGGCGATGAAGCCGATGCTGTCCGGCCCGTGTTCCGCCGCGATCGCCCGGAGGCGCTCGGCCACCAGCGTCAAGGCGTCGTCCCAGGACGCCTGGACGAACTTTCCCTCCCGACGGACGAGCGGGTGGAGCAGGCGGTCCTTGGCGTTGATGTGATCCCAGCCGAACTTGCCCTTGACGCAGGTCGAGATGCCGTTGGCCGGCGCCTGGGGATGGGGCTGGATCTTCAGGATGTGACGCCCGGAGGTCCACACCTCGAAGGCGCAGCCGACCCCGCAGTACGTGCAGACGGTCTTGGTGCGCTGGACCGTCTCCTCCCGCGCCGCCGCCTCGACCTTCGAGGTGGCGAAGAGCGGACGCAGCCCGATGAACTGCTCGGAGAACTTCACCAGCTCGATCGACTTGCGCTTGGCCGGGAGGGGCGCCGCGGTGAAATGGCCGGCGCGGCCCTCCATCGACTTTTCCAGCAGGGCGTTGCAGGGGCAGACGGTGACGCAGTGGCCGCAGCTGACGCAGGAGGAGTCGTTGATCGCCTTGCCGCCGTCCCACAGCACCCGCGGCCGCTCCATCGTCCAGTCGATGCTGAGGGTCTCGGTCACCTGGACATTCTGGCAGGCCTCGACGCAGCGGGCGCAGAGGATGCACTGGTCGGGATCGTAGCGGTAGAACGGGTTGCTCTGGTCGGGGGCGTAGCCCTTCCGCTGAAAGGGGTACTTCTGGACGGCGAGGCCCAGCTGGTCGGCGGCGTTGTGCACCTCGCAGTCGCCATTGTTGTAGTCGCAGATCGTGCAGTAGAGCTCGTGGTTGGCGATCAGCCGCTGCATCGCCTCGCGGCGGGCCTCCTCCGGCCGGGTGGTGTTGGTCACGACCTCCATGCCGGCGGCGGCGGGCGTGGCGCAGGCGCGCACGAGCCGTCCGCCGACCTGGACCATGCAGGTGTCGCAGGTTTGGAGGGGCCCGAGCGCCCGGTGGTAGCAGACATGGGGGATCTCCACCCCCTCGCGGGCCAGCAGCGCCAGCACGTTCTCGCCTGCCCGGACGGGAGCCGGCCTTCCGTTGACGGTCGCAAGGGGGATCGTGGCGGGGTCGTCCATGGTCAATCGGCGGGAAAGGGGGCCAGGTGGATCGCGCCGGAGGCGATCTCGGCGGCGGTTTCGCCCAGGAGCCGGTCGGCCTGCCTCTCCTCGTGGAGGGTCTTTTGCAGGACCTGCAGCGCCGAATCCGGGCCCAGGCCCTTGGCCAGCCCGCAGGCGCCGCTGTAGGAGACGATCTCGAGGTGCTCGATGCGGCGGGCGGCGGCGATGATCGCCAGGTCGCGCGCCAGAGAGCGCGGCTGGCCGGCCACCGCCGCCGTGGCGGCCTGGAGCAGCGGCCGGAGCGCGGAGGAGGGCGCCGGCTCCACCTGCAGTCCCAGCGCCTGGGCCGCCTTTTTGAGCCGGGAGGCGTGCTCCTCGGTCTCCGAGATGTGCGTCGAGACCAGCTCCCGCAGGTGGTCGTTGGCCGCCGCCGCGCAGAGCGGCGGGAGGGACTTCAGCAGCTCCGCCTCGATGCCGGCGAGTTCGTTCAGCTGGGAAGACAGCAGCTTTTGCAACTCTTCCGGACCGGCCATGAAGTGCCAGACCGCGCCCGCGCCCGCCGGTGCCCCGCATCGGCGCTTCGGGAGATTCCCCCAGCCGCCGCGCCGGAGTCCGCCGTCAATGGGCTACCGGGGACGCGCTGCGGGAGCCGGCGGCGCCGGGATGCGAGCGGCTCAGCCGCCGGGATAGTGCTCGGCCAGGAAACGCCGCAAATGCTCGTAGGAGCGATGGACGTTGGAGGGGGACTCGTCGCTCTTGATCCACGTCTTGCGGTACCAGCCCTCGAAGGGCGGACGCTCGGCGCGGCGGAGGTCTTCCTCCAGCCGGCTCAGTTCGTCCATCGCCCGGAAGCAGAGCCGTTTTGTCTCCGCCGGATCGGGCTCGGCCATGGCCCGCGCGAGCAGGAGCGCGGCCGCCGTCTGGCGGTAGTCGATCAGGAGTCCCAGCGTCAGGTTTTCGAAGAAATACCGGCGCTCGTCCGCGGTCATCATCCCCTCGGCGCCGGCGATGACCGCGAAGGCCTGCTCGAACGCGCGCTGGCGTTGCTGCAGGCTCTCGAGCGCGTCGGGCGGCTCGAGCGGCGAGACATGTTCGCCGCGCAGCTTCTCCCCGAGGCCGGTCAGCGCCTCCTGCACCCGGGTCGAGCCCGACCAGATCTTGTCGGCGCCGTCCAGGAGCGAATAGAACCGGCGGTAGGCTTCCGCGGCCTGGTCGGCGGCGCCGCCGCCGAAATATTCCCGGGACCACCACCGGAGGTAGCGGTCGGCGGCGGCCGGCCCGTCGAGCGTCCCCTTGGCGTCCCAGGAGATCTCGGCCAGCATGCGCGCCTCCATCGCGTATTCCCGCAGCTCGGTGACGTTGACCAGCATGTACTCGGTGGCCCCCGCGTCCACGATGTGGCGGAATTGGTCGGCGATCCGCATCGGCGAGACGGTGTGGGTGACCTGCTTGGTCGGGTAGAGGTAGCGGGTGTAATAGGCGAGGTGGTAGTAGACCCCGTGCTTCCAGCGGTCGGGATGCTCCGGCAGCGCCCGCATGATGCCGTCGTTGTCGTCGGGCCAGACGATGATCACGTCGCCGGGCACGTCCAGACGGCCCTGCCGGTAGAGATCGAGCATCTCGGTGTAGAGGGTGAAGTGGAAGAACGGGGTCCGGCCGGCCGGCAGCAGGGCTTTCGTCAGCCCGATCTGCGCGTCGATCGCGTCCCGGTAGGCGCGGAGCTTCGTCTCGATCCCGGTCCCCGGCGGGAAGGCATAGGCCGCGTCCTGAGTCCCGCGCAGCCCGACCGGCCAGATGCAGTCCAGGCCGCGGTTCTCCAGCACCCCGCCGCGCCAGAAGGCCATCATCCCCTCGCGGTTCTTGAACCAGTCCCATTGCGCGCCCGCATGCCGGACGGCGGCGAGGCCGAAGCGGGCGAACCCCCAGGGGTTGGAAAGCAGGATGTCGTAGTGGTGCGAGGTGTAGAAGAGCCCCCAGTCGCTCGCCATCTGCTGGATCTCGAAGGGGCGCTGGACCCGCACGTACGGCGCCACCATGTTCAGCCGCAGGCGGAGGGCCGTCTCGAAGAAGCGCTCGTACCAGATCTTCGGGACGGTGCCGGTCTGGAGCGGGTAGCCCTCCGCGTCGAAAGGCCGCGGGAGGATGTCCTCGTCGTCATGGAAGAAGCCGCGAAACCGGAAGGTCGGCGAATCGAAGAACCGGTCGCCCCCCGCGAGGACGAGGGTGGCATGGCGAACGGAGGCGTATCCCGTCCAGAGGTAGAGGGGGTCGATCCCGAGCCGCTCGGAGAGCGTGTAGGAGGCGTAGGCCGTGCCCCGGAAGTCGGAGCCGACGAGCCAGACGGCGTCCGGGGCCGCCCTCACCTCGTAGGCCTCCCAGCGCCCCGCCAGCCGCGCGGCGTCGAGGGCCGGGGGCGGCGCCGCCCCGCCGCCGAGGGTCGCGAGCCGGATCGGAAGGCGCCGTCCGTCCGGGGCGGCCAGGATCGGCGGCCGGTGCCCGCTGATCCGCTCGATGTCCCCGGCCAGGAAGCGCGCCGCCTGCCGCACCGCGGAGGGCTCGCCCGCCCCGACGACGATCTCGCATCCGCCCCCCGGGACGGCCAGAACGGCGTCGCCCGGCCGCGCTTGCTCGTCGGCCCGCACCCAGGAGCCGCGGACGGGACCGCGCCAGTCCTGGGCCGCCAGCGGACGGCTGAAGAGCGCCGCGGCGGCTGCCGCCGCCGCGGTCCATGGGGTAAGCCTGGCCAAGCGGGGCGAGCCTGCCCCGTCGGGGAGGGCGGGACAATCCCCGGCAATTGAACAGTTGAGTTGAATCCCGGTTGCCTCCCCGGGCGCCGGCGCGGAAGGTGGTGCCCTCGTTGTTTGAAAAATCCTCCCCGCTCGGGCGGGGGAGGAAGCGTCCAGCGGACGGGGAACGCCGTGAGAACCGGCGGCAGTCGCGCTGCGGTATCGAGCTACAGATCCCAATCCTGCGGCGTCACGGGGCCGGGGAGCAAAGCACAGCCGCGCCAAGGCGGCCAAGGCGAGGGACGAGGTCGCGGGCCATGCCCGCGGGAAGCTCGGAGTCCGAATACCCGGCTGAGCGCTTCGCAGCATCCATCCATCATCGCAGCAATGAAAGGACTCATCATGGGCGCCTACCCGCGCGCATTCGACCTCGACCGCCGCCCTCCGGGCGACGCGGAATCCAATTCGTTCCCTTCGGCGTTTTCGCTCAAGGGGGAAACCGCCCTCGTCACCGGCGGGGGCTCGGGCATCGGGCTCGCCATCGGCGGGTGCCTGGCCGCGGCGGGGGCCCGCGTCGTCCTGGTCGGCCGGCGCGAGGCCGAGCTGGCTAAGGCCGCCGCGCTGGCGGGGGAGCGGGCCTTCGCGCTCTCCTGGGACGTGACGGCCCTGGACCGGGCGGACGAACTGGTGCGCGCGGCGGAGGACCTGGCGGGCTCCCCCGTCTCCGTGCTGGTGAACAACGCCGGCATCCACCTGAAGAAGGCCGCCGTCGACACCACGGCCGAGGAGTTCCAGTCCGTGCTGCAGACGCACGTGCTCGCCTCGCACGCGCTGACGCGCGCGGTGCTCCCGCAGATGATGGAGCGCGGCCACGGCAGCGTCCTCTTCATCGCCTCGATGGCCTCCCTATTCGGGATCCCCCTCGTGGTCGCCTATGCCGCGGCGAAAAGCGCGCACCTCGGCATGGTGCGGACCCTGGCGTCCGAGGTGGGCGGGAGCGGCGTGCGGGTGAACGCCATCGCGCCCGGCTGGATCGAGACCGCCATGTCGCGGCAGGCGATGCAGGACGACGCCGGGCGGGAGCGGAAGATTCTCGGCCGGACGCCGCTGCGGCGCTTCGGAAAGCCGGCCGACGTCGGCATGGCGGCGGTCTACCTCTGCTCTCCCGCGGCCCGCTTCGTCACCGGCGCCGTCCTGCCGGTGGACGGCGGCGCCAGCATCGGATTTTAGCCTTGGCGCGGTCCCCCGTCCCGGTCCCAGGCCAGCACGAGCCCGTCCCAGCTCAGCCGAAAGATCTCCGGATTGCGCATCCGGGCCCACTCGTCGTAGCCGAACGACGGTTCCATGGACTGCAGCAGGAGCCCGATCGCGTTGCCGTGCGAGGCGATCGCGATCCGGCTCGCACGGGATCGGGCGAGAATCCCGAGCACGGCGGAGCGGATCCGCGCCTGGCAGGCGCGGCTCGACTCGCCGCCCGGGTGGGCCAGCTCGAAGTCGGCCCAGCTGGCCCGGAGGGCCTCCCGCCAGCTCGCCAGCGGCGGCCAGGCGAGCCGCCGCTCGCGCAGCTCGGGCACCAGCCTGAGCTCCAGGCCGAGGCGCTCGGCCAGGGGCCGGAGGGTGGCCGCGGCGCGCGGGTAGGGGCTGGAGTAGAGCTCCTCCAGGCCGCGGGCGGCGAGCCGGTCCCGCAGCTCGTCGGCCTGCCGGCGCCCGAGCTCGCTCAGCGGCCAGTCGTCCTCGGCCACGTCCGGGGCGGGCTGGCTTTGGGCATGGCGGATGAGCAGGCATTCGACGGCGGGCATTCCCAGCGGGATAGCGGTTCTCCCGGCGAGATCAAACCCGGGCCCGCTTGACCGGGCCCGCCTGGCGGGATAGACCCGTGCGTTCTTTTCACCGTTTCGGGAGCGCGGGGAAGGCCGTGGGAACCGGCCACAGTCGCGCTGCGGTAACGCATCACAACCCTCCGGGCCGCCCTGCGGCGGCAAAGCCAATCGCAGCTGCGGCTGCGGTGAAGGCGGGGGCAAGACCGTCCGGGCCGGCGTCCGGGCAAGAGCTGCGGAGTCCGAACATCTGCCTCCCGAAGACCCTGGTGCCGGCGCCAACGACGAACGCCGGCGGCCCAACCTTCATCGCAGCAGTGGAGAGTGACCCCGCAGACATGTACCGCCCCATCCGCGTCCGCCTGATCCGCCCCTTCCTGGGCGCCCTGGCGGGGGCTGTCCTGTTGGCCGCGCGCGTCCCGGCGGCTCCGGTCCGCGTCGTCTCCCAGACGGTGGGCACCGACGAGGCGCTGCTGGCGGTGGCGGAGCCGGACCAGATCGCGGCGCTCAGCCCGCTGGCGCACGATCCGGAATTTTCCGCGGCGGCGCGGGAGTCCGCCCGCTATCCCGTGATCCGGGTCGGGGGGGACGCCGAGTCGGTCCTGCGCTACCGGCCCACCGTCGTCCTCTGCGCCGACTACAGCCGCATCGAGCTGGTGTCGCAGCTGCGCACGGCGGGGGCGCGGGTGATCGTCTTCGACCGCTACGCGACCCTGGAGGACTCCTACGACATGCTGCGGCGGATCGCCGCGGAGCTCGGCGGCGGCGCCCCGGCCCGGGCCGAGGCCGTCGTCGCGCAGTGCCGGCGGCGGGTGGAGGAGCTGCGCCGCGACCTGCGAGGGGTGAAGCCGGTTCGCGTGCTCACCCCCTCCACCTACGGGCTGATCCCGGGCGCGGGCACCACCTTCCAGGACCTGTGCCAGCACGCGGGCGCGGACAACCTCGCCGCTTCGCTCGGGCGCCTGCGGGGCAACGCGCCGCCGCCCTCGGAGCGGCTCCTCACCTGGCCGGTGGACGAGCTGGTGCTGGGCGGCTCGAGCCTGCCCAAGGCCCTCGCCCCGTTCCGCACCCTGCCGCCCTACGCCTACCTCCCCGCGGTCCGGGAGGGCCGCGCGGTGCTGCTGCCGCCCTGGGTCCTGGGATGCACTTCGTACCGGCGGGTCGACGGCTACTACCTCCTCGCCCGGGCCCTCCATCCCGGGAGGGTGCCATGAGGGCGCGCCGCATCCGGCGGCCGGACCCGCTGTTCCTGGGCGCGGTGCTGCTCCTGTTCCTGCTCGGGGCTGCCTCGCTGTGCCTGGGGGACCTGCGGATGCGCCCGTCCCAGGTCTGGGCCGGCCTGCTGCGGCGGGATTCCTGGTTCGCCACGATCGTGTGGGACATCCGCCTCCCCCGCACCGCCGTCGCGGTCCTGGTCGGCGCCGCCCTGAGCGCCTCGGGCCTGGTGATGCAGGCGTTTTTCCGCAACAGCCTGGCCAGCCCCGGGCTGCTGGGCGTGAGCAGCGGGGGGGCGGCCGGGGCGGTGATCGCGATCGCGTTCGGCTGGGCCTCCCTTTCGCTCTGGTGCCTCCCGCTCTCGGCCATGGCGGGGGCGGCCGCGGCCACCGCGGCGGTTCTCGCCTTCGCGCGCCGGGGCGCCGCCACCGACCGTCTGATCCTGGCCGGCCTGGCCCTCAACGCGCTCCTGGGAGCGGTCACCGGCTACTTCCTCTGCCGCCACACCGACGTGTTCGACCGCAACGCCCAGATGGTCTTCTGGCTGATGGGCGGCCTGGAGGACCGAACCTGGACGCACGTGCTGATCGCCCTGCCGATCGTGCCGGCCGCGATCTGGCTGTGGCCGCTGGGCCGGCCGATGGACCTCCTCAGCCTGGGCCAGGCCGAGGCGCAGAGCCTGGGGGTCGACGTGCGGCGCCTCCGCCGCCTCCTGCTGGTGCTGAGCACCCTGCTCACCGCGGCCGCCACGGCCGTTTCCGGCGCGGTGGGCTTCGTGGGCCTGGTGGTGCCCCATCTGCTGCGGCTGCTGGCGGGGCCGGAGCACCGCCGGCTGCTGCCGCTGGCGCTGATCGGGGGCGCCGATTTCGTCCTCGCCTGCGACCTCGCCAGCCGGCTGGTCGGCGGGCTCCCGCTGGGGATCGTCACCGCCCTGATCGGGGGGCCTTATTTCCTATGGCTGCTGCGCCGGGAACGCTGAAGGCGCTGGAGATCGGCGCGGCCACGGTGCCGGGCCGGATCCGCGAGGTGAGCCTGGCCCTCGCGCCCGGCCAGGTGGTCGGCCTGGTGGGCCCGAACGGCTCCGGCAAGTCCACGCTGCTGCAGGTGGCGGCGGGCCTGCTCCCGGGCGGGGCGGTCCGCTGGGCGGGCCGGCCGCTGGATGCGATCCCCATGCTGGACCGGGGCCGGCTGGCGTCCTGGGTGCCGCAGGAGACGCGCTTCGAATTCGGGTTCTCGGTGCGCGCGGTGGTGGAGCAGGGCCGCTTCGCCCACGGCGACGACGGGAGAGGGGTCGACGCGGCCCTGGCCGAGCTCGACCTGGCGGGCCTGGCCGACCGGCCCGCCGACCGGCTCTCGGGCGGCGAGCGCCAGCGGGTGCTGCTGGCGCGCGCGCTGGCCACGGCGGCGCCGCTGCTGCTGTGGGACGAGCCGCTGGCCCCTCTCGACGTCCGCCATGCCCTGCAGGTGGTGGCCCTGGCGCGGCGGCTGGCGGCCGGCGGCGCGACCGTGGTCTTCTCGCTCCACGACCTCCGGCTCGCCGAGGGGCTGGACCAGGTGGCGGTGATGGAGGCGGGCCGGCTGCGCGCCCTGGGCCGGCCGGAGGCGGTTCTGAGCGCCGACTTCCTGCGGTCGGTCTTCGGGGTGCGCGCCTCGCGCGCGCCGGGCCTGAATCTGGAGCTTCCCTGAGCGGCCGGGCGGCCTACAGGCCCGCGTCGGAGGCGCCGGCGCCCAGCTCCCTCGGCTCGCCGTCGAAGACCACGACCCGCTCGCGGGCCAGGTGGTCCACGGTCTCGAGCGGCGGCTGGCGCGCCAGGATGAAGCGGCTGCGGTGGCCCGGGGCGATCCGCCCGAATTTCTCCCGGTAGGCGAGCCGCTCCGGCCCGGCGGAGGTGGCCGAGCGGATCACGGCCGCGGTGGGAAGGCCGGCCTCCTCCATCAGCTGCAATTCCCAAAGCAGGCCGCTGCCATGGGGCACGCCGTAGGAGCCCGCGTCGCTGCCGGCGATGATCCGCACCCCGAGCTGGTGGGCGCGCCGCAGGCTGGCGGCGTGCCCCTCGAGGATGCGGCGGAGGTTGTCCCGGACCGCCTGGTCCCAGCCCATCCGGTCGGCGTGGCGCACCTGGGCGGCGACGGGTGCGAAGGTGGGAACCCAGGCAATCCCCGACTCCGCCAGCCGCGCCAGCTGGTCCTCGCGGATGAAGTAGCCGTGCTCGACCGAATCCACCCCGCCCTCGATTGCCCGGTCGATGCCGGCGTCGCCGGAGGCGTGGGCGAAGCTCTGGCGGCCCGCCGCGCGCGCCGCCTCGACGATCTCGCGCACCTCGGCGGCGGTCATCTGCGGCTCGGTGGTGACCGCGCCGCGCTGGAAGTTGATGATGCCGGTGGGGATGAGCTTGATCCGGTCGGCGCCGGCGGCCACCCGGGCGGCGACGCTCAGCCGCGGGGACCCCTCCCGCTCGATCGGATCGGCCATGAAGCTGCCGTAGCGCCCCTGGCGGTGGATGGCCGCGCCGGGGCTGTCGAGGTAGGGCAGCGGCGGTCGGTCCTTCTGCTGGTAGCGGCGGCTGAGGGCGAGGCCGACCCCGTTGCGGTCCCCGGCGTCGCGCACCGCCACCACCCCCCAGTCGATCAGGCGGCGCAGCCGCGGCTCCGCGGCCGCCAGCAGCTCGGCGGGAGGGCGCTGCAGGTGCGCGGCGCGCCGCGCGGGATCGAGCTCGCCGCCCTCCAGGAAGAGGTGGGCATGGGCCTCGGAGAGGCCCGGCAGCAGCGTCGCGGTCCGCGAGCGCCAGTCGGGCTCGCGCTGCCCGCGTCCCAGCACCGCCTCCGGCGGCAGCCGGTCCTCGGCGCCGGCGTAGAGGATCTGTTCCGCGTCGTAGACCACGTGGGCGTCGCGCACGGGGCCGGACGCGCCGTCCAGCAGGACCCCGACCTGGAGCCACACCGGTCGGCCCGGGGCCGGGCGGGGCGGCAGGGCTTCCGGATTCATGCCTCCTCCGGCGCGCCCTCCGCGCAGATCGCCATGATCGCCTCCGCCTGCCGGAAACCGGCCGTCTCCTGGGACTCGCCGCCGGCGGGGCGGCCCGCATCCAGGGCCTGGCGCAGCCGCTCCACCATGGGATGGCCGGCGGGGAGGGGCCCGGGGGCCTTCTCCGGATTGGCCAGGGCGAAGTCGAGCCCGGCCTCCATCCCCAGGGTCAGGTAGGCGTTTTCCAGCTGCTCCCGCACCCCCTTGGGCGTCCCCCAGGCGAAATTGGAGAGCCCGACGATGAAGTGCACCCCCTTGAGGTCGGGATCGGCCCGGATCAGCCGCATGGCGTCGAGGCCGATGTTCACCAGCCCGTAGGTGTCCGCGCCCACCGGCGCGAGGCCCGGATCGATGATGATCTGGTCGGGCTTGCGGCCGGCCTCCGTCACCAGGCGCTCCACGAAATACCTCGCCGCGCCGTGGGCGTCCGCCGCCCGCAGGCACTGCGAGGTGCCTCCGGGCACGAAGTGCTCGGAGGCCATGACGATGGCGAGGGTGTCGTACTCCCGCACCAGCGCGATCATGTCGTCCAGCCGCTCGCGCGAGGCCGCGAGCGAATTGATGATCGGCGGGCCGCCGCGCCGGCGGTCGTAGTGGCGCAGGGCGACCTCGTGGTAGCGCACCGAGGGGTTGTCGAAGCTGATCGGAACCGCCGTGGCCTCCTGGATGGCGGGAACGAGGTCGGGGAGGAACGCCAGCATCTCCTCCATCTTCACCTGGATCCGCTGGGTGCCGTCGATGTTCAGGGTGAGGTAGCGGGCGCCCAGCCCCGCCTGCACCTTGGCCAGCCCCTGGTAGTCGGCGAGGCTACGCTCGGCGAAGGCGCGCCGGGCGCGGGCGTAGGAATTGTTGATCAGTTCGCCGACGATGTTCAGTGCGGGCATAGGACTGGGGGAGGTTTGACCTCCGAAGGCTGGGCGGCATGGTCCCGCCCGAGCCAGAAATTGGCCCAGGAGGAGGTGCCGCGCAGCGCCTGGTTCTGGACCACCGGGGCGTGGGCGAGGAGGGAGCCGGCGGTGCCGTCCGACTTGCGGCGCTCGTACGCGCGCAGCCAGATGCACTCCCCGTAGCCGTCGACCTCGCAGCGGCCGTCGCGGGTCCCGCCGCAGGGCCCGTTGCGCTGGTTCTTCGCGCACTGCGACTCGGGGCAGAGGTAGGCGATCTCGGGCAGCGAGCAGTCACCGCAGTCGCGGCACTGGAAGAGGAGGGCCTTGCTGGCGTGCTCCAGTGCCCGCAGCGGCGCCGGCCCCTGGCGGGGATCGGCCGCTGCCGCGCAGGCCCGCCGCCCCAGCCGGGCCAGCGCTCCCCCCGGGCTGAAGAGGGCCGAGTGCATCGCCTTGGACAGCGCGTAGGCCGGGCCGCCGGGCAGGGCCGGCGCCGGCGGCGTTCGCGTCCCGGGGTCCGCCAGGCCGGTGCGCTCGTCGCGCCCGAAATAATAGAACTCCCCGGGCCGGCCGTAGGCGAACTCCCGGACGAAGCCGCGCCAGTCATCGGCCCCGAACGAGCGCTCGATCTCCAGGATGCGGGCGAGGGTGGCGAAGTCGTGCACCCCGCCCAGGTAGGCCCCGCGGTAGCCGAGGCCCCGGTAGACCGCGATCTGCTTGGCCGCGAATTCCCGGAAGAAGGCGGCGCCCCGGTCGGGCGAGCGGGCGCGCTCGGCGCAGAGCGCCCGGAGGGGCCCGGAGACCACCACCCCGGGGATGCGGCCCTGGTGGAACAGCTCGGCCACCCGCCCGTTCAGCAGGTAGACGTTGCCGATGAGCGGGGCCGCCTCCAGGCGGTGGGCGCGCTGGTAGGCCAGCAGCTCGTGCATCTTGCGGGCATCGAAGCCGATCTGGTTGATGACGAACTGGGCCCCGCAGGCGATCTTGGCGGCGAGCTTGAGGTACTGCGGCATCACCTCGCCCTCGCGCAGCTTGAAGTTGGTGGTGACCGCGCCGATCAGGAACTGCGTCCGGCCGAAGCGGCGTTCGAGCCCCGCGTTCATCTGGCGGAGCATCGCGATCAGGCCGACCGAATCGATGTCGAAGACCGGCTTGGCGGCCCCGCCGGCGCCGGCGCCGGCCGCGGGGTAGTCGCCGGTCATCGCCAGGATGTTATGGAAGCCCTCGCTGTGGAGCAGCCAGGCCTCGCTCTCGAGGCCGTTGCGGTTGAGGTCCTTGCAGGTGAGGTGGATCACCACCTCCTTGCCGGCGTAGAGGACCGGCTTGCCCAGCGCCATCGGCGCCAGCTGCGGGTTGCCCCCGGCGTTGTCGGTGATGGAGATCCAGTCGACCGCCTCGCACGCCACCAGGTCGGTGGCGAAGGCCCGGGCCTTGAGCGCGCTGCGCTCCTCCATCCCGCCGCGCACCGACACCAGCTCGGTTCCGATCAGGAACCGGTCCGGCCGCCCCAGCTTTTCCCGCAGCGTCTCCACCGTCCGGTCCGATCCTAGGGGAACTTCGCCTCCAGCTCGCGGCGGACGGCTTCCGCCACGTCGGCGGGGGAGCCGTCCCGCTCCTCCTCGTCGCTCCAGCGCAGCCCCACCATGTAGGCGTCCCCGCTGGTGAGGCCCTGGCGCTGGGCCGAGGCATCGATCTTCTCGGCGAAGCGGTTGGGCAGGGCGAGCCGCACCTCGTCGTGGCCGTCCCACGCCTTCACCTCCGAGGGGATGTCCTGCCAGTAGAGCACCTGGAAGGTCGATCGGGCCCCGGCGGCGGCGGCGGGCGCCGCCGCGGGCTTGAGCGCGACGCCGCGCCGGGCGGTCGCCACCGGCGCCGGCCCCTTCCCCACCAGGTAGAGGAACAGGTCGACGGCATTGGAGGCGTCCGCCCCGTAGCCGTCGGCGCCGATCTCGTCGGCGTACATCTGGCTGATCGGCGCGCCGCCGATCGTCATCTTGATGTGGGTTTGGCCCTTCTCCCTGAAGCCGTCGACCACCACCTTCATGTAGGTCATGGTGGTGGTGAGCAGGGCGCTCATGCCGATGATGTCCGGCTTGAACTCCTCCGCGGCGGCCAGGAACTTCTCCAGGCTCTGGTCGACCCCGATGTCCTTCACCTGGAAGCCGGCGCCCTCCGCCATCATGCAGACCAGGTTCTTGCCGATGTCGTGGAGGTCGCCGCGCACCGTGCCCATGAGCAGCCGGCCGGTCCCCCCGCCGCCGTCGCTGGCGGAGAGGAGGGGCTTGAGCACCGCCATCCCGGCCTTCATGGCGCGGGCGGCGATCAGCACCTCCGGCACGTAGAGGATGTTGTGCTTGAAGTCCTCGCCCACGACGCTCATCCCGGCGATGAGGCCGCTTTCGAGGATCTCCTTCACCGGCCGTCCCTCGGCCAGGGCGTCCTTCGTCATCTTCTCCACTTCGGCCGCCTTGCCGTCGTAGAGGAACTGGTTCATCAGCGCGTAGTCGGGCATGGTCGTGTCCCCCCTCAGCGTCCGGCGCGGCTGCCGTTGAATTCCGCCAGCGCCTCCTGCATGGCGAGGATGTTGGCCCGCGGCATGCCGGGGCTCATGCCCCCGCCGACCGAGAGGATGATGTTCTCCCCGCCGCTCTTCTCCAGGACCTCGAGCGTGGCGGCGCGGACCTCCTCCGGAGTGCCCCGCACGCCGATCTCCAGCGGGTTGACGTTGCCCATCAGGGTGATCCGGCCCCCGACGCGGTCGATCACCTCGGCGATGTCGGTCTGCTTGCCCCAGTTCAGCACGTCGAAGCCGACGTCCGGCAGGTGCTCGAGGCAGGCGTTGATGTCCGCGTCGTTGTGGTAGATCTTGATCCAGTCCTTGGGGAACGCGTCGCAGATGCGCTTGAGGTACGGGTGGCAGAACTCCTGGTAGTGCTCCTCGTTCACGAAGCCGACGATGTCGTCGAGGATGAAGATCCCCTCCACCGTCGGCCCCATCGCCTTGGCCTGGGCCTTGAGCCAGTCGATGATCAGGCGGGTGCAGAGGTCGAGGAGCTTGTGCGCCCACTCCGGCTTCTCCACCAGGTCGATCATGAAGTCGGTGGTGCTGCGGACGAACCCCGCGGTGCACATCGGCCCGCGCGCGGTCGCGATCGGCAGGATGTAGCCGGCGTCGAGGATCCGCTGCCGCTGCATCCGGATGCGGTGCAGGGTCAGCGCCATGAAGGCGTCGTTCTCCACCTCGTACTCCGGGAACTTCTCGATGTCCTCGATGTGGTGCAGGGTGTGGTACTCGCTCGGGGTGTTGTCCTGCCAGAACTTGATCTTGGCGCCGAGGGCGGAGGGCTCGGCCGCCATGCCGTATTCCATCCACCACGACGGCACGAAGATGATGTCGGGGTACTCCTGGTGGATCTTGAGGTGCGACTGGAACCAGACCTCGGGGTCGAGGTAGAAGTCCATGTGCTTGACGCCGAGGTAGCCCGGGATCCAGGGGCTGTCGATGATCAGGGCCAGCGGGACGGCGGGCAGCTTCTCGCGGCGGGCGGCCTTCTTGAAGATTTCCCATTGCTGTGGTTTCATGGCGTGCGGGTCAGGGGTTGATGAGGATGGAGTCGGAAGTGATCTCGAGCTGGACGCCGGCGGCCTGGGCGGCCTCCTGCAGCGCGGCCGGGAGCATGACGGCGGGATCCGGGCTCACCTGGAGGCGGCGCATCAGCCCCTCGCCCTTCTTCTGGCCGACCCGGAGGGTGATCTTGAGGCCGCGCCGCTTGCAGGAGACGCGGGTCTTGTCCGGAAGTGAGGCGTTCATCGGGGCGAGGAACGCGTCGACGTAGTGCACGCCGATGCCGGATTTGTCCCGCACCTCGGGCAGCAGCTTGTCGCGGGCCGCCGCGTTGATGTTACAGAGCTTGATCATGGGAAAGTCGCAGGGCGAAGTGCACCGCCTGGAGCGCCATGCTCCACTTGTGGGCCCGCCCTTCGGCGGTGCAGTGGCAGCCCGAGGAGACGCCGGGCGCCGCCAGGGCCAGCGCCTGGTCGAGCGTCAGGCCGGCGCGGGGGGACTCCTCGTCCAGCGCCTTCCGGAGCCCCTCGGCGTCGGCGAGGTAGGCGCAGCTCTTGGCGTGGCCCTCGTCGCCCGGGGCCGGCCCGCAGGCCGCCTCGCGCAGCTTCCAGCCGGCGGCGTCCGGGCTGAGCAGGAGCTCGTAATCGAACGCGAGCTCGAGGTGGGAGCAGGTGGTGCCGTCGAAGCGGAAGCGGGCCCGGACCGAGCCGTCGGCGCCGCGCTCGAGCGCGACCCGCTCCGTCGCCCATTTGCGCAGCGCCCGCTCGGCGATGCGGTAGCCGGGCCCGGCGCTGGCGGGGGCGGCGGCCGCGGCGACGTGCCGGTAGGGCTGGCGGCGGTACTGGCAGGGGGAGAAGGAGCAGTCCGCGCAGGGCACCGTGGCCGGATCGGCCGAGCGGCCGTGCGGAGTCAGCCCGATCAGCGCCAGGAGGGACTTGCGGGGGACGAGCATCCCGCTGGGCAGGACCCGCAGGGGCTCCGGCGGGCTCAGCGCACAGCCGGCCACGAGGCAGGCCAGCAGGGCCGGCTGCTCGGAGACGTCCCAGCCGTCGTAGCCCGGGCTGTAGTGGGGGAGGGCGCGGCGCCCCGCCGCCTCCGCCCAGGCGCAGACCCGCCCGTTGAGGCCGGCGACGAGGGACTCGACCACCGCCGAGCCGTACATCTCCAGGAAGAAGTATTCGTCGGGCTTCCCCTCCTGCCAGAGGGCGCGGGCCCGCTCCTCGCAGCCGCCGCCGGCGCTGGCCGCGACCAGCACCACCCGGTCGACGCCCGCCTCCTCGAAGCGGCGGCGCAGCCCGGGCGAGCGGAACGGGATCCCGTCGATCCGCACGGCCTCGGCGTCGTAGCTCACGCGTCGCGCCTCCCGCAGGTAGCTCCAGGGCCGGCCGCGCTCGCCATACCAGCGGCGGGTCTCGGCGGCCAGCTCGCGGGCGCGCTCGCTCGGGGCGCCGTCGGCCGGGTAGCCCAGGAGCCGGAGGTATTCGGCGGCGGCGACCTCGACCCGGTCGGGGGTCAGCAGCGTCTCTGACGCGGGCCGCGAAACCTCCGCGAGCGCGCTCATGCCGATCCGGCGCGCGCGCCGTCCTCCACCGGGTTGAACTGGCAGCCCTCGACGAAGTAGTCGAAGAAGCGCGGGTGCGTCTCGAGCCGGCAGTGCTCGGTGCGGCGGACCCACTCTTCCAGCTCCTGCCGGCGGCTGCGCGAGAGCAGGGCGATGCAGGCCCCCTCGAGCGAGGCGTTGCCGATCTGGACGATGCGGTCCTCGTCCAGGTCGGGGATCAGCCCGATCCGCTTGGCGGCGGCGAGGTTGAGGTGCCGGCCGAAGCCGCCGGCGAGGTAGAAGCGGCGCAGGCCGCCGGCGGCGAGCCCGTAGCTCTCGAAGGCGATGCGCAGGCCGGCGACGTTGGCGCCCTTGGCCTGGGCCAGCGCGTTCACGTCGCCTTCGCCGAAGGTGATGGCGCGCTCCCCCGCGCGGGCGAGCACGAGGTCGCCCGGCCCCTCCTCGAAGCGCCCCAGCGCGTTCATCCGGCCCGTGCGCCGCAGCTCGGAGAGGAGGTCGATCAGGCCCGAGCCGCAGATGCCCTCCGGGGCCCCGCCGCCGATGACTTCGGCCTGCACCGCGCCGTCCTCGCCCAGCCGGACCCGCTCGATCGCCCCGGGCAGCCCCGGCATCCCGAAGGTGATCTGGCCGCCCTCGAAGGCCGGTCCCGCCGGGCAGGAGGCGGCGATCAGGCGGTCGCGGTTGCCGACGATCAGCTCGGTGTTGGTGCCGATGTCCATCACCGCCACCACCTCGGGCTCCCGGCCGATGTCGACCGCCAGCATGCAGGCGGCGGCATCGGCCCCGACGTGGCCGCTGACGATCGGCAGGCCGTAGGCCCGGGCGCGGGGATGGACCGGCAGGCCGAGCCGGGAGGCGGATTCGGAGAGGCTGGTCGAGGCGCGGGCGCCGGCCGCCAGCTCCAGCTCGGTCAGCGACTGGTAGGGGCTCTGGCCGATCGAATGCACCGAGAGGCGGAAGAAGATGTCCCGCATGGTCGAGTTGCCGGCGATCACCACCTCGTAGATCCGGCGGGGATCCACCGGCAGGGCCTCGATGGCGTGGCTGAGGTAGCCGGCCAGGGTGCGCTGCAGGACGCGGCCGCGGTCGCGGCCGTCGTAGTCGATCCGGGCCATCACGTCGGAGCCGGCGAAGCGCTGGGGGTTCTCGAAGGACGCATCCGCCACCTGCTCGCCGGTCTCGAGATTGAGCAGGCGCAGGACGACCGTCGTGGTCCCCAGGTCGACGGCGAGGCCGAAGGGCGGATGGGTTCCGCGGTCGATCTCCTCGCCGTCCAGGAGAATCCGGTCGCCCTCGCGCGTCACCGCCGGGTCCAGCGAGGGCGGGCGGCCCGTGGGGAGGCGGAAGGCCTGGGTTTCGATCCGCATTTCGCCGCGGCGGAGGGTGTGGCAGCGGAGCGCGCCGGTCTCGGCCTCGATCCGGGCCTGGCAGGACAGCCGGAAGCGCCCGGCGAGGTGGGCCTCGTCCGGGCCCGGCGCGCTGAGCAGGTCGCCGCCCTCGGCGACCTCGACGATGCACTCCTTGCAGCGGCCCTGCCGGCGGCAGGAAGTCGGAACCTGGATGCCCAGCCGGTCGGCGCAATCGAAGAGCGTGGCCCCCCGCTCACAGGGGACAGTGAGGCCGTTGAACTGCAGCTCCACGCTCAGGGGCGGGAGTTTGAGGCCGAAGGGCTCCGACTCCGAGCCGGAATCAACTCAACCGTTGAGTTCCCCGCCGCCGCAGGGTCTTCCCCTCGACCCAGCGGCCCTGCACCATCTCGAGGCGCGGAATGGTGGGAATGCCGAAGTCGCGGCTGGCGACCCGTCCCGCGAGCATCTCCACCATCCAGGCTCCCATCAGCTGCTGGTTCTGCTCCAGCCCCGAAAAGCCGGTGCCCTCCAGCACGTGGCTGAGGGCGGCCAGGCCGAGCTGGGCCGGGATCCGGACCTTGCGCCGGTCCAGCGCCGCCCGCAGGCGGGGCAGGACCTGGGGCAACTGGGCGAGCACGATCACGTCCGGCCGGTGCGCGCCCAGCCAGCGCAGGAAGGGCTCCTCCTCGCCGTCCGTGTCGAGGTGCACGGGCAGCGCCTGGCGGGGGCCGAAGGCGTGCTCGCACCAGCCGAGGTAGGCGGCGGTGTGGGCGTGGCCCGTGCGCGCCTCCTCGGAGCGCCCCACCACCAGGCCGGGCCGGCGGTAGCCGAGGCGACGGACCTCATCGAGGACCCGGACCGTGTCGGCGTAGAAATGGCTGGTGACCCGGTGCAGGGGGGTGTGGATGCTCAGTCCCACCGTCACGACGGCGTAGTGGTCGAGCTCGGCGGGGAACTCCTGGTCGAAGTCCGGGCTGCCGAAGCAGAGCAGGCCCTCGATGCCGCGGGTGTCCAGGACGGAGCGGAAGCGCCGGTAGGTCATGCCCGGCGCCTTCAGCCACAGCGGCTCCAGCCGGTAGCCCAGCTCCTCCGCCCGCCGGCGCATGCCGGCGTGGATCATCGTCAGGTGCCGCGACCGCTCCCAGGGGCGGGGCGTGTCGTAGAAGGAGATCACCGCGAAGCAGGCCATCTGGCGCTGGGCCTCGGGCCGGCGCAGGCGGCGCATCACCTCGGCGATCGCCGGGTCCGGCCGGTAGCCGGCCTCATCCGCCAGCTTGCGGACGCGCTCGCGGGTCGCCGCGGAAACCTCGCTGCTGCCGCGCAGCGCGAGCGAAACGGCCGACGGGGAGAGGCGGGCGGTCCGGGCGAGATCGCGCAGGTTCAAGGGGGCGCCAGTGTTCCAAGCAGCCGGCGAATGTCGAGTGCGCTGCGGCCGGTCAGCCCGGACGCCCGGGCCGCCGGGCCCGGGCCACCCGCCAGACCGCCCGGGCGGCGAAGAGCGCGATCTGGCTCAGGACGGCGGGTCCGGGCCCCCCGAGGAGGTAGGCTCCGACCCAGAGTGCCACCCCCAGGGCCGCGAAGGCCAGGCCCGCGAACATCCAGAAGCCGGACAGAAGGATCACCGGGACAAAGACGAAGCGGACCGCGGGCGCGTACTTCGGGAGGTCGGCGAAGGGACTGTAGGCATAGCCGAGGACGGGGATGCTGGCGGCCAGGTGGAACCAGCGGAGGAGGGAGCGCGGGAGGGCGGTGGTCATGGTTGGGCGAGAAGGGGTTCGAGCCTGGCAAAAAACGCCTGCCAGCCGAACTGGGCGCCCTGGTAATTTCCCTTCTGGTCGGGACGGAAGCCGGCGTGCTCCATGCGCACCCGGGTGCCGGCCGGGCTGGGCCACAGGGTCCAGGTGACCACGGTGCGGAGGGCCGCCGGCCCGTCGGCCCCGACGTTCCAGGAATAGGCGAGGCGCCGGCAGGGCTCCAGCGCCAGCACCTCGCAGTCGACGACGCCGTTCCAGTGGGCCACCGGCTTCGCGCGGAGGGAGAATTTTCGGCCGATGCCGGGCACGAAGTCGTTCTCCATCAGCCAGAGCGACATCAGCTTCGGGTCGGTCAGCGCGCGCCAGATCTTTTCCGGCGGATGGGGAAACTCCTTTTCGACGACGACGGTATGCATAGGGGGTCAGGGCATCTGGGCCAGGACGGCGTCCAGCCGGGCGAACCGGTCCGGCCAAAATGCGCGGTAGTGGCGGATCCAGTCGAAGAGGGGCCGCGCGCCCCGGGGAAACACCGAATAATAGGTTTCGCGCCCCTGCCGGGCGCCCCGGACCAGTCCGGCCCGCTTCAGCATCCGCAGGTGCTTGGACACCGCCGGCTGGGAGATTCCCGCCTCGCCGGTGAGGCCGCGCACGGTGACGCGGCCGTCGCGGCAGAGGTGCTCAAAAATCGACCGCCGGGTCGGGTCCGCGAGGCACTTGAAGATCAGATCAGGGGGCTTGCGCATATTGGCATAACCATCCGGTTATGAGCCAAACCAATAACCATATGGTTATGCATGTCAAGGCCGCCACGCGTCGGCCGCGCCCGCCGGGCCCGGATCCCGCCCGGTCTAACGTTCTCGCGAATTCCGCCTTCAATTCCCGGCCTCCGGGCCGCCTAATGGGGGCCGCCCCCTTTTCCCCATGAAACGAAGCCTTGGCACCCTCGCCCTCCTCGCCTCGCTCGCGCTCCACGCGCGGGCCTCCACCCAGCCCGGCCCGGCCTCCATTCCCCATCTGGAAAAGCGCGGCGCGGCGACGCAGCTGATCGTCGGCGGCCGGCCCTTCCTGGTCCTGGGCGGCGAGCTCCACAACTCGAGCTCCTCCAGCCTCGAGTTCATGCGCCCGGTCTGGCCGCGCATGGCCGCCCTGCACCTGAACACGGTGGTGCTGCCCGTGGCCTGGGAGACGATCGAGCCGGCGGAGGGCAGGTTCGACTTCACGGTGGTCGACGGGCTGCTGGAGGGGGCGCGGGGCAGCGGCCTCAAGCTCGTGGTCCTTTGGTTCGGCGCGTGGAAGAACACCTTTTCCAGCTACGCGCCGGCCTGGGTGAAACGGAACGAGGAGCGCTTCCCGCGGGTGGAGACGAGCGATGGGCGGGGGACGGAGCGGCTTTCGCCCTTCAGCGTGGGGGTGCGCGAGGCGGACGCCCGCGCCTTCGCCGCGCTGATGCGGCACCTGCGCGAGGCCGACGGCCAGAGCCAGACGGTGCTCCTGGTCCAGGTGGAAAACGAGATCGGCGTGGTCGGCCAGAGCCGCGATCATTCCCGCGCGGCGGAGGCGGCCTTCGAGGGGGCCGTCCCGGCGGAGCTCACGGCCTATCTCGCCCGGCACCGGACGGGCCTCGACCCCGATCTGCGCGCGGCCTGGGAGGCCGCCGGGGGAAGGACCGAGGGGACCTGGCGCGAGGTCTTCGGCGGCGGCCCGCTGACCGACGACCTTTTCATGGCCTGGAACTACGCCACCTACGTCCAGGCCGTGGCCGCGGCCGGCAAGGCGGAATACCCGCTGCCGATGTACACCAACGCCGCGCTGGTCCGTCCCAACTACGAGCCCGGCCAGTACAACAGCGGCGGCCCGCTGCCGCATTCGATCGACCTTTACCGCGCCGGCGCCCCCGCCCTCGATTTCCTCTCGCCCGACATCTACTTCAACGAATTCGCCTACTGGGCGGGGAAATACACCCGCCCGGACAACCCGCTCTTCATCCCCGAGGCCCAGGGCGGGGCGACGGGCGCGGCCAACGCCCTCTACGCCTTCGGGCGGCTCTCCGCCGTCGGCTTCTCCGCCTTCGGCATCGACGACGAGGGCAACACCCCGCTCGACCTGGTCGGCATCACCAATCCGGCCGCGCGCCCGGACAACCGCGCGCTCGGGCACGCCTACGGGGTCCTCTCCGCGCTCGCCCCGCTCCTGGCCGAGAAGCAGGAGAGCGGCGGCCTGGCCGCGGCGGTGCTCGAGGGGGAGGCGCAGCGGGCAGGGCGCGTGGGCGTCGGCGCGTACACCGCCACCCTGACCCGGATGGGCGAGGGCGGCGCGCGGGTCGGCGCGCTGTTCATCCAGACCGGCGCCGACGAATTCCTGGTGGTCGGCAGCGGCGAGGCCCAGGTCACCTTCTCGACCGACCGGCCGGGCCCCCCGGTGGTGGGCATCGAGAGCAGCGACGAGGAGCGGCTGGAAAACGGGAAGTTCGTGACCTGGCGCCGGCTCAACGGCGACGAGAACTCCCAGGGGCAGGCCTTGAAGCTCCACGCCGGCGACCTGGCCGCGGGCACGATCTACCGGGTGCGGCTCTACCGCTACCGCTAGTCGTCGCCCAGGGCGCCCAGGCGCGCGCGCAGCTCGGGAAAATCCGGCTGGAGCTCGAGGGCGCGGCGCCATTCCGCCGCCCCGCCCCGCCGATCCCCGGCGTGGATCAGCAGGTAGCCGAGGGCGGCATGGGCCCGGGCGTCGCCGGGGGCCAGCGCCGTCGCCCGCCGGTACAGCCGGATGGCGGCGCCGAAGTCCCCCTGCCGCGCCTGAAAATCCGCCGCGTGGCCCAGCAGCGCGGCATCGCCCTGGGCCGCCGCCTCGGCTTCAGCCGGGGCGGCCGCCAACACCAGGTCGAAGAGGAACAGGCCGGGGCCGCCGGCCCCGCGTCCCAGCGCGAGCCGGCTCAGCTCCAGGGTCCGCGCCCGGGCGGAGGGGGAGGAGCGGAGCGCCGGCAGCATGAGGGCGCGTGCGGCCTCGGGCCGCCCGCGGTTCAGCTCCAGCAGCCCGAGCTGGCACTCGACCTGGGGATTGCCAGGGCGCGCCGCGAGGGCCTCGCGGTAGAGCGCGGCGGCTTCCTCGGTCCGGCCCCGGCCCTCGTCGAGCATGGCCAGCGTCACCATCGCCCCGTCGTTCCGGGGATTGAGCTGCCGGGCCCGCTCCGCATGCGCTCGCGCCTCGACGGGGTGCCCCTCGGCCACCAGGGCCGAGGCGAGGAAGGACTCCGCGACGTCGCTGCGGGCGTCCACGGCAACCGCATGGCGGAAAAGGGTTTCTCCGTTCTTCCAGACGCCCTCCTGGTTCCAAGTCCGCAGCGCGCAGGCCGCGAGCGCCGCGGCGGCGGCGGTCCGGCGCGCCAGGCGCGCCGCCCGGGTCGCGGGCGGCGGCAGCGAGGCGAGGGCCGCCAGCTCGATCCCGAGCAGCGAGAGATAGGTGTAGCGGTCCGCCATGGACTGGAAGCCCGCCTGCACCAGGCCCAGGACCGGCAGCAGCATGATCAGGTACCACGCCAGGCCGGCCGCGATCCAGGGCCGCCGCCGGCGCTGCCGCCAGGCGAGGGCCGCCAAGGCCAGCAGCAGGCACGCCGCCCCGGCGACGGCCGTCCCGGGCCAGAAGCCGGGATGCCGGTAGCAGGCGGAGAGGCCGACCGGCCAAAGGAACTTCCCCAGGTAGCGCGCGAGCGACACCGCCGCGTTCTCGAGGCGGGCCCCGGGGGGCAGGTCGAGGACGAAGGCGCCGGCGTCCCGCTGCATCCGCAGGGTGGCCCAGGCCACTGCCCCGGAGAGCGCGAAGAATGGCAGTTTTTCCGCCCAGCATTGGCGCGGATCGCGCGCCAGCGGCCAGCGGTCGAGCACCAGGAGCAGGAGCGGCAGCGTCACCAGCATCGGTTTGCTCATCAGGCCCGCGGCGAAGCAGCCGAGGGCGAGCAGGTATCGGCCGCGCGCGCTCCGGCCATCCACGCGGGCGCGCGCGTAGCGGAGGTAGGCGAGGAGGGTGAGCAGGAAGAAGCATCCGCTCATCAGGTCCTTCCGCTCGGACACCCAGGCCACCGACTCCACCCGCAGCGGATGCCAGGCGAAGAGCGCGGCGGCGAACGCGCTGGCCCCGAGCCGGCCGGTCAGGGCCCGGAAGAGCTGGAAGGCGAGCACGGCGTTCAGGGCGTGCCAGAGGACGCTGGTGAGATGATGGCCGGCCGGCGACATCCCGTAGAGCTGGCAGTCCAGCATGTGCGAAAGCCAGGCGAGGGGGTGCCAATAGTCCGCCGCCCCGGTGAACGCCCAGGCCAAGCCCGCCCGGGTCAGGCCGCCCTGGACCACCGGGTTGGCAGTGACGTAATTGGGGTCGTCGTAGTTGACGAATCCGTTCCGGAATGAGCGGCTGAAGAGGAGGAGGGTGCCGACCAGGAGAAGCGCGCCCAGCGCGGCTGGACCCAGCTCGGCGGTCCGGGGACGGGACGGCGGGAGGAGCGTCGCCTTCACGCCGCCGCCGCCTGGGCGATCAGGACCCCGCCGGTCACCAGCAGCCCGGCGTAGACGACGCGAAAGAACCCGTCCCCCCGCATCCGGCGGTTGAGCGCGCGCCCCAGCCAGACCGCGGCGGCGATGGCCGGCAGCGAGACCAGGAAGCAGCGCGTCGTCTCCGGCCTCCAGAAGCCGAGCGCGACGTAGCCCAGCAGCCCGGCGAGGCTCGCCGCCAGGAAGTAGCCCTGCAGGGTGGCCCGGAAATGCTGGGGCGACCAGCGGCGCAGCGAGCCGTAGACCACGAGCGGCGGCCCGTTCATCCCGTAGGCGCCGCCCAGCACCCCGGAAACAAAGCCGCAGCCGAGCAGCCAGCCCCAGTGGTCGCGCTCCAGATGCGGCCGAGCCCGTCCGGCGAGCGAGTAAAGCGAGAAGGCGACGATGACGCCGCCCAGGAGCGACTTGACCATCCGGTCGTCGCCCTTCGCCAGCAGCAGGAGCCCGAGCGGAATCCCGGCCAGCGCGGAGAGGATGAGCCCGCCCGCGCTCCGCAGCTCCACGCTCCGCCAGTCCTGGGCCACGATCACGCCGGCCACGAGGAGCGAGACGAGGACGGCCAGCGGCGCCGCCACCGCGACCGGCAGCCGCAGGGCCAGCAGCGGCACCGCCACCAGCGCCTCCCCGAACCCCAGCGTCGATCGGATCAGCGTCGCGAGGAAGACGACGGCGCAGACATAGGCGGTGGTCGGAGCGGCGAGGCTCACGCGTTCTGCCCGCCGCGGAAGAACCAATGCACGCCGAAGCGGTCCGCCAGATGCCCGTAGGTCCCGAAGGGCATCTCGCGCAGCTCGTCCCGGAGGGCGGGGTCCCCTCCCGCCGCCAGCCTGTCGAAGACGGGCCGCAGCTCGGCATAGCTCGAGCCGACCGCGTACAGCGCGACGGTGTTGCCGACCCGCGGCTGGCGGGTGGGGTGGAGCCAGTCGGTGGCGGAGAATTCCGCCGGGCCGCTTCTGAGATGGGCGTAGGCCACCTTTTGGTGCTGCTCGGGCGGCAGCCGCTGCTTCATCGGCGTGTCGCCCACCCTCGTGATGGCGAGTTCGCCGCCCAGGCAGGCATGGTAGAAGGCCATCGCTTCGGCGCAATTGCCCTCGAAGAGGAGGAACGGGGTGAGGTTCATGGGCTCCGGGCTCGTCCGAAGGTAACGGAGTCGTCGGGAACAAGGCCAGCGCCAGTTCCGCGGGCGCCCGTCATTTTCCGGCCCGACCGGGAGAACCCGCGGCCCCTAAGCCTGTCGAAGGGGCATCCGCGTGACCTGCCGCTTCTCCAGCCTCCGCCACAGCCGGTTGCTCCGCCGGCTGGCGGCGGCCCTCGGAATTTGGGCCGTCCCGGCCTGGGCGCAGGTCGACACCATCCCGCGCAACCTGATCGAGATCGGCTACGACCAGACGGCGGTGGGCCGCGGCCCCCAGTCGGAATACGCCTACTATTATTACAACCGCCCGGACTTTTTCGGGCGCAACGTGGGCCTGCGCGCCGCGATCGCGCCGGCCTACCTCGACAGCGAGATCGGTCTCCAGCACCTCCTCTCCCCCACCACCGACGTCGGTTTGGGCCTCGCCGGCGGCGCGTTCGGGGACAACTTCTACGACGTCGCGCAGGGCAACTACCGCGAAAACGAGAGCTTCAACGGCAGCGGCGGCGGGGCGGCGGTCAGCATCTACCAGCGGGTCAACCCGGGCATGCGCATCCCGCTGAACCTGATGGTGCGGGAGGGGTTCCGCTACTCGACCTACTTCGACACCTCGAAAACCGCCAAGAACTTCGAGCTGCCCGGCGACCAGCTGCGGGACTACACGCGGGTCGGGCTGCGCTTCGGTGGCCGCCAGCCGCTGCTTTTTCCGGCGCTGGGCCTGGAGCTTTCGGCCTGGTTCGAGCGGCAGCGCGACTTCGGCGCCACCGCCTACGGCTTCTCCGACGACCGGAGGCTGTCGCCGGCGACGAACCTCTACTGGGCCTACGCGGGCCTCAACTACCAGTTCAAGCCCAGCGGCGACCAGCTCTCCTTCGGGTTCACCGCCGGCGGCTCGACCAACGCCGACCTCTTCAGCGCCTGGCGGCTCGGCGGGGTGCTGCCCCTGGTCTCGGAATACCCGCTGATGCTGCCCGGCTATTATTACGAGGAGCTGACCGCGATCCGCTTCGTCCACGTCTACGGCGCGTATCAGATCCCGCTCGATGAGGCCCAAAGATGGAACCTCCTCCTGGAGGCCGCGACCGCGCGGCTGGACTACCTCCCGGGCTACGCCCAGCCCGGCGAGTGGCAGAACGGGGCCGGCACCGGCATCGCCTTCTCGCCGCGGAAGAGCCGCTACAAGGTCATCCTTCGCGCCGGCTACGGCTTCAACGCCCTCCGCCGCGGCAAGGAGGGCACCGAGAGCGTCGGGCTGCTTTTCCAGTGGGACCTGGCGCCCCGGAAGTCGCAGCCGCCGGCCCGGTGATTCCGGCGGGGCGCGATTTCGGGCTCCGCATCCCGGCCCGGTCCGGCCAGGATGGGCCGGCGTGCTCGTCGCCTTCAACAAGCCCTACGGCGTCCTCTCCCAGTTCACCCCCGAGCCCGGCAGCCGCTGGCGGACGCTGGCCGAGTTCGGGCTGCCCAAGGCCGTCTACGCCGCCGGGCGGCTCGACGCCGACTCGGAGGGCCTGCTGCTCCTGACCGACGAGCCCGCGGTGGCCGCCGCCATCCTCGAGCGGCACGCCCGCGAATACTGGGTCCAGGTGGAGGGCGAGCCCGCGGAGGAGGCGCTGCGCCGGCTGGCGGACGGCGTGGTCCTGGGCGACTACCGCACCCGGCGCGCCCGGGCCTGGCGCCTCGCCGGCCGCCCCGACCTGCCCCCGCGCGAGCCGCCGATCCGGGTGCGGCAGTCGATCCCCGACACCTGGATCGCGCTCGAGCTGCACGAAGGCAGGAATCGCCAGGTGCGGCGGATGACCGCCGCGGTCGGCCATCCCACGCTCCGCCTGGTGCGCGCGCGCATCGGCGACCTGCGGCTGGCGGACCTGCGGCTGCGGCCCGGGCAATGGGCCGAGGTGCCTGGCCCGCCGGCCGCCGCCCGGCCCTAGGCTTCCTGGGCCGCCAGCAGCGCCGCCCCGAAGACCCCTCCGCTGTCGCCCAGCACCGGGCGGAGCAGCGGGGTGCGGAATTCCGGGTTGAAGAGGTGGGCGAGGACGGCGCGCCGCGTCGGCTCCTCGTAGAGGAGGCCGAGATTGCCGACGCCGCCGCCGATCACCACCGCGTCCGGGTCGAGGATGTTGATCACCGCCGCCAGCGCCTCCCCGAACTTGGCCCGCAGGCGCTCCAGGGTCGCCGCCGCCCTCGCCTCGCCGGCCTCGGCGCGCCGGGCGATTTCGGGCAGCCGCGCGTCCCCGCCGCCGCTCTCGCGGTAGTGGCGCTCGAGGGCCGGGCCGGAGAAGACGGTCTCGATGCAGCCCCGACGCCCGCAGTAGCAGGGCGTGTCCTCGCCGCGCAGCGGGTTGTGGCCCCATTCGCCGGCGATGCCGTGGCGGCCCGTCAGCACGCGCCCGTGCGCGACGATGCCCCCGCCGACCCCGGTGCCCAGGATCAGCCCGAGGACGACGCCGTGCCCGCGGCCGGCGCCCAGGGCGGCCTCGGCCAGCGCGAGGCAGTTGGCGTCGTTGGTGGTGAGGGCCTGCAGGCCGAGCCGCGCGGACAGGTCGGAGGCCAGCGGCCGGCCGTTGAGGCAGACGGTGTTGGAGTTCTTGATCAGGCCGCTCGAGGGTTCGGTGGTCCCGGGCGTGCCGAAGCCCATGCGGGCGGGGCGGCGCTGGCCGGAGGTGCGCTCCAGGTCCGCCACCACCCGCCCGATCTGCCCCAGCACGTGGTCGTAGCCGCGGGACGCCTCCGTGGGCAGCCGCAGGCGGTGCAGCGCGCGGTCCGGGGCGGACGGATCGAGGATGGCCCCTTCGATTTTGGTCCCGCCCAAATCGATGCCCCAAAGCTGCGTCATCGCCCCAATCACGGCGGCTTTCCGCCGGGGCGCCAGCCTAATGCACGACCATCCGGAAGGGGTCGTAGCCCGCGCCCGTGATGGACACGGTCGAGTTGGGGGCGACGCGGCCGGCGGCGAAGGTCTTGCCGGGCTTGAGCAGGACGGTGAGGGTGCGGTCCGCGCCGGCGCCGCTGGCGGTGATGGTCAAAGGCAGCGGCTGCGAGCCGCGGTTCTTCACCCAGACGCGGATGGCGTCGCCGGATCGCTTGAAGGACGCCGAGACGGGGAGGGGGTGCGCCGGGGCGGGCGGAGCCTGGTACCGGGCGAGCGCCGCCCGGGTTTGCGCCAGCTGGGTCTGGGCCGATTCGGCCTGACGGCGGCTCTCGTCCAGCGACTGCTGGAGCAGGGCGACGCGGCCGTTCGCCTGGTTGAGCTTGATCTGGAGCTCGCCCTGGGCCGGCTGCGGCGGACGGTCGGCCCGGGCCCGGCTCAGCTCCTCCTGCAGCTGGGAAATCCGGTCCTGCGCCGCGCCCAGTTCGGCGCGGAGGTCCGGGGCGGCCCGCTCCTGCTGGGCCTTGAGATCGGCCCGGGCTCGGTCCAGCTCGCCTTGCAGCTGGGAGATGCGGCTCTGCGCCCGGCCCAGCTCCGCCGGGAGGTCCGGGCTGGGGGCGGCGGGCGGGCGCGGGGCCGCCAGGCTGGCCCGGGCCCGGCTCAGCTGATGCTCGAGGTCGGCGATCCGCCCTTGGTCGGCGCGCAGCCGGGCCTGCAATTCGGAGCTGGGCGCCGTCGCCGCGGCCGGAGCCGGCGCGCTGCCGCCGCGGTCGAGCTGCAGCCGAAGGTCCGCCGCGGTCGCGGTCATCCGGGCGGCCTCGGCCCGGGCTTGCGCGGACTCGGTTTCCGCCTGCTGCCGCCGGGTCAGGGCTTCGCCGAGCGTGATTTTCTGCTCGCGGACGATGAAGGCGAGCAGGCCGGCCACGGCGAAGAGCAGCACGCAGAGGAGGATCGCGCCCAGCGGGGTGCGCCCACGGTCCGGCACGAGCGAGGAGTACGGATAGGGATGACCAGCGGAGGAAGAGGCCCGGAACATAGCCCGCTTGGACAGCGGCCGGTTCCCGGCCGATCCCGCCGGATGCCGGGACGGCGCGGCGAAAAGCGCATCGGGGGAATTACCGTAGATGACGCAGGGAAAATGGCGGGCAACGAAGCGTGCACCCCGCGCGGGTTCGGGGGTCTATTCAACCTGCAACCCTCAAAAACCATGGCTGATACAACCCATCCCCCTAGCTCCACGCTCGATTATTCCGCCGGCGGCGAAGACGCCGGCCATCATCGGCGCGGCGGCGCCCGCGGCGCCGCGATCCTCAGCATCATCCTCGGCCTCGTCATCGTCGCCCTCGCCATCCTCCTCTCCAAGGAAGCCTCGACCACGACCCGCACCCGCCAGGAGCTCGACCAGGCCAACGCCGCCACCGCGCAGGCGAAGAGCCAGCTGACGGCGGCCCAGTCCCAGGTGACCGACCTGCAGTCGCAGCTCAACCGCGCCACGCAGCGGGCGTCCGGGCTGGAGTCCCAGCTCACCCAGGCGAAGAGCCAGGCGACCGGCCTCCGGGACCAGGCGACCCGCGCGCAGGCGGCGCTCCGCTCCGCGCAGCAGCAGTCGCAGTCGCAGCTCGCCGACCTGCAGACGCAGGTGAGGCAGGACAACAGCACGGTTGAGGGGCTGCGGCGCGACCTCCAGCAGGCCCGCCACCAGGTGAACGACCTTCAGGCGCAGCTGGCCGAGGCCAAGACGGCGGCGACCCCGCCGGCGGCCGCCGGCGGCGCCGCCGCGGTCGCCGAGCTGCGCGATCTCCCGCTGAAGGGGCAGTTCAGCAAGGGTTTCTTCAGCAGCAAGTATTCGCTCGAGCTGAAGAACACCGGCTCGGTTCCGGTCAGCGTCGACATCCGCGCCGGGACCGCCCCTTCCAAGTCCGCCACCATCCGGGGCGGCGAATCCTACAAGGTGAGCGACCTGGCCAAGGGGACCAACGTCTCGGTCCAGGGGGAGGGCTTCAAGCCGATGACGCTCACGGCGCGCTGAGGGCCCGCGGGGCCGCAGCAGCTGCGAAGGCTCGGGGCCGGCCCCGAGCCTTTCGCATTGACTGGGGCGGCGCAAACCGAGGCTATCGAGCCTCATGAGCGCGCCTTCCCCCGGCGTCGGCATCGGCCGGAACCCGGTCAACTACGGCGACCGGGAGTTCTCCCTGTTCCTGCGCAAGGCTTTCATCAAGGGCGCGGGGTACGGCGAGGAGGCGCTGGCGCGGCCGGTGGTCGGCATCGCCAACACCGGCAGCGGCTTCAATCCCTGCCACGGCAACGCCCCGGCGCTGGTCGAGGCGGTGAAGCGAGGGGTGATGCTGGCGGGCGCGCTGCCGGTCGACTTTCCCACCATCTCGCTGCACGAGAGCTTCGCGCACCCGACCGCGATGTATCTGCGCAACCTGATGGCGATGGACACCGAGGAGATGGTCCGCGCGCAGCCGATGGACGCGGTGGTCCTGATCGGCGGCTGCGACAAGACCGTGCCCGCGCAGCTGATGGGGGCGGCCTCGGCCGGCATCCCGGCGATCCAGCTGGTGACCGGGCCGATGCTGGCGGGCTCCCACCGCGGCCAGACCGTCGGGGCCTGCACCGACTGCCGCCGCTTCTGGGCGCGGCACCGCGCCGGCGCCCTGGAGCGGGGCGAGATCGCCGAGGTCAACAGCCGCCTGGTCCCGGGCGTCGGCACCTGCTCGGTGATGGGCACGGCCAGCACCATGGCCTGCCTGGCCGAGGCGCTGGGCCTCATGCCGCTCGGCGGCGCCTCGGCCCCGGCGGTCAGCGCGGACCGCATCCGGATCGCGGAGCGGACCGGCCGGCTCGCGGTGGGCCTGGCCCGCCGGCGGCTGACCCCCGCCCGCATCCTCACCCCGGCCGCCTTCGAGAACGCCCTGCGGGTGCTGCTCGCCATCGGCGGTTCGACCAATGCGCTCATCCATCTGGCCGCGATCGCGGGCCGGGTCGGGCTGGAGCTGGACCTCGGCGCCTTCGACCGCATGAGCCGGAAGACCCCCGTCCTGGTCGACCTCAAGCCCTCGGGCGAGCACTACATGGAGGACTTCCACCGCGCCGGGGGGATGCCGGTGCTGCTGCGGGAGCTCCGGTCCCAGCTCGACCTGCGCGCCATGACGGTGACGGGCCGCACCCTGGGCCGGGAGCTGGCGGAGGCGCCCGCGCCCTTTCCCCAGCAGGTGGTGCGCCGCCGCCGCCGCCCCGTCTACCGCGAGGGCGGCATCGCCGTCCTGCGCGGCAACCTCGCGCCCCGCGGGGCCCTGATCAAGCAGTCGGCCGCCACCCCCCGCCTGATGGAGCACGAGGGCCGGGCGGTGGTGTTCGCGAACTCCGAGGACCTGGCCCGCCGGATCGACGATCCCCGGCTCCGGGTCGGGCCCGACGACGTGCTGGTGCTGCAGGGGATCGGGCCGGTCGGGGCGCCCGGGATGCCCGAGGCGGGGATGATTCCGATCCCGCGGAAGCTGGCGCGCCGCGGCGTGACCGACATGGTGCGGATTTCCGACGGGCGGATGAGCGGGACCGCGGCCGGGACGATCGTGCTGCACGTGACGCCGGAGTCCGCCGTGGGCGGGCCCCTGGCGCTCGTCCGCACCGGGGACCGCATCCGCCTCAGCGTGAAGGCGCGCACCCTCGAGCTGAAGGTGGAGGCCGCCGAGCTGGCGCGGCGGGCGGCCCGGCTGCGGCCGGCCCGGGCCGCGGCCGCCCGCGGCTACGGGCTGCTTTTCCGCGAGGCGGTGACGCAGGCCGACCAGGGCTGCGACTTCGACTTCATGCGCGCGGTGAAACTTCGGGGCCGCGTGCCGCGTCCGGCTCGCTGATCCCCCATGAGACTGGCCACCCTGCGCATCGGCGGCTCCGAGGAGGCGGCGCTGGTGCTGCCCGGCGGCCTGCTTCCGCTGGCGCGGCTCAATGCCCGCGCCAGCTCCCGCTGGCCGGTGGACCTCCTCGACTTGCTGCAGTCGGGCCGGCTGCCCGCGCTCCAGCGCTGGCTGCGGGAGGCGGGCCCGGAGCCGCACCGGAAGCTCGGCCTCGACCTGCTTCCGCCGGCGGAGGCGGCCTTCGGCCCGCTCTTCCGCCGGCCCCGCAAGCTCTGGGGCATCGGCCTCAACTACGCGGCGCACGCTGCCGACCTGGCGGAGAAGAAGCCGGAGGAGGAGCCGGCGAGCTTCATGAAGCCCGACACCACCATCATCGGCCCGGGCGACCCGGTCGTGATCCCGCCCCAGTCCGAGCGGACGACGGGCGAGGCGGAGCTGGGCATCGTGATGGGCCGGGAGGCGCGGAACGTGGCGGAGCCGGATTGGCTCGGCCCGGTCGCCGGCTTCACCACCCTGCTCGACATGACCGCGGAGGACATCCTGCGCAAGAACCCCCGGTACCTGACCCGCGCCAAGAGCTTCGACACCTTCTTCAGCTTCGGGCCGGTCCTGGTCACTCCCGACGAGGTGGCGGACGTGATGAAGCTCAAGGTGGCGACGGTGCTCAACGGCCGGGTCCACGCCGAGAACGTCGTCTCCAACATGACGTTTCCCCCGCCGTACCTGGTGGCGTTTCATTCCCGGGTGATGCCCTGGCTGCCCGGCGACGTCCTCTCCACCGGCACGCCGCAGGCGGCCCTGCTCCGCGACGGCGACATGCTGGAGTGCCGGATCGACGGCTTCCCGCCCTTGCGCAATCCCGTGCGCGACTCCAAGGTAACCCGCCCCTCCTGACCCCTTATGGACCTCGGCCTGACCGGAAAATCCGTCATCGTTTGCGCCTCCAGCGCCGGGCTGGGCAAGGCGACCGCGATGGAATTCGCGCGCGAGGGCGCCCGCGTGACGCTGGCGTCCCGCCGGGCCGACGCGCTGCAGGCCGCCGCGGCCGAGATCAAGGCCCAGACCGGGCAGCAGGTCCGCCACACCGTGGCCGACCTGACCAAGGCCGATGACGTGGCCCGGGTGGTGGAGGAGGCGGCCGCCGCGCACGGCGGCGTCTACGCCCTGGTGAACAACAGCGGCGGCCCGCCGGCGGGGACGTTCGAGCAGTTTGACGACGCGGCCTGGCAGAAGGCCTTCGAGCTGAACCTGCTCAGCTACATCCGCACGACCCGGGCGGCGCTGCCCCACCTGCGGCGCGGCGGCGGGGGGCGGATCGTCAACTTCGCCTCCTCCTCGGTGAAGAGCCCGCTCGAAAACCTCATCCTCTCGAACACCTTCCGCACCGGCGTGCTCGGCCTGACCAAGACGCTGGCCGCGGAGCTGGGCAGGGACCAGATCCTGGCCAACGTGGTCGGCCCCGGCCGGATCCAGACCGAGCGGATCGAGCAGCTCGACGGCATCCGCGCCGCCAAGAGCGGAGCGACGGTGGAGCAGGTCCGCGCCGAGGCCTGCAAGGCCATCCCGCTCGGCCGCTACGGGCAGCCGGCGGAGATGGCGCGCCTGGCCGTGTTCCTGGGCTCCCCGGCGAACACCTACATCACCGGCCAGACGGTGCTGGTCGACGGCGGGATGGTCCGCGCCTACTGAGCATGGCCGCCGAAGTCCGCACGCTCGAGCAGCGGACCATGGCGAAGATCTCCTGGCGGCTGATGCCGCTGGCGGTGGCGGCCTACTTCGTGGCCTACATCGACCGCACCAACATCGGCTTCGCCGCGCTGACGATGAACCGGGACCTGGGCCTGACCGCGACGATGTACGGCCGGGCCACCGGCATCTTCTTCTGGGGCTACATGCTCTTCGAGATCCCGAGCAACCTGCTGCTGCACCGGATCGGGGCCCGGATCTGGATCGCCCGGATCATGGTCGCCTGGGCCACGGTGCTCTGCGCCACGGCCCTGGTCCGCGGGGCGGTCGGGCTGGAGGCGATGCGGTTCCTGCTCGGAGTGGCGGAGTCGGGTTTCTTTCCCGGCATGATCCTTTACTTCACCTATTGGTTTCCCTCCGGCTACCGGGCGCGGGCCCTGGCGATGCTCTGCCTGGCGATGCCCGCCTCCAACGCGGTGGGGGCGGCGGTCACCGGCCCGATCCTCGCGCTGAACGGGTGGCTGGGGATCGCCGGCTGGAAGTGGATCTTCCTCCTCGAGGCCTCGCCGGCCTTCCTCCTCGCCTTCTTCGTCCGGCGCTTCCTCACCGACCGGCCGGCCCAGGCGGCCTGGCTCCAGCCGGACGAGCGGGAATGGCTGGAGGGGCGCCTGCGGGAGGAGGGGAGGGTCGCCGCGGTCGCCGGGCCGGACACGGTCTGGCGCTCGCTGGTGGACCGCCGGGTCCTGATCCTCGCCGGAATCTACTTCGTCAACAACATGGTCAGCTACTCCACCAGCTTCTTCCTGCCCCAGCTGGTCAAGGCGCTGGGCCTGAGCAATTCCGCCACCGGCTTCTTCACCTTCATCCCCTTCGCCGTCGCCACCGTGGCCATGCCCCTCTGGGGCTGGTCCTCCGACCGCCGCCGCGAGCGGCGCTGGCATTTCGCCCTGGCCATCCTCGCCTGCGGCTGCGGCTTCTGCGCCCTGGCGTTCACCACCGGCCTGTTCTGGTCGCTGGTCTGGATGTCGCTGGCCGCCTCCGGCCTCTTCGCCACCAAGTCCCCCTTCTGGGCGCTGCCCTCCCTGTTCCTGCAGGGCCGGGAGGCGGCGGCCGGCATCGCCCTGGTCAATTCGATCGGCAACCTGGGGGGCTCGGCCGGCCCGTACGTGTTCGGGTGGCTGAAGGACGCCACCGGCAGCTACCATTCCGGCCTCTATTTCCTCGGCGCTTGCACTGTCGTCGCCGCCGCGGCGACCATCGCCCTGCTGCGCCCTTCCGGCGCCCCACCACCATGCCCGCTGCCGCCTTCGCCTATTCCGGAGTCATCCCCATCCTAGCGACGCCGTTCCACCCGGACGAGTCGCTCGACCTCGAGTCGCTGGAGCGGGTGGTCCGCTTCAATTCCCGGATCGGGGCGGACGCCGTCACCGTCCTCGGCGTCCTGGGCGAGTCGAACCGCCTGACCGACGCGGAGCGGGAGCGGGTGGTGCGGACCGCGGTGAAGGCGGCGGAGGGGCTGCCGGTGATCGTCGGCACCAGCCACACCGGCACCGAGGCCACCATCGCCCTTTCCGAGCAGGCGGCGGACCTGGGCGCGACGGCGGTGATGGTCGCGCCGTCCGCGCAGCCGGTGCCGAGCGACAGGGTGGTGATCGACTATTACCACCGGATCGCGTCCAAGATCCGTCTGCCGATCGTCCTTCAGGACCATCCGGCCAGCACCGGGGTGCACCTGCCGGTCGACGTCGTCCTTCAGCTCGCCCGCGAGCTGCCCAAGGTGGCCTGCATCAAGGCCGAGGCCGTCCCCACGCCGCCGAAGATCGCCGCGCTGAAGAAGGGGCTGGCCGGCATCCGCCCCGTGCCCGTCCTCACCGGCCTGGGCGCCCTCTACGGCCTGTTCGACCTGGAGCGCGGCAGCGACGGCTTCAACACCGGCTTCGCCTTCCCCGAGGTGCTGCTGGCGCTGGTGCGGAGCCACCGGGCGGGACAGCACGAGCTCGCGCGCAAGGTCTTCACCCGCTACCTGCCCCTGATGGTCTTCGAACAGCAGCCCGGCCTGGCCATCCGGAAGGAGATCCTGCGCCGGCGCGGCCTGATCGCGAGCAACCGCGTCCGCCACCCCGGCGCCACGATCGATCCGGCGGCGGCGGAGCAGCTCGGGCGCCTGCTCGAGGCCACCTTCCCCGCGGGCGGCATCGACGGGCCGATCGATCCGCTGGCCGGCCTGTAGGCCCCCGAATTGGATATACGCAGGGGGAAAATTCCCCTAGAGCGGTCCGCTGCCGATGCCTTCCACTTTCCTTCGCCGCGCGGCGGCGGGCGCCAGGCCCGCGCCGCCTCCGCCCCGGACCGAGTGAGCGCGCGGGCGCCCAAGCTCTCCCTGCTCAGCGTCGCCTGGCCGATCTTCATCGAGCAGACGCTGCGCATCCTGATCGGGACGGTGGACACCTTCATGGTGAGCCACGTCTCCGACGGCGCCGTGGCCGCGCTGGGCGTGGCCAACCAGTTCGTGGTGCTGGCGCTGATCAGCTTCAACTTCATCGGGATCGGCGCCAGCGTGGTGGTGACCCACCACGTCGGGGCGGGCGACCGCGACGGGGCCAGGCGCGTCGCGGCCACCGCCATCGCGGTCAACACCTGGATCGGGCTGGCGGCCAGCCTGGTGGCCTTCACCGCCGCGGCCCCGCTGCTCCGGCTCGCGCGCCTGCCGGAGGAGCTGATGGTCTACGCCCGGCCGTTCCTCCTGCTGATGGGCGGGACGCTCTTCATGGAGGCGATGAACACCGCCATCGGCGCCTCCCTCCGCGCCCACGGCTTCACCCGGGACGCGATGGTGGTGACGGTCACCCAGAACATCATCAACGTGGCGGCGAGCGCGACCCTGCTCTTCGGCTTCTTCGGGGCGCCCAAGCTCGGGGTCCCCGGCGTCGCCCTGGCCAGCATCTTCAGCCGGACGGTGGCGAGCGTCATCTTCTGGGTCCTGCTCCGCCGCCGCCTGCGGCTGCGGCTGCGCCTGCGGGACTTCTTCGGCCTGAAGCTCGGCTCGATCCGCCGGATCCTGCACATCGGCGTGCCCGCGGCCGGCGAGAACCTGAGCTATTGGCTCTCGCTCATCGCCATCACCTCCTGCGCCGCGCGGATGGGGGCGGTGCCGCTGGCCGCCATGACCTACACCATGAACATCCAGCGGACGGTCATCCTCTTCAGCATCTCGCTCGGGCTGGGGACCGAGATCCTGGTCGGCCAGCTGATCGGCGCCGGGGCCTTCGAGGAGGCCCACCGCCAGGTGAGGCGGAGCGTGCGCCTGGGCCTGCTGATCGCGACCGGGGCCATCCTGGTGGTCGCCGCGGGGGCCTTGCCGCTCCTGCGGCTCTTCACCCGCGACCCGGCCATCCTGGCGACCGGGGTCTTCCTCCTGCGGCTCGCCGTCCTCTACGAGCCGGGGAGGGTCCTGAACATCGTCATCATCAACGCGCTGCGCGCCACCGGCGACGCCCGCTTCCCCATCCGGGTCGCGATCGTCTCGGAATGGTGCTTCAGCGTGCCCCTTTGCTTCTTCTTCGGCCTGAAGCTGCACTGGGGGCTGGGCGGCATCTGGGCGGCGATGATGACCGAGGAATGGGTGAGGGGCCTCTTCATGGCCCGGCGCTGGGCCACCCGGCGCTGGCTGAAGCACGCCGAGCGCAGCCGCGGGCTGGTGGCCCGGGAGAGCGTGCCCACCGCGATCGAGTCGTGAGCCTCAGGGCGCCTGCGGGGCGTAGATCAGCAGCGGGCCGAGATGATTGGTGCGCACGCCCGGCTGGGAGGGCCCCCGCCGCAGGGTCGCGACGATCGGGGCCAGTTCGCCGATGAAGCGGTGGTCGGGGCCGTAAAGCGCGGGCGCCGGCGCGGCCGCGACCAGCGCCTGCAGGTCCGAGCGCAGGTTCGGATCCGCCGCGGACCGCAGCACGACATAGTAGGTGAAGTCCAGGACGCTGCCCGGGGGCACGGAGAAGAGCTGGAGCGCCGGGAGCAGCGCGATGCCCTGGTCGGAGGGAGTCTGGCTGCCCCAGTCCATCAAATTGAGGACCGGGCCGCCCCCGACGGCGGCGACGCTGGGGTCGATCCGCCGCAGCGCCGCGGTGCTGTACGCGACCCCGGCCAGCGGCGCCGACGGCCATCCCGCCTCATGGTAGGCCAGGGCGTAGCCGAAAGTGCTGGAGGCCGGAAAATACGGATAGTACGGCACGTTGTAGTTGGCGCGGTACCACCAATTGGGTGCGCCGGCGCCGTCCAGGCTCAGCGCCAGGGCGTCGAAGGCCCCCGGCCCGGCGCGGAACGGGTTCCACTGCTCGAAATAGACGTCATAGGCGCCGGCGGGGGCGGCGGGGCCCGCGGGCGCGCCGAGCAGCACGACCCGGCGGACCGCGAGCACGCCGTTGGCCAGGGGCTGGTAGCGCGTGAGGGCGGGGTAGGCCGCCCGCGTCTGCGGGTTGAGGGCCCGGTCCCACTGGTCCTCGGGCCGGGCGAAGACATCCAGCGTTCCGAGGTTCCGGCGCACGAGCGTGACGGGCGAGAAGGCGCCGTCGCCGCTGCCGGCGAGGTCCTCGTTGAAGGGCTCGCCCGCGGCGGAGATGCTGTCCGACCACAGCGTCCACTGCATCACCCGGTCCGTCTCGTTGGCCCCGTAGGGGGCCGCGAGCAGGTCGGCGCCGCCCGGCAGGAGATCGAGCTCGGCGATCGCGCCGCCGGCGCCCAGGCGCAGGTCGAAGCGGGGAGTCCCGTTCTCCGCCGCGGTCAGCCAGAGGTCGGCGCCGCGGACCTGCTCCGTCCAGCCCCAGGCGGCGGCCAGGGGCGGCGCGAGGACCAGGCACGGCACCGCCAGCGCAAGGCAGCGGCGGATTCGCGTCGGCATCGGAGGCAGGTCTAGCGCGCGGCGGAGCTGGGGTCGAACCGGAACCCCGAAAAAAAAGGCCCCCGGATTGCTCCGGGGGCCTCGCCAGGGAGAGCCTTTACTGGGCGCTGATCGTCGCCTGGAGGGAGGTGGCGTCGTAGCCCAGGTCGCGGCAGGGGCCCGGATCGACCGCGAAGTCGATCGTGGTGCCGTTGTGGACCTGCCAGGTGAAGTCGAAGGACTGCACCTCGCTCGGCCCGGAGACCCCGATCAGCGAGCGGCCGACGACGGTGCGGCCGTCGACCAGCACGCGCACGCCGGTGCCGTCGCCCTGCCGGTCGATCTGGAACTGGCCGACGACGTGGACCGTGCCCTCGAAGTTGCTGGTCCAGCGGCGGACGGCGGAGACCTGGTTGAGGCCGTCCAGCGAGGGATGCTGGTCGCCCGCGCTCAGGTGGATCCAGGGGTAGATTCCCACCCACTCGGAACCGTCGAAGGAGGTCAGCAGCTGGAAGGAGGTGCTGTCCCCGTCGAAGTAGCCGTAGCTCCAGCCGTTCAGGCCCTGGGTGCCGGAGAAGCCGGCGCTGGCGTCGGCCAGGACGGGGCCGTTCGAGGCGCCGGCCGGGGACGAGGCGACCGGGACCGGCGCGGACGCCACCGTGGTGACGGGGGCGGCGCTGGTGTTGCCGCGGATGATCGCCGCCAGGGGCGCCACGCAGGGCTTGGCGGAGCCGAGGGTCAGGACGAAGTTGCCGTTGACGTCCAGCGGCTGCGAGCGGGCGATGTCCACGTGGTAGAGGCCCATGTGCTCCTCGTAGTTGTCGGCCCCGGGATTGGTGCTCGGCGAGGTTTCGTCGAGCAGCTCGTAGACATAGGCCTTCTGGATGTTGTACTGGCCTCCGTAGGTGACGATGTCCTGGGCCATGTGCGCCAGCGTGGTGGCCTCGGCGCCCTCGTTGCCGTCGCCGGCGCCCTCGGTCCGGTTGAACTCGGTGAGCCAGATGGGCTTCCCCAGCGCCGCGACGTGCGAGATGTAGGAGCCGTACTGGTCGGCGATGCCGATGATCCCGCCCTGCTGGTCGGTGGCGTAGAGGTGGTAGCCCGTGATCTCATACTGGACGACGTTGTCGGCGTTCAGCCGCTGCAGGAACCCGTAGTGGGAGCCGGTGGCGTTGACGATGCGCAGGGCCGAGGGATCGACGGAGTGGACGCCCTCGGAGTAGCCCTTGAGGGCCGCCTCGACGACGTTGAAGCGCGAAGCCACGTAGTCGTTGGGGCTCTCGCCGCCCGGGTCGCCCCAGTTGTTGGGCCAGACCGGGATCTGCGGGCTGCCGTCGTGGTAGTCGATCGGCGTGTCCAGCGTGTCGCCGGAGTAGGCCAGCGCGTTGGGCTCCAGCTCGTTGTCCAGCTCCCAGGCGTGGATCTGGCCCTTGAACTCCCGCGCGTAGGCCTGGGCCATCGCGAAGGTCTTCTGGTAGGCGGAGCTGGTGGTCTCGACCTGGTTGTTGCGGTCCCGCGACAGCTGAAGGGTATTGCAGTGCAGCGTGGGAAGCACGGTGATGCCGTGCCGGTTGGCCGCGTCGATCACGGCATGGAGTTCGCCGAACTCCGTGGTGTCGTGGACGTCGATGCGGTACTCTGTCATCCCCATCTGGTTCAGCAGTTGCATCTGGCCGTCGAGATCGGCGGCGGTGTACCAGAAGTGCCCATTCGCGCCAAACTGGAGGGCGTGGGCCGCGGGGGCCAGGGCGATGAGGACGGCGGCGGCGCTGAGCGCGGCTGCTTTGTGGAACATAACGGTCTTTCTTCTTTGCGGACCCCGTGGGACTTAGTCCCACAGGAACCCAGTTTCTGAATCGCAGGTCCGTATGAGGGCAATCACTACAAGAGACTACCGGCCTGCACGAGCGCGGCCTAGGAAGGCCCGGCCCCGGGGGATGTAAAGGGAAAATCCCCGGAAAAATTTCCGGGAAGCGGAGATTTTTTCCGAACTAAATCTCCGATGGCCTGTAGCCCGCCGCGAAAAAAATCAGCGCGCGTCGCGTCGGCCCGGATCCCGCGGAAGCCGGAAGTCCGCCGGCCCCGGCTCGGGCCGGGCGGGGTCGAAGCGGAAGTCGTCGGTGATCGCGGCGGCGAGCGGCAGCCCGGCGCGCCGGATTCCCAGCACGACGCATTTCGCCTGGAGGTAGCTGCCGTACTCGACGTGGTGGGTGCGGTCGTTGAACTGCTTGCCCGCGTCGGGGCCGAGCGCGCGGTTGAGCTCCACGCCCATGGCGTTGAGGTCGATCCCGGCCACGCCCAGCTCCCTCGCCACCGCCATCGCGGCGCGGGCCCAGGGCTCGAGCGAGGTCGGCGGCCCGAGCTCCCCCCGCCGGGCGGAAGGGGAGACGATGATGGGGGTGGCGCCGCGCGCCTGCGCGTCCCGCGCGAACCGCCGGAGCAGCTCGCGGTAGGTGGTCGCCGCCGGCGCATAGGTCTCGGAGAAGTCCTGGCCGGGGTAGATGTTCTGCGGCCCGCTACTCTTCGAGTCGTTGGTCCCGAACTCGATGATCACGTAGTCGCCGGGCCGGATCGAATCGAGGACCTTGGCCCACCGCCGCTCGCGCAGGAAGCCCTTCAGGGTCTCGCCGGATTCGGCGTGGTTGGCGACGGCGACCTCGGGCTTGAACCAGCGCGTCACCATCTGGCCCCAGCTGCTGCCCGGCCAGGCCGGCTGGTCGGTCACGGTCGAGTCCCCGGTGATGAAGAGGGTGGTGACGTGCCGCGCCGGCTCGATCTCGACCGCCGCCGGGGCGGGGTTCTCGCCGCTGAATTCCAGCGTCAGCCGGTCGTCCCAGTCGCGGGAGAGCGCCCGGTGGGTCGCGGCGTCGACCTCGTGGCCGTCGAGGCGCGGCTCGCTGCCGTCGGAGAGGCGGGGGGTGCGGACGTTGACGGCGAAGGTCCGCCGCAGGAATTCGCCGGGAGCGGTCGCAATCCGCTCGAGCATGAGGCGCCGGACCTCGGCCTTGACCGTGGTGACCGCCCGGAAGCGGGCGTCGCCCAGCGTCACCGTGACCCGGTAGTCGCCCTCCGGCACCTTGACCGAAAAATAGACCGGGCCGCCCGACGGGCCGGGCTCATAGCCGTAGCCGGCGGCGTCGGCGTAGGCCGCGCCGGGCGCGACCGCGGTGAAGCCGGGGGCCGCGGGGCCCGTTCCGAGCTGGAATTTCCACGAGGCGGGCGCGGCGGAAACGGCGGCGGCGGAAACGAGGCCGAGGGCGAGGAGCGGGAAGAAGCGGGGCATCACGGTGCAGGTCGCGCCCGGGCGGCAAAAGAATCGCGGGACGCGCTCAGCGCAGGAGCTTGAAGGCGTGGGTCCACTGGTTGTGGACGAAGCCCGGGATGCACCAAAGCATGCACAGCGGCTCGATCGCGCGCGCGGCCGCCGCCGTCCCCATGTCGGCCGTCTCCCAGCCGAACTGTTCGAGGATCCCGGCGACGACCTGCTTCGCCGCCGGATCGTTGCCGCAGATGAACATGGTCGGGCGGCCCTCCCGGTAGGTCGGATTGACCATCCGCGCCGCCCCGACCGAGTTGAAAGCCTTGACGAAGCGGGCCGGGGCGAACTCCCGCTGCAGGCGTTCGAGCAGGGAATCGTCGTGGGTGGTGAAGAACTTCAGGACGCCGTCCACCGGCGGCGCGTCCGCGATGGGATTGGCGGCGTCGATCACGACCTTGCCGGCCAGGTTGGAGGGGCCGGCGGCGCGAGCGGCCGCGGCCGCCGCCCCGCCCTTCACCGCCAGCACGACCACCTCGCCGAACTCCGCCGCCTCGGCGAAGCCGGCGACGCGGCCGCCGGGGTTGGCCGCGGCCCACTCCGCGAGCTTCGCGGGCTCGCGGGTGCCGATCACCACCTGATGGCCATGCTTGAGGAAACCCGACGCCAGGGTCCTGCCCACGTCCCCGGAACCGATCACGCCGATTCTCATGGCGGCACCATCGCCCGAGGGGCTCCCGGACGCAAGGCGCGCCGCTCGTCCGGCCGGACCGCCGGGCCCCTTAGCGCGCGCTCATCTGCTGCCGCGCCTGCAGCAGCTGCTGGTGCTCCTGCATGGTCTGCTTGAGCGCCTGGAACTGGGCGGGCGCCAGCATGGCCTGCAGCTGGCTGACCCCCTGGTCGCTCAGCTTGATCACGCCCAGGTCGCCGTTGATCACCGCGAAGGGATTGGTCGGCGGCAGGGCGGGCGTGCCGTCGCGGGTCAGGATGTCGATGACCTGCGCCGACTGGGATTCGGTCAGCGGCGTGCCGGTGTAGCTCAGCGACTGGCTCAGCACCTGCGCCGTGTTGCGGGCGGGGATGGTGTTGAGGTACTGCTGGAATTGGTCGAAGCCCTGGCCGCCGAGGAGCCCGGAAATCTGGCCGTCGACGGACTTCTCGGCCTCGGCGACGGCCTGGAAGAAGCCCCGCGGGTCCGTCTTGGGGTCGATGCCCTGCTGGTGGGCGGCCGACATGCTGTCGAATCCAACCATCTCCTTCTCCTCGAGGAGCTGCTTGAACTGCGCGACCTGGTCCGGGCCCAGGTTGAGCTGCTTGAAGAGCGGCCCGAACTGCCCGTCGAGGCGGAGGGACGCCAGCGCGCCCATCTGCTTTTCCATCGCCGGGTTGCCCATCAGCTGAAACAGGGCGGAAAGCCCGTTGCCGGCCGGGGGCGGCGCGCCGCCGGGTGCAGCCGCTTC
>DASZWO010000070.1:0-68921 GCA_035546595.1 Opitutaceae bacterium
ATGTAGATGCCGGCGACCTCCAGGACAGGCAGGCGGATGCCGAGGTTGCGGAAGTCCGTGCCGAACAACAGCGTGGCGAAGCTTTGCAGGAAAAACAGCAGGCCGCCGGTCGACAGCAGCTGGTTGAGAGGCGGCGAGTCCAGAACCGGCGCAATGATGAGCACGTGAACGAGGACGCCCATCGCCGCCACGCTGACGATCGCGATCAGGAACGATACGGGCAGCGGCACGCCGTATTGCGTGTAGAGAAAATAGAGCACGTACATGCCGCACATCACGATGTCGGCATAAGCAATCCACACCACGTCGATCACGCCGAAGATCAGGTTGAGGCCGAGCGCGAGCAGCGCCAGCACCCCACCGAGCAGGACGCCATTGACCATCGCTTCGAGCAGATAGATGTCCATCTAGAGCGTCACCTATAGGCCCATGTACGATTGACGGATGAAGCTGTTGTTCTTCAGCTCGGCCGCCGTGCCCGCGAGCTTGATGGCACCGACCTCGAGCAGATAGGCCCGATCGACCACGTCCAATACCTGGGAGACGTTCTGTTCCACGATCAGCACCGTCAGCCCTTCGGCGCGGATGCGATGCACCAGATCGAACACCTGTTGAACTACGAGTGGCGCAAGACCGGCCGAGGGCTCGTCGAGCAATAACAGTTTGGGCTTCGACATCAACGCACGACCGATCGCGCACATCTGCTGCTCGCCGCCGGACATCGTTCCGGCAAGCTGGGTGCGACGATCCTTGAGCTTGGGAAACAGGCCGTACACCCAATCAAGCTGCTCGGCGAAACGCGAACGGGCCTGCGGAATGAAGGCGCCGATGCGCAGGTTTTCCTCGACCGACAGCCGCGGAAACAGCCGGCGGTTCTCCGGCACATGGGCGATGCCGCGCTCGATGATCTTGTGCGCCGGCTGGCCTCCGATCACGTGGCCGTCCATCGACATGGTACCTTCGCGCAGCGGGATCAGGCCGGAGATGACGCGCATCAGGGTGGTCTTGCCGGCGCCGTTCGGGCCGATCACGCCGACCGCCTCGCCCGCCGTCACGTCGAGCGAGACGCCAAACAGCGCCTGAAACGAGCCGTAGCCGGCAGAGACTGCGGCGAGCGAGAGCATCGGCTATCCCTTCGCCTTGCCGAGATAGACTTCGGTGACGCGTGGATCGACGGCGGCATCCTTCGGCGCGCCCTCGAAAATCTTTTCGCCGTGATCGAGCACGATGACGCGATCGACCACGCGCATCAGCACACCCATGATGTGCTCGACCCAGATGATGGTGATGCCCATCTTGGCGCGGATATTGCCGAGCATGTCGGCGGCACGATCCATCTCGGCGTGATCGAGGCCGCCGAGACTCTCGTCGGCCAGCAGCAGCTTCGGCCGGGTGGCGAGCGCACGGGCAAGCTCGAGCTTCTTCAGCGCAGCGGCGCCGAGCCCGCCGACGCCCGCCGACGGATCGGACGGCAGGCCGACCAGATCGAGCGCCTCCTCCGCGCGCTTGTGCGCCTCCGAACGGCTGATGCCGCCCGCCTGACCGTAATAGGCGGCGAGCGCCACATTTTCGATGAGCGAGAGTTTGCGGAAGGGTCGCGGAATCTGAAACGTGCGCCCGATGCCGCGATGGCAGATTTCGTGTGCGGGCAAGCCGCCGATCTCATCGCCCTTGAGTCGGATCGAGCCCGAACTCGGGCTCAAGGTGCCCGCGATCAGATTGAAGGTCGTGCTCTTGCCCGAACCGTTGGGGCCAATGAGGCCGAGAATCTCGCCCTCTCGCACTTCGAAGGAGACCTGGTTGACCGCCAGGAATCCTCCGAAGCGCTTCGACAGCCCCTCAACTGCCAGCATCCGCGATTACGCCGACGCTACATCGCGTAGACGGATGACTTCGGCAGCGGCAGCACCGGCGCCTGAGTCTGGATCGCCGTTGGCCAGACCACCGAGATGTGCGCGCCGGCGTTCTGCATCACCACCGGGCTCGAGCGTTCGTTCTGACCCGACATTTCGGTGCCGGGCGGATAGAACTTCACGCCATAACCCTGGATGGTGCCGCCGACCGGAATATCGACGTCGAGCGCGGCCTTGCGCACCGCCTCCGGATCGAAGCCGCCGTATTTCTTCTTCGCCACCGGCAGCACGTTGTTGAGCAGCACCCAGGTCTGGTTGAAGCCCATCGAGCAGTGCGGCGGCACGTCGGTCGCGTTGGCCGCCTTCTTGTAGCGCTCGACCATGATCTTGGTGAGATCGCCAATGCCAGGCGCGAGCTTGCTCGCATCGAGCAGTTGTGCCGGCACCGGATCGATGTTGCAGAAATTGTCGATGTCCTTGCCGAACGTCGCGACCAGCTTGTCGAGCTGGCTGTAGCCCGCACCGGCGCCGACCAGCATCTTGAACTTGAGACCACTTTCGCGGGCCTGACGCAGGAACAGCGTGATGTCCGGGTTGTAGCCGGCGTGCGAGATCACCTGCGCGCCGGAGCGCTTGATCTTGGTGACCAGCGCCGACAGGTCGGGCGCCGAGGCGGAATAGCCTTCGTGCAGCACGACGTTGAGGCCGGCCTTCTTCGAATACTCCTCGTCGGCATTGGCGACACCGACGCCATAGGGGCCGTCTTCGTGGATCAGGGCGACCTTAACGTCCTTCGGCTCCATGCCGAGCTTCGCCTTGGCGTGCTCGCTGAAGAAGCCGGCAAACGCCTGGCCGTATTGATCGGAGTGAATCTGGCCGCGGAACACGTAATGCAGGTTCTTGCCCTTGAAGACGGCGGTCGAGACGGCGGTCGTGATCCAGAGAATCTTTTTCTGCTGCTCGATCTTCGCCGCCAGCGGCACCGCGTGGGCGCTGGAATAAACGCCGACGACGATGTTGACCTTTTCCTGGTTGATCAGGCGTTCGACCTCGTTGATCGCGGCATCCGCCTTGCTCTGCGAGTCGGCATTGACCGCCTCGACCTTGTACTTGCCGTCGACGCCGCCCCGCTCGTTCACCAGGTCGATCGCGATCTGCGTGCCGATCGCGGACGCGACCGAGCCGCCGGCCGCGAACGGGCCGGAGTGATCGAAGATGGTGCCGATGCGGATGGTTTCCGCCTGCGCCTGGGCGAAACGCCAGTCGAGACTCAAAGCCGCAGCGGTCGCCGCGGTATTCTTCAGCAGTGTTCTGCGAGTGGTCTTCATCGCGTTTCCTCCCGGATTGCCAAACGTTGTTGGCGGCTGGTTTTTATTGTTTTGTTGGCGATCAGTATTTGGACAACGGATTGGATTGTCAACGAGTGGTCTGACCGCCCGGCCTGCTTTTTTGGCACGATGACCGGACGCCAATTGCCGCACCAGCGCGAAGGAGAATGCGACCGTGCCTGACGTTTTGAGTTTTCCCGACGGCGGCTACCGCTTCATCAAGGGCGTTTTCCAATACTCCGGCGGCGTCGCCGCGGAGCCCGGCTTCGAGATCGTTCGCGTCCGTCTGGCCGGACTGCCGCCGCTGGCCGAAGGTCTCAAACGCATCGAAGCACATCTGGCGCAGGTGAAGCGGCCGATCACGGCGTTCTGCGCGTGCGAGCTGCGCTCGCCCAAGCCGTTCGACGACGCGGGCTTCCTCGCATTCAACAAAGGATATGTCGAGCCGCTGACGCGCTGGGGCGTCATCAGGGACGGCGTCAATCCGGTGGCGCGCAGCAATGTGTGCCCGGAAGTCGACCCGCCGCGCGAGCCGAGCCTCTACGCATTCTCATATACGACGCCAGCGCAGAGCGACGCGCGAAGCTTCGTCGTCGCCGGCAGCGGCGAGTCGATGGAAGGGCAAAAGAGTTACAGCGAACGCGCGGTGCGCATGGGCGACCGCTCGCCGGACGGCATCCGCGAAAAGGCACGCTACGTGCTCGGCGTCATGGAAAAGAGAATGGCGGCGCTCGGCTTCGCATGGCCGGACGTGACCGCGACGCAGATCTATACCGTTTACGACTTCCATCACGTCGTGGCGCAGGAGATCGTTGCGCGGGGCGCGGCCAAAGCGGGCATGACCTGGCAGTTCTGCCGGCCGCCGGTCGATGTGCTTGACTACGAGATGGATGTACGCGGCGTACGCAGCGAGTTGACGATCTAGTTGCCGAAACGGATCGGCACAGTCAGCGCGATCGCGCCAGAGCCGACGCCCTCCGGCGGCTTCGGCAGCGGGCTCGCGCGCTTCGGCAAGGACACGGCCTCCTGATCGAGCGCACCGTCGCCGGATGAATGCGCCAGCCGCGCGGAGGTCACTTCGCCGGAACGATTGATGCTGAAGGCGACGGTGGCGGTGCCGTTGCCCGATGCTCCGGGCGGGTAACGCTTGTAGCGATTGAGCTGCGACATCAGCTCGCTCTTCCACGATGCGAGTGCGGCGACCGGCACGCGCGCGGCGCCGGCGGCCGGCGCGTTGGCCTGCGCGGCGCGCGGCGCGTCAAACGTGGTCGGTGCGGCGGCGCGTGACGCCACTTTCCGTTCTGTTTTCTTGCGCTCCGTTTTCGCCTCGACCGGCTTCTCCTGCACCTCAGGCTTGGCTTGCGGCTTCGGCTCCGGCATTGGCGGCGACAACATCGCGACCGCCTCCTCCTTCACCTCCGGGAGCTTGGGAAGATCCGGCTCGCTCTCGACCACTTTCTCCGGCTGTTTCTGCTCTTCCTGCGGCATCGAGTCCGCCGCCTGCGGGCCCGGCGCAACTTGCTGCTTGGGCGCCTGGGGGGCGACGATCGGCGCAAGGCTGATCATCAGCACCGGCGGCGCGGCCGGCGCCGCACTTTCCGGCGTCGACCAGTTGAGGGCGATGGCGGCAACAGCCGCGTGGCCGGCGACCGCGACCGAGCCCGCAACGACCCACAGCGCGGCGATGCCCAGCGAGTTGCGGCCGGCGCCGATCATTTCGCCTCCTCGAGGCCGACCAGAGCGACCTTGAGATAACCGGCATCGCGCAGAAGGTTCATCGCCTTCATCAGCTCGCCGTAAGGCACAGTTTTGTCGGCGCGCAGGAAGATGCGCTTGTCATGATCGGCCTCGGCGGCGCGGTCGAGCGCGGGTCCGAGCCCATCGCGTGCAACCGTTTCATCGCCGAGCGTCAGGCTGAGATCGCCCTTGAGCGTGACGAAGATCGGCTTGTCCGGGCGCGGCTGCTGCTGGGCGTTCGACACCGGCAGATCGACCGCGACATCGACGGTTGAGAGCGGCGCGGCGACCATGAAGATGATGAGCAGCACCAGGATCACGTCGATGAACGGCGTGACGTTGATGTCCGACACCTCGGTCAGATCGTCGTCGCTTTGCTGTCGAAGCGAGATCGCCATCGTTTATCCCACCGGCCGCATGCGGGCGCGTGGCACAGCTTCCGCCGCCCTGCCCTGACGCTCGAGATCGCGCGAGACGTGCTGCAACACCGATGACGACGCATCGGCGAGCAGCGCACGGTATCCGGCAATCGCGCGCGAGAACACATTGTAGATGATGACGGCCGGAATGGCGGCGACGAGGCCAATCGCCGTCGCAAGCAAAGCTTCGGCGATGCCCGGCGCGACCACCGCGAGATTCGTGGTGTGCGACTTGCTAATGCCGATGAAGGAATTCATGATTCCCCACACGGTGCCGAACAGGCCGACGAACGGCGCGGTGGCGCCGATGGTGGCCAGCAGGCCGGTGCCGCGCGCCATGCGGCGCCCAGCGCGCGCCTCAATGCGCGACAGTTCGACCGCGAGACGTTCCTTGATGCCATCTGCCGACAACTGAGCGGAGCGTTCGATCTCTTGCACTGCGGCCTGCACCAGATCGGCGACCGGACCGCTGCGAGTCCAGCCCTTGCCGATGGCGCGGGCGGCATCCTGCAACGTATCGGATTCGGCCAGGATGTGATTGGCGACCCACGCCTTGCGCTTGGCGGCCAGCAGCTCGAGGCCCTTGGCGAGCCAGATCGTCCACGTCACCAGCGAGGCGAACGCCAGACCGATCATGACCGCCTGCACGACGCGATCGGCATTGACGAACATCGACCACGGCGACAGATCGCGCGGCAGCGACGACAACACGCCGGTTGCGACCGGCTCCTGCTGCGCCAGCACCGGCGTCGCGATCAGCGCCGATGCAAGAATGATGAAGGTGCGAACGCGTCTCACTGACATGATCCCATCAGGCGGTGGCGGCTTCGCGCGCGCAGACGCGATCTGCTAGCGCGCGAAACGCGTCCAATTGATGACGGATCAGTTCGCGCTGCTCGTCACGGCCGACGAAGATTTTGAACATGATACCGCCATCGACATTGAGGAACAGGATCGACGCCGACAGCCGGCCGAAGAACGGACGCTCGACGAAGGCAACACCCGCGCAGCGTTCATAGCGCAGATGACCATGGAAACCGATCTTGCCCGACAGGTTGAAATATTCCTTCGCGACCTCGCCGGACGGGATCGGCCCGCCAATTTCCATCACGCCGTCGTCGGTGTGAACGATGACGGTGACGTCACCCCATTTGGCGACCTCGTCCATCACCGGCACGAACGCGGACGCCGGAGCGAAGCGGCGCATCTCATCGGGCAACGCCTCGACGATCTGGCGCAGAGTTGCACCGGTCTCTTTGGCAACCGTCTCGATGATGGCGCCGGGCTCGGCGGCGAGCTTGGCGCGCAGCGCTACGGCGTTGCTCTCGCCGCGGCTCATGCTACTGCTCCTTTGCGGCCTTGCGTGAGCTTCACTTCGAAGCCTTCGAACTTCGGATGCTCCAGGATGGCCGACTGGCCGCTGCTCTGGTTGCCGGCGCGCTCGTGGGCTTTGCGGAATTGCTCCGACTTGGTCCAGCCCTCGAAGTGCGCCTTGGTTTCCCAAGTGGTGTGCGAGGAATAAAGCGTGTGATCGTCCGCCTGCGGACCCTTCAGCAGATGGAATTCCACGAAGCCCGGCAACTGGTCGAGATAGGTCTCACGGCTCGCCCACATTTGCTCGAAGGCCTCTTCCGAGCCCTTGCGCACCTTGAACCGATTCATTGCGATGAACATCGAAGTCTCCTGTTTGTCATTATATCACGATGCAAAATGGCGCGCGCAGGCGAAGCCACCCGTCAAGTGGCCGCGCCCGACGCGATAGATCAGACATTTTCGGCTTCAGTTCTGTCCCGAATTATCCCTTCTTGAAGTAGGCGTCGCTGAAACGAACCTTGAGCTCACCCTTGAAGGTGATGCCCGGCTCGGAAAGCTGGTTCATGTAGGGCGTGTACTTCTCGTCGAGCAGGTTATCGATCGAGAAGCCGAGTTGAACGTCAGGCTTCGGCTCGTAGCCGACATAAAGCTTGACCAGGTTGTAGGCGTCGCTGGTCGGAAAAACGAGCGGATTGCCCGGCTGGTTGGTGTCGACGGGAATGTCGTCGGCACGCTTGGGCGCCACCGCCATCCAGCGCATCGCGACGGTGAGCTTGCGATCGAGGAAGCGCGCGCCGAGCGTCGTCGTCAGCGAGTCAGGCTGAATGGTCGCCAGCGGCTCCGAATTGGTGAGGTTGCGGCCTTTCAGATGCTGGCCGGCAAGACCGGCGAACCACCGGCCGGCGTCGTACATCGTCTCGAATTCGATGCCCTCGATGCGCGCGCGCGGAACGTTCGTATATTGGAAGCAGAGCGAACCGGCGCCACCGAAGATCGACGACGGCGGACATGGCGCCGGCGGCGGACCGAAATACGCGAAGCTGGTCAGGTCGATATAGTCTTCGACGTTATTGCGGAAGATGCTGATCTTGCCGCGGAATTTATCGCCGGCGGTGAACAGGTTGTCGTACTTGAGATTGACGCCTGCTTCCGACGTCTTGCCGATTTCGGGCCGCAGATTCGGATTGGGAAGAAAGTAGAAGAGATCGCCCGGGTGATAACCGACGACGAGAGTCTCGGTGACCGCCGGTGCGCGATAGCCTTCGGCGTAGGTCACGTAAGGCTGGAAGCCGGCGATCGGGGTGACGCCGACCGTAATCTTCGGCGACAGACGGTCACCATCCGTATGGGTGCCGCCGCCATCGAGCGAATAATTGTCGTACCGCAGCGCGCCGATGGCCTCGAGCCAAGTGGAATAGTTAGCCTTCCACTGCACGAACGCGCCGGAGACCTTGCGGGTGCCGCCCGGGGTGAGCGCCGAGCCCGGATCGCCGGTGCTTGAAATCGACACGTCATCACGGAAGCCGTCGCCCCCGACCGTCAAGGCGTTGCGGAACGGGCCCCAATCAAACCGCGACGTATTGTTGATATCGAAGCCCTTGGTATCGATCGTGAAATTGCGCCTGGTGCCGACCGGGCCGGTGAAATCGATACCGCCCGAGATAAACTGCTCCTTCACGGTCTGATCGGTGCTGCTCCGATTGAAATAAATGCTGGTCGCGAGATCGATCAGCGACTGACCAGTCGGTGCATAGGTGTACTTGCCGGTGAGCTGATCGTTTTTCACGTTGGTGCCGTAGACACCCGACACCCCGGACTGACCGGTCGTGTAATCGGCGTCGTAATGGATGGCGCCGAGCTTCACCTCGTGGCCATCGGCCGGCCGCACTGTGATCTTGCCGATGCCGGTCCAGATATCCTGTCCGGTGTTCGCGACAGTATCACCGTGGCCATCGCGATAATCGCCGCTCGAACGGTAAGTGCCGCCGGCAAAGATATCGACATTCTCATTGGGCCGCGCAGCGGCGAACACCGAAGAGAGACCGAGCGGGCCGTTGGTGCCGCCGAGACCATGGGCCTGAATGGCCCAACGTTCGCCGGGCTTAAGGATGTCGTTCGCATCCTTGGTGGTGAATGACGCCACGCCGCCGATCGCGCCCGAGCCGTAAATGTTGGCGACGGGACCGCGCGTAATGTCCAGACCCGAAATCAATTCCGGTTCCAGATAGAACATGCCGTTGGCATTGTGGCCGGAGCGCTGGAAGTTCTGACGCGCACCGTCGACGACCACGGCCACGCGGCCGAAGTCCTGGAGGCCGCGGATATTGATCGCGGTCGCCGGATCGTCGCCGCGCGTGACCTGCGTCACGCTCGGCAGACCGAACAACAGGTCCGATGTCCTGTTCGGCATCAACTGATCGATCTTGTCCTGACGCACCGCGCTGGTCGACGACAACGAATCCCAGATGTTTTCCGGCGTCTTGGTCGGTGTGACCGTAATCGTATCCAGCGTGATGGTGCTGATGGGCTGCGGCGCATCCTGCGCCACTGCCGGCGTCAGCACCCCGGTTGCCGTCAAAGCTAAAGATGAAATTCCAAACAGAAGCGCACGCGCGCTTCGAGCCCCGCACAACATAACTGTGACCCCAACCCAACTGTTTTTGGTTTGCTTTTGGCGGGCTGGCGGCGCCGGCGTTCACGCGGCGACTGGCTGGCTGGCTTCATGCTGCGATTCCTGTTCCCGCAGCCGTTGCGTTTGTAACGACCATGTATTACTAAGGTCAAGAAAGATATTTATAAGTTAAACTTACTCTAAACTAGATAATCGAGCAGAATTACTAGTTTTAAATCATTCAAAACTGGTAGTTAGTATTAAGAATTACGCTCGATGAGATGACCCCGACGGGCGATGAATACTGCAAACGGCAAGAACAAGCAGGGCAATACTGGCGAACCGGCGAGCACAGATGCGCCGCGCCGCACGGTCGAACTCAACAACAACCGGATCGACAGCCGCGCGCTGTTCGTGGACGGCCGCGAGATCGTCATCGCGCACGGCGATGAAACCTACCGGCTCCGCCTGACAGCACAGAACAAGCTGATCCTCACCAAATGAGTCCACAGATGTTTCGTCGCGGATTGCGTCATCTTGCCTGCGCGGCGATCGCCCTCGCCGCCACCGGGGTGCAGGCTGCCGATACCAGCCGTATCGTTTCGGTCGGCGGCGCGGTGACGGAAATTCTCTACGCACTCGGCGCCGATAAAAACATCGTCGCGGTCGACACAACGAGCTTCTATCCGCTCCGCGCGCAGACCGAGAAAGCGAGCGTCGGCTACATGCGCGCGCTGTCGGCCGAAGGCATGCTCGGCTTGCGGCCGAGCGTCATCATCGCCACAGAAGGCGCTGGGCCGAAGGAAACAATGTCGGTCCTCGAAGCGGCAAAGGTGCCGCTCATTGTCGTGCCCGATCACTACAACGCCGATGGCATCGTCGAGAAAATCCAGATCATCGCCAAAGCAGTCGACGCCGAGGGGCGCGGCAAATGCATGATCGAGAAGGTGAAGGCCGATCTCGACGCCCTTGCCAAACTGCGTCCGCAGATCAAGGCGCCGAAGCGCGTGATGTTCGTGCTGTCGCTCATCAATGGCCGCGCGATGGTGGCCGGCGGCCATACCGCCGCGGACGGCGTCATCAAGATGACCGGCGCCATCAACGCCGTCACGGATTACGATGGGTACAAGCCGATGAGCGACGAAGCGGTGGTCGCTGCCAGGCCGGATGTCATCCTGGCAATGGCGCATGGCGGCCCGAACCACGTCGAAGCGGCCGAGCTGTTTGCCTTGCCGGCGTTCAGCGCGACACCGGCCGCAAAGAACAAGCGCTTCATTGCAATCGATGGGCTCTCGCTGCTGTTCTTCGGACCGCGCACCGCGCGCGCCGCCCGAGAGCTCTCGATCGCGATCCATCCCGAGGGCGCGTCGGCCCCAGAGCCCGGCCGGGACGATTCATGCCGGGGGTAAATAGCACAGGCACGGCGGGCTTCCTGCAGGCGAGCACGTGGGCGCGTTCCAGGCGCGGCGGCCTCGTCATCGTCGGCTCCCTACTCGCGCTGCTGGTGCTGGTCGCGATCATTGCCGCAGCGATCGGCGCCGCCGGCATTCCGGTGTCTCGTCTGCCCGCCGCGCTTGGTCTCGTTCACGGCAGCGATGCCGCAACGCTCGAACGCGATCAGTTGGTGCTGTGGTCGGTCCGGTTGCCGCGCATTGCCGTTGCCGTGAGCATCGGCGCGCTGCTCGCCGCCGGCGGCACCATCATGCAGGGCCTGTTCCGCAACCCGCTGGCCGATCCGGCGCTGGTCGGCGTCTCGAGCGGTGGCGCATTGGGTGCGGCAAGCGTGATCGTGTTCGGCGACCGGATTCTGGCCGGCAGCGGCATCGCGTTGCCGTTCCAGCTGCTGCCCGTCGCCGCCTTCGTCGGCGCGCTGATCACGACCTACCTCCTGCACCGGCTGTCGACCCGCGAGAACCGCACCTCGATTGCAGTCTTCCTGCTGGGCGGCATCGCTATCGGCGCCCTGGCGAGTGCGGGCATCGGGCTGCTCGTATTTGTCGCGGACGACCGGCAATTGCGCGACGTCACGTTCTGGCTGCTCGGCTCGCTCGGCGGCGCGACATGGGAGAAGGCCGCGATCCTCGCACCGTTTCTGATCGCGATGATCGCCGCGATTCCATTTCTCGCGCACGGCCTCGACCTGCTGGTGCTCGGCGAAGCCGAAGCGTTTCACATGGGCGTCGAGGTCGAACGGCTGAAGCGCTGGTCGATCGTGCTGGTGTCGGCAATGACGGGCGCAGCGGTGGCGTTCGCCGGCGTGATCGGATTTGTCGGCATCATCGTACCGCATCTGCTGCGGCTGGTGATCGGGCCGGGCCATCGCCGGCTGCTCCCCGCCTCCGCCTGTCTCGGCGCGATCCTGCTGCTCGGCGCGGACACATTCGCGCGCACCATCGCAGCGCCGGCGGAGGTCCCGATCGGCATTCTCACCGCACTGGTCGGGGCGCCATTCTTCCTCGTCATCCTGCTGCGGCAGCGTTCGGTGATCGGGCTATGACCGCCGCAATCGAAACCAGCGGGCTGAGCGTGCGGGTTGGCGCGAAGGCCCTGATCGACGACGTGTCGCTGTCGATCGCATCCGGCGAAACAGTCGCGTTGGTCGGCCCAAACGGCGCCGGCAAGTCGACATTGCTGCGCGCCCTGTCGGGCGAGATCGCGCCGAGCGGCGGCGCCATCAAGCTGAGAGGAAATGACCCGCGCGCTTATAGGCCGCAAGTTCTGGCATTGCATCGCGCGGTGCTGTCGCAGCACGTCAACGTAGCTTTCCCATTTTCCGTCGGCGAAGTGGTGCGGATGGGAGCCGGCGAAACGCGGGGACCGGCGGTCGAAACCATGGCCGAGAGCGCGCTCGCGGAAGTCGACATGGGACACATGCGCCACCGCATCATCGGCACGCTATCGGGCGGCGAACAGCAACGCGTCCATCTCGCCCGCGTGCTGGTGCAACTCGGCTGCGGGGAAACAAAATTCGGTCCGGGCGTCCTGTTGCTGGATGAGCCGACCGCAAGCCTCGATCTCTGTCACCAGCTCGACCTGCTCACGATCATCAAGCGGTGCACCGAACGAGGCACCACGGTGATCACGATCATGCACGACCTCAACCTGGCGACGCTGTTCGCCCGGCGGATTGTCGCGCTGCACAACGGCCGGATTGCCCGCGACGGCACGCCGGAATCGACCATCACCGACGACATGCTGGCCGAGGTGTTCCGGATTGCCGGTGCGGTTAATCAGGCGCCAGCTGGCCTGCCCTTTGTGCTCCCCCATGCGGCGACCAAGCGGTCTCGCTGAAATTATTTCGAGGCTCAGGGAACCCATTGGCGCGGCGACCGTTTTGGGTATCGGCGGGGCATATATACCGTGCACGCCGCGCAGCGGGGGCTGGTCGCCGAGGTTGACATCGTATCGATGGCATTACGCCATTGATCTTTGGAGCTTTTTGGCGCCGACCCGTGAAAAAAGGGCTGGCTGGGGGAGCGTCATGGACAAGGTCACTGAGACTCCGCGCAAGACCAAGGCACGGGTCAATGGATTGCCTCAGTCTCCTGTCCCCACCGACGGCGTTTTTCAGCACGATCTCCTGACGGCACTCCAGGCGATGCGAAGCGGCAATTTTGCCGTCCGCCTGTCGGGTAACCTGTCAGGCATCGAAGGCAAAATCTCCGACGTCTTTAACGACATCGTCGAGGCCAACCAGCGCATGGCGGCGCAGCTCGAGCGCGTCGGCGAAGTGGTCGGCCGCGAAGGCAAGACCCGCCAGCGGGTCAAGTTCGAGTTGTCGAGCGGCGCCTGGGGCGAGATGGAAAGCTCGGTCAATACGCTGATCGACGATCTGGTGTGGCCGACGGCCGAAGTGACCCGCGCGATCACCGCGGTGGCGCAAGGCGACCTGCTCAAGACCGTGCCGCTCGACGTCGAAGGCCGCCCGCTGCGCGGCGAGTTCCTGCGCTCGGCGACTATCGTCAATACGATGATCAAGCAGCTCGGCGTGTTCACCTCGGAAGTGACGCGCGTCGCCCGCGAGGTCGGTACGGAAGGCAAGCTCGGCGGCCAGGCGCGCGTCAAGGGCGTCGCCGGCACCTGGAAGGACCTGACCGACAACGTCAATGCGATGGCGACCAACCTGACCAGCCAGGTGCGCAACATCGCCGAGGTGACCATCGCCGTCGCCAACGGCGACCTGTCGCGCAAGATCACCGTCGACGTCCGCGGCGAGATCCTCCAGCTCAAGGACACCATCAACACGATGGTCGACCAGCTGAACGGCTTCGCCTCCGAGGTCTCGCGCGTCGCGCGCGAGGTCGGCACCGAGGGCAAGCTCGGCGGCCAGGCCCAGGTCCCCGGCGTCGCCGGCACCTGGAAGGACCTCACCGACAACGTCAACCTGATGGCGGCCAACCTGACCGGCCAGGTCCGCAACATCGCCGAGGTCACGATCGCGGTCGCCAACGGCGACCTCTCCCGCAAGATCACCGTCGACGTCCGCGGCGAGATTCTCCAGCTGAAGGAGACGATCAACACCATGGTGGAGCAGCTTCGCTCCTTCGCCTCGGAGGTCACCCGCGTGGCCCGGGAGGTCGGCACCGAGGGCCGGCTGGGCGTGCAGGCGGTGGTGCCCGGCGTCGCCGGCACCTGGAAGGACCTCACCGACTCGGTCAACGCCATGGGCACCAACCTCACCGCCCAGGTCCGCAACATCGCCGAGGTCACCACCGCGGTCGCGCGCGGCGACCTCTCCCGCAAGATCACCGTCGACGTCAAGGGCGAGATCCTCGAGCTCAAGAACACCATCAACACCATGGTCGACCAGCTCAACGCCTTCGCCGCGGAAGTGACGCGCGTGGCCCGCGAGGTCGGCACCGAGGGCAAGCTCGGCGGCCAGGCCCAGGTGCCGGGCGTCGCCGGCACCTGGAAGGACCTCACCGACTCGGTCAATGTCATGGCGGCCAACCTGACCGATCAGGTGTCGGGCATCGTCAAGGTCGTGACCGCGGTGGCCAACGGCAACCTCCGGCAGAAGCTGACGGTCGAGGCGAAGGGCGAGGTCGCGGCCCTGGCCGAGACCATCAACAACATGACCGATACGCTCGCGACCTTCGCCGAGCAGGTGACCAACGTCGCCCGCGAGGTGGGCGTCGAAGGCCGGCTGGGCGGCCAGGCCCATGTCCCGGGCGCGGCTGGCACCTGGAAGGATTTGACCGGCAACGTCAACCTGCTGGCGGCCAACCTCACCACGCAGGTGCGCGCCATCGCCGAGGTGGCGACCGCCGTGACCAAGGGCGACCTGACCCGCTCGATCCAGGTCGACGCCCGCGGCGAGGTGGCGGAGCTGAAGGACAACATCAACACGATGATCTACAATCTTCGTGTCACCACCGAAACCAACCAGGAGCAGGACTGGCTGAAGACCAACCTGACCAACTTCACCCGCATGCTCCAGGGCCAGCGCGACCTCTACACCGTGGGCAAGACCCTGCTGTCGGAGCTGGCCCCGCTGGTCAATGCCCAGCAGGGGACGATCTACCAGATGGACCGCGACGAGCAGGAGCAGCCCACCCTCCGCCTCCTCGCCGGCTATGCCCACCGTCCCAGCCAGCCCGAGCGCATCCCCGTCGGCGAGGGTCTGGTGGGACAATGCGCGCTGGAAAAGCAGCGCATCCTGCTCCACGAGGTCCCCCCGAGCTACACCCAGGTGATCTCGAGCCTGGGCAGCGTCCCGCCGACGAGCATCGTGGTGCTGCCGGTCCTCTTCGAGGGCCAGACCAAGGCGGTGATTGAGCTCGCATCGCTGCGGCCCTTCAGCATCACCCACATCTCCTTCCTCGAGCAGCTGACCCAGTCGATCGGCGTCGTGCTCAACACCATCGAGGCCACGATGCGGACCGAGAACCTGCTGCAGCAGTCGCAGCAGCTGACGGTCGAGCTGCAGTCGCAGCAGAAGGAGCTCCAGCAGACCAACGAAGAGCTGGCGCAGAAGGCCCGCCAGCTGGCCGAGCAGAACGCCGAGGTCGAGCGGAAGAACCGCGAGGTCGAGCAGGCCCGCCGCGCGCTGGAGGAGCAGGCGGCCGAGCTCGCCCTCACCTCCAAGTACAAGTCGGAATTCCTGGCCAACATGTCGCACGAGCTGCGCACTCCGCTCAATTCCATCCTCATCCTGGGACAGCAGCTGGCGAACAACGCCAACGGCAACCTCTCGGCCAAGCAGATCGAGTACGCCCGCAACATCCACTCCTCGGGCTCCGACCTCCTCAACCTCATCACCGACATCCTCGACCTCTCCAAGATCGAGTCCGGCACCGTCACCGTCGAGGCGGAGGAGATCGGCTTCGCCACCCTGCGGGACTCGATCGAGCGCAACTTCCGGCACATCGCCGACGCCAAGAGCCTGCCCTTCCACATCGAGTTCGCCGCGGGGCTGCCGCGCGCGATCACCACCGATCCCAAGCGTCTGCAGCAGATCCTGAAGAACCTGCTCTCCAACGCCTTCAAGTTCACCGCCCAAGGACACATCGACGTCATGGTCGAGCCGGCCCACGAGGGCTGGACCCCGGGGCATCCCGCGCTCAGCCTGGCCGCCCAGGTCATCGCCTTCCGCATCAGCGACACCGGCATCGGCATCGCGACCGAGAAGCAGAAGCTGATCTTCGAGGCCTTCCAGCAGGCTGACGCCGGCACCAGCCGCAAGTACGGCGGCACGGGCCTCGGCCTGGCCATCTCCCGCGAGCTCGCCACCCTGCTCGGCGGCGAGATCCGGCTGGTCAGCACCCCGGGCCAGGGCAGCTCCTTCACCCTCTACCTGCCGCTGTTCTACCTGGAGCCCGCGGCCGGGAAGGCGGTGCGCGGCGCCCCGCCCGGCCCGCTCAATCTCCCTGCTCCCCGCGAGGAGACGGTGCCCGACGACCGCGAGAGCATCATCGAGGGCGACCAGACCCTGCTGATCGTCGAAGACGATCCCCATTACGCCCGGGTGCTGCTGGGGCTCGCCCGCGACAAGGGGTTCAAAGGGATCGTCGCCAACCGGGGGGGATCCGCGTTGAGTCTGGCCCGGCAGTACCTGCCGACCGCCATCACCCTGGATGTCTTCCTTCCCGACATGCTCGGCTGGACCGTCCTGAACAACCTCAAATTGGCCCCCGCCACCCGGCATATCCCGGTGCAGATCATTTCGGTCGAGGAGGAGCGCTCGCGGGCGCTCGCCCACGGGGCCTTCGCCTACACCGTCAAGCCGGCCACCACCGAGGGGCTGGAGCAGTGTTTCGACCGGATCCGGAAGTTCGTCGAGCCGCACACGAAGCGGCTGCTGGTGGTGGAGGACAACGCGATCGAGCGGCAGGGCGTGGTCGACCTCCTGGCCCACGACGACATCGAGATCGCCACCGCCGGCACCGGCGCCGAGGCGATGGAGAAACTCCTCGACCAACCCTTCGACTGCTGCGTCCTTGACCTGCGGCTGCCGGACATGAACGGCTTCGAGCTGCTGGAGAAGGTCCAGGCCGAGACCACGCTGCGCGACATCCCCATCGTGGTCTTCACCGGCAAGGAGCTGACGCATGAGGAGGAGGAGCGCCTGCGCGTCACGGCCAAGAGCGTCCTGCTCAAGGACGTGCAGTCGCCCGAGCGGCTCTTCGACGAGACCGCCCTCTTCCTGCATCGCGTGGTAACCACCCTGCCCGAGGACAAGCAGCAGATGCTGGCCCGCCTGCACGGCTCCAACGAAATCCTGCGCGGCCGCAAGGTGCTGATCGTGGATGACGATGCGCGCAATATCTTCGCCCTCGCGACCATGCTGGAGAACGAGGAGATGGTGGTGGTCAGCGCCACCACCGGCCGGCAGGCGATTGACACCCTGGGCCAGGAGGACGACATCAGCCTGGTTCTGATGGACATCATGATGCCGGAAATGGACGGCTACCAGACGATGCGCGAAATCCGCAAGGACCCGCGCTTCCTCCACCTGCCGATCCTGGCCCTGACGGCGAAGGCGATGAAGGGCGACCGCGAAAAGTGCCTGGCGGCAGGCGCGTCCGACTACATCTCCAAGCCGGTCAACACGGCCGAGCTGCTCTCCCTTCTCCGCGTCTGGCTGTACCGATGAGCCAACCGGGCGGCAAATCGCTCGCCGGCATCCTGCTGGTGGACGACGACATCCGCAATCTCGACGTCCTCGAGAGCATCCTGCAGTCGCCGGAATACGACCTGGTGCGGGCGGTGACGGCGGAGGCGGCGCTCCGGGTGCTGCTGGAAGGCGAGTTCGCGGCCATCGTGCTCGACGTCCAAATGCCGGAAATGAACGGCATCGAGCTGGCCAACCTGATCAAGCAGCGCAAGCGCACCCAGCACATCCCCATCATCTTCCTCACCGCCCACTACCAGGACGACTCCGCGGTCCTCCAGGGCTACGGCACGGGCGCGGTCGACTACCTGACCAAGCCCCTCAACCCGCAGATCCTGCGCTCGAAGATCGCCGTCTTCGTCGACCTCTTCCAAAAGACCCGCGCCCTCGCCGCCGCCAACGCCGCCCTCGAATCGGAGGTCGCCCATCGCCAGAAGGCCGAGGAGGCGCTGCGGCATGCCAACAACGACCTGGAAACGCGGGTGCAGGAGCGCACAGCCGATCTGGTCCGGCTCAACGAGGAGCTGCGCGAACGCGAGACCGCGCTGCGGGCCAGCGAGGCCGAGGCCCTGGCCGCCTCCCGGGCGAAGGACGACTTCCTGGCCCGCCTCTCGCATGAATTGCGGACCCCGCTCAGCCCGGTCTTGCTGCTGGCCAGCGAGGCGGTGAGCAACCCCGACCTGCCTGAGAGGGTCCGGGCGGACTTCGAGACGATCGCGAAGAGCGTCGCCCTTGAGGCTCGGCTGATCGACGACCTGCTCGACCTCACCCGGATCGCCCGGGGCAAGCTGCCCCTGGAGATGCATCCCGTGGACGTGCACTCGCTGCTGAAGGACGCGCTGCTGATGACCGAGGCCGACACGGCCCAGAAGGGGCTGGAGATAGAGCTCCGGCTCGAGGCTCCGCAATCAATGGTCCTGGGCGACGACGTGCGGCTGAAGCAGGTCTTCTGGAACGTGCTGAAGAACGCCGCGAAGTTCACGCCCCGGGGCGGCCGGATCACGGTCGAAACCTCGGCCACTCCCGAGTTGACCGGCTTGAACGTGCGGATCGCCGACACCGGGATCGGGCTGACCGCCGAGGAACTGAGCCGGATTTTCCACTCCTTCTCGCAGGGGGACCATGCCGCCCACGGCAGCCCGCAGCAGTACGGCGGCGTCGGCCTCGGGCTGGCGATCTCCCGCATGCTGGTGGAGCTGCACCTTGGCTCCATCAGCGCCACCAGCCTGGGCCGCAACCAGGGATCGACCTTCGCCATCCGCCTCCCGCTGCTGCGGACGGCGGGGCGTGAGACCCCGGAGGCCAGCGGACCCGTCCTCCCGACCGCGCGGGCGCCGCAGGCGGGCAGCAACGGCCATCGGGCGCGGGTGCTGCTGGTGGAGGACCATGCCCCCACCCGGCAGGTCTTGGTTCATCTCCTCTCCCACCGCGCCTTCGCCATCGCCGCCGCCGGCTCGGTGGCCGAGGCCCTGGCGCTGGCCGCGGAGGGGCGCTTCGACGTGCTGATCTCGGATATCGGCCTGCCCGACGGAAACGGCTATGATTTGATGACGGAATTGCGCGACCGCCACGGGACGGTCGGCATCGCCCTGACCGGCTTCGGGATGGAGGACGATGTCAGCCGCAGCCAGGCCGCCGGCTTCGTGATCCATTTGACTAAGCCGGTCAGCGTCCAGGCGCTGGACAGCGCGCTCTCCGTGGCCGCGACCTCGCTGCAGCGCGGCGCCACGCGGGCGCGGCTTTGAAGGGAATCGGCCGGCGGCCGTCCGCCCGCTCCGGCGCGCAGATCGATCACCACGTTGCGGCCGACGATTTCCTGGGTGAAGCGGCGCCCGTGCAGCGCGCGGTAGAGGTTTTCGGCGCAGCCCGGCGCGATCCGGTCGTGGAGCTCGATCACCAGCACGCCGACCCGGTCGAGCCAGTTGTCGCCATGCCGGAAAATCTCACCCTCCGCTCCCTCCACATCCATCTTGAGCAGATCGATCCTCCTCCAGCCCTGCCGCACCATCAGCTGCGCGACGGTGCAGCCCGGCACTTCGCCGGCTTCCCCCCCGACCGACTCGTCCATCCGGTAGCAGTTGGACTCATCCTGAGGGTTAGCGATCCGGACCCGAGCGGGATGAGGCCAGACCGCAGCCTGCAGCACCGTGACCTGCGGCCAGGCCGCCGTATTCCGGCGCAGCAGCTCGAGATTGGCCGCGGAGGGTTCGACCGCCAGGATCCGCGCCTGAGGCCAGCGCGCGGCAAAGCAGACCGAGGTGTAGCCGACATTCGCCCCCAGGTCCATGATCTGGGCCGGCGCGAAGCCGGGCAGCGCCAGATCGTATTCTCGGGAAAGAAAGATCTCGTCGAGCGTGGCGGCGTCGGCCGTCCCCCGCCGGACCCAGAGAGGCTGGCCGATTTGGGGGAGCCTCACCGCCACGGGCGCCCCGCCCGATCCGACCGTCCGATGGGCCTGCGCCGCCGCCCTCAGCCCGAACCGGCTGAAGTACCGTAGCGTGCGTCGCCACCGACCCCGCTGAACCATGCCGTGATGGACCGTCCGGGAAGACGGGCGTTCCCGCGTCCGAGAATTTTCCGGAACTCCGCCGCGAGCGCGAATACTATGCGCTTGGCTCCTTCAGCTTTTCCTATGCATTCCGCTCTCCTGCGCCTCCTTTCCTGCGCCGCGCTTGCGGCCGTGTTGGCCCCCGCCTTCGCTTCCGCCCAGAATAATGCCGCTGGCGGCGGGCTGTCCTCGCCCGGGGGAAGCGCCGTTCCCACCAGCCCGATGGACCTGATGCGTTCCTCCGGCGAAGCCGGCTCGCATTACAAGATCGTCGATTCCAACTACAAGATCCTCCCTTCCGACATCCTTTCGATCACCGTTTTCCAGGAGGAGGACCTCAAGTCGCTCCTCCGCGTCTCCAGCGAGGGCGACATCACCTTTCCCCTCATCGGCACGGTCCCGGTCAAGGGCCTTTCCCCCCGCGAAGCGGCGGACGCCATCGCCCACCGGCTCAGCCAGGGCTATCTGATCGACCCCCAGGTCTCCGTCACGGTGATGGAGTTCTCCAAGCACAGCTTCACCGTGCTCGGGCAGGTGCAGAAGCCGGGCGCCTATGACATCCCGGACGAGCAGCAGGTGACGCTACTCCAGGCCATCGGCATCGCCGGGGGCTATACCCGCATCGCCGACAGCCGCAAGGTCACGCTCATGCGCAAGATCGGGAGCGAGGAGAAAGTCTACAATTTCAATGCCCGGAAGATGGCTTCCGGCAAGGGCGACACCACTTTCGCGGTCATGCCGGGCGACGTCATCACCGTCGCCGAGAGCCTGTTCTGATCCCGGCCTCCGCCGGATCCAGGCGCGGGCCTGACCCCCAGAAATCCGCCCGGACGGGCAACCGGTCCGTCCCGACCGGGTCTGGATGGATAGGTCTATTCAACATGAGGATCGAGGACTACGGCATTATCGGCGACACCCATACCGCCGCCCTGGTCGGCCTCAACGGCTCGATCGACTGGTTCTGTGTCCCGCGCTTTGATTCGGATGCGTGCTTCGCCCGCCTGCTCGGGGACGAGGAAAACGGTTTTTGGCAGATCGCCCCGGCCGATCCCGCCGCTCGCTCGCGCCAGGCGTACCGCGACGAGACCCTGGTGCTGGAAACGGAGTTCGAGACCGCCGAGGGCGCCGTGCGCGTGATCGATGGCATGGCGATGTCGGCGGACAACCGCCAGGTCCTGCGCGTCGTCGAGGGCCGCCGCGGCCGGGTGAAGATGGCAATGAAGCTCGTGATCCGTTTCGACCACGGGGAGCGCATCCCCTGGGTCCGCCGCGACGGCGAGCGCATCACCGCCGTCGCCGGACCCCAGTCGCTGGTGCTCGACTCGGAGGTGCCAACCCGCGGCGAGGGACTCTCGACCGTGGCCGAATTCACGATCCGAGAGGGCGAAAGCAAGGCCTTCGCCCTGAGCTGGCATTTCTCGCACCTGCCGCCCCCGCCGCCGCCCGACGCCCGACGCCTGCTGCGCGGCGCCGAAAAATTCTGGCACGGCTGGGCCCGGCACTGCACCTACCGCGGCGAATTCCGGACGGCGGTGGTGCGCTCGCTCGTCACCCTCAAGGCGCTCACCTACGGCCCGACCGGCGGCATCGTCGCGGCCCCGACCACCTCGCTGCCGGAACGCATCGGCGGCGTGCGCAACTGGGACTATCGCTACTGCTGGCTGCGGGACGCGACCGTGACCCTGTTCGCGCTCATGTCCGCCGGCTACCGGGAGGAGGCCGCCGGATGGATCGAATGGCTCCTGCGGTCGGTTGCGGGGGATCCGGCCCAGCTCCAGATCATGTACGGCATGATGGGCGAGCGGCTGCTGACCGAGATCGAGCTCCCTCACTTGGCGGGTTACGAGGGCTCGAAGCCCGTGCGCAAGGGCAATGCGGCCGCCGAACAGTTCCAGCTGGATGTGTTCGGCGAGCTGATGGACGCGCTGTTCCAGGCGCGCCGGATGAAGATCCGCCCCAAGGACGACCCCTGGCCCCTGCAATGCCACCTGGTGGAATTCGTGACGAAGCACTGGACCGAGCCGGACGAGGGCATTTGGGAAATTCGCGGGCCGCGGCGGCATTTCACCCACTCGAAGATGATGGCCTGGGTCGCGATTGACCGGGCGGTCCGGACGATCGAGGAGTTTGGCGCCGACGGGCCGCTGGCGGAGTGGCGGGCGTTGCGCGGCCGGATCCATGCCGACATCTGTGCCCAAGGTTACGACAGCGAGCGCGGGGTCTTCACCCAGAGCTACGGGGCGAAGCCGCTCGACGGCAGCCTGCTGCTGATGCCACTGGTCGGCTTCCTTCCCCCCGACGATCCGCGGGTGGTGCGGACGATCGAGGCGATCGACCGCGAGCTGCGGGCCGACGGCCTGGTCCTGCGCTACCATCCCGACACCTCGGCCAAGATCGATGGACTGCCGCCGGGAGAGGGCGCCTTCCTGCCCTGCTCCTTCTGGATGGTCGACTGCCTTAACCTGCTGGGCCGCCGGGAAGAGGCCGAGGAGCGCTTCCGCCATCTGCTGACCTTGTGCAGCCCGCTCGGCCTCCTCGCCGAGGAGTACGACCCGCGCGCGCGGCGGCAGCTCGGCAACTTTCCCCAGGCCTATTCCCACGTAGGGCTGGTCAATTCCGCACAGAACCTGGCCCAGGGCCCCACCCCGGTCGGCCAGCGGATGGACGGCCACACCATCGTCACCCACTCCCAGCCATGAGCGATTCCGCCCTCGCCGAACTTGCCTCTCCCATCCACGGCCAGCCCTACCAGACCGGCGTCCCCTTCCCCCAGGGCGCGACCTGGGACGGCAAGGGCGTGAATTTCTCCGTCTTCTCCGAGGGCTCGGACGCGGTCGAGCTCTGCCTTTTCAACCAGGCGGATCAGCCGAAGGAAAGCGAGCGCATCCGCTTCCGCGAGCGCACCAATGGCGTCTGGCACATCTACATTCCCGGGCTGAAGCCGGGCCAGCTCTACGGCTACCGGGCCCACGGACCCTACGAGCCCGACAAGGGGCGGCGATTCAATCCGCACAAGCTGCTGCTCGACCCCTATGCCAAAGCCATCGGACGCGAGCTGAAGTGGGACGACAGCCTCTTCGGCTACCAGATCGGACACCCCGACGGCGACCTCTCGTTCGACGAGCGCGACAGCGCGGCCTTCGCCCCGCTTGGGATGGTCATCGACACGGCCTTCGACTGGACGGGGGAGCAGCGCCCGAAGATCGCCTGGCATGAGACCGTGATCTACGAGGCCCATGTGCGCGGGATGACGCGGTTGCACCCGGACGTCCCCGAGGAGCAACGCGGCACCTATGCCGGACTGGCTTCAGACCCGATTTTGCGGCACCTGCAGGAGCTGGGAGTGACGGCCATCGAACTGATGCCGCTGCACCATTTCCTCCAGGAAAAGCACCTGCTCGACCGCGGCCTCAGCAATTACTGGGGATACAATACCCTCAGCTATTTCGCGCCGGAGCCCGCCTACGCCGCCGATCGCCGCCGCCCGGGCAATGTCCTGAGGGAATTCAAGGAGATGGTGAAGCGCCTGCACAACGCCGGTTTCGAGGTCATCCTGGACGTGGTCTACAACCACACCGCCGAAGGAAACCAGGCCGGCCCCACCCTCTCCTACCGGGGTCTGGACAACCTGGCCTACTATCGCACCGTCGCGGACCAGCCTCGGTACTACATGGACTACACCGGCTGCGGCAACACCCTCAACATGGTGCACCCGCACTCGCTGCAGCTGCTGATGGACAGCCTGCGGTATTGGGTCACGGAAATGCACGTCGACGGCTTCCGCTTCGACCTGGCGGCGGCCCTGGCCCGTGAACTCAAGGACGTGGATCAGCTCGGAGCGTTCTTCGACACCATCTACCAAGATCCGACTCTGGCAGCGGCCAAGCTGATCGCCGAGCCCTGGGACCTGGGCGAGGGGGGCTATCAGGTCGGCAAGTTTCCGCCCGGATGGGCGGAATGGAACGGAAAATACCGCGACACCGTCCGCAAGTTCTGGAAGGGCGAAATGGGCCTCCATTCCGAGGTGGCGACCCGCCTGGGCGGCAGCTCCGACCTTTACGAGCACACCGGCCGGCTGCCCTCGGCCGGGATCAATTTCGTCACCGCCCACGACGGCTTCACCCTCCGCGACCTCGTGACCTATGACCACAAGCACAACGAGGCGAACAAGGAGGAGAACAAGGACGGGACCGACGACAACAACTCCTGGAACTGCGGCCAGGAGGGAGAGACCCAGGATCCCGCGGTGATCGAGCTCCGGGAGCGCCAGAAGCGCAACCTCTGGTGCACCCTGCTCTTTGCCCAGGGGGTGCCGATGATCTGCGGCGGGGACGAACTCAGCCGAACCCAGCAGGGCAATAACAACGCCTATTGCCAGGACAACGAGCTCTCCTGGAGCCATTGGGACCTGGATGAGCGCGCCCGCGCGTTCCTGGATTTCGCCCGGCGGGTCGTCCGCTTCCGGCGCGAGCATGCCAATTTCCGGCGGCGGAGCTTCTATGAGAAGGATCCGGCGGCCGGCATCCATCCGGACAGCGTGCGCTGGTTCCGCTCGGATGGAAAGCCGATGAGCGCCCAGGACTGGGAGGATGGCGGCTGGATGCGGACGATCGGCATGTTCCTGGCCGGCGACGCGCCAGAAATCCGCACGGCGGACGGAGGACCGCTCCGCGATGCCGACTTCCTGCTGCTGCTCAACGCCCATCACGAAACCGTCGAATTCCGCGCGCCAGCCAGCCTGGCACCCAATTCCTGGGAAGTGGTCTTTGACACCGCGCAGCCCGATCCGAACGCCGCCCGCCGCACCGTGCGCAAGAGCCGCAAGCTCCCGCTGGCCGGCCGGTCCTTCGTGATGCTGGCCGGCAAGACCTATGCGGGATGACTGGATTGCGACCTACCGGCTGCAGCTGCGCGCCGATTTTCCATTGGCGGCAGCCGGGGAGATCCTGCCCTATCTGGCGGCGCTGGGCATCAGCCACGTCTACCTCTCGCCCTGCCTGCAGGCGGTCAAGGGCAGCGCCCACGGCTACGACGTGGTCGATCCGACGCGGATCAGCCGCGACCTGGGAGGCGAGGACGCCTGGAGGGCGTTCTGCGCGCGGGCGCGTGAGCACGGGCTGGGCATCCTGCTCGATATCGTGCCCAACCACATGGCCGCCTCCCCCCAGAACCCCTGGTGGGACGACGTTCTCGCCCACGGACCCTACAGCACCCGCGTCGCGTTCTTCGACATCGTGCCCCGGCCGGACGACCCGGGCTGGCGGCTGCACCTCCCGATGCTGGGACGGCCCTATGGCGAGGTTCTCGCCGCCGGCGATCTCAAGGTCGAGATCCGCGAGGGCCGGCCCCGGCTGACGTATTTCGAGCACTCGTGGCCGCTGGGCCCGGCCTCGTGGCGCCTGCTCCTGGGCGGTGACTACGCCGACGAGCCCGACCTGTGCGAGCTGGAGCAGCTGGGCCGGCTGGAGGAACCGGGGACCGCCGACCACGAGTCCTACCGCCGGCATCATCGCCAGGCCGAGGGCCTGCTCAAGCGGGCCGTCTCCGACGGCGCCCTGGCGGCCGCGATCACTCGCTTCCCGGGGCACCCCGGGCGGCTGCACGAGCTGCTCGAAAGGCAGTTCTACGCCCTTCACGGCTGGCAGCTGGCGGGTGAGGTGGTGAACTACCGCCGTTTTTTCGACATCGGGTCGCTGGTGGGGCTGCGGGTCGAGGCCGAGCCGGTCTTCGAGGCCGCCCACGGGAAGATCGCGTCCCTCCTGGCGGAGGGCGGCATCGACGGCCTGCGGGTGGACCATCCCGACGGCCTGCGGGATCCGGAGGGCTACTTCGCCCGGCTGCGGCGCCTGCTGCCGAAGGGAAGGATCTACGTGGAGAAGATCCTGGACAGCGAGGAGCAGCTCCGGTCGGAGTGGCCCGTCGACGGCACGGTCGGCTACGAGTTTCTCAGCAAGGTCAACCGGCTGTGGATGAACGACCAGAAGGCCGACGCCCTCAACGGCCTCTATGCCGACTTCACCCGCCAGCCGGTCAACTTCCTGCACATCGTCCGCGACAAGAAGCGCAACATCGTCGAGGCGAGCTTCGCGGCCGACCTCGAGCGGCTGACCCAGCTGGCCCAGCGGATCGCCCGGGCATCGTGGAAAACGCACGACCTCAGCCGCCGCCAAATCGCCGACGCCCTGAAGCGCCTGACCGTGCTGCTGCCGGTCTACCGCACCTATCGGGGGGCCGGCGCGGCCCACCCCGCCGACCGGCGGATCCTGGAGGACCTCTTCGTCGCCGCCCGCGGCAGCGCGCCGCCGCTCAACCCCGCCGTCCTTGCCTTCCTCGAGGCGGTACTGCTGGAGGAGGATCCGGACGAGCTGGAGCTGGATTTCATCGCCCGCTGGCAGCAGCTCACCCCGGGGGTGACCGCCAAGGGCGTGGAGGACACCACCTTCTACTGCTACGACCGCCTGGTCTCGTGCAACGAGGTCGGCGCCCAGGCCTCGCTCCTCGGCATCTCCGCCGAGAAATTCCATGAGTTCTGCCACGCCCTGGGCGAGCGCTGGCCGGGCAACCTGCTCGCCACTTCGACCCACGACAACAAGCGCAGCGAGGACGTGCGGGCGCGCATCTCCGTCCTCTCCGAGCTCCCCGACCGCTGGGGGGAGGCTCTGCAGCGTTGGTCGCGGATGAACGAGCCTGCCTGGCGAAACCGGGCCCCCGACCGGCACGCCGAATATCTCCTCTATCAGACCCTGATCGGCGCCTGGCCGATCGACCAGGACCGCTGCTGGCAGTACATGCTCAAGGCCTGCCGCGAAGCCAAGATCCAGACCTCCTGGCATCAGCCCAACGCCGGGTACGAGGCCTCGATCCGCGATTTCATCGCCGGCGTCTTCGCGTCCGCCGAGTTCCGCAGCGAGGTCGAGCGCTTCGTGGCCCAGGTTCTGGCCCCGGGCCGGGTCAACAGCCTGGCCCAGGTGCTGATCAAAATGACCGCGCCGGGCGTGCCCGATTTCTTCCAGGGCTCCGAGCTGTGGGACCTGAGCCTGGTCGATCCCGACAACCGCCGGCCGGTGGACTTTTCCGAGCGCGCCCGGCTGATCGCACAGCTGGGGCAGCTGACGGCGCGCCAGGCGATGGCGCAGGCCGACTCCGGCATGCCCAAGCTTTGGATGATCCAGCGCACCCTCGCCTTCCGCCAGCGGCATCCGGAATGCTTCGCGGGCGACCAGCGCTACCAGCCCATCATCGCCCAGGGCACGCGGCTCGCGCATCTCCTCTCCTACCGCCGGGGCGAACGGATGGTGGTGGTGGTTCCGCGCTTCACCCTCACCCTCGGCGGCGATTGGGGCGACACGCGGCTGCGCCTGCCCAAGGGAACGTGGCAGAACCGCTTCACCGACGAGCGGCTCTCGGGCGACGTCAGCCCGGCGGCCCTCTTCGGCGATTTTCCGGTGGCCCTGCTGCTGCGGGAGGAGGCCGCGTGAACTTCTCGCTCTGGGCGCCCGAGGCCCGCCGCGCCGAGCTCCGGCTCGGTTCCCGGACCCATCCGCTCGAGCCGAGCTCGGGCGGAGTCTGGCGCACCGAGATCCCCCTTCCCGCCGCGGACGCCGGCTACCGCTTCGCGATCGACGGGGACGAGGCCTGGCCGGATCCCCGGTCGCTCTGGCAGCCCGACGGGGTCCATGGCGATTCGCACCCGGCGGACCTGGATGCCCTGCGCCGCCGCCCGCGGCCGCCCTTCGCCCCCCGGCCGCTCGCCGAAGCGGTGCTCTACGAGCTCCATGTCGGCACATTCACCCCCGAAGGGACCTATGCCGCCGCGCGGGGAAAGTTGGGGCATTTGGCCGAGCTGGGCGTAACCCATGTCGAAATCATGCCGGTCGCGACCTTCCCGGGGCGCCGCGGCTGGGGATACGACGGGGTCTATCTCTACGCGCCGCATCCGGCCTTTGGCCGCCCGGAGGAGCTCGCCGGCCTGGTCGATGCCTGCCACGCCCACGGCCTGGCCGTCCTGCTCGACGTCGTCTACAACCACCTGGGGCCCGACGGCAACTATGCGCCGAAGTTCGGGCCCTACCTGACCGATCGCTACAAGACGGACTGGGGCCAGGCGATGAACTTCGACGGCCCCGGCAGCGACGGGGTCCGCGACTTCGTCATCGACAACGCCCGGATGTGGCTGCGGGACTACGGCTTCGACGGCCTGCGGCTCGACGCGGTCCACGCCATCGAGTGCCTCGGCGCCGTCCACGTGCTGGAGGACCTGGCGGTCGCGGTCGATGCGCTGGCGCGCCAACTCGCCCGCGACCTGGTGCTGATCGCCGAAAGCGACCTGAACGACCCGCGCCTGGTCCGGGAGCCCGAACAGGGCGGCTACGGCCTCCAGGCCCACTGGTGCGACGATTTTCATCATGCGCTTCACGCCTTCCTCACCGGCGAGCGGCAAGGCTACTATGCGGACTTCGGGACCCTCGAGGACCTGGCGGTCGCGCTGCGCGAGGGCTACGTCTACCAGGGCCAACACTCGGCCTTCCGCCGCCGCCGCCACGGCCGCCCGCCCACGGGAGTCCCGCCCCATCGCCTGGTGGTCTGCTGCCAAAACCACGACCAGGTGGGCAACCGGGCCCGGGGGGAGCGCCTGAGCCAGCTGCTCGGCCCGCTACCGCTGCGCGCGGCCGCCGCCCTCACCCTGCTCTCCCCCTTCACGCCCCTGCTCTTCCAAGGGGAGGAATGGGGCGCCCAGAGCCCCTTCCTCTATTTCACGGACCATACCGATCCGGCTCTGGGCAAGGCGGTAACGGAGGGCCGGCGCCGCGAGCATGCCGGCGTCGCCGGCGCCGGCGAGGTTCCCGACCCGCAGGCGGAGGAAACCTGGCGGCGGTCCCAGCTGCGCTGGGAGGAGCTGGCGCGGCCTGGGCACGCCGACCTCCTGGAATGGTACCGGGGCCTCATCGCCTTGCGCCGGCGGCACCTCACGGCGGCGGCGGATCGCACTCCTTCCGTCCGCTGCGAACCGGCGGCGGGCTGGTTGACCTTAGCCTGCGGCGGCCTGCTCGGGGTCTTCAATTTTGCCGATGCCGCGCAGCCCATCCCGCTGCCCGCCGGACGATGGCGCCTGGGCCTCTCCACCGACGGGGAATCAGCCGGCCCCGTGGCCGCCCATGGCACGCGGGTGATGGTGCGCGAGGCGTGAAGCGCGTCCGCCGGCGGCCACCCAGCTCCGATAGAGGCCGAGGATCGCTCCCAGCTGCCGCGGGATGTTGAAATGGGACTCGGCGATCTCGCGGTGGTTGATGTGGGAGGGATGCCGCCAACCGTCGAGCCAGGCCTCGATGCCCTGCGCCACGCCTTCGGGGTCGCCCGCCCGGACCGTCCAGGCATGGGACAGCGGCAGCGAGAGCATGTCGGCATTGCCCGCCACGTCGCTGAGGATCATGGGCAGGTCGGAGGCCAGCGCCTCGAGCGCCGCGAGGGACAGGCCCTCGTAGCGGGAAGGGAGGATGAAGCCGTCGACCGCCCGGTAAAAATCGGCGGGGGCCGCCAGGTAGGCGCGCCGCACGATCCGCCGGCCCAGGCCGTATTCCGCCGCCAGCCGGGCGATTTCGGGATCGAGCTCGCCGCTGCCGATGTGGAGCATCCACAGCCGGGGCTCGCCGGCCGCGGCGCGGGCGAAGGCGCGGTAGAGCGTGAGCGGATCCTTCTGCGGCGAGGAGCGTCCCAGGAAGCCCAGCACCGGCGCGTCGAGGGGGAGGCCGAAGGCCGCCCGCAGCTGCGCCTTCTCCTCGCGCGAGGGCGGCCGGAACTTCAGCAGGTCGATGCCGTGCCGCACCTGGTGCAGCCGCTCCGGCGGAAGCCGCAGCGCCTCGAGCGCGAAATTCCGCTCGCCGGAAGAGCAGGTCAGGGTGTGGGCCCCGCGGCCCAGCCAGCGCTCCACGGCGTTGTAGGCGAAGTCGATTCGGCCCGGCTCCGGGCGCATGCCCACGTAAGCGTGCGGCTGGTAGACCTGGACCGCCCGGATCCCGGCAAAGGCCAGGCCGCGGGCGAGGGCGCCACCCTTCGAACTGTGGCTGTGGATCACGTCGGGACGGATGGCCCGGGCCAGGCGGTGCAGCCGCCAGAAGGCGGCGACGTCGGAGGCGGACGGCCGGTTCGAGGTGCGGAGGTTCAAGGTGGCGCCGCCCTGGCGCTCGATGAAGGCGACCAGATGCGGGAGCGCGTCGCTGGCCCGCACGTCGGAGTATGCCAGGTGCAGCTGAACACCCTCCCCTGCGAGGAAGTGGCACAGGCCCTCGACGTAGCGGAAGACGCCGTCGCAGCCGGGTTCTGAGACCATCAGTACGTTCATATTCAAACTGGGTGGGGCAGCGCGTCGGCGGCGAGGGCCGGAGCGCCGCTGAGCAGCTCCTCGTAGAGCTCGTGCAGCTCGGCCGCGTGCCGCTCGGCCGTCCAGGGGTCCTGCCAGTACCACCGGTAGGCGGCAGCGCCGAGCCGGCCGGCCAGCGCGTCGTCGCGCGCGAGCCGCGTGATCTGCCCCGCCAGCGACGCGGCGGAGCCGCGCTCGAAATGCAGCCCGGTGACGCCATCGCGCACGTAGTCGGTGGCCGCCGACTGGTCGGAGATGATCGCCGGCACTCCCGCGGCCGCCGCCTCGATCGCGACCAAGCCGAGGGTCTCGTACCAGAGCGGCGGGAAGACCAGGGCGCGCGCCCGGGCCAGGTGCCGGCGGATCTCGGCCGGCGGCAGCCAGCCGGTGAAGGTGCCGGCCGGGCAGAGGCGGCGGGCCTCCTCCCGCAGCGGCCCATCGCCGATGAACACCGCCTCGACGCCGGCGGCGCGGGCCGCCTCGGCGAAGAGCGTGACGCCCTTCTCCCGCTCGAAGCGCCCGATGAAGACGAAGGACCGGTTCGCCGCCGTGGCCGCGGGCTCGCCGCGCTCGCACTCCACCGGATTGCGCACGATCCGCGTCCGGGCGCCGGCCGGCAGGAAGGGGCGGAGCACCTTCAGGCTGAAGTCGGAGACCCCGACGAAGCACGCCGCCCGCTCGGGCAGGCGGAGCCGATTCTGCAGCAGGGTCCGCGCGCAGCGCCAGAGCTTGTGGGCGTAGTTGCGGCGGTCGCAGTTGCAGGCAATGCAGGCGCCCGAGAGGGGGCGGCGGCGGCAGAGTTCGCCGGTGCGGTGCACGAAGAAGCCCCCGCTTGGGCAGGCGATGAAGAAATCGTGCAGCGTGACGACCAACGGAAATCCCAGGCTGGCGGCCGCGGCCGGAGCGAAAGGCGAAAGGGCCTTGGTCCAGGTGTGCACATGGACCACGGTGCGGGCCGGGTCCTTGCCCGCGAGCAGGTCCCGCAGCGCCAGCTCGGCGGTGCGGTTGCGCAGGCCGCCGGCGAAGGCGCGCAGGCGATTGCCGTCCCGGGCGATTTCCTGCTGCCGCAGGCAGATCACGTCCAGATTGGGAATGCCGCGCAGGCTCGGGGAGACCGGCCCGACGCAGGTGAAGAGGGTCACCCGCACTCCCCGCTCCGCCAGCGCGACGGCGGAGCCCAGGGCCACCGCGGTCGATCCGCCGGTGGTGGTGGCGTAGTCGTTGAGGATCACCGCCTCCAGTGGGCCGGCGGGGCTCATGTCTTGGCCGCCCCCGTTTCCAGCAGCGCATAGCTGCGCTTGAATCCCCGGGTGCGGATCCGCTCCAGGTAGCGCGGCAGGTTGTGCCAGCGGAATCCCCACCGGGCCCGTCGCAGCTCGGCCGCGCTGGCCCGCACCGGGAGGTGGCGGCGGACAATCTCGTCCTGCTCCCGCTGGGTCACGGCGGTGCTGCCGGAGAGCTGCCCGGCGCGCAGTCGGAACTGGGCCACCCGCTGGGGATAGTACCGGAACTTGAAACCGGCGACGTAGGCCCGCAGCCAGAAATCGAGGTCCGCGCAGAGGCGGTAGCGCACGTCGAACGCCCGCAGGCAGTCCACCACCCGCCGATGGAAGAGCATCCCCTGCTGCATCAGCGGGCTGATGCCCTGCTGCAGCAGCGCCGCGATCCGGCTGGCCTCCGGCTCCACCGTGATTCGGGCCAGCCCGCGGCCGGCCTCGTCGATCAGGTCGACGTCCCCGTAGACCACCGGCGCCGGCTCCGCCTCCCGCCAGTGCCGCAGGCAGACCTCCCCGAAACCCGGCAGCAGGGTGTCGTCGTCGTTGATGTAGGTGAACCATTCCCAGGCTCCGGGCGCCGCCGCCAGCGCGGCGTTGAGGGCCCCGTAGATGCCGCCCTGCGGGCCCGCGTCCGGCACGGCCCGGACCCCGGGGTAGCGTTCCTCCAGCTCGGCGCACTTCGGCGCGGGGGCGCACAAGAGGTGGGTGATCTCCAGCGGCTGCCCGGCGACGGACTCCCGCGTCCGGTCGAGGAAGCGGGAGCGGCCGAGCGTGGGGGTGACGACGAGCAGTCGGGGGGTCGGGGACATGGCGGGGATCAAAAGTGCTCCTCCTGGGTCGAGCGGATCGTCGCGCTGAAATCGGTGACGTCGTAGCTGATGTCGTTGCCGGGACCCGGATCGACCGCGAAGTCGATCGCGGTCCCCGGCCCCACCTGCTGGACGAAGTCGAACTTCCTCTCGACCGGATGCCTGCCGCCGCCGAGCAGCTCGCGAAAAAGCGGCCGGCCGTCGACCAGCACGCTCACCCCCACTCCGTCGCCCTGGGTGCCGCAATGGAAGCTGCCGGTGACGTGGACCTCGCCGGCGCGCGTGCTGACCCAGCGCCGCACCGCGGCCACCGGGACCGATCCGGCGACCGAGGGGTGCTGGTCTCGGTCCGAAACCGAGATGAAGGGCAGCTCGCCCTTCCATTCCGCCGACCAGTCGGTGACGGCGTAGGAGGGCAGCGGGGAGAAGCCCAGGCCCGCCGGCCCCCGGTGGGAGCCGTAATACCAGCCGTTCGCGCCCTGCATCGACGAGAAGTCGCGCCGGGAATCCGCCAGCACCGTCTCGGTCTGGGGCGGAGCCGGCGGCAGCCCGGAGAAGTCCCCGGTGACGAAGAGCGGGGAGTCGCTCAGGTTGAGCTCGGCGCCGGCGTCCACCCTCCGCCCGGCGAGGTCCGTGATGGCGATCGAACCGCTCGCCGCGATCAGCGCCGGCTGCAGCGCCCACAGCACCCGGACCTGCTCGCCCGAGGGGCGCTGGAAGAGGATCGAATAGATGCCCTCGGCCGAGGGCTCGCGCCGCACGCAGCGGGCCCCGTCCAGCTGGCGGACCAGGCTGGCCAGGGCCCGGTAGGCCGGCTTGGGCGTCCGCGCGGCGTCGCTGCGAACCAGGCCCATCGCCGGCCCGTCCTTCTCATCGCGGAGCTCGTACCAATAGACCCGCTCCACCCCGGCGGAAAGCAGGAGGGCGTAGGCCCGGACCAGATAGCGGGCCAGCGTCGCGTCGTCGACCGCGTGGCCGCCCGAAACCTGGCTGCCGCGCGTGTCCCAGCCGATCTCCGTCACCCAGACCGGCTTGGCCCGGCCGCCGATGCGCCGCATGAGCTGCCGCAGGCCGTTGATGTCGTCCTCCAGCCCTTCCGGCGGCCCGTCGTAGCGGTAGGGGTGGACGGAGACGACGTCGAGGCAGTCGAGGACGCCTCCCTCGAGCAGCTCCGTCCAATAGGGCAGCGGAATGCCGGCGGTGGCCCCGCCCACGACCGTCACGTCGGGCCGGACCCGCTTGATCTCGGCGTAGGCCGCGCGCAGCATGCGGAGGTAGGTGGCCGCCCGGTGGCTCGCCGCCGGGCCGGTGCAAAAGGTGCCGTTGTATTCGTTCCAAATCTCCACCGCCTGGATTTGGGGGCCGTAATGCTGCAGCACGGCCGCGGCGTAGCGGGCGTAGGCGGCGATGCCAGCCTCGGTCCAGGGGGTCTGCCCGCGGTCGTAGCCTGGGTTGGCGAAATCCAGGACCACCAGCGGCGAGATCCCCTCGCGCTTCAGCCCGGCCATGAAGGCGTCATCCGCCGGCGGGAAGGCGAAGGTGCCCCGCCGCGGCTCGACCGAGTCCCAGTAGATCTCGTCGCGGACGGTCGCGATGTGGGCGGCCGCCACCGGCTGGATCCAGGAGGGGTCCCAGCCCTGGGCGAAATGGGTCATCAATCCGAAGCGCAGGTCCGGCGCCGCCGGGTCCCCCCGGGCGGCTGGAATCTCCGTTGCCGCGCATGCTGCCAGGATGCCGATCATGATGGCGGTCCTGCTCAAGCCGCGAGGGCGCCGCGCGCCTCCTTTTTCCGCCCCACCGCCGCCTGCTCCCCGAGCATCTGCTCGTAGAGGGTCGCATAGCGGCGCGCATGCAGGTGGATGTTGTACTCCTGCTCGACCAGATAGCGGGCCTCGCAGCCCAGGCTCCGCCGCAGCCCCTGGTGCGCGAGGACCCGGCGCACCTGCGCCGCGAGTGCGGCCCCGTCGCCGGTCGGCGCCAGGAGTCCGGTGGCGCCGTCGTGCACCGCGTCGGGGATGCCGCCGGTGGCGAATCCCACCACCGGGGTGCCGCAGGCCATCGCCTCGATCATGGTGTTGGGGAAGTTGTCCTCCAGCGAGGGCAGCACGAAGACGTCGGCCGCGCTGTAGGCCGCCCGCAACGATTCGGTGTCGCGGAGGGAGCCGAGATGGCGGAAGTTTTCCCCCGCCGCGCCCTGCCCGATTGTCACGAAGAGGGTTCCGGGCAGGTCGGCCGCCGCCTCCGCGGCTGCCGGCAGCAACTGCAGCCCCTTGCGCCGGTCGGACACCACCTCGGCGACGAAGAGGGCGATGCGGGCGTCCTCCGGCAGGCCGAATCGCCGCCGGGCCTGGTCCCTCGGCATCGGCCGAAAGTCCTCGGTGTCGACCCCGGAGGGAATGTGGTGCACGTCGAAGCGGCCGAGCAGCGAGCTGCGGCCCGCCGCCGCCGCCATCCAGCGGCTGGATGCGACCACGGCGAAGCGCTCCGCCGAAACCCGCTCCAGCGCCGAGCGCTTGCGGGCGAGGCAGCGGTGGGTCAGATCGCGCGGCCCGTCGGACAGGCGCAGCTGAGGGCAGGACCCGCAGCCCGCGGTGTAGCGCTCGCAGCCGTCGCTGTAGTGGCACCCCCCGGTGAAGGGGTTCATGTCGTGGAGGGTCCACACCACCGGGACCGCCTCCGCCAGGTGCGGCAGCAGGCGCGGATCGAAGAGGTCGGCGACGAAGTGCAGGTTGACCAGGTCGCAGGGCGGGAGCTGCCCCAGCAGCCGCCGCCCGATCGGCGCCCGGTCGAAGGAGAAGAAGCCGCCGGTCCTGCGGACCGATGGCCGGTACAGCCGCCGGGCCAGCCGGAAGACCAGCCGGCCCAGGGCGCGCGGGGCGGGCGCCACCGGGTTGTACTCGAGGATGTCGGGTTCGGAGCGGGCCCGGTTGGCCACCAGCAGGCGGGAGCGCACCCCGACGCCGGGCAGGGCGTCGTGCAGGCGCGCGGCGCACTTGGCCGCGCCGCCGCGGACGTCATTGGTGCTGATCAGAACCGCGTCGATCGGATTCATGGCACGGTTTCCACCGGATCGGGCTGGGCCAGCGGCGGCTGGACCGCGCCGGGGACGATGCCGTGCTTCCGCAGCACGCGGGCCGTTTCGGTGATGTTGCCCAGGATGAGGAACGGCAGGTAACCCACCAGCATGCCCAGCACGGTCCCCGCGGCCCCGAAACGGTGGACCGCAAGGTACATCAGGCTCGCGCTCAGCGCGGCGCTGATGACCGCGTAGAAGGTCAGGCGCCGGACCTCAGAAAGGCCGGCGAGAAAATAGCCGAAGGGCTGCTGGAGGAAGACCGCGGCATTCCAGAGGAAGAGCGCGCCGATCAGCATTCGCGAGGGCAGCTCCGTGCCGGAACCGACCCAGATTCGGATCACCGGCCGGCCGACCAGGGCGCCGATCGCCATCGGCAGGATGACGGCGAAGAGTCCCGCCCGCAGGGAGAAGAAGAGCGTGCGCCGGATCCAGACGTAGTCCCCGCGGGCCTTGGCGTCGGAATACGCCGGCCAGAGCGGCAGCATGATCGCGTTTTGGATGATGGCGAAAAAGTTGAAGAGCCGCTGCGCGAGGTTATAGGGAGTGACGGCGGCCGCACCCAGCCCGGTCGAGATCACGACCGAAGGCAGCGAAATCATGAGCGTCACGAGGACCTGCTGCACCCCGAAGTAAGCTCCGAGCTTCAGCAGGGGCCGCATGGTGTCGCGGCGGCACTCGGGCAGGCGGTCCAGCCAGCCCAGGCGCGCGAGCAGAAAGATGATCAGGCCGGCGTTGGCCAGCAGCAGCGGCGTCTGGGTGGCCGCGATGATCCCCGGCAGGGTCCAATGGTTGTGCACCGCAAAAAGAATGCCGCAGAGCCCGCCGACCGCGCCGACGGCCTGGGCGATATTGTGCATCCACCCCCACTGGAGGCTGTAGGCGAGCCGCTGCGCCAGCCCGAGCGGGAAATTGCAGCAGACGATGCAGAGCGTGGTCTCGACCGCCGGCAGCGCCTGCGCCCGCACCGCCGAGTTCTGCAGATGGAAGATGGAGACGAAGTCGAAGCGGGGGGCGAAGGCCAGGACCGCCGCGGCCAGGATGCCCCCGACCAGCGCGAGGAAGGCCAGCGTGGTCCCCCAGAGCCGCCGCGCCTCCGCGTCGTGCTCGGCGGCGAAGGCCTCCGCCAGCTTGTTCTGGGCGCCCTGGCCGACGCCGAAATCGGCGAAGGTGATGAAGTAGCTGATGCTCATGAGCGCCATCCACAAGCCGAAGGCCTCCGAGCCGAGGGCGTGGACCGCGACCGGCACCTGAAGCAGCTGGCAAACGATGCCCACCCCGCGCGCCGCGATCGAGGTGGCGAAGAACATCCCGACCGCGCGCGACCGACCCGAAAGTTGGTTGAAGCGGGCGCGCAGGTTGCGGACCGGATTCACCCTCCCTCCTCCTCGCGCAGGCGCCGCCGCCGCTCCTCGCGCTGGAGGAGGATCAGGCCGCAGGCCAGGGCGATGTAGACGCGGTGAGCGCCCGAAAACGGGCTGAACAACAGGTTCCAGACCGCCGCCAGCAGGACCAGCAGCCGGATCGGGGCGAGGCGCGTCCAGGGCGTCGCGAAGACCGCGTCGCCCAGCGCCCAGAGCAGCGCGCCGCCGAGCAGGAGGAAGAAGGTCCCTCCGAAGATGCCGCCTTCCGCGAGCGCGACCAGGATCTGCGAATGGATCGCCATGTCGCCGCGGTCCTCGTTGGCGTCGGCGAAGCCGCCCACATGGGCGGCGGCAGCCAGGGAGTGGCGGATGTAAAGGAAGTTCTCGTAGACGTGCGAGTTGCTGAACCAGGAGCCGTGGCCGATGAACGGCGAATCATGGAAGGCCTCGGCGGCCGCGGTGATCATCGCCTGGCGCTCCACGTCGGACCGGGTGGCCCGCTGGCCGGCCTGCTCCGGCTGGGCCACCACCACCACTCCGACCGTGGCCGCCGCCAGCGCCAGCGGCGCGGTCCAGAGCCGCAGCTTGCGCGGCAGCATCTGCAGGAAGGTCAGCGTCGCCAGCGCCAGGCAGAGCCCCCCGAAGCTGCGGAAGTCCATCGCGAAGTTCGCCAGGCCCATCCCGACCGCGGCGAGCACCGCCCCCCAGCCGCCCAGGCAGGAGCCCAGCAGCACGCCGAGGTAGCTGAGCGTGATCCCGTAGCCGAACTTCCAGTAGTCGCCGAACATCGGCCCGTTGAGGTAAGCGCTCGCCACGTCGCCCAGGCAGAGGCCGGCCAGCAGCACCGGGAAATTGCGCCGGTCCCGCCCGAAGAGGTGGGCCACCGCGACGAAGTCGATGGCGAGGAAAGCCATCCGGCTCCAGCCCCGCTCGATGTCGTGGAGGCTGCTGTGCCAGTAGAGGTCGGCGACGACGTAGGCGCAGAAGGCGACGAACTGGGCGAGGAGGAACCCGCGGGTCAGCCCGTCAGCCAGCAGCGGCGAGGGCCAGGACCGTCCCACCAGCCAGCAGATGGCGATCCAGACCGTGACCGCGCAGAGCACCAGCTCCCCCACCGGCATTTCTCCGACGAAGTTCAGGGTGAAGGGGGTGAGGACGCCGGCGGCGAAGGTGGCCCAGGCGGAGGGCTGGAAGAGCAGCGCCGGGCGCGCCTCCGCCTCGGGCGCCTCCGCCTCAGGCACGGCCGAGAAAGCGAAGGTGCGTGAGCTCATGCCCGGGCCAATCTACGTTCCGGCACAAGGGGGCCCGCCCCGCCCTGGCATTCGCCCAGCAGCAGCCGCAGGCGTCGGCCGGCCGCCTCCCATGACAGCCGCTGCCGCGCCTCCTCGGCCGAGCGCAGGGCCATGGTGCGGTAGCGGTGGGGATCGGAAAGGATCCGATCGACATAGGCGGCATAGGTTTCCCCGCCGGCCGCGAGGCTGAAGAGCCGGCCGTTGACATCGTTGGCGACGACGGAGGGGAGCCCGCCCACGTCCGTGGCCAGGCAGGGGACGCCGTAGATGTTCGCCTCAGAATAGACCAGGCCATAGGCCTCCGCGCGGGTCGGCATGACGAAAAAATGGCTGCGCAGGAACACCTCGGCGAAGCGCCGGCGCTCCTCCGGCGTCACCTTCCCGATGAAGGGGATCACCTCCACCTCCGGCGGGAGCTCGGTGCCAGGCGGCGGAACGCAGCCCACAATGGTCAGGCGGGCGTCGCGGCCGCGTCGGAGCAGCGCGCGCAGCGCCTCGACCGCGATCGCGCAGCCTTTTCGCTCCCATTCGACGCCGACCAAGAGCAGGCGCCAGGGGCCGGCGGCGCGGGCGGCCACCGCCGCCTCCACCGCTTCCGGGGAAGGAGCCTCCGGGACGTTGGCGCCGAAGGGGATGACGGCAACCTTGGCCGGGTCGACGCCGTAGGCGGCGCGCGCCGTCTCGGCGGCCCAGGCCGAGGAGTAGATCGCCTTGCGGCAGCCGGACAGGGCGGCCCGCTCCGCGGCGTGGCCCGCCCGCAGGCTGGGCGGCGCCAGGCGGGTGAAGGAGGGGTAAAAGTCGACCATCCCGGCGAAGCAGGCGTCCGTCCAGAAGTACATCGGCAGGTCCGTCCGCAGGTAGGCGATCAGCCAGCTGCTGGGGCTGAAGACGGCGTCGACCTCCAGATCCGGCAGGCGCCGCTCAAGTTCGCGGGCGTAGGCCCGGAGCCGCCCGCTCTCGCAGCCGCGGAGGTAGCGCCGGCCCCGCAGGCGCCACCAGGCGAACCTCGCCCACGAGCCGGCGCGAGCGGTCTCGGGCAGGGGCACGATCACCGTCTCCACCCCTTCGCCCTCGAGCGCCCGGCGCATGAAGTAGGGCAGACCGGACCAGGACCGCGGCGTGGTCGGATCCAGGTAGGCGGTGGCTGGAAATGCAACGCGCATGGGGGTGCGCTAGCAGGCGTTGGCGCGCTTGCAGAAGGTCATGAGCATGATCTGGAAATCCAGCAGCACGCTCCAGTTCTCCATATAATAGAGATCGCAGCGCACGCGGCCGTTCAGGTCGGTGTCGCCGCGGAATCCGTTGACCTGCGCCCAGCCGGTCAGGCCCGGCTTGATCTGGTGGCGGGCGTTGTAGTGGGAGATCTCCTCCTTGAAGACCTTGATCAGTTCCGGGCGCTCCGGGCGCGGGCCGACCAGGCTCATTTCGCCGCTGAGGACGTTCCAGAACTGGGGCAGCTCGTCGATGTTCCACCGGCGCATGAAGGCGCCCACCCGCAGCCTCCGCGGGTCGTTCTTCACCGTCCAGCCCACCTTGCCGTCCTTCTCCGCGTCGAGCTTCATGCTCCGGATCTTGTAGATCCAGAACGGCGTGCCGTCGCGGCCCAGACGCCGCTGGCGGTAGATGATCGGGCCCGGGTCCTCGCTGTAGACCATCAGCCCGAAGGCGGCGATGATCGGGGCGCTCAGCAGGAGCCCGACGAAGCCGCCGACCAGGTCCACCGCACGCTTCACCATCACATTTAGCGGATAGTCCAGGGCCAGGTGCGAGACGCCGAGGACCGGAACGCCGCTGACGGACTGCAGCTGCAGGCAGGAAAGGAGGATCTCGAAGCAGTTGGGGATGACCTTGAAGTCGACCATCTCCTTCTCGCACAGCGAGGCGACGCGGACCGTCTCCTCGGTGGAGGGGCCAAGCTGCGCCAGGATGACCAGGTCCACGGCCTGCTGCTGCAGCAGCTCGGCCAGGTCCTCGGCGCCGCCCAGGCGGCGCGCCAGCCCGCAGGGCTCGGAGCGGTCATGCTCTCCGGACGGCACATAGCCCACCACCTCATAGGGATTGCGGCGGTCGGCCGCCAGGGCCCGCGCCAGCGAGGTTGCCTGCGGCGACCAGCCGACGAAGAGGATCCGCTCCCTCAGGCGATGAACCACGGCCTCGCTGGCCGCGACCTGCGCCAGCAGCGCGCGCCAGAGCAGGAAGCCCGAGGTGGCGAGGGTGAAGGCCATCAGCACATAGATGCGGCTGATCTCGCGGCCCGTGCGCAGCAGGTAGGACAAGGCCATGAACGCCAGCAGCCAGGTCAGAGCGGCCCGGAGGATGGCCGGCAGTGCCTGGCGCATCCGCAGGATTCCCTGGAGGTCGTAAACCTTGCGGTGCGGCAGCAGCAGGATGAAGAGCAGCGTGCCGAACGCGGCCCGATAGAGGTAGTCGGTCCAATGGACCGCGGCGGCGCCGACGCCGAAGCGGGCCAGCGAGGTGCCGAAGCGCAGCCAGCTGCTCAGCACCATGGCGATGAAGAGCACGGCGGTGTCGCCGACCATCGCCGTCAGCAGGACGGGCGTGGAAGCCCGGCGGCTTCGCAACTTCGGCGCGGCCCGCAGCAAAGCGGGCTTGGTGGCGGTGAGGACCTGGTCAATCATGGTTTGCTCCTTGGTTCCGTCGTTCGATCGGGCCAGGGGCCGCCCTGATCAGTTGCATCAATCAGGCGTAGACCTTTTCGGAGTAATAATAGTCGTAGCTCGCGGAGAAGCCGCGCGGGGTCTGGTTGAGGATCACCCCCGTGGGGCTCCGGCCGGCCACGTCCTTGAGCAGGCCGCAGGCGCGCCGGACGAGCCGGCGCGGCGTGCGGCCGGCATGGACCACCAAGCACAGGGTCTGCACGTGCTTGGCGACGTGCAGCGCGTCGCTGACCGCGATGAGCGGGGCCGAGTCGATGACGACCCGGTCGAAGGCTTCGGTGGCGCGGCGGATCAGCTCCGCCATGCCGTCCTTGGCCACGAGCTCCGCGCCGCCGGCCCGGCCCTCGGCGTCGTTCAGCAGGAAAAGATTCTCGACCAGCGTGGGACGCGCCGCGGACGACAGCAGCTCGGGCTTGCGCAAGCAGTCCGAGAGCGTGCGGCCCTGGTCGGGGCTGCCCAGGCCGAGGACCCGCTGCAGGCTCGGCCGGCGAAGGTCCCCGTCGATCAGGAGGGTGCGCAGCCCCTGCTGGGCGAGGGCCGAGGCATAGTTCATCGAGCAATAGCTCTTGCCCTCGCCGGGAACCGCGCTGGCGAAGAGCACCGTGCGCTGGTCGCCGCCGCCGGGCAGCAGCGAGAGGGAGGTGCGCAGGGTGCGGAAGGCCTCCGCCTCGGGCGAGGCCGGGCGGGTCACCACGGCGGGGCCGAACTCGGCGCTGCGCCGGTGGCGGCCGCGCGGCACGGCGATCAGCACCGGCAGGCCGAGGAAAGTCTCGGTCCCGTCGACCGAGGACATGGTGTTGTCCAGCGCCCGCGCCACCAGGGCGGAGCCGCAGCCGACCACCAGGCCGGCGGCGGCGGAAAGAGCCAGCCAGAGGCGCGGCGCGGGGCCCGCCGGGCGGATCGGCACCAGCGGGTGCTCGACGATCCGCACATTGTTGCCGTCGACGTCCGAGACGGTGAGCAGGCCGTGGTCGACGTCCGCCTGCTGCAGCTTGTCGAGGATGTGCTGGTAGGTGGCCGCGTCGGCCGCGACCTCGCGCTCCAGCGCATGGTAGGGAATCGCGATCTTGTCCAGGTCCAGCGCGGTCTGCTCCTGGCGGGCCAGCGCGGCCTCCAGGGCGGCCTCCGTGGCCTTGGCGGAATCATAGGACTGCACCACCAGCGATCCCGCCTTGCGAATGGCATGGTTCAGCGCCTGCTGCAGCTCGCTGAGCTGGCTGGCGGCCTGGATCATGGTCGGATAGCGGGGGCCGTAGCGCTTGGCCAGCATCGCCATCTGCGCCTCCTGCACCACCACCGCCTTGCGCAGGTCGATGACCTCGGGCGCGGAGGCGATTTCCTTGATGCTGAGCAGCTGCTCCGGAGCGCTGTCGATCAGCCGGCGGATTTCCGCCTGGTCGGTCTCCATCGCCAGCCGGGCATTCTTCGCGGCGGTGACCTGCTGGTTGAGGTCCCGCAGCCGCTCGACGACGATGTTCTGGTTCACCTCCAGCGAGACGGCGTTGTAGCGCGCGCGGTAGGCTTGCAGCTTGGCCTCGGCGGCCTCGGATTCCGCGCCCACCCGCTTGGCCTCGGCCTCGAGGAGGTCGCGGGAGAACTTGGCGTCGGCATGCTGGGCGTCCCAGGCCTGCTGGTAAAATTGGTCGAGCAGCGACTGGGCCAGCTTCTGGGCCTTGACCGGATCGTGGTCCTCCGCGGTCACCGCGATGAGGCGGCTGCCGCGGACCACGTTGACGGAGATCTTGGAGTTGAGCTTCCGGACCAGCTCCGACGAGGAATGCGCGCCGTCCTCGCCGGGCGATTCCTTCGCGGCCGAGGTGGTGCCGATCGAGCTGATATAGCGGCCGGCGCTGCGCGCCGCCCCGCCCAGCCGGTTCCAGACGCGGACCAGGAACGGCCCGCTGGAAGTGAATTCAGGGTCGGACTCAAGGTGGTTGGCCTTGATCACGCCGAGGAGGACCGGTTGGCTGGCCAGCTTCAGCTCCATCGTCCGCAGCGTGTCCGAAAGGTCGGAGTCGCCGCCGTTATCCGCCTTGGCGGCCTGCTCGACCTCGAGGAGCGCGCGCGACTGGTAAACCGGGCGGGCGAAGTGGAGGTAGCAGGCGGCGGCTCCGACAAACAGGACCAGGCACACCAGGATTTTTCCCAGGTGCTGGCGGAACAGATGGAGCAGCTCTTGCAGATCCAACGGTTCGGCAAAACTTGATTTTTCGTTCTTGGCGCTCATGGGCTGACTGGATGATGGAGGACTGGATCGCCTCCGCGCCGATAGATGTTTGCGCGCCCCCTTTGTTCCTCGGCTCAGGTCATTTCCAGGACTATAATCTCCGGCGGACAATTGACGCGCAGCCGGGCGTCGACGCAGCCGATCCCCGCGCTGACCAGCAGTCCGCGATTTTTCCCCGTGGTGTATTCCCCGAGGGGATATCTCCGGCCCAATTCAGGCAGGGCAAGGGGGCGTCCGAGCATCCGGACTTGTCCCCCGTGGGTGTGCCCGGCCAGCTGGAAGAGGTCCGGCTGATCGTAGCTGGGCCACACATCCGGCTCGTGCCCGAGCACGAGCTTGAGACCCGGCACATCGAGCAACCCCAGGTCCTGGCGGCGGCGCAGCGCCGAGGGCAGCCCCACCAGAACCAGGCCGTTCCACGTCTCTCGCGCATTGTCCAGGATGGTCATGCCGCCCGCCCGGGCCTGCCGCAGCACCGAGCCGCGCGTGCTTTCGCCCAAGTCGTGGTTGCCGGGGGCAAAAATCGTGGGGCAGCCCGGCCGCCATTCCGCAAGGAAGCCGGCGAGGTCGGTGTCCGGCGTCTGCGCCAGATCGCCTCCCATCGCCACCAAGTCCGGGCGCTGCGCGCGCACCAAGCGGTTGAGGGCGGCGGCATCCGTCGGGCCGAAAAAGTTGCCGTAATGGACGTCGGTGATGAAGGCGATGCGGCGCCCGGCCCAGCCGGCCGGCCCTCCCAGCCGCCGCCGGACGATGCGGCAGGCGTCGGGAAAGGGAGTGTCCGCCGCCCATAGGCCGGCGCTCGTGCCGGCCAAGCCGGCCCCCACCATTCCCGCTATGAAATTTCGGCGCGTGATCATATCGCTCGTTGCGCGCGACTCCCGCCAGAATCGCGTTCAGCTACATAGCTATAACCCGGATCAAACCCAGGTGTTCCCTCTGCGCCGGGCTTCACCCGGCCGCCGGCTGCGGGAGACCGAAAAGACCGGGGACCGCCCCCGTACGCGTCCGGGGGTGCGCCCCGCGCCGCCGCTCAGCCGGCCGTGCTGGTGCCGAGCCGCTCGACCGAGGTCTTGAGACTCCGGACCGGATGCTCCGGCTTTTCCGGAGTGCCATAGCGGAAGCCGCGCGCATCCTCGTGGCCTTCCGGGGCGCGGCGAATGAGCCAGAGCACAAAGGCGAGGCAGAGGCAGAGGAAAGAGGCGGCGATGACTGCGGCTTGGATCATGGGGATCGAGGATTAGAGGGCCATGGGACTTTCCCGGAGGGAACACATCAGGGAACCCCGCCCCGCAGTTTCCGCAAACGCTTTTCCGCGAAAACGCAAAAAAATCCGCGCCTTCGTGCGAAATGCGGCACCACGGGGAAAACCCCGTGGTGCACCCCGCCATAGCCTACGCCGCGACCGGCGGATGCCGCCGGCCCTCGCGCTCCGCCATCAGCCGGCGGATCTTGAGCAGGGCCAGCCGCTCCAGCTGCCGGATCCGCTCGCGGGTGACATGGAAGCGGTCGCCCACTTCCTGCAGTGTCAGCTCCGAGCCGCCGTTGAGGCCGAAGCGCAGCTTGATGATCTCGGCCTCGCGGCGGTCCAGCGAATTGACCACGTCAGCCAGGTCGGCCGTCAGGCTCTTCTCGCCGAAGTTCTCCGACGGGCTGAGCGCATTCTCATCGCGCACGATTTCGCCGAGCGAGGAAGCGTCGGCCTCATGGCCCAGCGGCGCGTCGAGCGAGGCGGGCTGGACGGAGACCGAGCGCAGGTGCGCCACCCGGTGGGTGGGCAGCCCGGCTTCGACGGCCAGCTCCTCGTCGGTGGGCTCGCGGCCGAGCTTCTCCGAGAGCGAACGCGCGCTCCGGCGCAGCTTTGAAATCTTCGCGATCAGGTGCACGGGCAGGCGAATGGTCTTGCTCTGGTTGGCGAGGGCCCGCTGGACCGACTGCCGGATCCACCAGGCGGCGTAGGTGCTGAGCTTGCCGCCCTTGTTGGGATCGAAGCGGTCCACGGCCTTGATCAGGCCGATGTTGCCCTCGCTGATCAGATCGAGCAGCGGGAGGCCGAAGTCGCGGTAGTCGCTCGCGATCTTCACCACCAGCCGGAGGTTGGCCTGGATCATGTGCTGCCGGGCCGCCTGGTCGCCCTTGCGGATGCGCTCGAAGAGGCGCGCCTCCTCCTCGCGGGAGAGCAGCGGCGTCTTGCCGATCTCCTGCAGGTAGGCCTGGAGGCTGTCCCGGCCGGGAACGTCCTCGCGCTCCGGCGCGGGGGCGGGAACTTCGGTGAGAGTTTCGGTGGATAAAGCGGTCATGATATTAAAGGTACGTTCAGGAGTTGCTGTCCGTCGTGTCGCTATCCCAGGCCGTGAAGACGACCAAGGCGGCGATTAGGAAGAGAGGGAGGAGCACGGAAGTGAAAGGAAGGCGTTATAGTTGACTGTTTAGCCGGAAATTTATTCCAAAAGAAGCGATTCATGGACGGGCGGAGGGGATGGGGGCCGTTTTCGGGCGGAGGATGTCGAGGACCATCGCCGGAAGTCGCCGGACCAGTTCGGGATCGTTCATGATCCGGCTCTGGACCAGGACCCCCTCGACCAAGCCGGCGAGGGTGGCCACCTTCTCGGCGGGATCGCAGGGCTCGACAAGCCCCTCGGCCACGGCGTCCCGGATCGCGGACTCGAAATACTTCTTCTTCCGGCCGAAAAGCTCGCGCACCTTGGCGCTGAGCTTGCCGTCCTGGGTCCCGACCTCCGACCCCAGCGAGCAGACCGGACAGCCGAGCACGCGGCCCGACTTGACCTTGCCCTCGGACTGGCGGGTGTAGATCGATTCAAGGTAGCCGGTGATGCGGCGGATGGGATCGACCGAGGGCGAGAACTGGGCGTCGAGCGCCGGCTTCCACTCCTCCAGCCAAAGCCGCTCCAGGGCCGCGATCGCGAGATCCGACTTTGACTCGAAGAAATAGTAAAAGCTGCCCTTCTTCACCCCCGCCCGGTTGCAGATGTCGTCGATCGTGACCGAGCCGTAGCTCTGCTCCCATGAGAGGTCCAGGGCAGCCGCCATCAGTCTTTCCTTGGCATCACTGGTTCTTCCCATGGCCTGAATAGTTGACCATCTAGTCTAATTAGCAACAAAAAATGCGCAGCCTGGTTTTACTTCCTATTAAATAATGACTTAGATTCCCGGATTCCATGGCTGGCGCACGGGAAGATTACCTCATCCGGCTGATCGAGGATCTCCGGATCTTCGTCTCGCGGGCGATCCACCTCCGCGACCAGGGGCAGCTTGGCCAAGCGCTTCAGGCGGTCGTGATCGCGCAGGAGCGCCTCTTCGCCCGGCCCGCCGCGGAATTCACCGTCCTCCCGCTCGACGAGCAGCTGCGCCTGCTTTGCCTGGACGAACCCGCCGAATCGGCGCGCGCCAAGTGCCTCGCCTATTCCACAATGCTCGAAGAGGGCGGCAATGTCATGGAGGCCCGGGGCCGCGACGACATGGCGGCGAGCGCCTGGCAGCTCGCGCTCTACGTCGCCGCCTGGGCCGCCCTCTCCTACCCCGCCCCCGCCGAGCCGGCCGCGGCCGCGGCCGTCGGGCGCCTGCGCCGGCGCGTGCCCGCCGAGCATCTTCAGCCCCCGACCAAGGCGCTGCTCGAGCGGCTGGCCTGAACCCGGGCGCGCGCCCCGCGGGCCGGCGCGCGCAATTCCAGCAGGCCCGCCGCGCCGATCACGAAGAAGCTGCCGGCATAGAGGGCCAGCAGCGGACCGAGGTAGTACTTCCCCGCCAGGAGGTAGAGGGCGAGGCTGGCCGAACAGTAGAGGCCGAGGCCGATTTCCATCCAGGGCTGGACGGTCTGCCGCGGCCGGTAGTGGGCCAGGGCGCGGTCTCCCCGCTTGGGCGTGCGGATGAACTCGCTCGGCCGGCCCGCCAGGGCCTCCAGCACGGCGCGGGTGTTGGAAAGCGCGATCCCGATGCCGACGCAGGTCAGGGCCGGCAGCCAGGCCGCACGGCGCCACCAGTGCCTGCGGTAGAGCGAGCGCTGGCTCACCAGATAGAGGGAATTCGGGGCCACCATGGCGAGCAGCACGATCGCGACCGACAGGCCGACGAGGGTGCGGGAGCCGGGCCGGCCGACGTGCGCGAGCACCGGCAGCGCCAGCAGCGCGACCGCGAGCATCAGCGGATGGATCGCATAGTGGGTGAGATGAAGGAAGGCCTGCAGCTTGACCCACGGAGAGAGATCGCGGGCCCCCAGGATGCGGGGCAGGAGCTTGCGCGCGGTCTGGATGGAGCCCTTGGCCCAGCGGAACTGCTGGCTCTTGAAGGCGGCCAGCGTCCCGGGAAGTTCGCCGGGGACCTCGAGCTGGGCGTTGAAATGGGTCCGCCAGCCGCGCAGCTGCACCCGGTAGGAGAGGTCGAGGTCCTCGGTCAGGGTGTCCGCCGACCAGCCTCCCGCGTCGTCGATGGCCGAGCGGCGCCAGACTCCGGCGGTGCCGTTGAAGTTCATCAGCAGTCCGTTGAAGGTGCGGGCCGACTGCTCGACCATGAAGTGCCCGTCGATCCCGATGGCCTGAGCGCGGGTCAGCGGAGATTCGGCCCGGTTGCAGTGGCCCCAGCGCGCCTGGGCCAGGGCCAGCTTCGGATCGGCGAGGAAGAACGGGAGGGTGTGGCGGTAGAAGCGCGGGGGGGGCAGGAAGTCGGCGTCGAAGATGGCGATGTATTCTCCCTCCGCGGACTTGAGGGCCTCGGCCAGGGCGCCCGCCTTGAAGCCGGTTCGGTCCGGCCGCCGCACCACCCGGACGCGGTGGCCCGCCGCCACCAGCTCGGCCGCAACCCGGTCGACGATCCCGCGGGTCTGGTCGGTCGAGTCGTCCAGCACCTGGATTTCATGCAGGTCGGGCGGATAATCGATCGCCGCGGCGGCCCGGAGGGCCCGTTCGGCCACGTTGGCCTCGTTGTAGATCGGTATCTGGGTCGTGACCCTGGGGAGGTCCTCCCGCCGGCGGAAGCGGCCCCGCGCCTGCGCGATGACCTCCGAGTTCCTTCGCGCCGCCTTCGAGCGGCAGCGCAGGAACAGAAACATCATGACATAGCAGTTGGCGCCGTAGAGGAAAAGGCCGAGCGAAGCTGCGGCATAGACGCCTAGGAGAACGAGATGCAGCATGCTGCCTCCATGGTCAGGCGCCGGCGGCCCCGGGTTCCCCCCGCCGCGGGCGCTCAGTCCGGCGCCCGCCCCCGGGACGCGATCCCGGCGGCGCGCCCCAGCTCCCGCTGGATGCGCCCCACCCGCTCCAGCTGCCCCTTGGCCGGAAACCGCTCGTAGAAGCCCTCGTTGCGGAAGGCGCGAACCTGCTCGGACCAGGGCGCGAGCCGCTGCCGCCACCGCTCCGCCCGGCCCTCCCCGGGTTCCGCGTCCTGCTCCGCCAGGTCCGCGCAGACCCGGAGCATGGCTTTGAGGGCGACCGGCTTGGTGACCATGTACCCGGGGTGGCCCCAGGCCTCCCCCCAGGCGGGCGCGGCCGCCTTGAGGAAATCGCGGACCACCCCGTAGAGGCGCTCCGCGCCGCGGCGGTCGGCTCCGCCGGCCTCGATCCGCTTCCAGGACCGCTTCACCCAGCGGTGGATCTCGTTGAAGAGCTCCGCCTGCAGGATCCATTTCTCCTGCCGGCTGCGGCCGCCCAGCCGGTTGATGCGGTAGCGCAGGGGGCTGTCGGATTCGCGGTAGAGCATCTCGGTCACCTGGGCGGAGAAGCGGCGGTCGGGCTCGGCCCAGGAGACCCGCTCATAGAGATCGACCAAGTGGCTCTTGTTGATCCGGGTCGGAGTCGAGTTGATGATCACGAACATCTCGGTCGCGAAATCCTCGCTCCTCCCGTCGAAGATCACGCAGGGCACGGAGATTCCCTTCGCCTCCTCCGGGCGCGAGCGCTGGTAGAATTCAAGCGCGGCCAGCCGGTGCTGGCCGTCGATGATGAGGAACTTCTCGGCCGGCTCCTGCAGCCGGCCCACCCCGCTGCCGTCGGTCCAGGCCTCGAAGTGGAGCTTCTGCGGGGTGAACAGCAGCACCGTGCCCGGGATGGGAGGCTGGCTGACCGCCGTCTCGTAGAAGTTCCGGATCGCCCTGACCTTGGCCTGGGAGATCTGGCGCTGAAAGGCCTGGTCGCTGCGCTCCGTCCGGGCGATGAACTGCGCCACATCGTCGTCCTCGGGGACCTGCTCCGCCGCGATCGCCCCCTCCTCCTCGTCGTAGAAGCGGCTGATGAACCGCACCTGCCGCAGCAGCCGCTCGGCGGAATAGGAGGCGAAGTAGAAGACGGCGTCCTTCTGTCGGATCTGGGTCGCGATCATGGTCAACCGGCGAGAATCCCGATCCTACGCGCAATTCCCCGGACGCGCAAGTTACGATCCGGCCAAATCATCGCCCGGGAGGGAAAGGCACCCCTTCCGGCCGGAGGGGTCTAACCCGGGATGGGAATGGACAAAGAATCTGTCGGCCAGCCGGTCGTGCAGCCCCGCAAGCGGACCACCCAGGTGAACATCGCGCAAATCATCCTCATCCTGGTGTTCCTCGGACTCTGCGCGGGCGGCATGGTCTGGCTCCACCGCCACGGCAACAACAGCCGGGGCAATCTTTCGCCGGTGGAGCAGGTCCACTAGGCTACCGGGTGAGGTAGTCGGCGGCGGAGAGCACGGCCAGGATCGCCAGCCAGCAGACGCCGGCGGCGGCGAAGACGCGCGTCAGGCCGCCGTGCTCGCGCAGGCGCATGAAGATCGCGGCCACCAGCGCCGTCTTGGCGACCGCGACCGCCAGCGAAAAGGGCGACTTCCAGGCCGCCGGCGGCAGCAGGACCGTCGCGGCCGAGGCGAAGAGCAGCAGCAGCAGGCCGGCGAGGACCAGCGCGAGGTCGCGGTTTTCCCGGAGAAGTCGTTTCATCGGCCGATGAGGTAGAACAGCGGATAGAGGAAGATCCAGATGCAGTCCACGAAGTGCCAGTAGAGGCCGACGATCGCCACCGGCTCGACCGGCACGGATTGGTGGCGCCGCGGCGAGCTGCGCCAGAGCAGCCAGGCGACCGCGCAGACCCCAAGGATCATGTGCAGCGCGTGCAGGCCGGTCATCGCGAAATACAGGGTCATGAAGAGCGGAAGCTGGGGCGGGCCCGGGTAGCGGAAGCCGCGCCCGGGAATCAGCCCCTCGTCCACCTTGCTGGCGTATTCGTAGCCCTTGATGGCGAGGAAAGCCATTCCCAGCAGGGCCACCAGGACCAGGCAGCCGCGCAGCGCGCCGCGGTCCCCCTTCCTGGCGGCGCGGTCGCCCAGCGCCATGAAGAAGCTGCTCACCAGCAGCACGGCGGTGTTGGCGGTCCCGCAGCCGAGCTCCATGGTGCGGCTGCCGACCGCGAAGGCGTCGGGGTAGGACGAGCGGTAGAGGACGTACGCCACGAACATCCCGCCGAAGAACATCACCTCGGTGGCGAGGAAGGTCCACATCCCGAGGCGGTTGGTCGCCGCCCGCTCCTCCGCCTCGTAGGCGGCCCGGTCCATCGGGATCCCGCTCATGGCGCGGCCTCCTCCGGACGGTAGGCGTAGGGCCCCTCCGTCACCACCGGCGTCTCCTCGAAATTATCCTTGGGCGGGGGCGAGGCGGTGCGCCATTCCAGCCCCGTCGCGCCCCAGGGGTTGGGTCCGGCCGGCCGGCCGCGGAAGAACGACCAGCTCAGATAGAACAGCGGCAGGAGGTACCCAACCCCGAGCACCGAGGCCCCGGCGGTGGAGAGAACGTTGAGGGTGTGAAACTCCGGCGGGTAGATCGCGTAGCGCCGCGGCATCCCCAGGTAGCCGAGCACGAACTGCGGGAAGAAGGTGAGGTTGAAGCCGAGGAAGATGGTCAGCGCGGAGATGCGCGCCAGCCAGTCGTGGTAGAGCCGGCCGGTCATCTTCGGCCACCAGTAGTGCAGGGCGCCCATGTAGGCCATGAGCATGCCGCCCACCATGATGTAGTGGAAGTGGGCCACCACGAAGTAGGTCCCGTGGAGGTGGACGTCGAGCGGCAGCGTCGCCAGGGCCACCCCGGTCAGCCCCCCGATGGTGAAGAGCGCGACGAAGCCCAGGCCGTAAAGCATCGGCGCCTGGAGGCGGATCGAGCCGCGGTGCAGCGTCGCCGTCCAGCTGAAGACCTTGATCGCCGAGGGCACGGAGACGAGGAAGCTGAGCAGGGAGAAGACGAGCCCGGCGTAGAGCGACTCGCTGCTGACGAACATGTGATGCCCCCAGACCAGGAAGCCGAGCCCGGCGATGGCCAGGATGGCGAAGGCCATGACCCGGTAGCCGAAGATCGGCTTGCGCGAGAAGCAGGTGAGCAGCTCGCTCACCACCCCCATGCCGGGGAGGATCATGATGTAAACGGCGGGATGGGAGTAGAACCAGAACAGGTGCTGGAAGAGCAGCGGGTCGCCGCCGATCCTCGGATCGAACACCCCGACGCCGAAGCCCCGCTCCAATGCCATCAGGAAGAGCGTGATGGCCAGGACCGGCGTCGCCAGCACCAGGATGATGCTGGTGGCGTAGATCGCCCAGACGAAGAGCGGCAGCCGGAACCAGGTCATGCCGGGGGCGCGCCGCCGGTGGACGGTGACGATGAAGTTCAGGCCGGTGAAGATGGAGGAGAAGCCGGTGACGAACACCCCGGAGGCCATCAGCATCACGTAGCCGTTGGCGTAGGTGCTGCTGTAGGGGGTGTAGAAGGTCCAGCCGGTGTCGACCCCGCCGGCCCCGATGGCGGTGAGCACCAGGACCCCGCCCGCCAGGAAGACGTACCAGCTGGCCAGGTTGAGCCGCGGAAAGGCGACGTCGGGGGCGCCGATCGCCATCGGGAGGATGAAATTGCCGAAGACGGTCGGGATCGAGGGCACGAGGAAGAACCAGATCATGATCACCCCGTGCATGGTGAAGAGCCGGTTGTAGAGATCGGAGACGACCAGGTTGCCCTGCGGGGACAGGAGGGCGTAGCGCATCCCCGCGGCCGCGATCGCGCCGAGCAGGAAGAAGCCGGTCAGCGTGAAGAGAAAGAGAACCCCGATCCGCTTGTGGTCGTGGGTGCAGAGCCAGGAGCGCAGGCTCCGGTCCCGCCGGAGGTAATCGGGTTCGGCGCGCGGGGGCGCCGCGAGGGGGGGCAGGGTGTTCATGGGCGGGCGGGTGGCGGGCTCGCCGAGCCCAGGGTCTTGAGATAGGCGACAAGCTCCACCAGGTCCCCCGGCGGGATCACGCCCTGGAAGGAGGGCATGAGGGGCTGGTAGCCGGCGACGACGACCTTCTCCGGCAGCAGGATCGAGTCGGTGAGGTAGGCCTCGTCCGCGTGAACAAAGCCCCCGCCCGCCACCGGCACCTCGCTGCCGTAGACCCGCTCGAGCGGCGGGGCGCGGACCGAGCCGCCCGGGCTGTGGCAGCCGGCGCAGCCGTAGCGCACGAAGAGCGCGGGGCCCCGCCGGGCGATCGAGCCGGGGTTGCCGGCCGCGAGCCAGGCGGCGTAGCGGTCCGCCGGCTCGGCCACGATCTGGCCGACCATCGCCGCATGCTTCGAGCCGCAGAACTCGCTGCAGAACAGGGTGAAGGTCCCGGCTTTGGTGACCTGAAACCAAAGGCTGACCGTCTTCCCCGGCACCACGTCCTGCTTCACCCGCAGCGACGGCGCGTAGAAGCTGTGGATCACGTCCTCGGAGGTCATGCGCAGGCGCACCGGGACGCCGACCGGGACGTGCAGGGTGTCGAACTCGCGCCGGCCGTTGGGCTGGCGGAAATCCCACATCCATTGGCGCGCGGCGACGTCGATGGTGGTCGCGCCGGGCGGAGGACGCTCCATCCGCACGAAGAGCTGCGCGCCCCAGAAGAAGAACCCGAGAAACACCAGCGTGGTGCCGGTGGTCCAGGCCGCCTCCAGCTTGCCGGGCGAGATCTGGAGCGGGGGGCGGGGCGCGGGCGAGCCGCGCCGGTAGCGGACGATGAAGTAGAGGTTGACCGCGAGGAGCCCCGCGACCACCACCAGGCTGACCGCCAGGAGGGTTCCCCCGATCAGGTCGACCTTGCCGGCCACGGTGCTGGCCTGCTCCAGCGCGAGGAAGGCGGCGGGCGTGCTCATGGGCGCAGCCCCTTCCGCTCCTGGCGCAGCATCCATCCGATCCCTCCGAACACCGTCAGGACCGTCGTCCCCACCGCCGCCTGGAGGACGCGCCAGATGACCTTGCCGTAGCGCCCGGCGATGCCGTCGCCCCGGAAACATTCGAGCACCAGCTCGTAGACCGGCTGTCCGGTCTCGCCGCGGCCCGCCCGCTCGAGGGCGTCGGCGACCTCGGCGCGCGAGAAATCCAGCCCGAGAAAATAGCGCGAGACGATCCCGGAGGGCGTGGCGACCAGGAAGCCGCTGGGATGCACGTAGCGGCGGGTCAGCCGGTCGTAGCGGTAGCCGAAGCCGGCCGCCGCCGCGACCGCGCCGGTCGCCTCCGCGGTTCCCGTGAGATAGTGCCAGCCCTCGGTCGAGCCGCCCCGGCCGTAAAGGCGCGCCGCGGAGGTGCGCTGCTGCCGGGCGTCCTCCGCGGAGTCGGTGGGATCAATGCTGACGTAAATCACGCTGAAATCGCGCCCCACCGAGGGGCCGATCTGCCGCAGCGCGTCCACCGCCCCCTGCTGGACCACCGAGCAGAGCTGGGGGCACCGGAAATACCCGAAAATCACGATCGCCGGCTGGCGCCCGAAGCAGGAGCCGAGCGTGGCGGCCCGCCCGTCCTCGGCCCGCAGCACCGTGCCGAGCGGGAGCTGCGCGCCGATGCGCTGCTCGTAGGTCGGCGGGGGCGGGCTCTGCGCGCCCAGCCGGGCGCCCGCGCCGGCCAGGAGCGCCGCGACCACCAACGCGGCCCCGGGGCTCATGGGCGGCCCCCCTTCTCCGAGCCGGACGCCGCCATCAGCTGCATGGCGCGGTCGATCGGGATCCGCACGACGCCCGCGCGCCGGTCGACCCACCCATATCCCGTGAGGCGCGCCCGCGCCGCCGCCCGCACCGCGGTCCAGTCCCGCTCGACCGATGTCCGGTAGGCGGGTCCGGCGGTGAAGGCGCCGGGGGAGCCCAGCAGCGAGGTGCCGGACCTGCTTCCCCAGCTCCCCGCCAGCCACCAGCTGACCAGGAGGGCCACCACGACAAATCCCGCCAGCCCGAGCCCGATCTCCAGGATGCGTCGCGGGGACGCATCCCTCTTCTCCCAGGTGCCCTCGGTTGGTTCGGCGCTCATGTCCGGATGACGGCCGCGTTCGCGGCCGCGGCATAGCGATTGAGGAAAAGGCCGGCGCCGCCGGCCAGGAAGAGGGCGCTCAGCGGCGGGAGCCAGACGCCGCGCCCGGCGAACGCGGGCAGGATGAACCAGGCCGCCCAGCCGATCTGCGCGGCGCAGAGCACCGCGCCGACCCGCGCCACCCCCAGGCGGCTGCTTTTCAGGCCGCGGGAGAGCAGCAGCGCCAGCGGCAGGCCGAGGTGGAACAGCGCGAGCGCGCCGACGAGGGCTTCCCAGCCCCACGCGTCCCGGCGCTGGAACCAGCTGATTTCCCGGGCGATATCGCCCATCCAGATGATGAGGAACTGCATGAAGCACAGGTAGGTGGAGAAGATCACCGCCGTCATGAGCAGGTTGCCGAAATCCTGCCCCAGCGGCCGGCCGGCGGAGCCGGGCCGCGAAGGATCGCACCCCCCCGCGGGAGCCAGGGCCACCGCCAGGGCCAGCCCGGCCACCGCCATCACCGACATCCACACGATCGGAAAGGCCGTCGAATACCATCCCGGGTCGAGGGTGAAGAACCAGTCCGCGGCCAGCACATGGAGCGTTAAGACCAGGAGGATCAGGCCGGGCGCCGCCCACCGGTGCAGGCTCTCGCGGAGGGCGACCCGGCGCAGCAGCAGAAAAATGGCCTCATAGAGCAGGGCCTTCAAAAACAGCGCCCAGGCGCCCGTCCCCGGGGGCAGCGGCCCGCTCTGGGGAGGACGCGCGGCGGGGGAAAAGACCAGGGGGATCGCCAGCAGCCAGATCCACGGCACCAGGCGCACGCCCGCGTCGAGGAAGGGCCCCAGGGCCTCGCCCCACTGGCCGCGGGTGATGCGGTGGATCAGCCGGAAGATGAGCGAGCCCAGCGCGGGCTGCAGGCAGGCGAAGAGCGCGAACCGGTACGCGGGGATGGCGGCGCGGGGGATGAGAAAATCGAGCAGCGCCGCGGCCGCCAGCACGATGGCCCCCGCCGCGCCCGGGAGGGCCAGGCTGCGCCGCAGCCGCGCCATGTCCGCCGCCGTCATCGCCCCCCCTCCAATTCGCCCCGCCGCGCGGCCGGCACGTCCGCCAGGGAGGCGTGCTGGGAGAGTTGGAGCGCCCGGATGTAGGCCACGACGGCCCAGCGGTCCTGCGGGGACACGCGGTGGCCGGCCGGGTACATCAGGCCGTAGCCCCGGACGATGACGTCATAGAGGTGCCCGTCGGGGGCCGTCCGCAGCCGCTCCTCGTGCAGGGAGGGCGGCGGCGGGAAGCCGCGTCGGACCACGATGCCCTGCCCGTAGCCGTCGGGGCCGTGGCATTCGGAGCACTCGGCGTCGAATTCCTCGCGGCCGCGGCGGAGCAACTCCAGGGTGACCGGAACCGGCAGGCTCGCGCGCAGCCGCCCGGAGGCGTCGGTGGCCTCGGCCGGCAGGACCCCAGACTGCACGGTGTGGGCGGGCGGGGTCCGCGCCGAGGTTCCGTCGGGAAAGAGGGAGGAGTCCGCGTAGGGCCGCGGATTGGGCTGCTTCTTCATGTTGCCGCAGCCGGCCAGCGCGAGGGCGGCCAGCGCCCCCACCCCACTCCGGATCCAGGCGGAGGGCCTCATGGCCGCACCTCCTCGATGGCCTCGGCCCCGGCGTCGGCGAGGAAGGCGCGCACGTCCGTGTCGGCCCAGAGCGGATCGTCCGCCCGGATGCAGAGGAAGAACCGGTCCTGGCTCGCGCGGACGAAGCCGGCCACGGCGAACATCCGGTGATGCAGCCGGGGGAAACCGGCCAGCCAGAAGAAGGTGAAGATGCCGACCAGGGATGCCCCCAGCACCATCAGCTCGAAGGTGATCGGCACGAAGGCCGGCCAGCTGTTGAGGGGCCGGCCCGCGACGTCGATCGGGTAGTCGTGGGTCGCCCATTCCTGCAGGAAGAAGGCCCCGACCGCGCTGAGGACGCCCCCGGTCAGCATCGCGGCGGGGAGCGTCCGGCGCGGGCCCGCCACCTCGTCGGCCACGCCTTCGACCGCGAAGGGCATGTAGGCCTCGAGGCGGGTGTAGCCCGCGGCTCGGGCCGACTTCACCGCCGCGGCGAAGGTCTCGGCCTCGGCGAAGCGCCCGGCCAGGGCGGCGGTCTCCTCGGCGCTCATTGCACCTTCCCCTTCCTGGTGACGAGCATCTTCATCTCGGTCATGGAAATCGCCGGCAGGAGCCGCACGAAGAGGAACAGCAGGGCGAGGAAGAGCCCGAGCGTGCCCACGAAGACCGCCCAATCCACCCGGGTCCCCCGGTACCATCCCCAGGACGAGGGCATGAAATCGCGGTGGAGGCTCGTGACCACGATCACGTAGCGCTCGAGCCACATGCCCAGGTTGACCAGGAGGGAGGCCACGAAGAGGAACGGGACGTTGCGCCGCAGCCGGGCGCACCAGAGCAGCTGCGGGACCCCCACGTTGCAGATCAGCATGATCCAGAAGAAGCGGGCATAGGGCCCGAGCAGGCGGTTGGTCTGGGAGAACATCTCGAACTGATCGCGGCTCCACCACGCGGTGAAGGCCTCCGCGAAGTAGCCGTAGGCCACCACCCAGCCGGTGGTCATCATCACCTTGGCCATCAGGTCCAGGTGGCGGTCGGTGATGAAGCCCTCGAGGCGGTAGACCTTCCGCAGCGGAATCACCAGGGTCAGCACCATGGCGAAGCCGGAGAAGATCGCCCCGCCCACGAAGTACGGGGGAAAGATGGTCGAGTGCCAGCCCGGCAGCTGGGCGGCGGCGAAGTCCAGGCCGACGATGCTGTGGACCGAGATCACCAGCGGGGTGGCCAGGCCCGCGAGGACGACGTACATCCGCTCGTAATGGACCCAGTGCCGGGCGTCGCCCCGCCAGCCCAGGGCCAGGAGCCCGTAAGCCCGGCGCTTCCAGCGCGGGCCCGCCCGGTCTCGCATCGTCGCCAGGTCGGGCAGCAGCCCGGCGTACCAGAAGACCAGCGAGACCATGAAATAGGTGCTGACCGCGAAAACGTCCCAGACCAGCGGGCTGCGGAACTGCGGCCAGAGGCCCATCGTGTCCGGATAGGGCAGCAGCCAGTAGAAATACTGGGGCCGGCCCAGGTGCAGGAGCGGGAAGAGCGCGGCGCACGCCACCGCGAAGAGGGTCATGGCCTCGGTGAAGCGGTTGATCGAGGTGCGCCAGGACTGGTGCAGCAGCAGCAGGAACGCGGAGATGAAGGTCCCGGCGTGGCCGATCCCGATCCACCACACGAAATTGACGATCGCGAAGCCCCATGCGACCGGGATGTCGATGCCCCAGGTGCCGATGCCGCGGAAGAGCAGCCAGGCCACCCCCGAGAAGAGGGAGCAGACGCCGAGGAAGGCGACGGCGAACCCGGCCAGCCAGAGGCGCTTGTGCGGCGCCTGCAGCGGCACGCGGGAGATGCCTTCGTCGACGCCGGCGAGATCCAGCGCGTGGTCGTAGACGGGCTCGTCGATGGGGGAGGCGGGATTCATGCGAGCGGCGCCGGATTGGACAACTTCGGGAGGTAGGTGGTGCGGGGCCGGGTGTTGAGGTCCGTCAGGAGCCCGTAGTCGCCCTCCTCCCGCTTCCGCCGCGAGACCGCGCTCTGCGGATCGGCCAGGTCGCCGAAGACGATCGCCTCGGCCGGGCACGCCTGCTGGCAGGCGGTGCGGATGTCGCCGTCGCGCAGCGCCCGGCCGGCCACCTCCGCCGCGATCCGCGCCTCGTCGATGCGCTGCACGCAGTAGGTGCATTTCTCCATCACCCCGCGCTGGCGCACCGTGACGTTCGGATTCTGCTGGAGGTGCACGGGCGAGTCCGCCGGCGCGCGGTAGTCGAAGAAGTTGAAGCGCCGCACCTTGTAGGGGCAGTTGTTGGAGCAGTAGCGGGTGCCGACGCAGCGGTTGTAGATCATCTGGTTCAGCCCCTCGCTGCTGTGCACGGTGGCTCCGACCGGGCAGACCAGTTCGCAGGGCGCGTTCTCGCAGTGCATGCAGGGAAGCGGCAGGGCGGCCACCCGCAGCCCGCTCCCCTCCCCCTCGAAGTACCGCGCGATCCGGATCCAGTGCATCTCCCGTCCGCGGAAGGCCTCCTCCGGCCCCACCACCGGGATGTTGTTCTCGGCCTGGCAGGCCGCGACGCAGGCGTTGCAGCCGATGCAGGAGGCGAGATCGATCGACATCGCCCAGGCATGGCCCGGCCGGGGCCACGGGGGAAAAAGCGAGCCGCGGTCGGGCTCCGCGGGCGCCGCCCGCCCACCCGGCTCCGTCCAGCGGGCCAGGTCGCGCCCGTCCATCGCGAAATGATGCTGGGTGAAAACCAGCCGCTGCCAGGCGCCCGTCGGCCGGATCTCCAGGCCTTCGGCGCGCCAGACGCCCTCGCCGGGCCGGAGCCGGTAGGCGTCGAAGCCCCGGCCGTTGCCCACCCCTCCGGCGGCGGTCCGGCCGCCCCCGAAATGGACCACGACGCAGCCGTCGGCCTGGCCCCGCGCCAGCGCCACCGGCGCCGAGATCCGGCGCCCCCCGCAGCTGAGCTCGATCACGTCCCCTTCCCTCACCCCCAGGCGCCCGGCCAGGTCCGGGCTGAGGCAGGCGGCGTTGTCCCATACCAGCGTGGTGAAAGGCCGCGGCAATTCCTGCAGCCAGGCGTTGTTCGACCAGCGACCGTCCCCCAGGTTGGGGTCGGGGCGGAACAGCAGGGTGAGCCCTCCGCCGGCCGGCGCCGCCTGCTCCGGCCGGCCGCCCGCCGCCGAAACGGGAGGCGCCGGCAGCCGGGTCCCGTCGTCGACCACGCCGCGGTTCAGCCATCCCGCCCATCGGCCCTCGAAATCCTTTCCGGCCGCGGCCCGCCAGGTCTCCCTCACCAGATCGTAGCCCGGCGCCGCCATCCCGTCCGCCAGGAAGCGGACCATCTCCGCCGCGCTGCGCGAGGAATAGAGCGGATCGATCAGCGGCTGCTGGATCAGGGCCTGGCCCCCATAGCCGAGCAGGTCCCCCCATGCCTCGAGGTAGTGGCTCTCGGGCAGGTGCCAGCCGCAGAGGACGCCGGTCTCGTCGGCATAGGAGCCGAGATGGACGGTGAAGGCGGCGTCGGCGAGGCGCTCGGCAAAGTCCGCGCCGGGCGCCCCGGTGTAGACTGGATTGCAGCCGAGGATGACGAGGTCGGAGACCTCCCCCGCCTCCAGGGCGCCGGCGAGTTCGCGCAGGCCGCCGGCGGACCCCGGATCCGCGTCGGAGCGCAGCGCGGGGCCGTCCCAGGCCAGGCGGGCCGAGCCGGAGCGAGCGTTGCATTTCGCCGCCCATTCCTGGACATGCCCCTCCTGCTCCGGGCCCGCGAGGCAGAGCGCCCTCCCGCCGTGCCGCGCCAGATCGGCCCGCAGCCGGGAGGCAAACTCCCGCTCCGCGGCCGGCAGCCCCGCCGTCTCGCCCCCGTCGATCGCCGCCAGCAGCGCAGCCAGCCGCCCGGGGAGGATGGGAAGCCGGTGGTCGGCCATGCTTCCGGTCACGGTCAGGGCGGCCTCGGCGACGTAGAGCCGGTTCGCGCGCGCCCCGCCGCGGCTCCGGCGGCGCCGCGCAAAATCCCGCGCGTAGCGCAGCGCCGCCGGGTGGCTGATGAGGAAATCGCTCCCGATGGCGAAGATCAGGTCGGCCTCGCCCACGGCCGCGTCGGCCTGCCGGCCGTTCCGGTCGTAGCGCGCCAGCGCGGTGTGCTGGTACCAGCGCGCGCGCGGAAGCCGCTCGAGGAGCCGGCGCATCTCCCGCCGGAAGGTCGGCGACGTGGTCGGCTCGGCCAGGAGCGCTAGGCCGGCCCCGCCCTTGGCCGCCAGGGCCTGCCGGCGCGCGCCCCACTCCGCCTCGAAGGCGTCCCAGCTGGCGGGGAAGCCGCCGCGGCGGGGGCTGCGCGAGCGGTCCGGATCGTAGAGCGAGAGGACGGAGGCCTGGGTCTGGGCGTCCGTGGCGCCCAGGCTCTCCGCCGCCTCCGGGTTCCCCTCCAGCTTGGTCGGGCGGCCCTCGTGGGCCTCGGCCACCAGGCCACGCGCGTAGCCCTCCCAGGGCATGGCGGTCGCGTAGTAGGCCGCTTTTCCCGGGATGATCGACTCCGGCTGCACCACATAGGGCGCCAGCGTCTTGGCCGGGGGGCCGCAGCCCGACAGCCCGGCGAGCGCCGCCGAGGCCCCGGCCAGCCGCAGGAAGTCGCGGCGGCCGATCGCATCGGGCGGGTCGGACGCGCCGGCGGGAAACTCGTCGGCGGGGCGGAGGGGATTCAGCGGTGGCATGTGTTGCAGTCGGTGAGGAAGGTCGTGTTGATGTGGTAGGCGGCCATCAACGCCCGCCCGCGCTGCTCCTGATCGGCCGGGGGATGCCAGTCCGCCTCGAAGACCTCATCGCGGGGCCGCAGCGCCCGGGCCGGGTTCCGGTGGCAGTCGACGCACCAGCGCATGTCGACCCGCTCGGCCTTGGCCAGCAGCGCCATCTGGCCGACCTCCCCGTGGCAGGTGGTGCAGCCCACGCCCTTGGCGATGTGGATGCTGTGGTCGAAATAGACGTGGTCGGGGAGCCGGGTGACCGCCTGCCACCGCAGCGGCCGGCCCCTCTCCGCGCTGGCCACCACCGGGCGCAGCATGGCGGTGTCGGTGAAGACCTGGGAGTGGCAGGTGAGGCAGGTCTCGGTCGGCGGGAGCCCGGCGAAGGCGGAGTGCTCGACCGAGCTGTGGCAGAAGCGGCAGTCGATGTGCAGTTCGCCGACGTGATGCCGGTGGCTGAAGAGCACCGGCTGGTCCTCGGCGTAGCCGACGCGGGTCCACCAGGGGGCGTGGAAGTAGGCGAACACCGCGGTCGCCGCCCCCAGCAGCGAGAGCGCCACCACCCCGAGCGCGGCGCGATAAAGCGCGGTGCCGCCGGCGCCAAAAAGGGGCGCAGGCGGCGGCCGCTGGGGCGCGGGTTCGGACACGGCTGGAGCCCTCCAACCGGCGCCGAACTATTTTCCTGAGCGGGCGCGGGTGCGCGCGGCTTTCTTCGCCCCGCGGGAGCGAGCCGGTGACACGCGGGCGCGGCCCGAGCCGATGGCCCGGTCGCGGGCGGCCCGGCGGCGGAGCCGCGAGCCGCGCGGGGCGGGGAGCTTCACGCCGGCGCGGCGGGCCTCGGAAAGGCCGATCGCGACGGCCTGGCGCCGGGATTTGACGTTGCCGCTCCCTTCTTCATAGCGGTGCATCTCCTCGCGGACGAATGCACCGGCCTGGGTCGTGGGCCGCTTCCCTTGGCGCGCGGCGGCCCGGGCCCGCTTTTTGGCGGTTGCAGTAGGCATGGGCCGCTTGGATTGCGAATTCGCCCCCCCAGTTCCCACCGGTCCCTCCCCGCCGTGGGATCGGCGTTTCGCCGGATAGTTCCCCGCGATCGTGGCGGTTTTTTCGGCCCGCCGGGGCACCGGCGCAAGGGCAGCCTGTATATAGGGATAGATCGAATCATAATCCCATGAAAACCAACCTGCTCAAACAGCTATCCATCCTGTCCCTCGCGGGCGGCGCGCTCGCCCTCGCCGGCTGCGCCGGCTCCCAAACCAAGGAAAGCACCGGCGAAAACATCGACGACACGGCCATCACCGCCAAGGTGAAGGCGGCCCTGTTCAACGACGACCTGGTCAAGTCGCACGAGATCTCGGTGACCACCTTCAAGGGCACCGTGCAGCTCAGCGGCTTCGTCGACAACTCGGACCAGAAGGCGGCGGCCGAGAGGGACGCCAAGGCGGTCCCCGGCGTCAAGGACGTCCAGGACAATCTCACCACGAAGTAGGCCGCACCCGCGGCCCGGCCGACGGCCCGACCTTGCGGTCGGGCCGTCTTTTTTGCTTCATCCGGGCATGCCGCTGCAGCCCACCAACGTCCAGCTGATCGGCGAGGAGGTCGCGATCGCCTGGAATGACGGCGCCGAGAGCTACCTCGCCGCCGGGCGCCTGCGGGCGGCCTCGCCCAGCGCCGAGACCCGCGGCGAGCGGGACATCTTCGGCCAGCAGCACGGCGGCGAGGCGCCCCGCGCCTACCCCGGCGTCCGGGTTCTCGGCTGGGAGCAGGTCGGCAACTACGCCCTGCGCTTCGACTTCAGCGACGGCCACCGCACCGGGCTCTACAGCTATGACTATCTCCGGCGCCTGGGCGACGCGGCGAAGGGTTGATCATTTCGCCGGGAGGCTCATGGTTTATCCTTCCCATGACTTCCTTTCCCGCCCGCACCACCAGCGCCGAGATCGAGCTCGGCGGAGCGCTTCAGCCCAAATTCGGCGCCGACGGCCTCATCCCCTGCATCACGGTCGACGCGGCGACCAACGAGGTGCTGATGTTCGCCTTCATGAACGCGGAGTCGCTGGCGCACACCCTCCGGACGAAGAAGGCGACCTACTGGAGCCGCTCGCGCGGCAAGCTCTGGCTCAAGGGCGAGGAGTCGGGCCATGTCCAGCTGGTGCGGGAGCTGCGGGTGGACTGCGACCAGGACGTGATCCTGCTCAAGGTCGAGAATGTCGGCGGGGCCGCCTGCCACAACGGCTACCAGTCCTGCTTCTACCGCAAGCTCGCGGCGGGCGCGCAGCCCGATGACCCGGCCTCGCTCAAGCTCGAGTTCGCGGCCGAGCGGGTCTTCGACCCCGCGAAGGTCTACAAAAAGTAGGCCCGGGCCGGACCGGTGACATTGGCCGCCGGCGCGGACAGCGGCCCTCCGCGGCCGATGGGCAGTTCATCAAAAGCATTGCGCGGTTGCCGCGCGCGACCTTGGAATGGTCCGACATGGGGCTTCGTTTTTGCATCCTCGGCAGCGGTAGCTCCGGCAACAGCGCGCTGATCGTCACCCCCCGGGCGCGGGTGCTGGTGGACGCCGGCTTTTCCGTCCGGCGGCTGGGCCGCCTCCTGGCCGAGGCCGGGGAGTCCCTGGAGCAGATCGACGCCGTCTTCCTCACCCACGAGCACGGCGACCACTCCGCCGCCGTCGAGGGCCTGCGGCGCCATCCCCGCATCCAGATCTTCGCCAACGGGCCCACCGCCCGCGCGGTGCAGGAAAACCTCAGCTACCGTCCCGCCTGGAAGGTATTCGAGACCGGAGCCAGCTTCCGCTTCCTGGACCTGGAGGTGGAAAGCTTCGCCGTCCCCCACGACGCCCACGAGCCGGTGGGCTTCCGCTTCAGCATCGGAGAGGAGCAGGATCTTTTCGAACCCCGCCGCAGCCTGGCCTGGCTGACCGATCTCGGGCACGTGCCGCCGCTGGTGCGCGAGCGGGTGCGCGAGTGCGACGTCCTGGTGGTCGAGTCCAATCACTGCCCCCGGATGCTCCAGGCCGACGTCCGGCGCTCCTGGTCGACCAAGCAGCGGATCAGCGGCCGCCACGGGCATCTCTCCAACGAGGCGGCGCTGGAGCTGCTCGCCAGCGTGGCCAGCCCCCGCTGGCGCCGCATCTACCTCACCCATCTCTCCCGGGACTGCAATTCACCCTCCGCGGTCGAGGCCGCGCTGGCCCCCGCCCGCGCGCTGCTCCGCTGCGAGTTCGCCATCGTGGGCCACGGGCAGGGCACCTCCTTCTATGAGTGCTAACGCCTCCGCCGCGGCCTTCCGCCGCACCAAGATCATCTTCACGCTCGGCCCGGCGAGCGAGAGCGACGACATGCTCGAGCGCCTGATCCTGGCCGGGGCCGACGTCGTCCGGCTCAACATGGCCCACGCCACGCACGACTGGACCCGGGCGACCGTCCGCCGCATCCGCGCGGTCAGCGCGCGGGTCGGGCGCGACGTGGCGGTGATGATGGACATCAAGGGCCCGGAGATCCGCACCGGCGACGTCGAGGCGCCGATCGAGCTCAAGCCCGGCGAAATCTTCGACTTCTCGGTCAAGCCCGGCGCCGGCCGCGAGGAGGAGGTGCGCTCGGTCAACGTCAACTACCGGGACCTGGTCAACGACATCAAGGTGGGCGACACCGTGCTGGTGGACAACGGCCTGATCCAGCTCGAGGTCCTGGAGAAGGACGCGGCCCGGATCCGCTGCCGGGTGCTGGTGCCGGGCGAGCTCAAGTCCCGGCGCCATATCAACCTCCCCGGGGTGAAGGTGAACCTGCCGGCCTTCACCGAGAAGGACCGCGCCGACGCCGCCGTCGGCCTGGAGGAGGGCATCGACTTCCTCGCCATGTCCTTCGTGCGGGAGGCCGCGGACATCCAGAGCCTGCGGGACTTCCTGGCGGAGCGGAAATCGAAAGTCCGGATCGTGGCGAAGATCGAGGACCAGTCGGCCATCACCAATCTGGAGGAGATCGTCCAGGCCTGCGACTCGCTGATGGTGGCGCGCGGCGACCTCGGGATCGAGTGCCCCTTCGAGGACCTGCCGGTGATCCAGCGCCGCGCGGTCAACGCCTGCCTGGCCCACGGCAAGCCGGTGATCATCGCCACCCACATGCTCGAGTCGATGATCTCCCAGCCGGTCCCGACCCGCGCCGAGATCACCGACGTGGCCAACGCGGTCTACGAGCTCGCCGACTGCGTCATGCTCTCGGGCGAAACCACCGTCGGAAAATACCCCCTGGAGTGCGTGCAGATGCTCGACAAGATCGCGCGGCGGATCGAGGCCGAGGCGCCGGCGGAGCCGCCGCAGCCGCAGCTCTCGACCGAGCGGATGAAGATCCTGCATGCGGCGGTGACGCTGGCCAACCGCCTGCCCAATTCCCATCTCGTCACCTTCACCCGGCACGGCTTCATGGCGCACGGCCTGGCCGCGCTCCGGCCGGTGCATTCCGCCATCCTCGCCTTCACCCCGCATGCGGCGCTGCTGCGGCAGCTGCGCCTGCTCCGCTCGGTCGAACCCTACCTGCTGCCCTTCGCCGCCGACCCGGACGCCACGATCAAGAGCGCGATCGACACCCTCCGCCGGCTCGGCCGCGTCCGCGTGGGCGACAAGCTCATCTTCGCGACCGACATCGTCTCGCAGGACCGCCTGGTCGACAGCGTGCAGCTGCGGACGGTGACCTGAGGGGGCACCCCCGCCGGCCTGTAGGGGAAAACCCTACAGCGGCATCGGGCATGAGCGCGGTTAATAGGCGGGGACGGCGCCCGTTTGGTGTTACCGGCGCGCGGGGCAATCGTCACCATTCCGCATGCTTTCCATCCCCGCCCCCCTTCGCCTGGCGGCCGTCGCGGCGGCGCTGCTGGCGGAGCCGGGGATCCCGGGGATGCGCGCGCAGGCGGCCGCCGGCGGCGGGCCGCTCTACGTCGCCCTGCTTCATCCGCTGGCCGGCGCCTCCTCGTCGACCGCCAACGGCACCGCGACGATCCAGCTCAGCGCCGACGGCTCGAGCGCCTCGGTCGACGTCTTCTTCGCCAACCTCTCCTCGGAGGAGATCACCGCCCACCTCACCGTGGGCGGGACCGGCGGCGCCGGAACCTTCGTCTTCGGCCTGGGCAGCGGCCAGGTCACGAACAAGCCGTGGACCTTCGCCCCGACCGGGAACTTCGCCACCGCCTCGCTCCAGTCGGCCCTGGCTTCCGGCAACCTCTATGTCGAGATCGACACCGACAGCTTTCCCAGCGGCGAGCTCGGCGGGCAGTTCCTGCTCGGGACCGGCTCGCAGACCTTCACGCCCCCCCCGCCGCCACCGCCCGTCGATCTGGGCGTCGTCACCCAGAACGACGCCGCCCGCTTCCTGGCCCAGGCGACGTTCGGCCCCACTTCGGCGGACATCTCGGCGCTGATGGCCCAGGGCTACGCCAAATGGCTGGCGGCCCAGCTGGCCCTGCCCGAGACCTCGCACCTCGCGCTCACGCGCGCCGACGCCGCCGCCTACCCCAACACGGGCAAATTCGCGGTGGTGCAGAACAACCGCCTGGCGGCGTGGTGGACCGTGGCGGCCACCGCGCCGGACCAGCTTCGCCAGCGCGTGGCCTTCGCGCTGAGCGAGATCTTCGTCGTCTCCGACGCCGCCTCCTCGCTGGCCAACCAGCCCGAGGCGCTGGCCAATTACTACGACCTCTTGGCCCACGACGCCTTCGGCAATTTCCGGCAGCTGCTCGAGGACGTGACCCTCAGCCCGGTGATGGGCAACTACCTCAGCATGCTGCGGAACGCCCCGGCCAACCCGGCCAAGGGCACGGCGGCGGACGAGAACTACGCCCGGGAGGTGATGCAGCTCTTCACCATCGGCCTCAACGAGCTCAATCCCGACGGGAGCCTCCAGCTCGACGCCGGCGGCCGGCCCGTCGCGACCTACGACCAGGCCACCATCGTCCAGACCGCCAACGTCTTCACCGGCTGGGCCTACGCCAGCGCGGCCAGCAAGCCGAGCTTCACCGGATCCGCCGCCGACTGGTACGACCCGATGATGCTGTACCCCGCCTTTCACGACAACACGCCGAAGACGATCGTGAACGGCGTGGTGCTGCCGGCCGGTCAGGGCGGCGCAGCCGACCTCAAGGAGGAGCTCGACACCCTCTTCAACCACCAGAACACCGCCCCCTTCTTCTGCCGCCTGCTGATCCAGCGGCTGGTCACCAGCGACCCGAGCCCGGGCTACGTCTACCGCGTCGCGCAGGTGTTCGCCAACGACGGCAGCGGGGTCCGGGGCGACCTGGCCGCGGTGGTCCGGGCCATCCTGCTCGATCCGGAGGCCCGGTCCCCTTCCGAGCTGGCCAATGCCGGATTCGGCAAGCTGAAGGAGCCTCTGCTGCGCCAGGCCGCGCTCTACCGGGCCTTCCACGCCGCGTCCGCCGAGGGCCGGTTCGCGGTCTTCAACACCGACAGCTCGCTGGGACAGACCCCCCTGGCCTCGCCCACCGTCTTCAATTTCTTCCTCCCGAACTACATCCAGCCCGGGCTGCTGGCCTCCGCCGACCTCTATGCCCCGGAGTTTGAGATCACCACCGCCTCGACCGCGATCAGCGTGGTCAACAGCCTCCACAGCGCGATCTACACCTCCTCCTCGCCATCCGCCGCCACCCTCGTGCTCGATCTCTCGGCCCTCACCGGCCAGGCCTCGAGCCCGCCGGCGATGGTTGCGCTCGCCAACCTGCTGCTCTGCGGGGGGAACATGTCGGCCTCGACCCAGCGCCAGATCCTCTCCGGGCTGGCCGCCCTTCCGGCCTCGGCCCAGCCCCTGGACAAGGCCCGCTTCGTCCTCGAGCTCGCCGCCGTCTCGCCCGACGGAGCCGTCCAGCAGTAGCCTTCCCATGGACCCCTACCTGCTCTCCCGCCGCCGCTTCATCGGCAATGCCTGCGCGGCCGTCGGCGCCACCGGCGTCCTCTCCGCCCTGGCGCAGCTGCGCATGATCGGCGCCGCCGCCGCCGATTCCTCCACCAGCACCGACTTCAAGGCCCTCGTCTGCCTTTTCCTCTACGGCGGGAACGACTCGAACAACGTCCTCATCCCCAGCGGCAGCAGCGACTACGCCGCCTACGCCGCCCAGCGCACCGCCCTGGCCATCCCCCAGTCCCAGCTGCTGCCGATCAGCCCGAAGGCGACCGACGGCCGCACCTGGGGCCTGCACCCCTCGCTGGCCGAGGTCCAGGGGCTCTTCAACGGCGGCAATCTGGCGATCCTCGCCAACACCGGCACGCTGCTCCAGCCCGTCACCCTGGCCCAGTACAATTCGGGGACGGCCGCCCTGCCGGCCCAGCTCTTTTCCCACGCCGACCAGCAGGTGCAGTGGCAGAGCAGCATCCCCGACCAGCCGTTCCAGACCGGCTGGGGGGGGCGCCTGGCCGACCTGATCAACGCGATCAACAGCAACCCGAAGATCTCGATGGCCATCAGCGTGGCCGGGGAAAACTCCTTCCAGGTCGGCAATGTGGTCTCGCAGTTCGCGGTCAACCCCAGCGGCGCGGTGACGGTGGCCGGGGCCTCCGGCGGCTCGATCAACCCGGTGCGCTTCGCGGCCGAGCAGAACATCCTGAACCAGCAGGACGTGAGCCTGTTCCAGGCCGCCTTCGGCGGGGTCACCAGCTCCGCCATCGGGGCCAGCACGACCCTCAATTCGATCCTGGGCGGCGCGGCCGCCCTCAGCACCAAGTTCCCCGCCACCAGCCTGGGCAGCCAGCTGCAGATGATCGCCAAGCTCATCTCCGTCTCCTCCCAGCTCGGGCTGAAGCGGCAGATCTTCTTCGCCAGCCTCGGGGGCTGGGACCTCCACTCCGGCGAGCTCCCGGCCCACGCCACCCTCCTGCAGCAGCTCAGCCAGGGGCTCGGCGCCTTCTACAACGCCACGGCCGAGCTCGGACTCTCCCAGCAGGTCACCACCTTCACCGCCTCCGACTTCAGCCGCACCTTCAACACCAACGGCGACGGCTCGGACCACGGCTGGGGCAGCCACCACCTGATCATGGGCGGCGCGGTGCAGGGCGGCCGGATCTACGGCAAGGTTCAGGACCTCACGATCGGCGGGCCCGACGACACCGGCCGCGGCCGCTGGATACCGAGCACGAGCGTGGACCAGTACGCGGCCACCCTCGCCAGCTGGTTCGGCGTCAGCGCCACCAACCTCCCGGTGGTCCTGCCGAACATCGGCCGCTTCGCGGCGGCGAACCTGGGATTCATGGGCTGATGAGCCCGCGCGCCGCCGCCGCGCTGCTCCTGGCGCTCGCCGCGGGCGCCGCCGCCTGGCGCCTCTGGCCGCATCCGGCGGCGGGGCCCTCCCCGCGGGCGGCGGG
>DASZWO010000071.1:0-10367 GCA_035546595.1 Opitutaceae bacterium
CGGCGGCCGAGCCGGCGCCGGCCCCCGCGGCCGAGGCATCCGCCGCCCCGGCGGGCCCCGCGGCGAACGGACAGGGCGGCGGCCACCAGGACGGCGGCTATCAGGGCCACGGCGGGGGAGGGGGCGGCCGCGGCGAATGGCAGGATCGCAATTTTTGGAAGCGGAACAAGCGCAAGCGGGGCCGGCACGGCGGCGGCTGGCAGGGCGGCGGCGGCCATGGCGGCCCGTCCCATCCCCCGCAGCCCCCGCCCCCCCATTCCGGGCCCGTCTTCGGCGACCTGCCCGATGCCGCCCGCTTCGCGGATACGGCGGCGCTGGACGCCCTGGCCAAGGAAATCGCTTCGGCCAAGGGGAAGGCCGTCCAGGTCGACGAACTCTATGCGCTCCCGCTGGCCGAGCTGACCGCCTATGCCCGCGAGTTCGGCGCGGAATTCGAGGGCGCGCCCAACCGCCGCCAGCTGCTCCGGCAGATCTTCGCCAAGGCGTCGGAGGCCAAGCGGCCGATCCGGGATCTGGGCTACGTGGACCTGACCGATCGCGGCGCCTTCATCGTCCACGAGCACGTCAACTACCGCCTCTATCCCGAGGACCCCTTCCTCCCCGAAAGCCTGATCCGGCGCTACGGCCTGAAGCGCGGCCACCGGGTTTCGGTCCTGCTCCAGGCGCCCCAAGGCGAGGAGCGCTGCCCCGCGGTCGTGCGGATCGACGAGGTCATGGGCGCCGATCCGGAGGAGATCTCCAAGGTCACCCCCTTCGAGGAGCTCATTCCCTACTATCCGCTCAAGCGCATCCTGCTGGAGGCCCCGGAGGTGCAGAAGGACGTCTCGATGCGGGCGGTGGACATCCTCACCCCCATCGGCTACGGGCAGCGCGGCCTGATCGTCGCGCCGCCGCGCACGGGCAAGACCGTTCTGCTGCAGAACATCGCCAACTCCGTCTCGGAGAACAGCCCCGAGACCAAGCTCATCCTCCTGCTGATCGACGAGCGACCCGAGGAGGTGACCGATTTCCGCCGGCACACCAAGGGCGAGGTCGTCGCCTCGACCTTCGACGAGGCTCCGGAGAGCCATGTCCACTGCGCGGAGATGGTGGGGGAGAAGGCCCGCCGCCTGGTCGAGCAGGGCCAGCACGTGGTCATCCTGCTCGACTCCATCACCCGCCTGGCCCGCGCCTACAACGCGCTGGCCTCGAACGCGGGCAAGATCATGTCCGGCGGCCTGGAGGCCACCGCGCTGCAGAAGCCGAAGCGCTTTTTCGGCGCGGCCCGCAACATCGAGGGCGCGGGCAGCCTGACCATCGTCGCCACCGCCCTGATCGACACCGGCAGCCGGGCGGACGAGGTGATCTTCGAGGAGTTCAAGGGCACCGGCAACATGGAGCTGCACCTCGACCGCGGGCTGGTGGAGCGGCGCGTCTTCCCCGCCATCAACATCGACCGCTCCGGCACCCGCAAGGAGGAGCTGATCTACCACCCCGACGAGCTGCAGCGGATTTACGGCCTCCGCCGCGCGATGCAGGGCCTGGGCCCGATCGAGTCGATGGAGATGCTGATCCAGCGGCTGAAGAAGACCAAGTCCAACGCGGAGTTCCTCCTCGCGTTGAGCCGGCAGTAGCCGGCTCAGCTGCCCCGCGAGGCCATGGATTCGGTCAGCGCCACCAGAAACGGGGCGCCGCCGGGCAGCCGCTGAAACTCGGCGATGGCCCGGTCCGACTCCTGGCGCGCCAGGCGGCGGGAACCCTCCAGGCCGTGCAGCTTGAGAAAGGTGGTCTTGTCGGCCTTGGCGTCCTTGCCCGCGGTCTTGCCCAGGGTGGCGCTGTCGGCCGTGGCGTCGAGGATGTCGTCGGTGATCTGAAACGCCAGGCCGAGGTGGCGCCCGGCCGCGCGCAGGATCTCGACCTGCGCGGCGGTGACCCCGCCGCAGCGCCCTCCCATCGCGAGGGAGACCTCGATCATCGCCCCGGTCTTGTTGCGGTGGATGAACTCCAGCTCCTCCGGGGTGGCGTCGGCCTTCTTCTCCGCCTGCAGGTCCGCCATCTGACCGCCGATGAGCCGGCGGCTGCCGGCGGCCTCGCCCAGCTCGGCGAGCAGCGCCGCGGCCAGGGGAGGCTGCCCGGCATAGGCGGACCCGAGCAGCGCGAAGGCGTGGGTCAGCAGCGCGTCGCCCGCCAGCAGGGCGGTGGCCTCGTCGAAGGCCCTGTGGGAGGTCGGCCGGCCCCGCCGCAGATCGTCGTTGTCCATGCAGGGGAGGTCGTCGTGGATCAGCGAATAGGTGTGGATGCACTCCACCGCCACCGCGGCCGCAAGCGCGTCGGTCCCGCCCGGGCCGCTCTCGGCCGCCGCCAGCACCAGCACGGGCCGCAGCCGCTTGCCGCCCGCCTGCATGGAATAGCGCATGGCGGTGTGCAGCCGCTCCGGCCTTTCGGAGGCCGGAGGCAGGTAGCGTTCGATCCCCTCTTCGATCCGGGCGACCCGGCGGTTCAGTTCGGCGGAAAAGTCCACGGCGAAAGATGTTGGAAATCCCGGCGGCAAAGTCACGTAATACGTTCGCCATGCCCACCTACGAGTACGCCTGCCCCAAGTGCGGCCACCATTTCGAGCAGTTCCAGTCGATGAACGACCCCCGGCTGACCAAGTGCCCCAAGTGCGGCAAACCGGGCCTGAAGCGCCTGATCGGCGGCGGCGCCGGGCTGATCTTCAAGGGCACGGGATTCTACATCACCGACTACAAGAAGAGCGCGGGGGCGAAGGAGGGCGGCGAGGGGGGCAAGAAGGGCGAGGCGCCGAAGGCGGAGGCGGCCAAGCCCGCGGCGGAGAAGCCCAAGTCGGACGCCAAGAAATAGGCCGTTCCGACCTTGTCGAAGAAGCTCAAGAACATCGGGGTCGTCTCGGTCCTGACCGTCGTCTCCCGCTTCCTCGGCGTCTGGCGGGACGCGCTGGGGGTCGGCATCTTCGGGGCGAGCGGGCTGTATTCCGCGTTCCTCGCGGCCTGGACCATGCCCAACCTCTTCCGGCGGCTGCTGGCGGAGGGCTCCCTGACGGCCGCCTTCATCCCGACCCTCCAGGAGGAGATGCACGAGCGCGGCCGCGAGGGCGCGCATCGGCTGCTCTCGCAGGTGACCTCGTGGCTGCTGCTGGTCAGCGGCGTCCTGGTGGGGATCGGCGTCCTGCTCTGCCGGAACGCCCGCCTGCTCGCCGGGCACCCGGACCGCTGGTACCAGGCGGCCGACCTGGCGGCGCTGCTCTTCCCCTACCTGATCTTCATCGCGCTGGCGGCGGCCTGCAACGCCACGCTGAACGTCTACGAGCGGTTCACCGAACCGACGCTCTCGCCGATTTTCCTCAACGTCATCATGATCGCCTCGTACGCGGGGGTCTGGTGGCACCTGGCCAAGAACCCCTGGGCGGAGATCCACTGGCTGGTCGGGGGCGTCCTCCTCGGCGGATTCGTCCAGTTCGCCACCTCGGCCGGCGTCCTGGTCCACGCCGGGTGGCGGCCCCGCCTCGACCTGAGCGTCTCCCCGCGGATCGTCGAAATCGGGCGGCTGATGCTCCCGGGACTCTTCGGCACCGCCATCTACCAGGTCAACGTGACGGTGTCGCGGCTGCTCGCCTTCTCCATCAACGGCGCCGCAGTCACGCAGCTCTTCAACGCCAACCGGCTGATGGAATTTCCCATCGGGGTGTTCGCCATTGCCGTGTCGACCGTGGTCTACCCGCTGATCGCCCGGCACGCGGTCGAGGGCAACCGGGCCGCCATGGCGGAGGACTACCGCAAGGGGCTGCGGCTGATCCTGATCATCAACGTCCCGGCGGCGGTGGGGCTGGCCCTGCTCGGGCATCCCATCGTCGACTTCCTCTACCGCCACGGGCGCTTCGGCGCGGACGACGCAGCGTTCATGGCCCGCCTGCTCTCGTTCTTCGTGGTCGGCCTGCCGTTCTTCTCGGTGGTCAGCCTGACGGTGCGGGCCTTCTACGCCGTGAAGGACACGCGGACGCCGGTGCGGGTCGCCACCGTCGACTTCTTCGTGAACCTGGGCCTGAGCGTCGGGCTGATGCACCTGCTGCGCGCGGACTGGCACCGCGCCACCGAGGGGCTGGTCGTCGCCAGCACCAGCGCGATCATCGTCCAGACGCTACTTCTCCAGCGGGCCCTGGTTCGGCGCCTTCCGGCGATGACGTTCGCGCCGCTCTGGCCCAGCGTTGCCAAGGTGGCGCTGGCCACCGCCCTGATGGGCGCGGCGGTGCGGGCGGGGTGGATCGGCCTGGGCCACGCGCCGCTGAGCCCCCGGGCCCGGGACGTGGGGGCGATCTTCGGCCTGATTCCGCTCGGAATCGCGCTCTACGGAGGGGCGCTCTGGCTCCTGCGCATCGAGGGGCAGGAGGACCTGGCGGTGCTGCTGCGCCGCTTCCGCCGCGGCGGCCGGGCCAGGGCCCGCGCCGCCTCGGGCGCGGACTAGCCCGGCTCAGGGCTTGGCGGGAGCGGCGGCCGGGCGGGAGATGAACTGGCTGGCGGCATCCGCCGCCAGGTAGCGCTGGGCCAGCTCCGAGAGGTCGGCCCGGGTGATGGCGGCGATGTCCTTCTGCCGGGTGCGGGCCCAGTCGAGCCGCTCGGGATACTCCTGGCAGCGCGCGAGCACGGCCTCGAGCCAGTAGGGATTGCTGCGGACCGAGTCCTTCAGCCGGGTGAGGATGGGCTCCTTGGCGCGGGTCAGCTCGTCGGCGCTCACGCCATGGGCCTGGAGGTCCGCGGCGATGCCGCGCACGGCGCGGGCGATTTCCGCGGCGCGCTCGGGCGCGGCGCCGCCGACCTCGGCAATCATCAGGCCGTAGCCGGGGAAGGTGTCCGAGGTGTCGCTGCCGGCCTCGGGGGCGTAGGCGTCGCCGAGCTTCTCGCGGATGGCCACCCGCAGGCGGTCGTCCAGGACCGAGGCCAGGAGCTGCAGCCGGCGCTGCACGTGGATGTCGCGCCCGTCCGTCGTCGGCCAGAAGAGGGCGACCACCGCCTTGGGAATCTCGGTGGGCACGGTGTATTCCCTGTCCAGCGGGGCCGGCGGATAGCGGACCTGCCGCTCCGCGGTGTAGGCGGGCTTCGGCCGGCGCTCGGGCAAGGCGCCGAAGGTGCGGGCCAGGGCCGCGAGGGTGGCGTCGGGATCCAGGTCGCCCACCAGGGCGATCTCGATGGCGCCCGACTTGAGCTGCGGCCCGAGCCAGGCCTTCTCCTCCGCCAGGGTGCGCTGGAACTCGGTGGCGCGGCCGGGGAGCCCGAAACGCGGGTCGCCGCCGGCCAGCAGGCGCGGCACCTCGGTCTCCAAGGGGCCGTTGGTGGAATGGTCGAGCTCGTTGTAGATTTCGGTCAGGTTCTTGCGCGCCAGCCGGAGGGCCTCCGGCCGGTAGCCGGGATCGGTCAGGTAGGCGGCGAGCAGCTGCAGCTCGAGCGGGAGATCGGCCGGGGTGGTGGACCCGGTGAAGGCGAAGGCGTCGTTCTCGACCTTGAACTCGAAGCCCACGTTCCGGCCCGCCAGGATGCGCTGGAGGTCGTCCTCGCTGTGGCGGCCGAGGCCCCCGGCCTCGAAGGTAAGCTCGGAGAAGAAGTCCAGGCCCGGCTTGTCCTTGGGCTCGTCCAGCTTGCCCCCGCCGAGGCGAACGGAAATCCGGATGCGGTTCGCCTCGAAGGGCGTGCGCTTGAGGTCGACCCGCACGCCGTTGGCGAAGCGCGCCTCGGTCAGGTCGAGGTCGGCGACGTGCCGGCGCTCCACGATCTTTCCCGCCGGCCCGAAGTCGGTGTAGGCGAAGGCCTGGTTGGCCGCCGCGTTCGGGGGCTGGACCGCCGCCGCCCGCGAGGCCTGGTAGGCCGCGACGATCGCCGCCTTGCCATCGCCCTCGAGCCGGGCGTTGCCCAGCACCATCACATAGCGGCCGGGCGCCCCGAATCCGACCCGGAGCGCCTGCAGGCAGTCGTCCGGCGTCACCTTGTCCAGGTCCGGCCCGAGGAGGGCGAGCTCCTGGCCGGGACTGGTGAAGACCGTGCGGTTGACCAGCGTGGAGATGATCTCGTTGGCCACCTGGGGCGAGCGGCGGGTGGCGGCGGATTTTGCGGCCTGCTCGAGCTCCTTGCGGACGTTGGCCGCCGCCTCGCGCAGCTCCGCCGGGGTGAAGCCGAACTGCAGCGCGCGGCGCAGCTCCTGCTCCCCGACCGCCAGGGCCGACTTCCACTGGTCCGGGCCGCAGGTGATGTCGATCCCGGCGTCGCGGTAGAAATTGAAGTCCTCCTCGATCGAGACGTTGCCGCGGATGAAGCCGGCGTTCTCCTTCTTCGAAAGGATCTCCAGGCGGCGGTTGAGCATGGCCGCGGCCAGATCGCGGGCGAGGTGGCGGCGGCGGAGATCAGCGGTGTCGGGCTGGTAGGAGTAGGGGGCGACCACGTCGATGGTGACGTCGGTGGAGGGCGCCTCGGGCTCCGCATGATAGGCGGCCTGCAGCCCCAGGGCGGCGACGACGTGCCCGTAGCTGGGGTTGGGCAGGGCCGGCGCCCGGTCGGTCACGCCGGAGAAGGCGGCCACGATCTGGCGCTCGACCGCGGCCGGGTCGACGTCGCCGACCACGATCGCGACCATCCGTTCGGGGCGGTACCAGTCGTTGTAGAGGGAGACGAAGCGGTCGCGCTGGGCCTCCTCGATCACCGGCGCCAGCCCGATTGGCTCGCGCCGGGGGATCAGGGTGCCGTGGAGGAGGAAATCGAAGGAGGCGACGAATTCGCGGTACTCCACCGAATCGCGGGTGCGCTTTTCCGCCAGGATGATGGGCCGTTCCTTCGCGATCATGTCGGGGCGGAGCAGGAGCCCTCCGGCGAAGTCGCCGAAGACCCGCAGGCCCTGGGCCACGGTGGCGGGCTTGGTGTCGGGCAGCTCGATCTGGTAGGCGGTGTGGTCGAAGGAGGTGTAGGCGTTGGTGTCCCCGCCGAAGCTCATGCCCAGGCGCTGGAAGTACTCCACCAGCGTGCCCGGCGGGTAGTGCGTGCTTCCGTTGAAGGCCATGTGTTCCAGGAAGTGGGCCAGGCCGCGCTGGTTGTCGGCTTCCTCCAGCGACCCGGAGAGCACGAGCAGGCGCAGCGAGGCGCGGTCCTTGGGCTCGTGATTGGGCAGGATCACGTACCGCAGCCCGTTGGGCAGAACTCCGAAGCGCGTCTGCGGGTCGGGGGCGAGGTCGCTGTCGGCCTGGGGGAAGGGCAGGGGGGCGGCCGGGAGCCGGGCGGCCAGCACCAGCGCGAGGGCGGCGAGGGCGAGGAGCTTGTTCAAGGGAAGGTAAGCCTACGGAATGCGGGCGCCGAAGTCAGTCAAAACGTTGGGCTTGAATGTTCCCCCCATCCTCCTTCCACCTTCTTCCCTCCGATGCTCTGGCTCTACCGCTTGATCTTCCTGCCCGGCCTGGCGCTGTCCGCGCCCTATTACCTGTGGCGGATGCGCCGGCGGGGCGGCTACGGCGAGAACTTCCGCCAGCGCTTCGGCGAGCACCACGCGCCCCGGCGCCGGCCCGGGGTCCGCCGGATCTGGCTCCAGGCGGTCAGCGTCGGGGAAATGCTCGCGATCGGCCCCCTGCTCGAGGGCCTGCACCGGGCGGGCGTCGAGGTCTACCTCACCACCACCACCAGCACCGGCTACAAGATGGCGGGGGAGCGCTACCGGCGCCTCACCCTGGGCATCGGCTATTTTCCGATCGATTGGGCTCCGTTCTCGGCCCGCGCCTGGCGGGGGATCGACCCCGACCTCGCCCTGCTCACCGAGGGCGAGCGCTGGCCGGAGCATCTGGCCCAGGCCCGGCGCCGCCGGGTGCCGGTCCTGGCGATCAACGGGCGGATCTCCGACCGCAGCTACGCTCGGATGATGCTCTTCCCGCCCGCCGCGCACCTGATGGTCGGGGGCCTGGCGCGGGTGCTGCCCGCCTCGGCGCAGGACGCGGAGCGGTTCGCCGCCCTCGGCGTGCCGGCGGATCGGATCGCTCCGCCCGGCAACATCAAGCTGGACGTCGAGATCCCCCTGCTGGACGAGGCGGCGCGGGCGCGCCTGCGTCACGAACTCGGGCTGCCGGAAGGCCTCGTCCTCCTCGGCTCCTCCACCTGGCCGGGCGAGGAGGAGGCGGTGCTCGAGGCCTGGCGGCGGGCGCGGTCGGCGGGGCTCCAGGTCTCGCTCCTGCTCGTGCCGCGGCACGCCGAGCGCCGCGGCGAGATCGAAGCGCGGCTGCGCGGCGGCGGCCTCCGGATCCACTTCCGCTCCCGCGGCGCCGCGCTCTCCGCCGCCGACGTGGCGGTGGGCGACACCACCGGCGAGCTGCGGCAGTTCACCCAGCTGGCCGACCTGGTGTTCGTGGGCAAGAGCCTGCCGCCGCACACCGAGGGCCAGACCCCGGTCGAGGCGGCGGCCCTCGGCCGGGCCATCCTGCTCGGCCCGGGGATGGGCAACTTCCGGCAGATCGCCGACGAGCTGCTGGAGCGCGGGGCGGCCCGGGCGGTGCGCGATCCCGCCGAATTGGCGGAGCAGGCCTCCGAGCTTCTCCGCGACGGGACGCGGCGCGCGGCCATGGCGGAAGCCGCGGCCGCCTGGCGGCGGGAGAACGCCGGCGCGCTGGCGCGGACTTTGGCGGCCGTCGAGGCGGCGCTGGCGGCGGCGCCGCGGATTCAGGGGTAGTCCGCCCCGCCGGGGGCGGCGACCTCGGCCGGCGGACGGGGCGCGGAGGGAGCGGGCAGGGCGGCCTCCGCCGCGCCCGGGTCCTCGTCCCCTTCCTCCATCGGGAACTGCCGGGCGAAGGAGACGAAGTCGATCAGCTCGAAGCGCCCGTCCCAATGCTCGACGATGCCGGTGAGGGTCTCGACCCAATCGCCGGAGTTGAGGTAGTGGATGTCGCCCAGCATCTTGTCGGCGGGGGTGTGGATGTGGCCGCAGATCACGCCGGTGCACCCCCGCTCGCGGGCGAGGCGGGCGAGGTGGTCCTCGAACTTGGAGACGTGGCTCACCGCCGACTTGACCCGCGCCTTGATCGCCTTGCTCAGCGACCAGTACTCCTCGCCCCGCCACTGGCGCCAGAGATTGTAGAGGCGGTTGATCCGGAGCAGCAGCTGGTAGCCCCAGTCGCCGACGTGCGCGAGGAAGACGAACTTGCTGGTGATCGAGTCGAAGATGTCGCCGTGCAGCACCAGGTACCGGCCGCGGATGCCGGCGTGGATGTGCTCCTCCACGATGCTCAGCCGGGCGAACTGCAGCGGCAGGAACTTGGCCAGGATGTCGTCGTGGTTGCCCCGGAGGTAGACCACGGTGGTGTCCTTCTTCTCCACCATCTTCAGCACGATCCGGATGAAGCGGGTGTGGCCCTTGGTCCAGAGGCCCGAGCGCTTGAGCTGCCAGCCGTCGATGATGTCCCCGTTGAGGATCAGCTTCTGGCAGCGGATGTGCCGAAGGAAGTGGTTCACCTCCCTGACCTTGCTTTCCGCCGTTCCGAGGTGGACGTCGGAGAGGATGACGGTGCGGACGCGGAGCTTTTTCATGGTGTGAGGACGCGCAGGCTGCGGGGCTGGACGACGACCTCGATCCCGGCGGGCCCCTCGTGCACCTCCCCGTCGGTGTGCAGCAGCCCGGGCGCGGGCCGGCGCAGGACGAAGCGCGGGCTGCGCAGGCGGCGCACCGCCGGGCTGCGGTCGAAGGTGCCGAGGAAGAGCCGGACCGCCAGCAGGGCGGCCGCCGGCGGCCCGACCGGCCCGACCGCGACCAAATCGAGCACCCCGTCGTCCGCCCGCGCGCCGGGCGCGACGATCGCCCCGTTGCCGTACTGGTCGGAATTGGCCACCGCCACGATCAGGATCTCCCGCTCCTCGGTCCGTCCGCCGGCGCCGATCGCCACGCGCTCGCTCCGGCGCCCGAGGAAGGCGGCCAGCCCCGTCCGCAGGTAGGCCGGCAGCCCGCGGCGGGTCAGCCGCTTGAAGCGGCGGCTGATCTCGGCGTCGAGGCCGATGCCCATGGCGTTGAAGAAGGGGCGCCCCGCGACGTCGCCGGCGTCGAGCTGGACGGCGCGGGCGCGCGGCGCGGTGGCGAGCTCCAGCGCCGCCAAGGGGGAGGCCGGCAGCCCCAGGTAGCGGGCGAGCCCGTTGCCGGAGCCGGAGGGGACGATGGCCAGGGCGGCCGGGGTGTGGAGGAGGGCCTGGGCGGTCTCGTTGACCGTGCCGTCCCCGCCCACCGCCACCACCCGGGCGCAGCCCCGGCGCACGGCGTCCCGGGCGAGCTCGGTGGCGTGGCCGGGCCCCTCGGTCACGGCCAGATCGGCGTCCAGGCCGCGGGCGGCGATGAAGGCCCGCAGCCGCGGCAGCAGCCGCTGGTTCCGG
>DASZWO010000072.1:0-25542 GCA_035546595.1 Opitutaceae bacterium
CGGGCGCCGCCCAGCGCGCCCAGGCGGGCCCCCGCGCGGCCGCGCGGCCGACGCCGCCGGCGACCAGCACGATGACGCCCAGCGCCGGCAGGTACTGCCAGTGGTCGGCGACGTAGGAGAAGAGGAACCCGTAGACGTTGAAGAGCCCGCTGGTCGGCACCAGCGAGCCGAGGAAGAAGAGCAGCGCGGCCAGCGCCGAGCGGGCCGGAGCCCACCCGGGGCGGGCGCGGACCCACGCCGCCAGGCCGAGCACCAGCGCGGCCATGGCGAGCAGGGGGAGCCACTGCGCGGGATCGCGGGCGTCGATCGCCCACCGCGGGTAGATGAAGATGAGGCGCGCCGGCCAGAGCAGCTTGCCCAGGTAGAACCAGCCGGTGCGCCCGGCCAGGATCAGGCGCTGGGCGAGCCCGAGGTCGAAGACCCCTCCCTTGGCGCCGATGTAGGTGCGCTCGACCCAGCCGGAGAAGGCCCCGGCCGCGGCGCCGAAGGCCAGCCAGGGCAGCAGCGGCAGGGCGTCGCGCCGCAGCTCCAGCCGGCCGCGCTTCCACCACAGCGCCACCAGCAGCGCGGCCGGCAGCGTGGCCGTGACGGTCTTGCTCAGGACCGCGAGGACAAAGAGGGCCGCCGCGAGCGCGTAATCGCGCCGCCGCCGGCCCTCCTCGAAGCGGAGGTAGGCCAGGGCGGAGGCGAGGTAGAAGACCAGCGACAGGGTGTTCTTCTGCTCGGCGATCCAGGCCACGGATTCGACGCAGACCGGATGGAGGGCGAAGACCAGCGCCGCGAACCAGGCGGCGTAGGCGGAGCCCAGCAGGCGGACCAGCACGCGGGCGAGCAGGCAGGCGGCGAGCGCGTGCAGCAGGACCGAGGCCCAGTGGTAGGCGGGCGCGCTGTCGCCCCAGATCCAGTGCTCCGCCCAGAAGAGCGTGTGCAGCAGCGGGTAGTACTGCTCGGTCGCCCGCAGGTCGAACCAGATGCGCCAGAGGCCGTGCCACGACTGGAGGGCCGGCTTGGTCACGTAGCCGTCGTCGTCCCAGATGAAGCCGCCGCCCAGGGCCGGGGCGTAGGCGAGCAGGACGAGCGCGACCAGCCCCAGCCCGGCGAGCAGCTGCCCGCGGGGGAGGCGGCCGAAGGGGGCGGCGGGTCGGGCCATGGCTCAGCGAGCGGAATGCAGGCGCGCGGCGGCGTCCAGCTCGCGCTCGGCCTCGTCGTAGCGGCCCGCCGCGCGCAGCGCCTGGCCGAGGTGGTAGTGGATCTCCGGATCGGAGGGGCGGAGCCGCTCGGCGCGCCGGTATTCGTCGGCCGCCTCCCCCGGGCGCCCCGCCTTCTCCAGGGCGAAGCCGAGGTAGGTGTGCAGCTCGGGGCTGTCCGGCCGCGCGTCCACCGCGCGGCGCAGGTGCGGGAGCGCCTCCTCGGCGGCGCCGCCGTAGGCCAGCGCCAGGCCCAGGCCGGATTCGGCCTCGGGATCGCCGGGCTGGACGGCCAGCGCCCTGCGGTATTCGGCGCCGGCCTCGGCCATCCGGCCGGCGTTGCCCAGCGCGGCGCCGAAGTCGCAGTGCGCCTTGCAGAGGTTGGCGCGGGCCGCGGCGAAGCCCGGCCGCAGGCGCAGGGCGCGCTCGTACTCCCCGATCGCCTCGCCGAAGCGCCGCTCGCGGGCCAGCAGGTTGCCCAGGTTGTTGTAGGTCTCGGGGTAGTCCGGCTGGAGCTGGGCCGCCCGCTGATAGTGCGCCGCGGCCTCGGCCTCGCGGTGGGTGTTGGCCAGGAAGATCCCCAGGTTGTCGTGGGCCATCCAGGCGTCGGGGTTCCGGGCCAGGATCGCCTGGTAGAAGCCCTCCGGGTCCCGGTAGCGGGCGGCCTGCCGCCAGGTGAGCGCGCCGAAGAGGAGCAGCACGGCCCCCGCGGCGCCGTAGCGCAGCGCCGCGCGGGAGCGGCTGGCGCGCTCCCAGAGCCAGGCCGCTCCGGCCAACCCGGGCGGCAGGGCGAGGTACTGCCAGTGGTCGGCCACGTAGGAGAAGATGAACGCGTAGACGTTGAGGAATCCCAGCGTCGGGAAGAGGGCGCCGAGGTAGAGCAGCGCGCAGGCCAGCGGACCCCGGCGGAAGCGCGCCAGCAGCACGAGGGTGGCGAGGACGCACGCCAGCGCCAGGGCCGCCGTCCAGCCGGCGGGATCGCCCAGCCGGATCGTCCAGCGGGGATAGATGAAGTTGAGGCCGGCGGGCCACGCCAGCTTGCCGGCGTAGAAGCAGGCGGCCCGGCAGGCCAGCAGGACGCGCGCGGGAAGCGCGAGGCCGAAGTCCGCGCCCCGCGCTCCGATGTAGACGCGCTCGACCCAGCCGGAGAAGAGCCCCGAGGCGGCGCCGAGCGCGAACCAGGGCAGCAGGGGCCGAACGTCCTCCCGCCAGCGCAGCCGGCCGGCCTGCCACCAGAAGACAACGAGGAGCGCGGCCGGCAGCGTGGCGGTCACGGTCTTGCTCAGCAGGGCGAGGGCGAAGAGCAGGGTCGCCGCGAGGTAGCCCTTCCGCCCCCCGCCGGCCCGCCAGCGCAGGAACGCCAGGGCGGCGGCGAAGTAGAACACGGTCGAGAGCGTGTTCTTCTGCTCGGAGATCCACGCCACCGACTCGGCCCCGACGGGGTGCAGGGCGAAGAGGAAGGCGGCCAGCCAGGCCGCGAAGGGCGCGAAGCCGAGCCGCCCCAGCAGACGGGCCAGGAGCAGGGCGGCCGCGGCGTGCAGCGCCAGGTTGGCGAGGTGGTAGCCGAGCGCCGCGTCCCCCCAGAGCGCGTGCTCGAGCCAGAAGGCGGTGTGGAGGACCGGGAAATATTGCTCGGTGGCGCTGAGGTCGGTCCAAATGCGCGCCAGGCCGTGGAGCGAATGGAGGTCCGGCCGGAGCACGAAGGCGTCGTCGTCCCAGACGAAGCCGGCGTGGAAGAGCGGCGCATAGGCCAGCAGGAGCGCCGCGGCCAGCGCGAGGGCCGCGCCTACGCCCCGGCGGCGGGGGAAGGAGGGGCGGGAGAAGTCGGGGACGGCAGCCATCGCTCAGGGCCCGGGGGGCAGATGGGCCAGATTGGCCGCGGCCTTCTCATAGTCCGGCCGAAAATGCAGCGCCGCGAGGAATTCCCGGCGGGCCTCCTGCGGCCGGCCCAGCTGGGTCAAGGCCACCCCGAGGTCGTTGTGCGCCTCGGGGTTTTCCGGGTCGATCGCCAGCGCCGCCCGGAACTGCTCCGCCGCCTCCTGCATCTTCCCCGCCTCCCCCAGCGCGCTGCCCAGGTTGACCCTGGCGTCCACGTACCCCGGGTTCAGCGCGAGGGCCTTGCGGAAATCCTCCATCGCCAGGTCGCGCCGCCCGTCGAGGGTCTCGACGAAGCCGAGGTTGCTCCAGGCTTCGGCATAGTCCGACTTGAGCCGCAGCGCCTCGGCCAGCTCGGCCCGGGCCTCGGGCAGCCGGCCGTCGCGCCGGAGCCAGTCGCCGAGGTTGTTGTGCGCCTCGGGATAGTCGGGCTTGAGGTCGAGGGCCGCCTGGAATTCCGCCAGGGCGGCCGCGTACTGGCCGCGCAGGTAGAGCTCCACCCCATAGTTGTTGTGCGCGTAGGGGTTGCCCGGCCGCTTGGCCACGGTGTCGCTCCAAAGGGCGTACAGGTCGCGGTAGGCATGGTTGCGGGCGTAGGTCGCCGCGCCGGCCGCGAGGGCGAGCGCCGCGACCGCCGCGGCGCACAGCCGCGGATGCCTCCGGCCGGCCGTCAGCCAGGCCGCCGCGCAGGCGCCCGCCAGGACGGCGGCGAGCGGGAGGTAAAGCCGGTGCTCGGCCAGGGTCTGCCGATTGCCCGGCATGAGGCTGGTGGGCGCCAGGAAGGCGAAGCAGCACAGCAGGAGGAAGCCGAGGGCGGCGAAGGCCCGGCCCCGGGCCCCCTCCCCCCGCGGCGGGAAGAACAGCGCCGCGGCGATCCAGAGGACCGCGAGCACCAGCAGTCCGAGCAGCACGGCGCCGGTGGTGTCCGTGACCCATTCCGCCCCGTAGTCGAAGATGAGGGGATGGGGCCAGACGACCAGCCGCAGGTAGTGCGCCAGCGCCGGGCCCTGGGTGAGGAGATACTGCCACCAGCCGACGCCCTGGCCGACGCTGCCGCCGCGGCTGTGGGCGGCGAAGACCAGGGCCGCCAGCGGGATCCAGGTCGCGGCCAGGCCGAGATGCGCCGCGCGGTGGCGCCGCCAGGCCTCGCGGAAGGTCCCGCTGACGAAGGTGCGGTCGTAGAAGAAAACGATGAGGGGCGCGGAGACCATGACCTCCTTCGAGCCCATCCCCAGCAGGCAGGCGAGGACGGCCAGCCGGTACCACCGCCGGACGAAGCAGTAGAGGGTCAAAAGGTAGAACAGCCCCATCAGCGACTCCGCCCGCTGCACCACGTAGGTCACCGCCTCGGTCTGCAGCGGATGCAGGGTCCACAGCAGGGCCGCCGCCAGGCCGGCGCCCAGGGCCCCGGGCGCGCTCTCCGGCCGGAGCTCGAGCGTCCGGCGCACCAGGCCGAAGAGCGCCAGCCCCGCCAGGACGTGGATCAGCAGGTTGCCGGCGTGGTAGCCCCACGGGTTCAGCCGCCCCAGCGCGTAGTTGAGCGCGAAGGTCAGGTTCAGGACCGGGCGGCCCCCCACGGTCTGCCCGGCGCGGTAGGGCGGCGACCAGGCGGTGGCCAGATGGCGGATCGAGACGTTTTCGGTGATCGAGCCCAGGTCGTCGAAGACGAAGGGCCCCCGGAAGCTGTCCGAATAGGCGGCGATCGCCGCCGCCGCGATCAGGAGGCAGCCGAGCCAGACGGAGCGGTTCGTGGCGGCGCGCCCGGTCATGTCAGCGGCCGGGGCGGAGCCTCTCCGCCTCCGCGAATTCCCGCCCGGCCTCCCCCGCCAGCCCCAGCGAGCGCAGCGCGAGCCCCAGGTTGTAGTGCACGTCGGCGTCGGCCGGGAGCAGCGCGAGGGCGGCGCGGTAGGCCGAGACCGCCTCCGGCAACCGCCCCGACTCGGCCAAGGCCACGCCGAGGTTGGCCTGCGCCTCGGCGAAGCCGGGGCGCAGCCTCACCGCCCGCTGAAACGCGCCGGCCGCCTCCGCCGCCCGGTTGAGCTGAAGCAGCGCGAGGCCGAGGTTGCTCCAGACATCCGCGCTGCCGGAGTCCGCCCGCAGCACCTCCTGGAACTGCGCCGCCGCCTCGGCCGCCCGGCCGGTGCGGAGATAGAGGACGGCGAGGTTGTCGCGCGCCCCGAGATAGTCCGGGTTCTCCCGGAGGGCCTGCTGGAAGAGCGCGGCCGCCTCGGCCGTCCGGCCCGAGTTGGCCAGCGCCATCCCCAGGTTGGCCTCCGCCTCGGGGTAGCGGGGGCGGTAGCGGAGGGCGGCCCGGAATTCCGCGATCGCGCGGTCCGCCCGGCCGCTCTCGGTCCAGGCGAGGCCGAGGTTGTTGTGGGCCTCCGCGTAGTCGGGCTTGAGCCGCACCGCGGCCTCGAACGCCGACGCCGCCTCGGGCAGGCGCCCCGCGCCCGCCAGCGCGATCCCGAGGTTGTTCTGCGAATAGGGGCTGCCGGGCTGATGCCGCACCGTGTCGCTCCAGAGCGCGACCTCGCTGGCGTAGGCCCGGTTGCGGAGGTGGGTCAGCCCGGCGCCGGCCAGCGCGGCCGCCGCCAGCGCGGCGCCGAGGGTCCAGCGCGGCAGGCCCGAGCGGCGGGCCAGCGCCCGCGCGGCGGCGACCAGCGCGACCAGCACCGGCGCCAGGGCGAGGTACATCCGGTGCTCCGCCAGGGTCTGGCTCCGCCCCGGGATCAGCGAGGTGGGCGCGAGGACGGCGAAGAACCAGACTCCCCAGAACCCCCAGGCCGGGCGCCGCCACCAGGCGACGGCGGCGGCCCCGGCCAGGGCCAGGACCGCCAGCAGCGCCGGCGCCGCCGCCGAAAAGGGCGTCCAGAGCGCGGGATAGAGCACCACCAGCGGGCAGGGCCAGAGCGCCAGCCGCAGGTAGTGCAGGATCGCCGGGCCCTGGGTGATAAAATACGTGAACCAGCCGACACCGAGCCCGAAGCCCGAGGTGCCGCCGCGGTTGCCCCCGGTGGACGCCAGCAGGGCGAGCAGCGGCACCCAGGTGGCCGCCAGGGCAAGATAATAGCCGCGGCGCGCCCGCCAGGCCTGGCGGAAGCTGCCCGCGACGAAGGCGCGGTCGTAGAGCAGCACCATCACGGGCGCGGACACCATCACCTCCTTGGCCGCCATGCCGAGCAGGCAGCAGACGACCGAGAGCGCCAGCCAGCGCCGGGCGAACGCGTACAGCGTCAGCAGGTAGAGCAGCGCCATCAGACCCTCGGTCCGCTGGATGACGTAGGACACCGCCTCGGTCTGGAGGGGGTGCACCGTCCAGAGCAGCGCCACCGCCAGCCCCGCGCCGAGGGAATCCAGCGCCCGCCGCGCCAGGCCGAAGAGCGCGAGGCCCGCCGCCAGGTGAAACGCGAGGTTCAGGGCGTGATAGCCCGCCGGGTTCAGGCCGCCCACCGCGTAGTTGAGCGCCAGCGAGAGGTTCACCAGCGGGCGCCCGCCGACGCTGAGCCCGCCCTCCGCCGGGGGGCGGAGGACGCCGCTCAGCGGCCAAAGGTGGCGGATCGACGGATTTTCCGGGATCGAGCTGACGTCGTCGAAGAGGAAGGGGCCGTGCAGGCTGTTGGCGTAGGCGGCGAGGCCGGCGGCGACGATCAGCGCGGCCGCAGCCGGCACGGCCCACGGCGCGCGGCCGGGAACGGCGGAGGGGGACGGGGCGGCCTGCGTCATCGCCCTACCCCTAGCCGGGCGGCGGCCTCGAATTCAACCTCGGCCTCCCGCGGGCGCCCCAGCCTCTGCCAGGCCAGGCCGAGGTCCCGGTGCGCCTTGGCGTAGCCGGGATTGAGGCGGATCGCATGCTGGAAGCGGGCCACCGCCTCGTCCAGCTGCCCCAGATTGCCCAGGGCCACCCCGTAGTCGTCCCAGGCCTGGGCGTCGCGGGGATTGAGGCCCACCGTCTCCGCGAACTGCTCCGCCGCCTCCGCGTAGCGGCCCTGGCCGAGCAGGACCAGGCCAAGGTCGAAATGCGTGTCGGCGTAGCCCGGGTAGATCGCGATCGCCTGCCGGTAGAGGTCCGCCGCGTCCCGCGCCCGGCCCCGGTCGCGGAGCAGGCTGCCGAGGTTCAGGTCCGCCAGCCAGGCCTGCGGGTTGCGCGCCAGGGTCGCCCGGTAGAGCCCCTCGACGTCCCGGTAGAGGCCCGCCTGCCGGAAGGTCAGCGCGCCGAGGGCCAGGAGGAGCGCGGCCGCCGCGGCCCGGCGCAGGGCGGCGGGCGCCGGCCACGCCGCCCAGAGCCCGGCCGCGCCCGCCAGCACCCCCAGGCTCGCGAGGTACTGGAAATGGTCCGCGACGTAGGAGAAGAGGAAGGGGTAGACGTTGAAGAAGCCCAGGGCGGGGAAGAGCGTCCCGAGGAAGAAGAGCGCGCAGGCCAGCGGGCCGCGCCGGCGCCGGGCGAGCGCGGCGAACCAGGCCAGGATCCCGCCGAGGGCGGCCAGCGGAATCCACTGCAGCGGGTCGGCCGGCGCCATCATCCAGCGCGGGTAGATGAAGAGCAGCCGCGCCGGCCAGAGCAGCTTTCCGAGGTAGAACCAGGGGGCATGGCCGGCGGTCAAGAACCGCTGCGCGAGGTCCAGGGCGAAGGGCGCGCCGGTGGCCCCGACGAAGCGGCGCTCCACCCAGGCGGTGAAGAGCCCGCCGGAGAGGCCGAGGGCGAGCCAGGCCAGCAGGGGCCAAACGTCCCGCCGGAACTCGAGCCGGCCCCGGCGCCACCAGAGCGCCACCAGCAGGGCGGCCGGCAGCGTCGCGGTCACGGACTTGCTCAGGATCGCGAGGAGGAAGAGAGCCGTGGCGGCGCCGTAGCCGCCGCGGCGCCGCTCCTGCCAGCCCAGATAGGTAAGCGCGGCCCCCAGGTAGAAGACCGCCGAGAGGGTGTTCTTCTGCTCCGAGATCCAGGCGACCGATTCCACCTCGACCGGATGCAGCGCGAAGAGGAAGGCGGCGAAGACCGCGGCGGGCTCCGCCAGGCCGAGGCGCAGCAGCACGCGCGCGAAGAGCCAGGCCGCCGTCGCGTGGAGCAGGAGATTGAGCAGGTGGTAGCCGAGCGGGGCGCCGCCCCAAAGGCGGTGCTCGATCCAGAAGGCGCTGTGGAGGACGGGATAGTACTGCTGGGTCGCCCCCAGATCGCACCAGATCCGGCCCAGCCCGGACCACCCGCGCAGCTCCGGCCGCGTGACGTGGGCGTCGTCGTCCCAGATGAAGCCGGCGCGCCAGGCCGGGGCGTAGGCCGCCGCGACCGCGAGCGCCAGGGCGGCCCAGAGGGCGAGGAGCCGGCGGCGGGAGAAGGTCACGGCCGCGCGCCTTCCCGGGACGCCTCGAGGCGCCGCACCCGCTCCAGATCGAAGCGGGCGGTCGCGTAATCCGGCAGCAGCGCGAGCGCGGCCTGGAACTGCTCGGCCGCCTCGCGGTAGCGTCCCGCATCCGCATGCGCGGCCCCGAGGTCGTGGCGGGCGTGGGCGAGGTTCATCCGCGCCTCGACATAGTCCGGCTGCAGCCGCAGCGCCGCCTCGTACTGCGGGATGGCCTCCTCCCACCGCCCCGCCCGGGCCAGGGCGTTGGCCAGGTCGTTCCGGGCCGGGGCCCAGTCCGGGCGGAGGGCGGTCGATTGGCGCAGGTGGCGCAAGGCCTCATCCAACCGGCCCGTCCGCCCCAGGGCCAGCCCGAGATCGAGCTCCCATTCCGCCTCGCCGGGATGGGCCCGCAGCGCCGCCTCGTAGTGGACGGCGGCCTGGGAGGGCGCTCCGTCCTCGAAGAGGATCTTGGCCAGGTTGGCGTGCGCGGCGGTGAAGTCCGGACGCAGCCGGATCGCCGCGGCGTAGGCCTGCGCCGCCTCGGACCTCCGGCCCGCTTTGAGCAGGGCGTTGCCCAGGTCGTAGGGGATCCGCGGCTGGTCCGGGGCCAGCGCCGCCGCCTGCCGGAAATGCTCCAGGGCCGAGGCGAGGCGGCCCCGGTCCATCTCCAGGGCCCCGAGGTTGGTGTGCGCCATCCAGGCCGACGGGTTTCGGGCGAGAATCGACCGGTAGAGGGTTCCGGAATCGCGGTAGATGGCGCACTGGCGGAAGGTGAGCAGGCCGAGCAGCGCCGGCAGCGCCGCCGCCAGGCCGAGCCGCAGGCCCCGGGCCGGCACCCTCGCCCAGAGCGCGGCGGCCCCCGCGAAGACGCCGAGGCTGGCCAGGTACTGCCAGTGGTCGGCGACGAACGAATAGAGGAAGGCGTAGACGTTGAGGAAGCCCAGCGTGGGGAAGAGCGATCCGAGGAAGAACAGCGCGCAGGCCAGCGGGCCGCGGCGGCGGCGGCCCGCCAGCGCCAGGATCGCCAGGGCCAGCAGGACGCCGGCCACCGGCAGCCACTGCGCCGGGTCCGACGGGACCACCGACCAGCGCGGGTACATGAAGATCAGCCGCGCCGGCCACAGCAGCTTGCCGAGGTAGAACCAGGACGCGCGGCCGGCGATGAGCAGCCGCTGCGCGAAGCCCAGCGCGAAGGCCGGTCCCTCGGCGCCGACATAGGTCCGCTCGACCCAGCCGGTGAACAGCCCCGCCGCGGCCCCGAGCGCGAACCACGGGACCAGCGGCGCCACGTCGCGGCGCCAGCCCAGCCGGCCGCGCTTCCACCAAAGCGCGAGGAGCAGGGCCGCGGGCAGCGTCGCGGCCACCGACTTGGCCAGGATCGCGAGGAGGAAGAGCAGCGTCGCCAGGGCGTAGACCGCGCGCCGGCGCGGCCCTCCCCCCTCCCAGCGGAGGTAGGCCAGAGCCGCCAGGAGGTACAGCAGCGTCGAGAGCGTGTTCTTCTGCTCCGCGATCCAGGCCACCGACTCGGCGCAGACCGGGTGCAGGGCGAAGAGGAAGGCGGCGAGCCAGGCCGGGAACGCCGCGCCGAGGAGCTCCTCGAGGGCCAGCGCGAAGACGGCGGCCGCCGCGGCGTGCAGCAGGACCCCCGCGAGGTGGTAGCCCAGGGGCCGGCCGCCCCAGAGCCGGTGCTCGAGCCAGAAGGCCGAATGCAGGACGGGGTAGTACTGCTCGGTCGCGCCCGGGCGCAGCCAGATCGCGCGCAGCCCCGCCGCCGGCTGCAGCTCCGCCCGGGTGACGTAGCCGTCGTCGTCCCAGACGAAGCCCCCGCGCAGCGCCGGAAAATAGGCCGCGAGCACCGCCGCGGCCAGCGCGGCCGCGAGCCATCCCCGGCGGAGCGCGCCGCTCATGGGCGGCGCTGCTCCCGCTCAGCCTCCGCCAGTTCGGCGGCGGCCTCCGCCTCGCGCCCCAGCGCCGCCAGGGTCAGCCCGAGCCCGTGGTGGGCGGCGGCGTAGCGCGGATTGAGCCGCAGCGCCTGGCGGAACGCGGGTTCCGCCTCGCCGGGGCGATCGACGCTGAACAGCGCGTTGCCCAGGTTGAGCCAGGCCTCGGGCAGGCCCGGATCGAGCCGCAGCGCGCGGCGGTAGTGCTGGAGCGCCTCGGCCCACCGCCGCTGCCGGGCCAGGGCGAGGCCGAGGTTGTTCTCGGCCGAGGGATAGTCCGGCCGCAGCCGCAGCGCGGCCTCGTAGCGGGGCTGCGCCTGGGCCGGCCGGCCCATCGCCAGCAGCGCGTTCGCCCAGTCGTACTGCGCCCCGGCCAGCGACGGATCGAGCCGCAGCGCCGCGGCGTATTCCCCGGTGGCGTCCTCGGGCCGTCCGAGGCCGAGCCAGGCGTTGCCCAGGTTGGCGTGGGCCTCGGCCGAGCCCGACTCGATCCGCAGCGCCGCCTGGAACTCCGCGGCCGCCGCGCCCGCCCTCCCCTGCTCCAGCTCGATTTTCCCGAGGTTGTTGTGCGCGAGCCAGGCCCGGGGGTTGCGCCGGACGGCCTCGCTCCAGAGCGCCGGCCCGTCCCGGAAGACGGCGGCGTAGGCCCGGCTCTCGCCCGCCAGCACCAGGGCGATCCCGGCCAGGAGGAAGCCGGCGGCCGCCGGCAGCCGGCGCCAGAGCAGGTCCAGGCCGGCTCCGGCCAGGCCCGCGACCGCGAGGAGCGAGAGGTAGCAGAAGTGGTCCGCCACCCAGGAAATCCGCTGGTAGGCCATCGGCACCAGGCCCAGGACCGGCGCCAGGTTGGCGAGGAAGAAGAGCCAGCCCAGGAGCGCCCCCCGGCCCCAGCCGCGGCGCCGCTTGAGCAGGAAGAGGGTGACGACCGCGAGGACGGCCCAGGCCGCGGCGTCCGCCCAGAGGGGGCCGGGCGTCCAGCGCGGATAAACCGGCATCAGGCCGACGGGGAACAGGCACTTGCCGAGGTAGAACACCGCCGCCTGGCCGGCCTCGCCCAGCCTCGCCGCCAGGCCCGGCCCGGCCGCCGCCGCGCCGATCGCGCGGGTGCGCTCGAAGTGGACCGCGACCAGGCCGAGGAGCGCCGAGGCGGCGAAGAAGGGCGCCGCCCGCCTGAAGTCCGCCGCGCCCAGCCGCCCGCGCTTCCACGCCGCGTGGCCCAGGAGCACGACCGGAAGCATCGCCACGGTGCTTTTGGCCAGCAGCGCGAGGACAAAGAGGGCCAGCGAGAGCGCGTAGGCGCCGCGGCGCCCGCGCTCGTCCGCGCCGATCCACGCGAGCATCGCCCCGAGCAGCAGCGGCAGCGAGAGCGTGTTCTTGAGCTCGGAGGCCCAGGCCACCGACTCCACCCCCAGGGGATGGACCGCGAAGAGGAGGGCGCCGGCCCAGGCGCCGAAGGCGCCCACGCCGAGGCGGCGCAGCAGCCGCCAGAACAGGAGGGCGCTCAGGGCCTGCAGCGCGAGGTTGGTCAGGTGGTAGCCGGCCGGCCGGGCCTGCCAGAGGTGCCACTGCAGCCACTGCGCGGTCTCGGTCAGCGGGAAGTAGTTGATGCCCGGCGGGTCGATCCAGATCCGCCCCAGGCCGCCGGCGGTGCGCAGCGCGGGATTGCCGGTGATGTAGAGGCCGTCGTCCCAGATCCAGCCCGCCCGGCCCGTCTGCCCGTAGATGGCCAGGCAGGCCGCCAGCAGCGCGGCGGCGCCGAGCGCGGCCATGGCCCTGCGGCGCCTAGCGTCCATGGCCCTCCATCAGGTCGATCCGCCGCAGGTTGGCCCGCGCCTCGGCGTAGTCGGGCTTGAGCCGGAGCGCCTGCTGGAACTGCGCCCGGGCCTCGGCAAGGCGGCCCGACATCGCCAGCAGGCTCCCGAGGTTGTTGTGCACGTCGGCGGAATCCGGCTCCAGGCGCAGCACCACCTCGTACTGCGCGATCGCGTCGGAGGCGCGGCCCTGCTCGGCCAGGAGGTTGCCGTAGTTGAGGCGGGCGTCGGCCAGGTCCGGATCGGCGTGCAGCGCGCGCCGGTACCATTCCTCCGCCTCCGCGGTGCGCCCGGCCTGCGCGAGCGCGTTGCCGAATTCGTAGGCGCCCGGGGCGTAGTCCGGATTCAGGCGCATCGCCCGCGCATACTCCGCCAGGGCCCCTTCGGGATGGCCGCTCCGCGCGAGGAGCTTGCCCAGGTTGAAGGAGGCGCCCCAGAACTTCGGGTCGAGCCGCAGCGCCGCGCGGTACTGCGCCTCGGCCTCCGCCCCGCGCCCCGACTCGGCCAGGCTGTTGGCCAGGTTGGTGCGCACCTCCGCCGAGCCCGGGTCCAGCCGCAGCGAGGCCTGGTACTGGGCGATCGCCTCGGGATAGCGGCCGCGGTCGGCCAGCGCGATCCCGAGGTTGTTCCGGGCCAGCGGGGCGGCCGGGTTGAGCCGGACGGCGCGGCTCCAGAGCGCCTCGGCGTCGCGGAAGCTGGCGGCCTGGGCGCGGGTCGAGGCCGCCAGGGCGAGGGCGAGGGCCGCGGTCCCCGCCGCGGCCAGCGCCGGCCGCCGGCGCCAGGCGAGGTCGGCCGCGGCCGCCGCCAGCCCGGCGATCCCCACGAGCGAGACATACCCGAAGTGGTCCGCCACCCAGGAGAGCCGGTCGAAGGCGATGGGCACGATCCCCAGCACCGGCAGCAGGTTCAGCGCGAAGAAACCGAGCCCCAGCAGGGCCGCCCGGCCCGCGGCCCCGCCCCGCCGCAGGAGCGCGGCCGCCCCGGCGCCGAGCGCCAGCCAGCCGGCCAGCCCGAACCAGAGCTGCCGGTCGGTCCAATGCGGGTAGATCGGCATCAGCCGCGCCGGCCAGAGCACCTTGCCCAGGTAGAAAAGAAGGGAAAGCCCCGCACCGGCCAGCCGCTCGCCGGCGCCGGCGGTCACGACGGCGACCGGGCCGATCGCCCGGTGGGCCTGAAACTCCAGCGTCACCGCCCCCAGCGCCAGCGCCGCCGCGAAGAACGGGGCGGCGCGGAGCCAGTCGCCGGGGCCCGCCCGCCCCCGCCGCCACCAGGCGTGGAGCAGCAGGACGCAGGGAAGCATCACCACCGTGCTCTTGGCCAGCAGCGCCAGGAGGAAGAGCCCCAGGGAGGCGGCGTAGGGGCCGGCCCGGCGCGTCCGCTCGAAGCGCAGCCAGGCGAGCATCGCCGCGAGCAGGAGGGGCAGCGAGAGCGCGTTCTTGAACTCGGCGATCCAGGCCACCGATTCCGCCGCCAGCGGGTGCAGCGCGAAGAGCAGCCCGCCGATCCAGCCCTGCCGGATTCCGAGCCGGAGGAGCAGCCGCCAGAGGAGCCAGGCGCTGAGGAGGTGCAGGGCGACGCTGGTCAGGTGGTAGCCCAGGGGCTCCGGGCCCCAGAGCCTCCACTGGATCCACTGCAGGGTGCTCTTCAGCGGAAAATAATCCTGGCCGGCCGGATGGACCCACGGCGTCCACCAGCCCCGCGGGTCGCGCAGGACCCGGTTCTGGAGGATTTCCACGTCGTCGTCCCAGACCCAGCCGCCGCGCAGCGCCGGGCCGTAGGCCCAGAGCGTCGCGCCGGCGATCGCGCCGGCGCGCAGGACGGTGCCCGGCCACCTCGGCGGGCCGCTCATCGCTCCCCTCCCCTCCGCTCCTGCGCGCGCACCCAGTCGAGGTTCTGCCGCGCCGCCGCGTAGTCCGGCTTCTCCCGGAGCGCCTCCTCGAGCTGGGCCTCGGCCTCGGGCAGGCGGCCCGCCTCGGCCAGCAGCCCGCCGAGGTTGTTGCGCACGTCGGGCGCCGCCGGGGCGAGCCGCAGGGCCGCCTGGTACTCGGCGATCGCCTCCCCGCGCCTGCCCAGCTGCGCCAGCAGGTCCGCGCGCGTGACGCGCGCGTCGGCGAAGCCCGGCCGCAGGCGCACGGCCGCGTCGGCGGCCCGCAGCGCCTCGTCCGCCTGGCCCTGGGAGGAGAACAGCACCGCCAGCCGGTACCAGGCCTCGCCGTCGTCCGGACGGAGCGCGGCGATCCTCTGGTAGGCCCGGGCGGCCTCCTCCGGCTCCGAAGCCCGCACGAGCGCGGCCGCGTAGGCGTGCAGAATCGACGGGTCGTCGGGCCGGTAGCGCAGCGCGAGCCGGTAGTGCGGCAGGGCGTCCCGGGCGAGGCCCCGCCGCACCAGGACGTTGCCGAGGCCGACCTGGGCGTCGTCGTACTCCGGCGCCAGCCGCAGCGCCCAGCGGTACTCCGCCTCGGCCGCGGGCAGGTTGCCCCCGTCCGCGTAGATGTTGCCCAGGTTGTTGTGCGCGCCGGCGTTGCCCGGGTCCTTCGCCGCCACGTCCGACCAGAAGGCGAAGCCGTCCCGGTAGGCGCGGTTGCGCAGCGCGCTCGCCGCGCCTTCCGCCCCCGCCGCGGCCGCGAGGACGAACGCCGCCAGCCCGGCGAGCGCCGTCCGCCGCCGCGGGGCCAGCCCCGCCAGCGCGCCGGCGCCGGCCAGCAGCACGGCGGCCAGCACCGCCGCCAGCGGAAGGTACATGCGGTGCTCGGCGACCGTCTCGGTGGCGATGGGCACGACGCTCGAACTCGGGGCGAGGATGAGGAAGAACGCCGCCCCCAGGAAGCCCCACGCCGCCCGGCGGCGCTGCGAGGAGGGGTCGGCCGCCAGCCCCCACAGGGCCGAGGCCGCGAGCGCCAGCAGGAGGAGGCCATCCTCCAGGAACAACCGCCCCGCGCCGGCCAGCGCGCGGCCGTAGTCGCCGAGCAGGGGCGCGGGCCAGAGGGCGAGGCGGAGGTAGTGCGCGACCGCGCGAACCTGGGTGGCCGCATACGCCGCCACCGAGACATCGGAGCCGAAGCCCGCCGTGCCGGCGCGCCCCCCGTTGGCCGCGACCAACGCCGCCAGCGGAACCCAGGTGGCGGCCAGCGCCAGGTAGTAGCGCCGGCGCCGGCGCCAGGCCTCCCGGAAGCTCCCGGCGACGAAGGTCCGGTCGTAGAGCAGGATCAGCAGCGGCGCCGTCACCATGACCTCCTTGCAGGCCATCCCGCAGAGGCAGGCCAGCCAGGACAGGCCGGGCCGGCCGCGGATGAAGGCGTAGAGGGCGAGGAGATAAAACAGCCCCATCAGCGACTCCGCCCGCTGGCTGACGTAGGCCACCGACTCGGTCTGCAGCGGATGCAGCATCCAGAGCCCGGCCACCGCCAGCGCCGCGAGGCGGGCCGCGCCGAGCCCCATCGCCTCCGCCGTCCTCCGGACGATGCCGTAGAGCAGCAGCGCCGCGGCCAGGTGGATCGCGAGGTTGGCCGCATGGTAGCCCCAGGGGCTGAGGCCGCCCGCGGCGTAGTTGAGCGCGAAGGTGAGGTTGAGCAGGGGCCGGCCGCTCTCCGGCAGGCCGCCGGCCGGCGGCAGCAGGGCGGTCCGCAGGCTCCGGAGGCTCGGGTTCTCGACGATCCCGGGGATGTCGTCGTAGAGGAACCTCCCGCCCAGGCTTCCGGCATAGGCCAGGATCCCCAGCAGGACGAGCAGCAGGGCGCTGGCGGGAACGCTCCGTCGACCCCCAGGGGAATTCACGGGGAAGTTCTAAAACGAAACAGCCGCCCCGGTAAAGAGGCGGCTGCTCGCAAAGGGCCGGAAACGGCCGATCAGAAGGTCAGCTTGGCGCCGACCTGGATGTTCCAGCGGGACATGTCCGAGTAGATCGCGGTGTTCCCGAGGGTCGCCGAGTTGAAGGTGTAGATGTACTGCCCGGCCCCGCCGTTGGCCGCCGCGTTGTAGAACGTGCCGGCGATGGTGCGGTTCCAGGGGAAGTCGTACACCGTGTTGATGCCCCAGTTCTTGCTCAGCAGGTTCGCGAAGTTGAAGCAGTCCGCGAAGAGGCTGACCTTGACCGGGCCGTAGATCGGCAGCACCTGCTCGAAGTGCACGTTGACCGTCTTGTTCCAGGCGGCGGTGGTGGCGTTGCGCGGCACCACGCGGCCGGACCACTTGGCCAGGTCGGGCGTGTTCTGCAGGAACTGGAAGAAGTTGGACTCCTCCGTCGCGCTGGCCCAGGCGACCTTGGGGTCGTTCGGGCCGCTCGGCACGTAGAACAGGCTGCGGTTGGACACGCCCGAGCCGTCCGCGTCACCGAAGAAGGTGTAGCTGTACGGGTGGCCCGACTGCCAGATGGCCTGGAAGGCCAGCGTGGTCGGCGCGTTGATGCCCTTGAAGAAGTTGTTCCGGAGCGTCAGCGTGCCGACGAACTTGTTCGGAACGGCGTAGTCCGACCGGTAGGCCGTGTTGTCGTTCGGATTCAGGAACGTCTGGCTGGTGAAGTCCGAGACCGCGACGGACGAGGTCAGGGCCTCGACCTGCGTGGCGTGGGTGTGGGTGTAGGCCAGCGACGCGCCGATGTGGTTCTTGAGCGAGCGGTGGATCGAGACGGTGTATTCCTGGGTCGCGCCCTGGTTGGTGTTGCCCAGCTGCATCACCGCCCCGACGGTGGGGTGGAGCTGCACCGCGGTCGAGCTGGTCAGGCTGCTCGTGCCGACGTAGCTGAAGCCCGAGATCTGCTGCGCCGCCGGGATGCTGGAGCCGGGCGTGATGTTGCCGGCGTAGCGGATGGCGCCGTCCGGCATGAAGGCCGGGCCGGTGGTGGCGGCCTTGAGGTTGATGTCCGAGAAGAACGGATCGTTGTTCACCTTGGTCCAGTCGCCCTCGAGGGTCAGCACCAGGTTCCACCAGGGAAGCTCGCGGTCGATCGCCAGGTTGGCCTTCCAGAGGCTGGGCCACTTGAAGCCGTGCTGGGTGATGTTGAACGTCGGGAACGGCGGGGTGGCGCTGAGCAGCGCGAGGGTGGAGGCGCTGGGCGCGGCCGCGCCCGGGAACTGCAGGTTCTGCCCGTTGGAGAGGACGATCGGCGAGGCGGTGAAGCTGGTGCTGCCGACGTTGTAGGTCGCGACCTGGCCGGCGTTGCCGAAGGCGTTGCCGATCAGGATGGCGGGGCTCGGGCCCATGAAGAGGCCGATGCCGCCGCGGACCTGCGTCTTCACCTGGGTCGGAACGGTGTAGTTGAAGCCCAGGCGGGGCGAGATGACGTCGTTGCCGCTCGGGACGTAGGAGTTGGTGTAGCCGAAGACGTTGGCGAACTGCGAGCTGGCCGCCGGCTTGCCCGAGAAGTACGGGTCGTCAAAGCGGACGCCGCCGATCAGCGTCAGGTCCGGCGTCGGCTTCCAGGTGTCCTGGATCAGCGCGAAGAAGTCGGTCTGCGCGAAGTTGTCCACGTCCTGGGCGAAGCTGGTGAAGCCGCCGGCCGTGTTCGGCACCGCCAGCGCGAAGAACGTCGGCGTGCCGTTCAGCCAGTCGTTCACGTTGGCGAAGGTGTAGTTGCCGAGCGCGTTCTGGATGAAGGTGTCGAGGTACTCGTTGCGGTCGAAGCCGCCGCCGAACTTGATGGTGTGGGCGCCGGTGGAGTACTCGGCGTAGAGGTGGGACTCATACTCCCAGATGTAGAAGTTGTTCAGCTGGCGGGAGGAGTCGGTGCCGAAGTCGATCGCCCCGGTCGGGAGCACGGTGTGGTTCGAGAGGTTCAGGCCCTGCACGTTGTCGACCACGACGTTGGGGAAGGGGTTGGCGCCGAGGCCGGGCGAGCCGTTGTAGCGGTGGTAGTTGCCCTCGAACTCGGTGGAGAGGCCGGGGATCAGCTGGTTCCAGTCGCTGTTGATCTTGGCCGCCAGCGAGGTGTCCTTGCGGGGCGAGCTGTACCACTGCCCGGAGAAGGAGGTGAAGGACGTGCCGGTGAAGCTCTGGAAGTTCGGGGAGGAGCCCGAGGTGTGGCGGAAGGTGAACTGGAATTTCTGGCTGTCGCTGATGTTCCAATCCAGCTTGCCCACGAAGTTCTGCTCCCAGATGTGGTTGACCGCGGCGAACGTGCCCGGGTTGTAGCCGTAGGAGGTGATCGACTTGTTGACGATGCTGCTGACCACCGCCGCGTCCGCCGAGGTGTCGTTCGGGTTGAAGAACTGGGCGGGCGGGGTGCCGATCTCGCGGAAGGCGTCGTAGCCGGCGAAGAAGAACACCTTGTCCTTCACGATCGGGCCGCCGATGGTCGCGCCGGTGGTGTGCTCGTTCAGGGGCTCGTGGGTGCCGTAGACGGCGTTCGGAACGGCGTCCGGCCCGCGGAAGCGGGTGCCGGTGTAGATCTCGTAGAGGGAGCCGTGGAACTCGTTGGTGCCGCTCTTGAGCACGGCGTTGAGCTCGGCGCCGGTGAAGCCGCTGTGGGTCAGGTCGTAGGGGTTGAGGTCGAAGGTGAGGGACTCGACCCAGTCCGGCGGGATCGGGTTGCGCAGGCCGGCGTAGGAGTTGGAATTGAGGCCGAAGGAGTCGTTGATCGAGACGCCGTCCACCAGGAGGGCGTTGCTGCGGTAGTTCTGGCCCTGCGCGCTGAGCTGAAACTCGGGATCGGAGACGCTGGCCTGCATCGCGAAGACGCGGGGGTCGAGGTTCTCCAGGTCCTGCAGGTCGCGGCGGATCGAGGCGACGTCGGTGATCTGCTCGTTGTTCAGCGCGATGCCCGTCGACATGGCCTCGGCGCCGAAGGTGGGATCGCGGCTCTCCGAGACGGTGACCGCCTCCAGCTTGACCACCGTTTCGGGGGCCAGGGCGAAGTTCGCGGAGGTGGTGCTGCCGACGTCGACGTAGATGTCGGTCTTGCTGGCGGTCTGGTACTGGCCGGCCGTCACCGTCACGGTGTAGGGGCCGCCCGGCCGCAGGCCGGTGATGTCGAACGCGCCGCCGGAGCGGGTGACCGCCGAGGTGCGGGTGCCGGAGGGCGTGTGGACGGCGATGACGGTGGCGCCGGCGACGGCCCGGCCGTCTTGGCCGGTGACAAAGCCGGAAATCTCGGACGTGGTGACGCCCTGGCCGAACGCGACCGAGGCCATCGCCAGCATCAGGGCGAACAGGCCGGTCAGCGTGAACTTCGAGGAACGGATGTGCATGGTGGTATGTGTTAGATAGAGAGCTGCAGCTGAGATGGGTAGGATTCGCCGCCCGCGGCTAAGCCGCTGGCGGGGTGTCGCTTGGCTGAAGGCAGGCAGGCCTGCGGCCAAGGCTCCGTCAAGCCTCGATCCCGCCCTTCCGAGTTCGTCTCCAAATCTTAACCGGCAGACGATCAGTCAAAGGCTGGGTGGAAGCTGGTCGGAGCCAATGCATAGCCGATGCCAAGCGCCAGCCCTTTTTTTGAACAGGGCTGTGCAAAATGCCCAAATGCGCGCGCCGGAAAGGCATTTTGCATGAAACCGGGGTCGCGCGGACACGCTGCCAAATGCGCGATAGGTTTTTAAGTTATTGCCGTCAAAATGCTTGTATGATGGCAGACCCGTCTGGCACGCATCAAGGTATAGGGGTGGGCGAATCCGACAACAACTGCCCATGAACACAAACCAATCCACTTCCCCCGCCACCCGCCCCGCCCGTCCCGCCACCCAACGCCGCAACGGCCGCTCGCCGGCCGCCGAAGTCGACGCCACCCATGACGCCGAGCTGGTGCGCCGCTTCAACTCCGGAGACGAGAGCGCCTTCCTGGAGATTATGGAACGCTACCAGGCGAAGATCCTCAGCGTGACCCAGGGGCTGCTTCACAACCGGGCCGACGCCGAGGAGATCACGCAGGACACCTTCGTGCGGGCCCACCGCAATCTCGGCGGCTTCCGCGGCGACTCCTCCCTCGCCACCTGGCTGCACCGGATCGCGGTCAATCTGGCGCGCAACCGCTACTGGTACTTCTTCCGCCGCCGCCGGCACGCCACCCTCTCGCTCGACTGCCCGGTCGGCCAGGAGGGCACCACGCCCCTTTCCGACCTGATTTCGGCCGACGCGCCCGACCCGGCCCGGGCCAGCTCCCGCGAGGAGTTCTCCGAGCTGGTCGCGGCCTGCATCGATTCCCTGGAGTCCCACCACAAGGAGGTGCTCGTTCTGCGCACCATCCAGGATCACTCCTACGATGAGATCGCCGCCCAGCTCGGCATCAACGTCGGCACGGTCAAGAGCCGCATCGCCCGCGCCCGCGAGACCCTCCGCCTCCGTCTGGTGGAGATCTGCCCGGAGTTCACTCCGGACGCCGATCCCTCCGAGTGGCTCGAGCCCGTCCGCGGCGCGGTCGGCGTGGCCCCCGCCTGGGCCGCCTGAGTTTCCCGTCGCCACCCTTCCGGCTCACGCTCCGCCGCACCGCTGCCACGGTGCGGCGGTCGCGCTTTCAGTAGCCGCCGACCTCGCTGTGCGGCGCCTCGGCCCTGGCGGCGTCTCCCGCCCCGACGATCCGCCAGTTGCCCACCGGCTCGGTCGGGATGGAGTGGTGCTTCTCCACCCAGTCGATCAGCAGGTCCCTCAGCTGGATGGAGGAGCGATAGAGGACCGGATCGCCCTGGTACATGGCGTAGGCGCCCCCGCCGGAGAAGCGGTAGTTGTTCAGCGCCAGCCTGAAGGTCTCTTCCGGCCGCAGCGGGTGGCCGCGGTAGGTGAGGTTGAGGATGCGGTCCCCGATGGGCCGGCGGATGTCGAGCTCGTAGGACACCCCGGCGGCCTGGTCGAAATTATAGAGGGTGAAGTTCGGGTTCACCAGCTGGTTGAGGGACTTGCCCGGCTCGTAGGGGAGGATGAACTCCGCCGAATGCTCCAGCGCGGCCTTGAGCTGGGCTCCGGTGGCGCGGATGACGACCAGGGTGTTGTCGTAGACGTAGAGGCCGGCCAGTTCCCGGACCGTCACCGGCCCCGCGGCGATCCGGGCGCGCGGGCTGAAGATGGAGGCGACGGAGACGTCGGCCTGGCCGGTCTCGAGCTGGACGCGCTGGATCAGGTCGAGCATGGCCGAGTCGGAAAAGATCGCCCGGGCGTCGATGGTCTTGGAGCAGGTCCCCACCGCTTCCGAGAGCCAGCGCTCCGTCTCCTCGTGGTAGCTCTTGGTCAGCGCCTCGACGGCGGAGTCCGGCTCGACGCCCTGAAGCCGGAGCGAACGGGTCTCCTTGGCGTCGAGGCGCCAGGGCCCGCTCCCCTCCCGCGAGAAATAAAGGTCGGCCTTGACCACGTGGTCCCCCCACCGGCCCGCCTGGGTCAGCAGCACGCCGTTGATCACCACCCCGGGCACGTCGCGGTGGGTGTGGCCCATCAGGATCAGGTCGATGCCGGGCACCTGCTGGGCGATCGCGATGGCCTCGTTCTCGTGCGGCACGTTGCCGATGGTGCCCTTGCCCGTCGCCAAATCGCGCTCGAGCCCCATGTGCATCGCCACGACCACGGCGTCGACGTGCTCCCGCTCGCGGAGGATCCGGACCCATTTCCCGGCCTCGGCCAGCGGGTCGCGGAATTCGAGGCCCCGGTAGTTCTCCTTCGTCTCCCAATAGGGGACGCCGGGCGTGGTGAGCCCGAGGACGCCGATCCGGATGCCGCGGACCACCTTCACCAGGTAGGGCGCGTAGGCCGGCTTGCCCGTCGCCGTGTCGTAGATGTTGGCCGAGATCCAGGGGAAGTCCGCCTCGCGCCGGGCCTTTCCCTGCACCGCCAGGCCGTAGTTGAAGTCATGGTTGCCCAGCGTCATCGAGTCGTACCTCAGCCGGTTCATCACCAGCATCATCGGGTCGGGGGGGGCGTTGTTCCGCCGGGCATGGAAATAGGCCAGGGGGTTTCCCTCGATGGTGTCGCCGCTGTCGATCAGGAGCAGGGCCGGGTCGTCGTGGCGCAGGTCCCGGACGACGGTGGAGATCTTCGCCAGGCCGCCCTCGTAGGGGAAGTCCGTGAGGTAGTCGACCGGCCAGATCCGTCCGTGCAGGTCGGTGGTCGAGGCGATGGTGACATGGCCGTACTCGGTCGCGCGGGCGGGCGCCAGGGCGCCGGCCGCGGCCAGCCAGAGGCAAAAGGCGCGGAGCTTCACGGCGCGGACCTCGCGGGCGCCGGCCGGGTGACCAGGTCCGAGCGCAGGTACGGGCTCGGCGCCGCCTGCTGCCAGGCGGTCAGCCAGATGGCGCCGAGCATCTCGCCCCCCCGCAGGATCTGCTCCTCGACGAAGGGCTTGCCGTCGAAGCTGCCGGGCGAGCCGTCGGCCTTGAACTTGCCCTCTTTTTCCAGGCGGTAGAGCGGCTCGACCTCGGCGTTCTGGGCGATGATGAAATTCATTTCGGCCACAAAGGCCGGATCGCGGCCGTCGGCGCGCGGCGCCACGTCGATCGGCCGGGCCGGCTTGACGCGGGAGGCCAGGCTCGCGGCGGTGATGTGCGCCCGGCCGATGAAGCCGCCGCCGGGCCCGGTGCCGTCGATCCAGTCGTGGATCTTGCCCTGGGTGGTGTAGCCGTTGGGGTTGGGGGCCTTCCAGCCGAAGCAGTCCCAGCCGTGGTGGTGCACCGTCACGTGGAGGGGCTGGGAGCTGTCGCCCACGAAGTGCCCCATGATGCCCATCTGCTCGATGATGTCGGCCTCGGCGTCGGCCACCTCCTCCGGGGTGCCGTACTGCCGGTAGACCTTCCACTCGGCGAACATCTGCTTCAGCCGGCCGTAGTCCTCGGCGACGCGCCAGGGCAGGAAGCCCGGCCACTGGTAGATGTGGTTGCGGTCGCGGGCCGGCTCGAGCGGCGGGAAGGCGTCCGCGTGCGCCGCCCGCGCCGGCGGGAAGAGCAGGATGAAGTCGTAGCGGAAGGAGGTGACCGTGCGCGGATCGATGCCGGCGGCGGTCAGCTGCTCCAGGTCGAGCTCGTGGTCGCCGTTCTCGACGTGGAGGAAGTCCGCGTCGCGCGAGGAGCGCCAGCGGTCGGGCTCGCCGGCCAGGAAGAGGATGCGCTCGGTCGCGGCCGGGGTGCGGGCGAAGGCGGGAAAGTCCGCCGGCAGGGAGTCGAGCGCCAGCTGGTTCACCGTCCGGTGGGTGGCGTAGGCCCAGGCGCGCGCGCGGCTCGGGGCCAGGGACAGGAGCAGGGACGCGGTCAGGATCGGAAGGAGGGATTTCATGGGCGGGAAGGACGGGTGGGTCGTTGCAGAGGTTGCGCCGCGGCGGGGGCCGCCGGATGGGCGCTTCCCGGCTCGCGCGGGCCGGGGCGCAGCGTGTCGAGCTCGCGCGCGTAACGCTGGATGCCCGCGAGCAGCGCCTCGGCGATCTGCTGGCGGAAGGCCGGCTCGGCCGCCCGGCGCGCCTCGGCGTCGTTGGAGATGAAGGCCGATTCGACCAGGATGCCCGGGCAGTCGAGATCGCGCAGCACGGCCAGATGCATCAGCTTCTCCCCCCGGTCCTCGGTGTGCAGGCTGGCGTTCAGCTCGCGGTGCACCGCGTGGGCGAAAACCACGTTCCAATGGTCCAGGGCGTTGGCCGCGGGCACGCCGGGATGGTCGCGGTTGGGCCAGGCGTCGTTTTTGCGCTCCAGCGTGGAATCGGTCGAGCTCTGGTGGAGGGGGGCGAAGGTGTAGACCTCCGTGCCGTGCGAGTGCGTGTCGCCCCCGCTGCCCGAATTGAAGTGGATGCTGATGAAGAGGTCGGCATGGGCCGCCACCGCCGCCGCGGCCCGCAGCGGAAGATCCTCCTCCTTCTTCGCGGCCACCGCGCGGTCGTCGGAGCGGGTCATGACCACCCGGTAGCCCCCCGCCTCCAGCAGCTTCCGCAGGCGCAGGGCGGTGTCCAGGGTCAGGGTCTTCTCCTGCAGGTGCAGCCGCGGGTTCTCCTTGCCCGGGTCCCAGCCGCCATGCCCCGGATCGATCGTGATGATCCGCGGGGTCCGCGGCACCTCCCCGCCCCAGCCCCAGTGCATCAGCGGCACCAGCCGGCGCTCGAGGTCGATGCGGCTGACGTAGAGTTCACCGCCCCGGCTGAGGGCGGGATCGCCCAGGAAGACCTCCAGCCCGTCGGCGTAGGCCAGCAGGCCGCTGAAGTGGCCGCCGGCGACCAGCTCGACCCGGTGGCCCTCGAAGCTCAGCTGCGCCCGCCTGCCCGCCTCGATCCAGCGCAGGTCGGCCTTGAGCCGGGCGGCCACGTCCGCCATCCGGACGTATTCGCGGCCGTCGATCCGCACCGCCGGCACCGCCCGGCGCACCTCGCCCGCCCGCAGCACCGCGATGCCGAACAGGAAGGCCAGCAGACGCAGGCCCAGCCGCGCCATGGCCGGATCAGGCCCCCGCCGGCGCCGCCCCGTCCCCGCCGGCCGCGTCCGGCTCCATGAACTTCGGCTTGCGCTTGTTCGGGGGGACCGGCGTCAGCATCACATTGATGTTGCGGCCGATCAGTTTGGCCTCGGCGTCGGGATGCCCCATGCCGCCGAGCTCGCCCACCGCGCGCTTGATGACGTTGAAGCCGAGCTCGGTGTGCGCCATCTCGCGGCCGCGGAACTTGAGCCGCAGCTTCACCTTGTTGCCGTGGTGCAGGAATTCCTCGGCGTGGCGGAGCTTGGTGAAGAAGTCATGCTCGGCGATGCGGGCGGTGAATTCGATCTCCTTGATCTTGCTCGCCGTCGTCTTCGAGTGGGAGTGCTTCTTCGACTCCTCGTAGACGTACTTGCCGAAGTCCATGATCCGGCACACCGGGGGGGTGGCGGCGGCCGCCACCTCGACCAGGTCCAGCCCGACCTCGAGGGCGAGGTTGACCGCCTTGGGCGTGTCCATGATCCCGAGCTGCTTGCCCTCGGGGGAGATGACCCGCACCTGGGGGACCTTGATTCGATGGTTCCGCCGGATGCCGGCGAAGGGGTCGTTATTGCGACGATAAAAGCCGCCGGGGCGGTTGCCGCTGCTGCCGGCGGGAGAGGACGATAGAGCCATCAAACGTTTTGGATCAAGTGATAGGGTCCGCCCAACATCGCCATAAAGCCCCTCGAACTCAATCCTTAAACGCTGAAACTTTCCCCGCAGGAGCAGCTGGCCTTGGCGTTGGGGTTGGTGAACTTGAACCCCCCGCCGATCATCCGGTCCGAGAAGTCGACCACCGTCCCTTTGAGGTAGAGCGCGGTCTTGGGGTCCACCAGCACCGCCGCTCCCCCCGTGCGCACCAGGATGTCGCCCTTCTTGGGCTCCGGGGCGAAGCGGAGCTTGTAGGACAGGCCGTTGCAGCCCCCGCCGCTGATGGCGATCCGCAGGTAGTCCCCTTCCCGGTCCCGGGCGATCAGCGCCCGGACCTTGGCTCCGGCGGGCTCGGTCAGCCGGACCAGCCGCTCGTCGCCCTCCCGCGGAACCACGGGGGGGGCGATGACAA
>DASZWO010000073.1:0-38328 GCA_035546595.1 Opitutaceae bacterium
TTCCTTTTGCCCACTTTGCCCTTTCCAACTGTGCTATCTTGCTAGCACCGTCTTCTCCCGCTTCCACGCCATGTCCACCCCCACCGTCGAAAATGTCGTCATCGTCGGCACCGGCTGCGCCGGCCTGACGGCCGCGATCTACACCGCCCGGGCCAACCTCGGGCCGCTCGTGATCGAGGGGCCGCTGCCCGGCGGCCAGCTCACGACCACCAGCGAGGTGGAGAACTTTCCCGGCTTCCCCTCCGGCGTCGACGGCTTCCAGCTGATGTCGAGCCTGCGCGAGCAGGCCGCCAAGTTCGGCACCCGCTTCGAGCAGGCGCTGGTCGAGTCGGTCGACTTCAGCTCGCACCCGCGCAAGCTCATCTGCGGCGACCGGGTCGTCCTGGCCAAAAGCGTGATCATCGCCACCGGGGCCTCGCCCCGCATGACGGGCATCCCGGGGGAGAAGGAGCTCTACGGCGGCAAGGGCGTGACCACCTGCGCCACCTGCGACGGCGCCTTCTACCGCAAGATGGAGGTCGCGGTGATCGGCGGCGGTGACAGCGCCGCGGAGGAGGCGCTCTTCCTCACCCGCTTCGCCAGCAAGGTCTACCTGGTCCACCGCCGCGACTCCCTCCGCGCCTCCAAGATCATGGCCGAGCGCGCCACCTCGCACGAGAAGATCGAGCTGGTCTGGAACAGCGTACCGGTCGAGGTGGTGGGCGTTCCCGAGAGCGCGGTCAGCGGCCTGAAGGTGAAGCACGTCGAAACCGGCGGGGAGCGGGTCCTGCCGGTGAAGGGCGTCTTCGTCGCCATCGGGCACGTGCCCAACACCAAGGCCTTCGCCTCGGCGCTGGACGTGGACGAGAGCGGGTATTTCAGGCCGGTCGACGGCTCCCAGGTGAAGACCAAGGTGCCCGGGGTCTACGTCGCCGGCGACTGCGCCGACCATGTCTACCGCCAGGCGGTCACCGCCGCGGGGATGGGCTGCCAGGCGGCGATCGAGGCCGAGCGCTGGCTGGCCGAGCACGAGGCCTAGCCTTCAGCCGGAGCGGCGCTTCTCGTCCAGGAGCTCGCGGACCAGGCCCGCGGTCTGCGCCAGGTTGAAGGGCTTGGCCAGGAAGCGGGTGCCCGGTGCGGCCAGGGCGTCGCCGCCGAGGACGTTGGCGTCGTATCCGCTGCAATAGATGACCTTGAGGTCCGGCCGGTCGGCCCGCAGGCGCTCCGCCAGCTCCCGCCCGTTCATCCCCCCGGGCATGACGATGTCGGTGAAGAGCAGGTCGATCTCGTGCCGGTGGTGCGGCCAGAGGCTGAGAGCCTCGGCGCCGGTCGCGGCGGTGAAGATCCGGTAGCCGTTGCGGGTGAAGATGCTTTCCAGCACCCCCCGCACCTCGATCTTGTCCTCGACCAGCAGCAGGGTCTCGGTGCCGCGGAATGACGGCGGCCGCGGCGCCGGGGACTGAGCGGCGGCCGGCTGCTGCTCGAGCGGGAACCAGACCGCGAACTCCGAGCCGTGCTGGGGCTCCGAAGACACCTCCACCCAGCCGCCGTGCTGCTGGGCGATGGAGTACACCATCGCCAGGCCCAGGCCGGTCCCGCGGCCCTCGACCTTGGTGGTGAAGAACGGGTCGAAGATGCGCGAGAGGATCTCCGGCGGTATGCCCACGCCGGTGTCGCGCACCCGCAGGCCGACGAAGCGCCCCGCCTTGGCCTGGGGGACGCGGTGGGCGTAGTCGGCGTCGGTTTCGTTCGTCGCGACCGTCACGAAAAGCTCGCCGCCATGCGGCATCGCATCCCGGGCGTTAACCGCCAGGTTGAGCAGCACCTGCTCGACCATGCCGATGTCGGCGTGGGCGTCGGGCAGGCCCGGAGGCGCCTCCACGTGAAGGGCGATGTGCTCGCCCAAGGCGCGCTGCAGCAGCTTGGCGACCCGCCGCGCGATTTCGCCCAGCGCGGCGCGGCCGGGCTGCAGCACCTGCCGGCGGCTGAACACCAGGAGCTGGCGCGTGAGCGTGGCGGCGAATTCCGCGGCGTCGTTCACCTGCTTGAGCATTTCCGCCACCTCGCCCGGCAGGCCGGGATGCTCGAGGGAGAGCGCGACGTTGCCCTGAATCACCGTCAGGACGTTGTTGAAGTCGTGGGCCACCCCGCCGGCGAGGAGCCCGATCGACTCCATCTTCTGGGCCTGGCGCAGCTGCTCCTCCAGGCGCTGCTGCTCGGTCACGTCGCGCAGGATCGAGATCAGGCAATGGGTGCCGGCGATGTCGGTCACCTCGCCGAAGTAGATGCAGGGATGATCGGTCCCCTGCTTGTCCCGGAAGATCACCTGCTCGTTGTGCACCACCTTGCCCGCGCGCAGGCTGGCCACCACCCGCGCCCGGTCGTCGGGGTTGGCCCAGATGCCCAGGGACAGCGTGGTCTTTCCCAGCGCCTCGGCGCGGGTCCAGCCGAAGGTGCGGGTGAACGCGCTGTTGAAGTCCAGCAGCTTCCCCTCGGCCAGGGTGGTGATGGCGAAGACGTCGGGGGCCGCCCGGAAGGCCTTGGAAAACTTTTCCTCCGATTCGCGCAGCGCCTGCTCCGCCGCGCGCTGCTCGGTGATGTCCCGGATGCGCGTGAGCATGCAGGTGCGCCCGCCCAGCTCCGTGCGGTAGGAGGTGATCCGGCAGATGAAGGGCTCGCCCGTGCTCTTGCGCTTGGTCACCTCCATCTCGCGGACCGCGCCGTCGCGCTCCAGGAGTTCCAGGAACCGGGTCCGGTCCTCGGCCGTGGCCCATGAGCCCAGCTCCTCCCCGCTATGGCCGACCGCCTGCTCGCGCGAAAAGCCGAAAAGGCGCATATAGGCCTCGTTCACCTCGGTGATGACGCCGCTGGGAAAATCCGCGATCGCGACCGCGTCGGCCGAGGCGTGGAAGGCCTGCGCGAACTTGTCCTGCGTTTCGCGCAGCGCGCTCGCGAGGTCGGGCGCGAGATCGGCGTCCGGCCTCTTCTTCTTAAAGAGGGGCACAGGGGTCGTGGAAAAACCGGACTCCTCCGCGAGGCGGGAGCCGGGTCCGGATCCTGCAACCGCCCTGGGGTAAAGACCCTATGCAATCGGCGGATTCGGGGCGATCTTTATTTTAGAATCATTCTAATTCCACTTGCACCTTAGAACCATTCTAAGTTCATTGGTCCCTCACTATCGCCGGCCATGGAAGCGAGCACCACGGACACGCACACTGCCTTCAACCAGCGGCTGGCCGACAGCGGCCTGAGGGCGACCCCCCAGCGGGAGCTGATCTACAACGTGCTGCTGAAGAAGCGCGACCACCCGACGGCCGACGAGGTCTTCGCCCGGGTGAAGGCGGAAATGCCGACGATTTCCCTGGCGACGGTGTACAACTGCCTCGAAACGCTGGTGCAGTGCGATCTGGTCCGCGCCGTGAACTTCGAGCGGGGCCCGACCCGCTATTGCCCCAACCTCGCCCCGCACGCCCACTTCCACGACGAGAAGTCGGGCTCGACCCACGACATCGACCTGCCGGCCGATCTGGTCGAGCGGGTCAAGGCCATCCTTCCGCCCTCCTTCCGCGCCGACGCGGTGGAGATCAGCTTCCGGGGCACCGCCTGCTAGCCCCCCACCCTCCTTCCGCATGAATCAGCTCGAAATCAAGAACCTCCACGTCTCGATCGGGGACAAGGAAATCGTCAAGGGCGTCTCCCTGGTCATCCGGAGCGGCGAGGTCCACGCCATCATGGGGCCGAACGGCTCCGGCAAGTCCACCCTGGCGAAGGCGGTGGCCGGCCATCCCGACTACGCCGTGACCGGCGGCGACGTGCTGCTCGACGGCAAGTCGCTCCTCGAGGCCGAGCCCGACGAGCGGGCGCGCGCCGGCGTCTTCCTCGCCTTCCAGTATCCGAGCGAGATCCCCGGGGTCTCGATCGCCAACTTCCTGCGCGCCGCCCTCCAGGCCCGCCAGGCCGAGGGCGAGGAGCTGGACGCCTCCGCCTACTACAAGCGCCTCTACGAGAAGATGGACCTGCTCAAGATCGACCGGAAGTTCACCTCCCGCTCGGTCAACGACGGCTTCTCCGGCGGCGAGAAGAAGCGCTGCGAGATCCTGCAGATGGCGATGCTCGAGCCCCGCTACGCCCTGATGGACGAAACCGATTCCGGCCTCGACATCGACGCCCTCAAGATCGTGGCCGAAGGCGTCAACCGCCTGCGGGGCCCCGGCCTGGGCGTGCTGCTGATCACCCATTACCAGCGGCTCCTCAACTACATCGTGCCCGACCACGTCCACGTGATGGCGGACGGGCGCATCATCAAGAGCGGCGACCGCGGCCTCGCCCTCGAGCTCGAGGCCAAGGGCTATGACTGGGTGAAGAAGGAGTTTGCCGCCGCCTGAAGGGCAACGCCATGAGCCAACCTCCCGAATCTGAAATCCTGGCCGCCCCGGCCGACGAGGCCGCGGCCTCCGTCGCGGGCATCGACCAGTCCGCGGGCAACTTCTCCTACGACGTGAAGTACGACTTCGACGCCGGGACCGGCCTGAACGCCAAGACCGTGGACTACATCTCCGCGGTCAAGAAGGAGGCCCCCTGGATCCGCGAGTTCCGCCAGAACGCCCTCAAGGTCTTCGAGTCCAAGCCTCTCCCGACCCACTGGGCCACCCGCGACCTGGAGAACATCAACTTCGACAAGATCCGCTACTACCTCGCCAGCGGCCAGAAGCCCAAGCGCACCTGGGACGAGGTGCCCGACGACATCAAGCGGACCTTCGAGCGGCTGGGCATCCCGGAGCAGGAGCGCAAGTTCCTCGCCGGGGTCGAGGCCCAGTTCGACAGCGAGGCGGCCTACTCCAACATCAAGGAGGCCGTCTCCAAGCAGGGGGTCATCTTCCTCAACTCCACCGAGGCCCTGCGCGAGCATCCCGAGATCTTCCGCAAGTGGTTCGGCAAGGTCATCCCCACCGGCGACAACAAGTTCTCGGCCCTCAACAGCGCCGTCTTCTCCGGCGGCTCCTTCATCTACGTCCCGCCGGGGGTCAAGGTCTCCCACCCCCTCCAGGCCTACTTCCGGATCAACGCCGAGAACTTCGGCCAGTTCGAGCGCACCCTGATCATCGCCGACGAGGGCTCGGAGGTCACCTACATGGAGGGCTGCACCGCCCCCAAGTTCTCCACCTCCACCCTGCACAGCGCGGTGGTCGAGCTGGTGGCGCTGAAGGGCGCGAAGATCCAGTACATCACCGTCCAGAACTGGGCGGCCAACGTCTTCAACCTCGTGACCAAGCGCGGGCTGGCCCACGAGGAGGCCGAGATCAAGTGGATCGACTGCAACATCGGCTCGCGCCTGACCATGAAGTATCCCGGGGTCGTGCTGAAGGGGCGCAAGGCCCGCGGCGAGGTCCTCTCCATCGCGCTGGCCAACGACGGCCAGCACCAGGACACCGGCGCCAAGATGGTCCACGCCGCCGACGAGACCACCTCCAACATCATCGCCAAGTCGATCTCGATCGGCCAGGGCCGCAGCACCTACCGCGGCGTCGTCCACATTCCGCGCCACCTCAAGGGCTGCAAGAACAACACCGAGTGCGACGCGCTGCTGATCAACAGCCGCAGCCGCACCGACACCTACCCGGCGATCACCGTCCGCGGCGACCGCCACGCGGTCCAGCACGAGGCCTCGGTCTCGAAGGTGAGCGAGGAGCAGATCTTCTACATGCAGCAGCGCGGCCTGACCGAGGGCCAGGCGATGAGCCTGTCGGTCAACGGCTTCATCAACGACCTGGCGCGGCAGTTCCCGATGGAATACTCCGTCGAGCTCAAGCGCCTGATCGACCTGGAGATGGAGGGCAGCGTCGGCTGACCATGGCGACTCCCGCCCCCTCCACCACCCCGGCCGCCTCCTCCGCGGTCGGCGACTTCACGCCCGAGGCCTTCGCGGCCCACCTCAAGACCCAGGCGGGCGCCCCCGCCTGGTGGCTGGAGCGCAAGCGCAGGGCCTACGCGCGCTTCGCCGAGCTGCCCCTGCCCCGCCGCACCGACGAGGCCTGGCGCTTCAGCAACATCGCCGGGGTCAGGCTCGACGGATTCGTCGGCGAGCGGGCCGTGCCGAAGGTCACGCAGCCGATGCAGCACGAGTCGCCCGGCGCCGAGTTCGGCGGCTCCCTCTTCTTCATGGCGAACCAGCACGGCGGCGGCGTCCCCGTCGGGGCCGAGGCCGCCAAGCGCGGGGTGATCGTCTGCACGCTGCAGGAGGCGCTGCGCCGGCACGCCGACCTGCTCCAGGCGCACTTCATGGCCCAGCCCCAGCGGCTGGGCTCGGAGAAGTTCGCCGCCCTGCATGAGGCCTTCCTGGCCGACGGGGCCTTCATCTACGTGCCGCGGGGCGTCGAGCTCGAGGAGCCCATCCATGTCAATCACCTCGGCGCCCCCTTCCCGGGCGTGACCTTCCCGCACACCCTGGTCATCGCCGAGGAGAACTCGCGGGTCCGAGTCGCCGAATTCTTCAAGTCGCCGGGCAAGCCCCTGGTGCCGGCGCACTTCGTCATCGGCGCCAACGACCTCTATGCCGGCCACGGGGCTCAGCTCAGCTACGACGGCATCCAGGACTGGGGCCGGGAGACCCTCTCCCTCCAGCTCAATTCCACCGTGGTCCGCCGCGACGCCCGGGTGCAGTCCTTCAACCTCCACCTCGGCGGCCGCCAGTCCCGCCACGAGTCCCTCAGCCAGCTGCAGGCGCCGGGCGCCTTCTCGGAGATGCTGGCCGTCACCGTGGCGCAGGGGGAGCAGGAGTTCGACCAGCGCACCCTCCAGGTGCACCAGGCCCCGAACACCAAGTCGGACCTGCTCTACAAGAACGCGCTGCTGGACAAGGCCAGGACCATCTTCTCCGGCCTGATCATCGTCGATCCGGACGCCCAGAAGACCGACGCCTACCAGAGCAACCGCAACCTGATGCTGAGCGACGAGGCCGAGGCCAATTCGTTGCCCGGCCTCGAAATCCAGGCCAATGACGTGCGCTGCACCCACGGCGCCACCACCGCCCGGATCGACGCCGAGCAGGAGTTCTACCTCAAGGCGCGCGGCATCCCGACGGCCCTGGCCAACCAGCTGCTGGTCTTCGGCTTCTTCGAGGAGGTGCTCGAGCGCCTGCCCGAGGAGAAGCAGCGCGAGGGGCTGAGGAAGCTGATCCAGCGCAAGCTCCAGAAGTAGCCATGGACCGGGAACGCATCCTCTCCCGCGAGGTGTCCGCCACCGCCATCCCGGCGGGCAACCGGCAGCCGCTGCCGGCCGGCACCAAGCTGTTCATCCACCAGACGCTGGGCGGCAGCTTCACCGTCCAGACCGACTTCGGCCTCTTCCGCATCGACGGCAAGGACGGCGACGCCCTGGGCGAGCAGCCCGCCGCCGCGGCGGTGGCCGCGGCCCCGCTGGCGGGCGGGGCCCCCGACCCGGAGGCCGTCTGGGCCCAGCTGCGGCAGGTCTTCGACCCGGAGATCCCGGTCAACATCGTCGACCTCGGGCTGGTCTACTCGATGGACGTCGAGGCCCTGCCGGAGGGCGGCGGCCACAAGGTCAACGTGGCCATGACCCTGACCGCCCCGGGCTGCGGGATGGGCCCGGCGATCGCCGAGGACGCCAAGAGCAAGATTCTCCTCGTGCCGGGCGTGAGCGCGGCCGACGTGCGCATCACCTGGGACCCGCCCTGGAACCAGACGATGATCAGCGAAGAGGGGAAGATGAAGCTCGGGCTGATTTGACCCCGGCGCAGATATCCCTGCTGCTCGGCACCTCCGCCGGGGCGGGCGTGATCAACGCCGTGGCCGGCGGCGGCAGCTTCTTCACCTTCCCCGCCCTGATCTTCTGCGGCCTGCCCTCGATCGGGGCGAACGCGACCAGCACCATCGCCCTCTGGCCCGGCACGGTGGCCAGCGTCGGCGCCTACCGCGACGACATCCGGCGGGTGCGACGGCTGCTGCCCGGCCTGCTCGCCATCAGCGTGGTCGGCGGCCTGCTCGGCGCCCTCATCCTGGTCCACACCCCCCAGTCCACCTTCGACCGGATCCTGCCGTGGCTGATGCTGGCGGCCACCGGCCTGTTCGCCTGCGGCAGCAGGCTGGCCCGCTGGATGACGAGCCGCCAGCCGCCGGCGGAGGCCGGCGAGGCCCGCATGGGCCTGCCGGGCTACGCGGCCCAGCTCCTCATCGCCACCTACGCGGGGTATTTCGGAGGCGGCGCCAGCATGCTGATGCTGGCGCTGCTCAGCCTCATCGGCATGAGCGACATCCACGCGATGAACGGGGTGAAAACCCTGCTCTCCGCCACCCAGAACCTGATCGCGCTGATCGTTTTCATCCTGCACGGGCTGATCGCCTGGCCGGCGGCCCTGATAATGATGGGGGGGGCCATCGCCGGGGGCTACGGCGGGGCGCGGGCGGCCAAGCGGACCGATCCCCGCAGGATCCGCGCGGTGGTGATCGCGGTCGGGCTCGCCCTGAGCCTGTGGTTCTTCCTCCGGCGCTGAAGGGCCGGCCCCATCCGCGATGGAGCGCACCCCGATCCGCTGGTGGCAGTGGCTGACGGTGCTCTCGCTGGACGCGCCGCTGGTCGCGCTGGCCTGGCAGGACGCCCTCGCCCGGGCGGCCGGGGCGGGCCTCCATCCCGCCCAGCGCTTCGTCCTCGGCGCCTCCGTCTGGCTCTCTTATGCGGGCGACCGCTGGTTCGAGGGCTGGCGGCTGCCGCCGGAGGCGATCCGCACCCAGCGCCACTACGTCTACCAGCGCTGGCGCTGGGCGGTCTTCGGCGCCGGCTGGGCGGTCATCGGCGCGGACCTAGCCGCCGCCTACCGCTTTCTCTCGCCCCGCGAGCTTCAGGCCGGGTACTGGGTGCTCGGGGCCGTTCTCGCCTACCTGGCGGCGCGCTTCTTCCTCGGCCACCGGGGCGCGCGGCTGCCGAAGGAGGTCGGGATCGCGCTGCTCTTCGGCGCCGGCTGCTCCCTCTTCGTCGTCGCGGGCGACCCGGGCGCGCTCGGCCGGATCGCCCTGCCCCTCGGGCTCTTCATGGCGCTGTGCTTCGCCAATTGCGCCCTCATCTCGCTCTGGGAGGAGGAGATCGACGAGCACCATGGCCAGGTTTCCTTCCACCGGGTCTTTCCGGCGGCGGGGCGCTTCGGCCGGATCGCGCCCTGGATTTTGGCGGCGGCGGCCGCCGCCGCATGGGCCGTGACCGGCGGCGGGGCGCGCCGGGCCGCGGCCTGCGCCGGCGCCAGCGCCCTGCTGCTGGGGGTGGTGGACCGCCTCGAACCGCGGCTGGGCCGCCGCCCGGCGCGGGTGCTGGCCGACCTCGTCCTGCTCACGCCCTGGGTGGCGTGGCTCCTCTAGCCATGGCGGAGGCTCCGCCCGACTTCGACCGGCTGGCCGGGATCTACCGGCTGCTGGAGTTCGCGGCCTTCGGCGGCAGCCTGGAGCGGGCGCGGTTCGCCTTCCTCGGCCGCCTCGCGGACTGCCGGGAAATCCTGGTCCTGGGAGAGGGGGACGGCCGCTGCCTGGCCCGGCTGGTGCGGGCCGCGCCGCGGGCGAGGATCCGCTGCGTCGACGCCAGCGCCGCCATGCTGGCCAAGGCCGCCGCCCGGCTGCGCCCGGAGGACCGTCTGCGGGTCCGCCTCGAGCGGGCCGACGCCTTCGCCGCGGACCTGCCGCCGGAGCGGTACGATGCGGTCCTCACCCTCTTCTTCCTCGACTGCTTCCCGGCCGCCCGCGCCGCCGAGCTGGTGGAAAGGATCCGCGGCTCGCTCCGCCCGGACGCCGCCTGGCTCTGGGCGGACTTCCGCGTGCCGGAGCGCGGCCTGACGCGCTGGCGGGCGCGCGCCACCCTGCCGCTGCTCTACGCCTTCTTCCGCTGGCGGACCGGCCTGGCCGCGCGCGAACTGCCGCCGGCCGAGGCGCTGCTGGCCCGGGCCGGCCTGGCCTGCGAGGCGCAGGCCGACTTTCAGGACGGGTTCGTGCGCTCGGCGGCCTGGCGCCTGCGCCCGCCGATCCAGCCCGGCTCGCGGACCTGCTCCTCGTGAACCCGCTTCAGGCGGGCCTCGAGGACGGCGGCGCGGCCGAGGTAGCCCACGATCTTCCTCGGATCGTCCCGGGATACGACCGGCAGGCGGCCGCAGTGGTGCTGGAGCATCCGCACCAGCGCCGCGTCGAGGGTCTCGTCCGGATAAGCGATGACCGGGTTGTCCTTGCCCGCCCTCAGCGCGGTGATCTTCCAGTCCGGCGCTTTTTCCATCGCGCGCACCAGGTCGCCGCGGGTGAGGATGCCGGCCAGGCCGCCCTTCTCGTCGGTCAGGAGGAGCGCCTGGTGGCGGGTCAGCGCGGGGTCGCCCGCCGCGATCCGCTCGGCCAGCTCGGCCACCGGGGAGGAGGCGGCCACGACCGAGGGGCTGGGATCCATCGCCTGGCCGACCGTCACCTGCTGGAAGACGTCGACCTCGTATTCCTGGAGCACCTTGAAGCCGCGCCGCGCCAGCTTCTCGGTCATGATGGAGTTTTCCATGTAGCTGAGGGCGATGCCATGGGCCACGACCACCACGATCATGAGCGGCAGCACTGAATCGTAATTTCGGGTGATCTCGAAGGCGAAGATGATCAGGGTGAAGGGCGCGCGGGCCGCGGCGCCGAAGAAGGCCGCCATCGCCACCAGCGCGAATGCGCTCACCGAGAGGTGGGCGGCGGGGAAGAAGTGGTTCACCCCGGCGGCGTAGAGGCCCCCCAGGGCCGCGCCGACGGTGAACATGGGCGCGAGCAGCCCGCCCGAGGTGCCCGAGCCGAGGGACACCAGCAGGGCGGCCCCCTTCGCCACCATGATCAGGGCGAGCATCCCGACGGCGAGGCGGACGTTGAGGATGTCGGAGATGGTGCCGTAGCCCACTCCCAGCACCCGCGGAACGAAGAAGGCGATCACGCCCAGGCCGAGCCCGCCGAACACCGGCCACCACATCGGGTCGGTGGGGACGTGCTCGAAGCGGTCCTCCACCCAGTAGAGGGCGCGGCTGAAGCCGACCGCGGCCAGGCCGCAGATCACCCCCAGGGGAAGGTACCATGGCAGGGCGGCGGGGAAGCCGAAGTCCGCCGCCCCGACGGTGAACATCGCTCCCCGCCCGATCAGCCAGAAGCGGACGGCGGTGGCGATGGTGCTGGCCACGACCAGGGGCACGAAAGAGCGCGCCTTGTACTCGAAGAGCAGGAGCTCGACCGCCAGGATGACGGCGGCGATCGGGGTGCTGAAGGTGGCCGCCATGCCGGCGGCCGCGCCGCTGGCCAGCAGGACCTTCCGCTCCGAGGCGGTGAGGTGCAGGAACTGGCCCAGGATGGAGCCGAGGGCGCCGCCGGTCTGGATGATGGGGCCCTCCGCGCCGAACGGGCCCCCGGTGCCGATCGCGACCGCCACCGAGAGGGGCTTGTAGAGGGCGACCTCGGGCGCGATCCGGCTGCGGTTGAAGAGCACCGCCTCCATCGCCTCGGGGATGCCGTGGCCCCGGATCTTGTCCGAGCCGTATTTAGCCATCAGGCCGACGATCAGGCCGCCGATCGCCGGCACGATGATGACCAGCCAGCCGAGCACGTGATGGTCGGCGTCCCGGTGCACGAAGTTCCACTGGTGGTAGAAGACCCCGTTGGAAACGACGGTGATGAGCCCGTAGAGGATCCAGGCGGAGACCCCGGCGGCGGCGCCGACCAGGGCGGCCATGCAGGAGACGGCAAAGAGGCGCGGACGTGACATAGACCCGAAATAATCTATCGTACTGCGATATAATTCAAGCGTGGCTTTGCGGGATTTTCGGGTATGATGGACCCGATGCCCAAAGCCCTGGCCCCCCGCGAATATCACGCCCTCGCCTCCTTCCGCCACGCCCTGCGGACCTTCACCCGTTTCAGCGCCGCCGCGGCGCGGCGGGCGGGCATTTCGCCCCAGCAGCACCAGGCCCTGCTGGCGATCAAGGGCTTCGGCGGGGCCCGCCCGATCACGGTCGGGACGCTGGCCGAGAAGCTGGCCCTCCAGCCCCATAGCGCAGTCGGGCTGCTGGACCGGCTGGTCAAGCGGGGGCTGGCGCGGCGCCAGACGGACCCCGACGACCGCCGCAGGGTGGATGTCAGCCTCACGGGCGAGGGCGAGGCGCTGATCGGCCGGCTCTCGGCGGCGCACCGCGAGGAGCTGCGCCGCCTGGCGCCCGAGCTGCGGCTCCTGCTCCGCGCCCTGCGCTGAGCCGCGCCGGGGCGGCCGCCGCCTCAGGGACGGGGGATGTGCAGGTGCTTCTCCGTCAGTCCCAAAGCGACGTAAAGATAGGTGGCGACGTCCTCCTTCACCTGCTGGTCGCGCCGGGCCAGGTCGTTGACCGCCGAGTGGATCCGGCTCACCGCCCCGTTCGGGTCCGGCCCGAATGCCAGGGCGGTGCGGCTGAGGACGCCGAGGTAGTAGGGCTTCGCGTCCTTGTTCGGCAGGTATTCCCCGACCACGGCGTTCTGGTCGGTCCAGGTGATCCGCAGCACAGGCTCGTTGGGCGGGGGCTGGCTCTTGTCGCCCAGCACCACGATCGGCGTCGGCCATCCGGCCTTCTTGGCGTCGTCGGCCGCCCGCTCGCGCAGCGTGTCCAGGACGATGTCCTTGCCGTCGTTGTAGCCGTAGCGGTAGTGCTCCTCGAAGATCGGGTTGTCGAAGCCGATCGTGACGTAGAGTTTTTCGCCCGGCACCAGTCCGTCCGCCGCGAGGCGGGCGACGGCGGGGCCGGCGAGCGTGAGGGCCCCGAGCAGCAGGGCGGGCATCCAGGATTTCTTCATGGGAATGGCGGCCCCCGGGGCGATGCACCGGGGCGCCGATGCCTCCACTGTGCCCCAAAAGCGGCCCGCGCGCAATCTCCCCGGCCCCTGACCCGGTAACCGGGCCGTTACCCCCCGAGGGGGCTCCGGGGCGCCTCCGCCTCGCGGGCCAGGAGCCAGAGCAGGTCGGAGAGCCGGTTGATGAACTGACGCGCCAGGGGCCGGACCTGCCGGCCGGCGGCGGGCAGCGCCGACATCCGCCGCTCCGCCCGGCGGGCCGCCACCCGGGCCAGGTCAAGGGCGGCCGCCGGCGGATTGGCTCCCGGCGTGGCCCAGCCCTCGAAGGTCAGGCCCCGGCCCTCCAGGGCAGCGATCGCCTCGTCCAGGCCCGCCAAGTCAACCTCGGACAGCTTGGGAAACTGGGAGGCGGCGTAGCGCCCGGCGTCGGCCTCGGCGCAGGCCAGCTCGCCCATCAGCGCCACCAGCGCCGTCTGCGTCCGGGCCAGGAGGTCGCGGCCCGGGCCCGCCGGCAGCAGGGCCTTCGCGCCGCCCAGCGCGGCGTTGAGCTCGTCGCACGCCCCCACCGCCTCGACCTGGGGATGGTCCTTCGGCACCCGCTGGCCGTAAAGCAGCCCGGTGCTCCCGTCGTCGCCCGTGCGGGTGGCGATGCTCACGCCGCCGGAATCCGCTTGGCCGCCGCCTGGGCCTTGAGGCAGAGCTCGGCGGCCTTGAAGGCGTGGGCCTGCGTCATGGCCTTCTCCGTGCGGTTGAGGCAGTCGAGGATCAGCTCCCCGAAGTAACGGAAGCCGACCTTGCCCGCCACCGGGATGTGGTGCTCTCCCTTTTCGTCCGCGATGTAGACGTGGTCGCCGGTCGCCTCGCGCGCCAGGTCGACGTACTTGCGCAGCTCGATCGTGCCCTTGGTCCCGAGGATGATCATCCGCCCGTCCCCCCAGGTGCTCAGGCCGGCCGGGGTGAACCAGTCGACGCGGATATAGTTGGTGGCGCCGGTGTTCCCCACCAGCACTGCCTCGCCGAAGTCCTCGAATTCCGGATGCTCCGGATTGGCGAAATTGCCGACGGCGGCGTGGCTGACGGCCGCGTCGGTGGCGCCGGAATAGGTCAGGAACTGCTCGAACTGGTGGCTGCCGATGTCGCAGAGGATGCCTCCATATTTCGCCTTCTGGAAGAACCAGGCCGGCCGCCCGGTGCCCAGGCGGTGGGGCCCCAGGCCCAGCACTTGGATCACCTTTCCGATCGCCCCTTCCCGCACCAGGTCGGTCGCGTACATCGCCGACTCCACGTGCAGCCGTTCGCTGTAGTACACCATGTACTTGCGGCGGGTGGCGGCCACCACCGCCTTCGCCCTCTCCAGCTGGTCGAAGGCGGTGAAGGGCGTCTTGTCGGTGAAGTAGTCCTTCCCGGCCTCCATCACCCGGCAGCCCAGCGCCCCGCGCTCGGAGGGGACGGCCGCGGCCGCCACCAGCTTGATCTCCGGATCGGCCAGGATCTCGTCCGCCGAGGGCGCCACCTTGACGGAGGGAAACTTCTGGCGGAAGGCCTCCAGCTTCCGCGGATCGGGTTCGAAGACCCATTTGAGCGTGGCCCCCGCCTCGATCAGCCCGTTGCACTGGCCGTAGATGTGGCCGTGCTCGAGGTGCATCGCGGCGAATGGAAACTCTCCCGGCTTGACCACCGGGTTCGGCTTGCCCTGGGGGGCGTAGTTCATCCCGTCGGCTTTTGCGCTCATGAAGTCGCCTGCTCCTGCCCGGCCCCGCGCGTCCGCTTCGCCAGCGCCTTGACCGCCTCGTCGATCCCGCTCCGGACCTCCTTCTTCATCCGGTCGATGAAGAGGACGCCCTTGAGGTGGTCGACCTCGTGTTGGACGCAGCGCGAGAGCAGCCCGTTGCAGCCCAGCACGTGCGGGCCGCCCCGCTCGTCCTGGAACTGGACCGTGATCCGGTCCGGCCGCCAGACGTCGCCGCGGATCTCGGGAAAGGACAGGCACCCCTCCTCCATCACCGTCTCCTCCGCCCCCTTGGGCGAGACGACCTTGGGGTTGACCAGCGTCAGGGGCATGAAGACGTCCTTGGGGGGCCGGGCGCCGTCCAGCATCCACTCGAAGGGCTCCTCGCTGCGCCGCAGGTCGACCACGCACAGCTGGACCGCCCGGCCGATCTGCTGGGCCGCCAGCCCGATTCCCCCCGCTTCGTGCATGGTCTCGATCATGGCCCTGGCCAGGTCCGCCAGCGCCGCGTCGAAGACCGTGATTTTCTCCCCTTTCTGCCTTAAAACAGGGTCGTTATAGTGAACAATTTGCAGCGACATCGGTCAGACAGCTCAGATCATTAGATTAGGTTCGACCGGCCTTTCCCGCAATTTAATATTCCTCCACGCGAGGGGCATTCGCCGTCGTCCCATCCCATGAGCGCACCCAGTGAAAAGAAGAGGCCGCTGCCCTGGATGGCGCCGGCCTTGGCCGGCGTCGTCGTGGGGGTTGCCGCCTGGCTTCTGCCCGCCAGCCTCCGGTCGGTCGGACCCGCCCTGCTCCGCGCCGCCGGCGACTACACCCCGTCGGTCTCGGGGTATGGCGAGCAGCTGGTCGACCAGGAGAAGAGCGGCGCCGCGGCGCTGGTGCTGCAGGCGGCCAAGAGCCTCCACGATCCGCAGGCCCCCGCCCTGGAGGCGGCGCTCCAGAAGCTGGTCGCCCGCCAGCCCTCCTATGCCGCCTGGGGCGGCTGGGATCCGTTCCTCGATCCGATCTTCAACCTCAAGCAGGAGTCCGGGCACGCGGCCGACACCCCGGTGATGACCTTCTTCCTGCCGGAGCAGGCCCGCGCGTCCCTCCACGCCACCCTCGACCGGTCCGGCTCGCTCGGCGTGCAGGACCTGCTGCGCCTGCGGGAAGTGACCGGCACCGGCCGCTTCGTCCCGGTGGGCCGCCCCGGCGGCCAGCCGCTCGACGCCACCCTGCTCCTGGCCGCGGCCCTCTACCAGAGCGGCCACCTCTCCGACCCGCTGCAGCGCCACCTGCGGGACCTGGCGGAAATCGCCCAGGAGCGCCACCAGCTCGGGGAGCTCGAGCCCACGCTGCTGGACCTGCTGACCCTGGGGCGCCGCTTCGACTGGGGCCAGATCTCCGAGCTGGTCCACCGCACCGAGGAGGTGACGACGCTTGACGAGTTCGCGCGGCTGGCCCGGGTGGTGCCCGAGCAGCTGCCGCAGTTCTATGCCGCCGCCCTGATGGGCGACTCGGCCGACCGGGTGGCCCAGTATCTGACCCATTACGGCACGGCCGGGGCCGCCGACCTGCGCCGCGCGCTGGTCGACGGCCGGGGCGCCGTGCAGCTGCTCCTGCGGCGCCAGCTGCCGGTCAACACCCACTCCGGGCCCTCGCTCACCCTGGCCGGCGCCCTGGTGCTGGCCCATCCCGGGGTGATGCTGACCCTGAAGTATCTCGGCTATCTCCTCGCCTTTTTCCTCATCCTCCGCGGCCTGGGCAACATCGTCCCCTCCCGGGTCGAGTCCGACGGCGCCGGCCCCGAGCTCCGGCTGGGCCTGGCGGCGGTCTTCCTCGCCGGCCTGCTGATCCTCTCGACCGAGCCCTACCTGCTCCGGGCCGCGCCGACTTCCGATTTCCGGGCCCGCCTGCCCGTGCTGCTCGCCGCCCCCCCACCCGTCCATCCCCTCATCCCCTCATCCAAAACCACCATGGATACCTCCACACTCGTCTCGATCGGCGTGTTCCTCGCCCTCCAGGTCGTCATCTATCTCATCTGCCTCCGGAAGATCGGGGACATCGACGACCAGGAAATCCCGCCCCTGCTCAAGCTCCGCCTCATGGAGAATGAGGAGAACCTCTTCGACAGCGGGCTCTATGTCGGCATGATCGGCACGGCCGCCGCGCTGGTGCTGCAGGTGCTCGGCGTCATCCAGCCGAACCTGCTGGCGGCCTACTCCTCCAACCTCTTCGGCATCATCTGCGTGGCGCTGATCAAGATCCGCCACGTCCGCGGCTTCAAGCGCCTGCTCATCCTCCAGGCGCAGGCCGCCCCGTCGGTCCCCGCCACGGTCGCGTCATGAATCGCACGCTGCTGCTCATCATCGTCGACTTCCTGTTCCTGAATCTCATCGCGCTGACGCGGTGGGACCGGACGGAGCCGACCCGAGTCACGCAGCCGCCGGTGACGGAAGTGGGGGCGAACTCGACCGTCCGCAACGACGACCTGGCGGAGGCGATGAAGCAGTCGCTCAGCGACGAGCAGGCCCAGCGCCAGGCGCTGGAGCAGAAGCTGGCCTACGCCAATTCCGCGCTGGCCCAGCGCGAGCAGAACGTTTCGTCCCTGCAGGCCCAGCAGGCGCAGCTCAACGGCAACCTTGCCCAGGCGCAGCGCAGCGCGGCCGAACTGCAGCAGCGGATCGCCGCCTCCACCGAGGAGGCCTCCCTCACCCGCGACCAGCTTTCCGAGCTCCGGCGGGAGCTGGACGAGAAGAACGCAGAGGCGGAGCGCCAGCGCCGGGCCCTAGCCGGGCTGCAGGCGCAGCAGGCCGAGCAGACCAAGAAGATGCAGGGGCTGGTCATGGCCCTGGCGGTGGGCGAGACCGAGAAGCAGGATCTGCAGCGGCAGACCCAGCAGCTCCAGGCCCAGGTGCAAACCGAGCGGGCGGAGCGCGCCCAGGTCGAGCAGCACGCGACGCAGCTGGCGCAGGGCGTCGGGCAGCTGGCCCAAAAGTCGGGCGAACTGACCCAGGAGATCCGCGAGAACCGGCCGGTCAACCCGAACACGCTCTTCAACCAGTTCCTGCAGAACCAGGTCGACACCACCTTCAGCGCCCACCACGGCGGGTTCGGCCTGTTCGACCGCAATCCCTCCAAGACCGTGCCGACCGTCTTCGTGACGGACGGCAAGCAGGTCTACGCGTTGGCCCACGTCTCCGACACGCCCTTCAGCTTCGTCGACACCGGCACGACCTGGGAGAACGTCGCCGTCTCCTTCAACAAGCCCTCCTCCGGGGCCCACGGCAGCGCCGGCGAAATCGAGTTCCTCGCGGCCGACCCGCGGGTGATCGTGGTGCCGGTCGAGTCCTCCCAGGTCTCGAGCCTGGGCGTGAAGGTCTACGGGCTGGCGAGCGATCCCTTCAAGTTTCCCGAGGCGGTCCTGGTCAGCGCCCGGGGCAAGGGCTACGGCGCCCTCGGCTTCAAGCTCGACCCATCCCACCCCGGGTATGTCCGGGTCGACAATCACCTCTTCCGGAAGCTCTTCGGGGACTTCTCGCCCTCCCGGGGCGACTTGGTCTTCAGCCAGAGCGGCGACCTCCTCGGCATCATGGTCAATAGCAGCTATTGCTTGATGCTCAAGGACTTCACCGCGGGCGAGGTCGTCCATACCGGCCTGGGAGCGGGCAATCCGCCGACCGCCACCGTCCTGGCCAGCGTGGGGGCGCGCATCCTGGCGCAGCCCCAGGATCTGCAATAACCCCGGCTTTGCGCCGCGGCGGGGAACTCCGCCCCCCGCGGGCGTTCCATGGGGGAACCTCCCCTATGAGAATCCTCGGCATCATCCTCCTCATCGCCGGCGTGGTCCTGCTGGTCCAGGGCTTCAACCGCAAGAATTCGGTCGCCGGCCATGTCGCCACGACCGCCGACAACGTGGCCAACTCCGTGGACGGAGGCAGCCGCACCCCCGAGCACGTCGGCTGGATCGCCGGGGGCGGCGTGCTGATCGTGATCGGCGCGGCCCTGACCTTCCGCCGCGCCGCCTAACCCCAACGGCTTCCAACCCAACTCATCCCATGCTTCGTTACGCCCTCCTGTTCCTCATCATCTCCCTGATCGCCGGCGCGCTCGGCTTTTGGGGCGTGGCCGGCTTGGCCAGCGAGATCGCCAAGATCCTATTCTTCATCTTCCTGGTCCTGTTCATCGTCGCGCTCTTCTTCGGGCGCGGCTCCCCGCCCGCGGTCTAGAACCCCTCCGGCGCGACGTATCTCGGGTCGATCCGGCGGCGGACGAGCGCCGCGAATTTTTCCAGCGGCGCCTCGAAGCCGGCCTCCTCCCCGCTGCACCCCGGGATGAAGATCGGGGCGGTCTGCGGGGGCGACCGCAGCGAGAGCGCGGCCAGCTCCCGCGTCTGCTCCAGGCTCTGGCTGACGTAGAAGGCGCGCACAAACCAGCCGCCGGACCCGCCGTGGCGCCGCAATTCGAAGACCAGCGCGCCGCCCGGCAGCATCGGGTCGGGCTGCGTTCCGGGCAGCTGCCACTCCAGGCTCAGCAGGCCGCTGAGGTTGGCCTGGTTGGTGTCGTGCCCCACCAGCACGATCATCCTCGGGCCGGCGGCCTGGGAACGGCCGGCCGGCGGATCGACCGCCTGCTCCATCGCGTCCAGGATGTGGCTGGCCAGGTTCGAGGACTGGGCCTGGGCCATGTAGAAGGTCCGCTGGGTGAGGTCGAAGTAGCGCGCGTGCAGTTCGAGCAGCCGGGTGAGGTCGGCCCGGCTCATCCGGCCCCAGCCGACCTGGGCCATCGGCATGCCCTCGGCGTACTCCAGCAGCAGGTCGTCGGTCAGGTTCTCGGCCTTGTGCAGGGGCCCGTCGAAGTCGATCACCTCGGCCTTCCCCGGCCGGGCGTCCCAGGGCATCCGCAGCAGCGCCACCTTCCCCGGAGGGGGCGTGCCGTCGCCGCCGAAGAGGATCCGCTCCAGCAGCTCGAAGTTCGGAGCCTCCGCCGTCACGATGGACTGGACGTCGCCGCCGATCCGGCCCAGGAGCGCCGCCCGTCCCATCGCCAGGCTGGGGCCGCCCAGCTTCAGCTTGGTGGGGGTGAAGAGCGCGTCGGGCTGGCCCTGGGCCTTGCTGTGGATCGTGACGGCGGCCCCCGGAGCGAGCCCCTCGGCCAGGGCGCGCCCGGTTTCGATCGTCCGCTGGTCGCTGTCGGCGTAGACATGGAGGGAGCGGCCGTCCTCTTCCGGCCGGCCCGTCAGCAGGCCCTCGCGGGTGTAGAGCTCCCGGTAGTAGGCGCCCATCAGGACCATCTGGCGCCGGCCGTGGGGGGTGAGGTAGCTCGGCGGCGCGCTCCACTGCGGCCAGGGATCGGCCGAATAGAGCGCGATGTCCTTGTTGGCCACCAGGGGCGGACGCACCCCGTGGCGCGTCACGATCACGGCCAGCTTCAGCTCGCTGGGGCCGTCGGCGTCGGCCCGCAGCGCCCCCGCCAGGAGGAGCGCACCGGCCAGGGCGAAGAGAACGCGGCGCATCGGTCCGCTAATCCCGGACCGCGGCGTAGAGGCGGTCAAGGGTTTCCAGGTTACGAATGGACTCCTCGAGGCCGAGGAGCGGCGGCCGCCGCTCCAGGATGGCCGCGGCGAAGTCCTCCACCTCCCGGCGGTAGCGGTCGCTCTCCGGAACCGCGAGCTCGCGGACCCGCTCCCCCTGGGTCAGCGTGAGGGACCCGGCGTTGTCGAAGAAGGTGTCGGGGATCTCCAGCAGGCCCTCGGTCCCGACGATCTCCGAGGAGACCCGCCGGTGGGCGTTGAAGCCGCTGTGGAGCGAGGCGACGAGCCCGTCGGGGTAGCGCACCACGGCGGAGAAGATGTCGTCCACCCCGGCCGGAGTCCGGCCGCAGGTCGCCGCCACCACCTCGGGGCGGCTCGCGGCCGGCCGGCCCGCGATCGTGTCCGCCACCAGCCCGGCGAAATTGATCGGGTAGACCCCGACGTCGTAGAGCGAGCCTCCGCCGAGCTCGGGCTGGAGCTTGATCGAATCCGGCTTCGCCAGCAGGAAGCGGAAGCTGCTGTGGACGAACCGGACCCCGCCCAGCGCGCCGCTGCGCACGATTTCGAGGGCCATCCGGGTGCGCTCGGTGTACCGGTACATGAAGGCCTCCATCAGCAGGACCCCGCGGGCGGCGCAGGCCGCGGCCATCTCGCGGCCCTCGGCCGCGTTCAGGGCCAGCGGCTTCTCGCAGAGCACGTGCTTGCCGTGCTCCGCCGCCCGGATGGTCCATTCCTTGTGCTGGGAATTGGGCAGGGGGATGTAGACGGCGTCCACCTCCGGGTCCTTCAGCACCTCCTCGTAGCCGCGGTGCATCCGGACGCCGGGGTACTTCGGGGCGCATTCCGCCAGCTTGGCGGGGTCGCGCGAGCCCAGGGCGCGGAACTCGGAATTGGAGGAGCGCCCGAGGGCGGGGATGAGGCTCTCGCGGGCGATCCGGGCGTAGCCCAGGACGCCCCACCGGATCTTGCGGCTGGGGTGCATCGCCCGAACTTGCCGGGGGCGGCGGCGTCCTGCAAGCTGCCACCCGCCATCGCGATGAAGCCCCTACCCCTCGCCCTCGGGCTGCTGGCGGCCGTCCTGCCGCTGCGGGCCCAGAACATCTTCTCCGTCTCCGAGAACGGCGCCGTCCTGCCGGTGCGGGCGATCGAAGACCGGCAGCCCTTCGTCCTCGACCACGGCCGCTGGCGGCGAAGCGACAGCACCCGGTACAGCCTGCGCCGCGCCCAAATCTTCGGCCTGGGAACGCTCGACATCGGGGCCTTCAAGATCGAGTTCACCCACGCCCTGAGCGACTCGGACGAGCCGGACCTGCATATCTACGGCCGACTGAAGGCCGACATTCCGCTCCGGCACTGCTTCTTCGTGATCAAGGTGACGGGCGACCTCGGCACCGGCCTGTTCTTCGACGGGCTGCCCGACCTGCCCGCGAACGAGGAGGTGCGCTACGACCGGCGCTTCCCCTACGCCGCCCAGGCCCACGGGATGGTCCAGATCGCGGGAGTCTACCTCTTCGCCGACGGGCTGCAGCTGCTGACGAGCCGGGACGACCCGTTCTTCGTCAGCCAGCAGCACGAAAAGACGCGGCAGGCGCTGCAGCGCCAGCGGAGCGCGCGGTAGCGCCGGGGCCGCCCGGCGCTAGCTGCCGGACTTCTCCCAGCCGTCGACCATCTCCCGCGCCTCGTCGCCCTCGGCCATCAGCTTGCCCTTGGCGTCGTAGACCTTGAAGTGGGGGATCGAATCGAGCTGGAATTCCTTGGCGACGGGCGATTCCCAGTCGATGCCGCGGATCCCGGGCCGGTTGATGTCGACCTCGACCACCGCCAGGTCCGGGCGGCTCTCGTGCAGCTTCCGGACCAGCGGAGCCTCGGCCATGCAGGGGGGGCAGTAGTGGCTGTAGAAATCGAAGACGGTGATCTTCCCCGGCACCAGGAAGTCGGAGAGCTTCACCTCCTGGCCGTGGGAGATGTCCGCAGGCTCGGCGCCCTTGGCATGGGAGGGGGCGGCGCCCGCCTCGTCGGCGCGGGCCACGGCGAAGGCCGCCGCGGCGGCCAGAAGGGCGTAGAGGGGATAGCGGATCGGCTTCATCAAGCCCAACATGGCCCAGGCGGGGCCGTTTGTCACGTCCGGGGCGCGAACTTTTTCCGCGCGCCGGACGCGTCCGGAAGCGCCCGCCGGGCGTAGCGCCCGCCCTCGCGCTCAGAGCGAAGTGGCGCTGCGGCGGGAGCCCCCGGACGTCTCCTCGTCCAGCTCGTCCTCGATGTCGGACTTGAGGGATTCGTCGGCCTCGGGCTGGTCCATCTTGCCCTTGATGTCGCCGCGCACCAGCGGCTTGCCGCTGAGCTGGCGCTCGGCCTCGAGCCAAATGTCGAGGTCCTGGTCGGCCGGCCGCCCGCGCTGCTCCCAGATGGTGCGCGCGCGCTCGGCCACCAGCTCCTGGGGCACGGCGCTGAGATGACCGGTTTCGACGGCGGCGGGAGGGGCGGGAGGGGCGGAGATCTTCTTCGATTTAGCGGACTTCATACCCGAAGGTAGCGCCGGCCCCTCCCCGCCGCCATCGGGGTTCCCCCTGAATTTTCAGGAGGCGGGCGCCCGCTTAGCGTTCCACGGCAGGGTCTGCCCCTCGCCGCCGTCCTGCGCGGGCAGCGAGATGCTTCCCTTGATGGTGTCGCCGGAAATCTTGCCGGCGTACTTCAGCACGAACTTTCCGCCGTTGAACTCGCGGGAGACGTCGAAGGAGATGGCGTCGTCCTTGACCAGGCCGTTGGAGATCGCGGAATCGCCGAAGGAGTTGCTGTAGCTGCCGGTGAGCTTGCCGTCCTTGAGCTGGAGCTTGAGGGTGGTGTCGATCTCCCCGTTGGGGGTGGAGACGGACCATTTCCAGGTGCCGCTCGGATCGGCGGCGAGGGCGGCGACGGCGAAAAGGCAGGCGGCGAAGGCCGCGGCGAGGGTGCGGAGGGGTTTCATGGGGAGGGGCCGGAATTCATATCCGGGCTCCGACCACGGTCAACTCCTCGCGGTCGTGGTAGAGGTGGGAGATGCGGGCGCCGGGCGCGTGCCGCCCCAATGCCGAGGCGGGCGAGCGCAGCTCGGCCAGGAGCGCGAGCGGGTCGACCTGCCCGAACTTCAGATTCACCACGAAGCGCCGGCACCATCCGCGCTCCAGCCACGGCCCCACGATCCCGGCCAGCACCCGCCGCGGCTCCTCCACCAGGTCGCAGAAGAGCCAGTCGAGCGTCGCCTCCGGCCGGAAGCGGAAGGCGTCCTCCCGCCGGTGCTCGATGCCCGGATGCCGGAGGGCTCCGCCCTTGAGGGGGCCGTTGTCGATGGCGAGGACCCGCGCGCCCCGGCGCGCGGCGCTGTAGCTCCAGCCGCCCGGCGCGGCCCCCAGGTCCGCGACCGTCTGCCCCGCCTGCGGCGCCGCCCCGAGCAGGCCGTAGGCCTCCTCGGCCTTGAGGTAGCTGCGCGAGGGGGCCGCCGGATCGTCCGCCATTCGGCGCGGCCCGTGCCGCCAGGCTTCCCGGGACGCCCAGGCCGTGTCAAAGGATTCGAGGAAGACAAAGATGCCCCGCGCCCAGCCCAGGCCCGCCGGCCACCCCGGCGCGGCCAGCTTCGCCACCCGCGGAAGCCGGGCGGCCACGCGTGCGAGGCAGCCGCGCTCGGCCGCCGCGGCCCGCTTGCCCAGCCCCGGGGCGGCCCCCGCGAAAGCGAAGGAGACCGGCCAGGCCGCCTCGACGCGCTCGCCCTGCAGGCTCGCCCCGAACCACTCCGCCAGCGCCTGCGCCAGCTCGGCGGCCGAGGCGCCGCGAACCTGGGCGGGAGCGGCCAGGCTCGCGTGCGCGAAGGCCAGCTCCCCCGGATGGCCGGGGCTCCCCGCCTCCCTCACCCACCCCGGGCCCTGCCCCTCGGCCGCGCGGCCGCCCTGCGCCAGTTCGCGGGCGAGCAGCGACTCATAGCCGGACTGGCAGAGATGAAGCATGAAAAAGCCGGGCATCCGCGAGGATGCCCGGCTTCTTTTCGCAGGCGAGCTTGGAGCTGGGCCCGGGGGGTAAAGTCGCTTCAGAAGGCGTACATCAGCGAGAAGCCGCCGCCCCAGCTGGGGCTGGCGTCGGTGAAGCCGGCCAGACCGTAGAAGTTCGCGCTCCAGTGCGCGTCGAACTTGTGGAAGAAGAAGGCGGTGACCTGCGAGGCGTCGGCCGCGCCGTGGGCGATCTTCTCGTCCCATTCGTAGAAGGCGCCGACGCTGGTGCCGTCCTCGACCTTGAAGGCGGCGCCGGCGTCGAAGAAGGCGCCGTCGGTCAGCTGGTAGACGCCGTGGCTGCCCAGCCAGCGGTAGCCGACGGAGCCGAAGGGCGTGACCGTGCCGAAGGTCTGGAGCAGATCGAGCTGCAGGGTGTAGTCGGAGGCGCCGGTGCCCAGCCCCTTGTTGTAATCGGCGGTGGGCAGCTTGACCTTGCCGGTCAGGGCCACCTGGAGCTGGCCGGCCTCGTGCAGGACCTTCCAGCTGCCGCTCACCATGGTGTCGCCCAGCCCCGACTCCGCCTGGGCGGTGGGACGGATGATTTCGATGCCGTTCACCGCGGCCGCGGGGCCCTTGATGGTCAGGTAGGAGGTGCTGGCGCTGAAGGCCCAGTCGGTGCCGTCGCCGGCCACGCCGAAGGGCACGAACCAGACTTCGGTGTCGGTGTTGAGGCCGTAGCTGCCGCGGGTGTAGCCGAAGCCGCTGTCGAGTTTCCAGACGTCGGAGGGCGTCACCTGAGCCGAGGCGGCGGCCAGGCCCGCCCCCAGGGAGAGGGAGAGAAGGAGCAGTCGTTTCATCGGGTTGGTTGGTATGGGCTAAGTCGAAGCTAGCGGGCGGCACAGACAGCGGATCGGGGCTTCGGCTCCCCGCCGGCCCAAGAATTTTCCCGATGGCCCCCGACCCCCCCGATACCTCAGGCGGTCCGCACCCCGCAGCGGCGCAGGGCGTCGGCCAGCTCGGCCACCTTGAGCGGCTTGGTCACGTACTCGTCCATCCCCGCCTCCAGGCAGCGCGCCCGGTCGTCGGCGAAGGCCCGGGCGGTGAGGGCCACGATCGGCACCCGCCGCCGCCGGTTCAGCGCCTCCCAATTGCGGATGCGGCGGGTGGTCTCATAGCCGTCCAGCACCGGCATCTGGCAGTCCATCAAAATGGCGTCGTAGGCGCCGGCGCCGCCGATCAGGTCGAGGGCGCGCTGCCCGTCGGCCGCGAGGTCGACGGTGTAGCCCATCCGCTCGAGCACCTTGATCCCGACCAGCTGGCTGGTGGCGTTGTCCTCCACCAGCAGGATGCGGCCCGAGGCCGGCGCCGGCGGCGCGTCCGGCGCGGCGGCGGGCGCGGCCCGCTGCACCCGCGCCATCGGCAGCTCGACCCAGAAGGTGGAACCCCGCCCCGGCTCGCTCTCGAAGCCGATCTGCCCGCCGAGGAGGCCGGTGAGCTGGTGGGAGATCGCCAGGCCCAGTCCGGTGCCCCCGAAGCGGCGGCTGTCCGAGGCGTCCGCCTGGGTGAAGGGCTGGAAGAGCCGGCTCCGCATCTCCGGCGCGATGCCGATGCCCGTGTCCGCCACGCTGACCCGCATCCGCCCCGGCCCCGCCTCGGAGGCGGTCACCGTCACCGTGCCCCGTTCGGTGAACTTGACCGCGTTGCCGATCAGGTTGGTCAGGATCTGGCGAAAGCGGCCCGGGTCGCTGCGGTAGAGGTCGGCCAGGCCGGGAGCCAGCTCCACGCGCAGCTCCAGCCCCTTCTGCCCGGCCCGCGGCCCGAACAGCGCGGCCGCGTCCTGGACCGTGCGCTTCAGGTCGAAGTCGGCCGCCTCGATCCGCACCTTCCCCGCCTCGATCTTGCTCAGGTCGAGGATGTCATTGATCACGACCAGCAGGCTCTCCGCGCTGGACAGGATGACCCGCGCCATCTCCTTCTGCTCGGAATTCAGCTCGGTGCCGGACAGCAGGCCCGCCATCCCCATGATCCCGTTCATCGGCGTGCGGATCTCGTGGCTCATGTTCGCCAGGAACTCCGACTTGGAGCGGGAGGCGGCCAGGGCGTCGTCGCGGGCGGACTTCAGCTCCCCTTCCAGGCGCTTGCGCGCGGTGGTGTCCTCGATCTGCGAGATGAAGTGCCCCGGAGCGCCGTCCGGGCCGCGCACCAGGGAAACCGTGAGCGTGGTCCAAACGACATGGCCGGCCCGGTGCAGGTAACGCTTCTCCATCCGGTAGGTCCGCCGGCGGCCCTCGACCAGCTCGCGGACCAGGCCCAGGTCCTCCTGCAGGTCGTCGGCGTGGGTGATCTGCTGGAAGTTGGTGGCGAGGAGCTCGGTCTCGCCGTAGCCCACGATCTCGCACAGGGCCCGGTTGACCCGAAGGAAGCGGCCGTCGAGCCCGACCAGCGCCATCCCGATGCCGGCGTCCTCGAAGGCGCTGCGGAAGTGGGTCTCGGCCGACTGCCGCTCCGCAGCGGCGCGCCGCAGGCCCAGGCCGGCCAGCCCCACCAGGACGAGGGCCAGGATGCTGCCGGTCGCCTGCACGATGTGGCAGCCGCGCTCGAGCGACTGCTGGAGCAGCATCCGATCCTGGAGCAGGCGGTCCTCCTCGGCCCGCATTTCGTCGGCCGTGTTGACCAGATCGCTGGTCGGCTGTCCCGGCCGGGCCACCAAGCCGCGCAGGTACGCCCCCGCGGCGTCCGCCCCGTCATGTTCGCGGATCCAGCAGAGCTGGGCGTTCTGGCCGGCCTTCTCCGAGGCCAGCTTGCCCATCTGGGCGACCCGGGCCGCCTGGGCGGGATTGTCCGCCACCATCCCGCCCAGCTCACGGATCCGGGAAAGGATTTCGGCCTCGTGGATCACGATCCGCTCGCGGAAGAGCGGCAGCCCGGTCAGGGCGTAGGCCCGGGCCGAGGATTCGGAACGGGCCACCTCCTCCACCAGCCGGTCGACCGCCCCCCGCACCCGGTGGGAATGCTCCACCATCCGGTTGGCGGCGAGCAGCTGGGAATTGGCGGCGACCGTCGAGACGCCCGCGGCGAAGAGGACTCCCAAGGCCGCCGCCACGAAGGGAAGCGCCGGACCGCCGGGATACTGGCCCAATCGCGCCGCGCGGACGATCGAGGCGGCCAAAAGCAGCAGGCAAACGCTGGTCGGGATCGACATGCCCTGGTAGGAGAGCGCCGAGCCGCGGATGAAGAGCCAGACGCAGAACTGCACCTGGGGCATGAGCGCGAAAGCCGCCATCACCCCGGCGCACGCGGCCAGCGCCCAGCGGGTCCGGCTCGGGCAAGTCAGCAGGAGGAGGGCCGCCCCGCTGAGGAGGAAGGCGATGACGCTGATCGCCCCCATCCGGCCGGGGGGGTTGAGGGCCCCGCGCCACTGGTAGTGCCAGAGGATCTGGTCCAGCGTGGGCGGCAGCCCGCCCAGCGACTGGAGCAGGTTCAGCAGGACGAACGCCACGAAGAGCGCCCCGAGCACGCGCACCGTCCGCAGCCAGCCGAAGGAATAGGCGCCGAGCCCCAGCGCCCCGAGCGAGGAGCAGGCCGCGGAATTCATCGTCATGCGCGCGTCCGTCGGAACCCAGCGGACGAGCTCCTCGCGTCCCAGGACCCAGCCGAGGACCGCCGCCAGCGAGATCCCCAGGATCAACGCCGCCGCGATCCGCATCCACCAGGCCTCGGAAACGGTGACCCGATCATCCTGCATGTGAAGCACTTCTAAGCTCGGGTCCGGGCAAGGTCGAGCCGAACTTGGCCGGCGCCGGCCCGGGCCGGCGGCACGTGTCCCCTGCCAACCCGGGTTGCCTTTCCTCCCGCGCGTGGCAGTGATGTGGCCGAGCCGCACAATCTCCGATGAGCGAATTCTCTTCCGAAAACACCGGCCCGGTGACCTGGATCGGCGGGCGTCCGATCTATGCGGCGCATTGCCTGGCCGGCGGCTTTGCCGTCACGATGGTGCTGACCGCGCTGCTCTCCGCCTTCGGCCTGACCTCGGTCCTGGGCTGGCTGACCTTCTCCAGCCCGGAGGTGCTGGCCGGCCAGGGCTGGCGCATCCTCACCTACGGCCTGGTGAACCCGCCCAGCATCTGGTTCGCGCTCGAGCTGCTCATGATCGTGTGGTTCGGCCAGGAGGTGGAGAAGTTCTTCGGCCGGGGGAAGTTTCTCGCCCTCTACGGCTGCCTCTACGTCCTTCCCCCCGTCCTGTTCACGCTGGTCGGGCTGCGGTTCCCGACCTCCCTGGCCGGAGAATCCGCCAGCTTCGCCCTCTTTGTCGCCTTCGCGACGCTCTATCCCAGCGCCGAGATCTTCTTCAGCCTGCTGGCCAAGTGGGTGGCCTGGATCCTCCTCGGGATCTACCTGCTCCAGCTGCTGGCCGGCCACGATTGGCTGGGCGTCGTCTCCCTCCTGGCGACCGCGGGTTTCGCCTACGGCTTCGTCCTCTGGCAGTCCGGGCGCCTCGGAGGCTCGCCCTTTGCCCTGATGCGCCGCGCCGTGCCGGCCGCGTCGCCACGGGCGTCCGCCTCATGGAGGGCGCCCAGGGCCAGCCCACCGCCGGATCAATCCGCGCTGGAGCTCAATGCCATCCTCGACAAGATCAGCGCCTCGGGCCTGCACAGCCTCTCGGACAAGGAGCGGGCGGCGCTCGAGGCCGCGCAGCAGCGCCTGAGGAAGAAGTCCGGCGGGCGCTGAGCCGGGGCCCCCGCGCATGAAAAAGGGACGTGGGTGTCCACGTCCCTTCGCAATCCAGCCGGGCGGCCCGCGCTATTGGCAGGCCTCGCAGGTGCCGCCGTTGCGCATCGCCTCGATCGAGCAGGCGATGATCTGCTCCTCGGTGTAGACGCGCTTGGCCGTCAGCGCCTCGGGCGAGGCGGAGGGCTGGTGTGAACCGCCGACGTCGCCGGAATTCTGGCCGCCGCCGGAGCCCTCCTTGATCGCGCCGCGGGTCTCCTTCTTCATCGCCACCGTGGCCTTCTCGATGTTCGAGGCGCCGAGGGAGCGGAGGTAGTAGGTGGTCTTGAGGCCGGCGCGCCAGGCGTGCCGGTACATGTGGCTGAGGGCCTTCAGGTCGGGCGTCTTGATCCAGAGGTTCACCGACTGGCTCTGGTCGATCCATTTCTGGCGGCGGGCCGCGGCCTCGACGATCCACTTCGGGTCGATGTCGAAGGCGGTCAGGTACCGGGCCTTGAGGTCGGCCGGGATGCGCTCGATGTCCTTCAGCTCGCCGTCGAAGTACTTCAGGTTGTCGATCATGTCCTGGTCCCACAGCCCGCGGGCCTTGAGATCCTGCACCAGGAAGGGGTTGAGCACGATGAACTCGCCCGAGAGGTTCGATTTGACGAAGAGGTTCTTGTAGGTCGGCTCGATGCAGGGCGAGGTGGCGGTGATGTTCGAGATCGTCGCGGTGGGCGCGATGGCCAGGACGTTGCTGTTGCGCATGCCCTGGGCCGCGATCTTGGCCCGCAGCGGGCCCCAGTCCATCCTGCCGCCGCGCGGCACGTCGATCTTCACCCCGCGCTCCTGCTCCAGGAGGTCGAGCGAGTCCTGCGGCAGGATGCCGCGGTCCCACTTCGAGCCCTTGTAGGAGGAGTAGGTGCCGCGCTCGGCCGCGAGGTCCGAGCTGGCCTCGTAGGCGTAGTGGGCCACGGCCTCCATCACCTCGTCGTTGAAGTCCACCGCCTCGTCCGAGGCGAAGGCGATGCCCTTGATGTAGAGGGCGTTGGCCAGCCCCATCAGGCCCATGCCGATCGGGCGGTGGCGGAGGTTGGAGGTCCGGGCCGCCTCGGTCGGGTAGAAGTTGATGTCGATGACGTTGTCCAGGGCGCGGACCGCGGTGCGGATGGTCTCCCGCAGCTTCTCGTGGTCGAGCGAGCCGTCGGGCTTGAGATGCGTGTCCAGGATCACCGAACCGAGGTTGCACACCGCCGTCTCGTCCTTGGAGGTGTTCAACGTGATTTCGGTGCAAAGGTTGGAGGAATGGATCACCCCGACGTGGTCCTGGGGCGAGCGCACGTTGCAGGCGTCCTTGAAGGTGATCCAGGGATGCCCCGTCTCGAACAGCATCGAGAGCATCTTTTTCCACAGGTCGATGGCCTCGATCTGCTGGCCGTGGATCTTCCCCTGCTCCGCCAGCTTCTCGTAGTGGAGGTAGCGCTCCTCGAACTTGGCCCCGTAGAGCTCGTGCAGGTCCGGGGTCTGGTTGGAGCGGAAGAGCGTCCAGGTCTGGCGGGCCTCCATCCGCTTCATGAACAGGTCCGGGATCCAGTTGGCCGTGTTCATGTCGTGGGTGCGCCGGCGGTCGTCGCCGGTGTTCTTGCGCAGCTCCAGGAACTCGAAGATGTCGTTGTGCCAGGTCTCGAGGTAGGCGCAGCCCGAGCCCTTGCGCTTGCCCCCTTGGTTCACCGCCACCAGCTGGTCGTTGTGCAGCTTAAGGAAGGGCACCACGCCCTGGGACTCGCCGTTGGTCCCGCCGATGTAGGCGCCGGTGCCGCGCACCGCCGTCCAGGAGCCGCCCAGGCCGCCGGCCCACTTGGCGAGGTAGGCGTTGTCGGCGATGCCGCGCTGGAAGATGCCCTCGATCGAGTCATCGACGTAATAGAGATAGCACGAGGAGAGCTGGGAGTGCATCGTCCCCGAATTGAACAGGGTCGGGGTCGAGGAGCAGAAGCGGCGGGTCTTGTAGAGGGTGTAGAGCGCGACGGCCTTGCCCTCGCGGTCGCCCTTCTCGTCGAGGAAGAGGCCCATCGCCACGCGCATCCAGAAGAACTGCGGGGTCTCGATCCGGCGGGAGGGCTTCTTGGTCTTGTCGACGATCAGGTAGCGGTCGTAGAGGGTCTGGACCCCGAGGAAGTCGAATTCCAGGTCCGAGGAGGGGTCGAAGGCGGCGGCCATCCGCGCCAGGTCGTACTCCAGCAGCCGCGGGTTCAGGCGCTTGATCGCCACCCCGTGCTCGAGGTACTTGCGGAACGCCCGCTGGTGGAACTCCTTCAGCTTGCCGATTCCGTCCTGGAGGATGTCCCACTTCAGGACCTCCTCGTAGATGTAGGTCAGCTGGATGCGGCCGGCGAACTTGGCGAAGTCGGCGTCGCGCTCGATCAGGGTCTTGGAATTGAGGATGATGGTGGCGTCCAGGTCCTTCTGGCTGATCTGGTCGTAGATCGCGCGGCGCAGCTCCTGCTCGATCTGCTCGTTGGTCAGGCAGAGGTCCAGGCCGATGCGGGCGAACTCGATCCGCTTGCGCAGGTCGGCGCCGTCCCAGAAGTGGTTCTGGCCGTCGGTCCGCTTGACCACGACCATGGTCGACTGGCCGGGGGCCTGGATCGGCTGCGGGGGCGCGTCGGGCGCCGGCTCCTCGGCCGGCGCGGCGGCGCGGGCGGCGGCGCGCTCGGCGCGGAAGAGGATGTAGGCCTCGGCCACCTTGAAATGGCCGGCCTTCATCAGCTCCTCCTGCACCATGTCCTGGATCTCCTCGATGTGGACGAAGGCCTGGCGGGAGGCCTCGACCCGGGCCGCCACCGTCTTGGTGATCGCCACCGCCGGCGCGGAGTCCCGCTGGAGGGAAAGGAAGGTCTTCCGGATCGCGATCTCCACCTTCTGCTCGTTCCAGGGCACGATCTGGTTGTTGCGGCGGATGACGCGGAAGGCGGCCTGGGCCGCGGCCTCGCGGTTGAGGGTCAGCTTGCGCGAGCGGTTGATCAGGAGGCTCTTGGCGACGAAGTACTCGTTGTTGTCGACCAGGGTCTTCTCGATCATTTCGTAGAGCCCGTTCAGCGTCAGCCGCAGCGGGTTCTGCTCGATGGCCAGGGTGGAGAGGTTGAGCGCGAGCTCGCGGCAGATGCCGACCACCCAGGCGCGGTTGGCGTCGGTGAAGATCTCCTTCTCGCCGCGGGCGAGGTAGACGTTGGTCAGCGCCTTGCCCAGGGTGTCCGCCACCTCGGCGAGCGAGAAGCGCTCGTCGCCGTGCGGGCAGACCAGGACGATGGCCGGAAGGGTGATTTCCTCGCCCGCCAGGACGTCGCGCCACGCGTAGTGGGGCTTGAGTTCGACGGGGGTGTTGACGGTGCGCTTGAGGGCGAGATCGTGCGCGAGGGAAGGCGTGCTCATGGGACGTGACGAGATTGGAACAAAAGCAGGTTAAGAGTCGGAGAAAAGGAGGAGGAAGGGCACGGGCGGCCGGGGGAAGGCCGCGCGGAGCCGGGAGGGAGGCTGGACTACGCCTGGAGGGGTCGCCGGGGCCGGACCGGGGGTGGGTCCGAGAGCCTAGGCCGGGGGCGTAGGTGAAAGGCTAAGCCGGAAAATCAGAGTTCGTCGTCGGAGGCGACGGTGAGCGAGGAAGCTTTTTGGTATTCGGTGACGCGGCCTTCGAAGAAGTTCTGCTCCTTCTTGATGTCCATCATCTCGGCCAGCCACGGGAGCGGGTTCTTGATGCCGCTAGAGAGCGGGGCCAGTCCGCAGCCTTCGAGGCGGCGGTCGGCGATATAATCGATGTAGGTGAGAAAATCCTCCAGGCGCAGTCCGACGGCATTGACCGGCAGGCAGTCGCGGATGAACTCCTTCTCCAGGTCCACCGCCTCCTTCATCGTGGTCCGCAGCTCCTCCTTGAACTCCGTGGTCCAGATCTCGCGGTTCTCCTCCACCAGGTCCATGAAGAGGTTGCGGAACACCTCGATGTGGTTGGACTCGTCGCGCAGGGTGTAGCGGAACATCTGGCCGATGCCCGGGAACTTGTTCTGGCGGTAGAGCGAGAGGATCATGCCGAAGAGGCCGTAGAACTGGGTCCCCTCCATGCATTGCCCGAAGACGAAGATGTTCTTGGCCAGGAGCTTCTTGTTCTCCGGCTTCTCCAGGTCGATATCCCGGCGCAGCTGGCGCGAGATCCGGGTCACGAACTCGTTCTTGCGCACGATCGTGGGCACGTCCTCGAACATGGCCTCGCACTCGTGCGGGTTGATCCCGAGCGAGGCGATCATGTAGAGCAGGGAGTCGGCGTGGATGTTCTCCTCGTGGGCGTGGCGGCCCAGGACCAGCTTGAGCTCCGGCGCGGTGACCAGCTCCCGCACCACGTGCTGGATGTTGTCGCCCACGATGCCCTCGGCGGCCGAGAAGTAGCCGATGCCCATGCGGATGATCCAGCGCTCGACGTCCGAGAGGCCCTTGTCGTCCCGCCACTGCTCGATGTCCTTGCCCATCGGGATGTCCTCGGGCTCCCAGTGGTTGGCCTTCATCTTCCGGTAGAGGTCGTAGGCCCACTGGTACTTGAGCGGAAGCAGGTTGAAGGTCATCGTCTCGCGGCCGTTGATCACCTTCTTGGCCGCGAACGCGGCCTGCGCCTTGGCCTCATCGAGGACGAAGGTCTTGGACCCAACCTGGAAATTCTTTTGCATGGCGGACTCCGACGGAAAAACGGAAAAAATGTCTATTTTTTGGGGAAAGAAGGGGTGTTTGAGGGGCCCAAATCACCCAGGCGAACAAAACTTGTTAGAACTTATTAACGGGTTGTTGACCACTACGGGATGTGGTCTCCTGCCGCAGCGACCACAACCTATGGTAACGCGAGATTTCTACGTCAACAGGTTTGTGAGCTTTTTCTGTTAATTTTTGCGCGCTCGGGCGCGCCTCCCCGGCCGCCCGCGTTTTTCCCTCGGAAATCCTCCGCCGAGCGGGGATTTTGAGGTGGAAATGGCCCCTCCCCCGCCCCCCCCCGCGGCCCCGCGCCCGCGCCCCTGGCGCGCCGCGGCCGCCGGCCTCGCGCTCGCGCTGATCGGCGCCTGGGCCCTGCGGCCCGCCCTGGACGGGGGCTGGCTCTGGGACGACGACCATGAGGTAACCAATAATTGGATACTCAAGGCGCCCGACGGCCTCTCCCGCCTCTGGCTGCATCCCCCGGGGCCCGACTACTTCCCGCTCAAGGGCACCGTCCAGCTGCTGGAATGGCGTCTCTTCGGCCCCGCGCCCCTCGGGTACCACGCGGTCACGCTCGCGCTCCACCTGCTCGGAGCCCTGCTGCTCTGGCGCGTCCTGCGCCGCCTCGGCGCCGGCTGGGCCTGGCTGGGCGGGCTGCTCTTCGCCCTCCATCCGCTCGCGGTCGAATCCGTCGCTTGGGCGGCCGAGCTCAAGAACACCCTCGCCCTCCCGCTGCTCCTGGGCGCGGTGCTGCTCTGGCTCGGCGCCGGCGAGGGGCGGCCCTGGCGCTATCCCGCCTCGCTCGCGCTCTTCCTCCTCTCGCTGCTGGCCAAGAGCTCGGGGGTGATGCTCCCCTGCTGGCTGCTCCTGCTCGCTTGGTGGCGCCGCGGCCGCCTGGAAGGCCGCGACCTCCTGCGCACGGCGCCCTTCTTCGCGGTCTCCCTGGTCCTCGGGCTGGTCACGCTGCACTTCCAGCACACCGCGGCCATCGGGCCCTGGAGGATCGACGCCGGCGGTCCGCTGGCGCGGCTGGAGCACGCCGCCACCGCCGCCGGGTTCTACGCGGTGAAGGCGCTCGTCCCGCTGGGGCTCGAGCCCCTCTACGCCGACTGGCCCGCCGCCTCCCGGCACGCCGCCTACCTCGCCCCCTTCGGCCTGCTCCTCGCCGCGGCCGCCTGGGCCTGGCGCCGCCGCCGCGGCTGGGGCCGGCACGTCCTGCTGGGGCTCGGCTGGTTCCTCCTCCACCTCGTCCCGGTCTGCGGCCTCGCGGCCATGTCCTACCTGCGCTATTCCCGCGTGGCGGACCACTTCGCCTACCTCTCCCTGGCCGCCGTGGCGGGCCTAGCCGCCGCCGGCCTCGCCCTCCTGGCGCGGCGGAGCCGGCCGGCCTTCGCGGTCGGGGCCGCCGCCGCCCTGGCGGCGGGCTTCGCGGTCCAGAGCCGCGCCCATGCCCGCATCTTCCACGACTCGCTCACGCTCTGGTCGAGCGCCGTGGCGGACGACCCCATGTCATGGACGGCCCAATACAACCTGGGCCGCGCCCTGGTGCAGGCCCGCCGGATCGAGGAGGGGGCCCGGCACTACCAGGCGGCGATCCGGATCAACCCGGGGCTGGCCGAGGCCCACAACAACCTCGGCTACACCCGCGTGCTGCAGGGGCGGCTGCCCGAGGCCTCGGCCGAGCTGCACCGGGCGGTGCAGCTCGATCCCACCGACGCCGAGGCCCGCTCCAACCTCGGCAACCTGCTGCAGCGCGAGGGCGACCTGGCCGGGGCCCTCGCCCAGCACGAGGAGGCGGTCCGGCTGCGTCCCACCTTCGCCGACGGGCACATCAACCTGGCCAACGCGCTGGACCAGGCCGGGCGCCTGCCCGAGGCGCTCGAGCAGTACCGCCTCGGCGTCGCGCTTGGGCCGGATTCGGCCGAGGGCCACTACGACTACGGCCTGGCCCTGTTCCAGGCGAATCGGACCGAGGAGGCGGCGGAGCAGCTGGGGCTCGCGGCCCGGTGCGCGCCGCGCAGCGCCCTCTTCTGGACCCAGTGGGGCGTCTTCCTGGCCCGGGCCGGGCGCCTGGCCGAGGCCGAGGCGCGCCTGGCGCGCGCGGTCGAGCTCGATCCCGGCTTCGCCGAGGCCCAGGCGAACCTGGGGCAGGTGCTGCTGAGCGAGCACAAGGCGGCGGAAGCCCTCGGCCATCTCGAGGCGGCGCTGCGGCTCGATCCGAGCCTCAACGGGCTGGTCGCGACCATCGAGCGGGCGCGGCAGCTCTCCGGCGCCCGCTAGGTTCTACGGCGCGGCGGAGCCCCCGCCCTGCAGCTTCGCGAGGTTCGCGCGCGCGTCCGGGTAGTCCGGCTTCAGCCGCAGGGCCTCCTCCAGCTGCGCCTTGGCCTCCTGGTCCCGGCCGAGGCTCGCCAGGGCGACCCCGAGATTGTTGTGCGCGTCGGCAAAGCCGGGATCGAGGCGGAGGGATTCCCGGTATTCGGCCACGGCCTCCGCCGTCCGGCCGGCCGCGGCCAGCGCGTTGGCCAGGTTGTAGCGCACGCCCGGGTGGTCCGGCCGGAGGGTCCGCGCCTGCTCGTACTGGGCGATGGCCTCGGCGCCGCGGCCCAGGTCCTCGAGCGCGAGGCCGAGGTTGTAGTGCGGCTCGAAGTATCCCGGCCGGAGCGCGATCGCCCGCTCGAATTCCGGGACCGCGTCGGCCGGCCGGCCCTCCTCCGCCAGGGCGATGCCCAGGTTGCAGTGCGCCTCGGGAAAGCCGGGATCGGTCGCCAGCGCCGCGCGGTAGAGGCCGATCGCCTCCGCCCGCCGGCCCCGCCGCAGCAGCGCGTTGCCCAGGCTGTTCTGCGCCGCGGGGAAGGCGGGCTTGAGCGCCAGCGCCGTCCGGAATTCCGCGATCGCCTCGTCGGCGCGGCCCGCGTCGTCCAGCGTCAGGCCGAGGTTGAAGTGGGACTGGGCGTCGTCGGGGTTGCCCGCCACCGCCCGCCGGAAGTGCTCCGCGGCCTCCTCCTTCCTGCCGTCGAGGTAGAGGATCCGGCCGAGGTTATTGTGCGCCATCCAGGCCTGGGGATTGTGCGCGAGGGCGTAGCTCCAGAAGGTTCGCTCGTCGCGGAAGATGCCGTCGTACTCCCGCGCCGCCAGCGCCAGCACCCCGGCCAGCGTCGCCAGGCCCACGCTGGAGGCGATCCGTGCGCCCTGCCCCGAGCCCTCGTGCCAGGCGCCGAAGGCCGCCGCGGCCAGCCCGACCGGGCCCAGCAGCGAGAGGTAGGCGAAATGGTCCGCCACCCAGGAGATCCGCAAATAGGCGATCGGGACCAGACCCAGGACCGGCGCCAGGTTGAGGGCGAAGAACCCCAGCCCGAAGAGCAGGTGGCGGGCATAGGTCCGGCGCCGCGTCGCGAGCCAGAACAGCCAGAGCGCCAGGGCCGCCCAGGCCACCAGGCCCGCGGCCGGGGAGGAGAGGTTCCAGCGGGGGTAGATCGGCTCGAGGCCGAAGGGGACCAGGCTCTTGAGCAGGTAGAACCAGAGGGAGAGCCCCGCCGCCCCCAGCCGCGCGGCCAGGCCGCCGGAATGGAGGGCCGCGCCCGCGATCGAGCGGGTGTGCTGGAACCAGGCGGTGACCAGACCCAGGACGAGGGAGAGCACGAAGAAGGGGGCGCTGACGGACAGGTCCCGCGCCCCGATCCGCCCCCGCCGCCACCAGGCGTGGAGCAGGATCACCGCCGGGAACATCACCACCGCGCTCTTCGCCAGCAGCGCGAGCAGGAACCACCCGAGCGCCAGGGCGTAGGCGCCCCGCCCCTCGCGCTCGTCGAAGTCGAGGTAGGCGAGCATCGCGGCCAGCAGCAGGCTGAGCGAGAGGGTGTTCTTCAGCTCCGAGATCCACGCCACCGACTCGACCGCCAGGGGGTGGACGACGAAGAGCAGCGCCCCGGCCCAGGCGCCGAAGGTGGGGACGTTGAGCTTGCGCAGCACGCGCCAGAAGAGCAGCGCCGCGGCCAGGTGCAGGGCGACGTTGAGCAGGTGGTAGCCGAAGGGATCGTCGCCCCACAGCCGCCAGGCGAACCACTGCACCGTGGTCTTGAGCGGGAAGTAGTCCACCCCCGCGGGCGCGAGCCAGATCCGGGGCAGCCCGCGGGGATCGCGCAGGACGTAGTTGTCGGCGACCTCCTGCGGGTCGTCCCAGACCCAACCCCCGTGCATCGCGGGCGCGTAGACGAACCAGGCCGCCACCAGCAGCAGGACCGCCGCCGCCGCCTTGCCGTTGCGGGTCACGGCCTCACCCCCAGGCGGGCGGCGGCCCCGAATTCCGCCCGCGCCTCGGCCTCCCGACCCGCCGCCCGCAGCGCATAGCCCAGGTTCTGGTGGGCCGCGCCGTAGGCGGGGTTGATCCGCAGGGCCGACCGGTACCGTTCCATGGCGCCCTCGAGGTCGCCCCGCGCGAAGCGCATGTTGCCGAGCCCGAGCAGCGCCTCCGGGAAGCTCGGGTTGATCCGCAGCGCGTGGCGGAAGGCCTCCTCGGCCTCGTCCGCCCGGCCGGTCTTGGCGTAGAGCACCCCCAGGTTGCTGTAGGCGGCGGGGAAGTCGGGATCGATCCGCAGCGCGGCCTGGTACTGGGCGTAGGCCTCGTCGAAGCGGCCGGCGTCGACCAGGGTGGTGCCGTAGGAATTGCGGGCCTCGGCGCTCCCCGGATAGATCCGGATCGCCGCGGCGAAGAGGGCGCTGGCCTCGGCTTCGCGGTGGGCGTTGAGCTCGATCAGCCCCAGGTTCACGTCCGCCATCCAGGCGTTGGGGTTCTCCTGCAGCGTGAGCCGGTAGAAGGTCCGGACGTCGCGGTAGAGGTGGGCCTGGCGCCAGGCCAGCGGCGCGAGCAGGCCCGCCGCGGCCGCGGGCGCCGCC
>DASZWO010000074.1:0-2837 GCA_035546595.1 Opitutaceae bacterium
GCCCCAGCTCCCGCAAGGCGTCTCCGGCCGCGCTGAGGTGCTCCGGCTTCATCTCCACGTAGTTGCGCGAGAGGATGATCCCGGTTCCTCCGCCGGCAAAGACCGCCCGCACGGCCGCCTTCACGCCCTCGGGCGTGCAGACGCGGGCCCCCGCGGGTACGGGAATATCGATGTCGATCCCCGGCCAGACCTCGGTCTTGGCGCCGGCCAGGCCGTCGACCGCGCGCCGGGTCTCCCTCTGGACATAGTCCGCCGAGAAACCGGCCGCCACCAGCTTGTCGTACGCCGCCTCCTCCAGGCCGAGCTCGCGATAGAGAAGTTCGGTGGCCTCCTCCGGAGGAAGGTCGCCGAGAGGCCCGGCCAGGCCGGAACGGATGCCGGCGTGAAACCGCAGGCCGGCGCAGTTGTTGTAGAGCGCCGGCCGCACGAAGTCGGAGAAGCGCTGGTACACGCCGTAGTCCTCCTCGGCGCGCAGGAAGGGATTGAAGGTGACGGTCTGCCAGACGTGCCAGCCCATCGGGAGGGCCGGGTTGGCTGATTTCATCCGCTGGTAGAGTTCCGCCTGGAGCTCATGGCGGCCCCGCACCCACAGGTTCTCCCAGGCGATCAGCTCGGGATAGTTGAGCAGCACCCGCCAGAAGGAGCTGAAGTAGCCGTCGGCCGGACGGCGGTTGGCCTTGCGCTCGCCCATCAGCCTTTCCACCGCGAAGAATCCCTGGCGCGCCCGCTCGACGTCGATCCCCTCCGCCCGCGCCTGGCGCTGGCAGTATTCGCAGAAGCAGGTGGGGCGGCCGGCCTCGCCCAGGTTGAGCATGTTGAGGAACCCGCTGCCCCGCTCCGCGCCCCACATCATCCCGCCGATGGCGTAGGAGCGCGCGTAGTCCTCGACCACGCCGCCCAGCCAGGCCCGGTAGGCGGGGTGCCGCTTGCACGGGCCGGCGGGATGGCCGGTCACGCGCCGGCCGTGGGCGTCGATCTCGTACATCTCCGTCCAGCGCGGCATGCCCTCCGGGCAGTGGTTGTCCTCCAGGACAAAGGGGAAGACCTTGATGCCGTGCCTATGCGCGGCGGTGATCGCCCGCGCCAGCACGTCGACGTCGCCCAGCTCCGTCGCCCGCATGTCGGCGTACGTGAGCGTGGCCCCCTGGTAGTACTGCAGATGCGGGATCGCGTAGTTGCCGCCGCGAAATCCGGGCTGATGGTCGAGGCCCGCGCGATGCCGCTCGTGGGAATAGATGAAGGGAAACAGCGCGTTGACGCCGCCCCGATCCTTCATGTCGCCCAGGATCCGGTCCAGGTCGGGGCCGGCCAGGATCGCGACGGAGATCGGCATGGCCACCAGGGTTTCTTTCCGGGAGGCGGCGGAAGCCGCGGTCGCTGCCGGCAGGAGGGAGGGGCCGGCCAGAGACGCGGTCGCGCCCGCTGCGGTCATCTTGATGAAGTCGCGTCGGTTCATGGAGGTAAGTTCAGGCGAAGCCGAGTTCACGGAGCGCCTGGCCCGCCGCGTTGAGGTTCTCGGCCTTCATTTCGAGGAAGTTGCGGGAAAGCAGAATCCCCTTGCCTCCGCCCCGGAAGACCGCCTTCACCGTCTCCCGGACGCTCTCCGGGGTGCAGTGGCTGGAGCCGGGCCCCACCGGGACGTCGATATCGATGCCGGGCCAGACCTGGGTGGCGCCTCCCGCCACGCCCGTCACGGCGCGCCGGGTCTCCCGCTCGACATAGTCGGCGGAAAAGCCGGTCGCCGCCACCTTCGCGTAGGGCGCCTCGTGGGGGTAGTCCAGCAGCCGGTAGAGCATGCCCGTGGCCTCGTCGGGCGGGATGTCGCCGAAGACATTCTGGTGCACGCTGGCGACGAAGCTGTGCATCCGCTCGCCCGCGCAGTTGCTGTAGAGCACCGGCCGGATGAAATCCGAGAATCCGGCCATGTCGGCATAGTTCTCCTCCGCGCGGTGGAAGGGGCTGAAGGAAACGTTGTGCCAGATGTGCCAGCCGACCGGCAGCTCGGGCCGGATCGATTTGATCTTCCGGTAGATCTCGCCCTGCATCTCATGGCGGCTGCGGACCCAGAAGTTTTCCCAGGCCACCAGCTCGGGGCAGTTGAGGAGGATCCGCCAGAAGCCCGTGAAGTAGCCGTCGCGCGGGCCGTGGCCGGCCCGGCCGGCGCGGACGAACCGTTCGATCTCGCCGAACCCCGCGCGGGCGCGCTCCACATCGATGCCCTGGTCCCGCCCCTTTTTTCGGCAGAACTCGCAGAAGCAGGTCGCCTGGCCCGGATCGGCCCTCGCCCCGTTGTGGTAGGCCCCGAGGGCGTTGAAGAGGCCGGGCTGGCGCTCCGAGCCCCACATCACCCCGTCGATGTCGTAGGAGCGCGTGTAATCCTCGACCAAGCCGAGGAGGTAGCCCCGGTAGTAGGGATTGTTGTTGCAGGGGCCGGCGGGGTGGCGGCTCGTGCGCCGGCCATGGAAATCCACCTCGTAGAGCTCCGCCCAGCGCGGAATGTCGGGCCGCCGGTTGTCCTCGATGATCCAGGCGAAGGTCTTGATGCCGCGGGGCTTGCCGGCCGCGATCGCGAGCGCCAACAGGTCCTTGTCCCCGAATTCCGGCCCTCGCATGTCCTCGTAGGTGAGGATGGTGTCCTTGTAATACTGCATGTGCGGGATGGCATAGTTGCCCCCGCGGAAGCCGGCCGGATGGACCCCGGCACGCTCCTGGATGTGGGAATAGATGAAGGGAAAGAAGGCGTTGGCGCCCGTGCGCTCCTGGACGTCATCGAGCAACTGGCCGAGATTGGGCCGCGCCAGCGGTTCCGCGGCGGTCGCCACCCCGATCAGGGGCTT
>DASZWO010000075.1:0-15573 GCA_035546595.1 Opitutaceae bacterium
CCGGGGGCGCCGCCCAAGCTCGCTCCCGTTCCTTGAAAGAACAGTCGAGAGCGCGAGGGGCTGAAAAACCCCGCGAAAGCGCGACTGGGATACTCCCGGGCAACCGGGGAAAGGAAGGCGGCAGCTGGTGCCGCCCTCCCCTGCCACGCGGGTGACCGCGCGGACCAGGCAGATATCACCAGCTCCTCTGGCCGGTGTCATGACCGGTCCAGTAACATGAATCAGGAGCTGAGCGGCAAGGGGCGATTAGAAACCGCGCCCGAGCCGAGTCAGGCCCGCGGGGAGTTTCGATCCGCGGGCCGACGCAGTTACCCAGAGGGTTTAGGTTGCTACTGCGCAGACCAGAACGCGGCTGCGCTTCCCGGCGGGACGACCCCGCCAAAAGGCCCGATCCGGAAACGGAACGGGCGCGCAAGGGAAGCGCGGCGGCGGGGAGCGAGCGGGCCCGGCAAAGCCCGTAAAACCTCCTCAATGGAGCGGCACGCAAAACGCGTCGCCCCACTGCAAAGCGAATGCAGCCTGAGAGTTAAGAGGTCAGACCCGTAACGCGGGGCCAACGGCCGGCCAAAAGCCGGCGCCGTCCTCGTGATAACGGTACCGACGCGAAAGCTAAACAAATTGCAGGCGTGTCCGTACCATGTCTGGCGCGCCGCCCCTGGCAGGGGGCGACCGAACCGGGCGAAGAGGCCTCACTCGATAAACTCCAGCCGGCAACGGCCGGAGCGATCCCGCCATGAGATCGACAACTTCGCATGCCGCGGAGAGTGGCGTCGGGGAGCACATGGCCCGCGAAAGCGAGGCGCCCAACGATGTGCGACGGGAAAGAGTGCGTGGCGAGCACCCACCCCCAATTTAGACCCCGGGACCGCAAGGTCCCGGGGTTTAATTTTTTACCGGATCGGCACCCCCCGGCCCCGCTTGTGCTTGCCTGCGGCGGGGGATGGGGCAACGTTGGACCTCTTTTTTCGCCGAAGGCCCATGAACCAGAACATCCGCAATATCGCCATCATCGCCCACGTCGACCACGGGAAGACCACCCTGGTCGACAAGCTGCTCAAGGAGGGCGGCGTCTTCCGGGCCAACCAGAAGGTCGAGGAGCGGGCGATGGACTCGATGGACCTGGAGAAGGAGAAGGGCATCACCATCAAGGCGAAGAACACGTCCGTCCACTGGCAGGACAAGACCATCAATATCGTCGACACCCCCGGGCACGCCGACTTCGGCGGCGAGGTGGAGCGGGCGCTGCGGATGGTGGACGGGGTGCTGCTGGTGGTGGACGCCTATGACGGCCCCCAGGCCCAGACCCGCTTCGTACTGCGCAAGGCGCTGGCCCACGGCCTCAAGGTCGTGATCGTGATCAACAAGATCGACCGCGACAACGCCGAGCCGATGAAGATGTACGACAAGGTGCTGGAGCTCCTGATGGAGCTCAACGCCACCGAGGAGCAGTTCGACGCCCCGGTCGTCTACGGCTCCGGCCGCGACGGCTACATGATGCACCATCTCCAGGACGAGCGGAAGGACATGGCGCCCCTCTTCCAGACCATCCTCGACCACGTCCCCCCGCCCTTCGCCAAGCCGGAGGAGCCCTTCCACATGCTGGTCTCCAACATCGACTGGAGCGACTACGTGGGCCGGATCGCGGTCGGCAAGGTGCTGGGCGGCTCCGCCCGGGTGGGCGACGCCGTCTACGTCCTGCGGCACGCCGACGGCAGCAAGGTGAAGGCGAAGATCACCCAGGTCTTCGAGTTCAGCGGCCTGGGCACCACCGAAACCCAGTCGGCCGGCGCCGGGCACATCGTCGGCCTGGCCGGCTTCGAGGACGTGGACATCGGCGACACCCTCAGCGCCCAGGAGGACGGCCACGCCCTGCCCTTCACCCAGATCGACCCTCCGACCCTCGAGATGCAGTTCTGCGTCAACGACGGTCCCCTGGTGGGCCGCGAGGGCAAGCTGGTCACCTCCCGGCAGCTGCGCGAGCGGCTCTTCCGCGAGGTGAAGACCAACGTCTCCATCAGCGTGGAGGACAGCGACCGGGCCGGCGTCTTCAACGTCAAGGCCCGGGGCGCGATGCAGGTGGCGGTGCTGGTCGAGACCATGCGCCGCGAGGGCTTCGAGCTGCTGGTCTCCCGGCCGACCGTGATCGAGAAGGAGGTCAACGGCCAGCGGCAGGAGCCCTACGAGACGGTCTGGATCGAGGTGCCGGACGAGTGCGTCGGCGCGATCATGCAGAACCTGGCCAACCGCAAGGGCCAGATCACCAATCTGGAGAAGCAGGCCCACTCGACCATGATCGAGGCCACCATCACCACCCGCGGCCTGATCGGCATGGAGATCGACGTGGTCAACGCCACCAGCGGCCGCGGGGTGCTGAGCCACCTCTTCAAGGAGTACGGCCCCTACGCCGGCGAGGTCCTGACCCGGCTGACCGGCACCCTCGTCGCCACCGAGGCCGGGGTGACCACGGCCTACGCCCTCGAGGCGGTGCAGGAGCGCGGCAAGCTCTTCGTCGGGCCCGGCGAGGAGGTCTACGAGGGCATCATCGTGGGCGAGAATCCCCGCCAGGAGGACATTCCGGTCAACGCGGTGAAGACCAAGCAGCTGACCAACTTCCGCTCCCAGGGCGAGGGCAAGGGCATCCAGCTCACCCCCGCGATCAAGCTCTCGCTCGAGCGCGCGATCGAGTACATCGCCGCCGACGAGCTGGTCGAGGTGACCCCGAAGAGCCTGCGGCTGCGCAAGCGGCTGCTCAAGCAGGTCGACCGCCGCAAGGCGGAGCGGGCGGAGAAGGCGGGGTAGCCTCCCCGCCGGGCGGATTTCGGATTTTGCCTTTGGGCTAAATCCGTGTCCTGTAGGAGCCTGCCAATGGCCGCTCTCGGTCCCGTCGTCGTGCTCTGCACGGCCAACATCTGCCGCAGCCCGATGGGCGCGGCCCTGCTGCGGCACGCCCTCCGGGCCGAGCCCGAGCCGCTGCGCTCGCTGCCGGTGGTTTCCGCCGGGGTCTCGGCGCGCAAGGGCGAGCGGATGACCGAGTACTCGGAAGTGGCGCTGAAGAAGGTCGGGATCAACCCCGGCAACCACGCCAGCCAGCCCCTGACCCAGGCCCTGCTGGACCAGGCCTCGCTGGTCCTGTGCATGACCGAGCAGCACCGGCTGATGATCCAGGCGACGGCCGAGCCGGTGCCGAGGAACCTCTTCCTCTTCCGCGAGTTCATGCCCAGGACGGCCATCCGCGAGATCGCCGATCCCTACGGCGGGCCGCTCTCGATCTACGAGCAGAGCCGGGACGAGATGGTCGAGGCCATCCCCTCGCTCGTCGAATTCCTCCGGGGGCTCTGCCAGAGGGCGGGCTAGGCGCCCCCGGCGCCCGGTTTCGGGTTGCGGAGGGGGGAGGGCCGTTGTCACCTTCGACCTTTCGCCCATGCTCAATCCGTCCCCTCTCGCCACCCTCGACCCGGAGATCAAGGCGATCGTCGCCGCCGAGCTCGCCCGGCAGCAGAGCCACATCGAGCTCATCGCCTCCGAGAACTTCACCTACCCGGCCGTGCTGGAGGCCCAGGGCAGCGTGCTGACCAACAAGTACGCCGAGGGGTACCCGGGCAAGCGCTGGTACGGCGGCTGCGAGCAGGTGGACAAGGTCGAGCAGCTGGCGATCGACCGCGCGAAGCGGATCTTCGGGGCCGAGCACGCCAACGTGCAGCCCCACTCGGGCTCCCAGGCCAACTTCGCGGTCTACACCTCGGTGCTCCAGCCCGGCGACAAGATCCTGGGCATGAACCTGAGCCACGGCGGCCACCTCACCCACGGCAACCCGGCCAACTTCTCCGGGAAGCTCTACAGCTTCTGCCAGTACGGGGTGCGCGAGGACACCGGCCGGATCGACTATGACGAGCTGGCCGCGACCGCGGCGCGGGAGAAGCCCAAGATGATCACCGTCGGCGCCAGCGCCTACTCGCGGATCATCGACTTCGCCCGGATGGGAGAGATCGCCCGCAGCGTCGGGGCCCTGCTCTTCGCCGACATCGCCCACATCGCCGGCCTGGTCGCGACGGGCCACCACCCCTCGCCCTTCCCCCACGCCGACTTCGTCACCACCACCACCCACAAGACCCTGCGCGGCCCCCGCGGCGGGCTGGTGCTGTGCAAGGCGGCCCATGCCAAGGCGATCGACTCCGCGGTCTTCCCCGGCGCCCAGGGCGGCCCGCTGATGCACGTCATCGCGGCCAAGGCGGTCTGCTTCGGCGAGTGCCTCAAGCCCGAGTTCAAGGCGTACTCCGAGCAGGTGGTCCGGAATTCCCAGGCCTTCGCCGCCGCCATGCTCAAGCTCGGCTACAAGATCGTCTCCGGCGGCACCGACAACCACCTCTTCCTGGTCGACCTGCGCGCCAACCTGCCCGAGCTCACCGCCAAGAGGGCGCAGGAGGTGCTGGAGCAGGCCAACATCACCGCCAACAAGAACACCGTGCCCTTCGAGACCCGCTCGCCCTTCCAGGCCTCGGGCATCCGCCTCGGCACCCCGGCGGTCACCACCCGCGGGCTGAAGGAGAAGGACCTCGAGCAGGTGGCGGGCTGGATCGACTCCGTGCTCAAGGCGATCGGGAGCCCGGGCGAGGCGGAGGCGGTGGCCAGGGCGAAGCAGAATGCCCAGGCGCTGATGGCCCGCTTCCCCCTGCCCTACCGGGCCTGAATCCCCCCAAGGAGCCGGTCATGCCCGATAGGCCCGCCAAACCCAAGCGACCGCTTTCCCTGCCGGTCATCTTCCTGACCCTGTTCATCGACCTGGTCGGGTTCTCGATCATCTTCCCCCTCGGGCCGAACCTGATCGAGTACTACCTGAAGGTGGACGGGCAGGCGGGGCTGCTCGGCTGGCTGCTGCAGGAAAGCGAGGCGGTCGCCCGGGCGGTGGGCCAGCAGCACGCCTTCGCCGCGGTGCTCTTCGGCGGGGTGATGACCTCCTTCTACTCGATCCTCCAGTTCGTCTGCGCGCCGCTCTGGGGCTCGCTTTCCGACCGGCGGGGCCGGCGCGGGGTGCTGCTGATGACGGTGGCCGGCACCGCCCTGGGCTACGTCCTCTGGTTCGTCAGCGGCTCCTTCTGGCTCTTCCTCTTCTCCCGCGTCGTCAGCGGCGCCTTCAGCGGCAACCTCTCCGTCATCACCGCGGCGGTGGCCGACGTCACCACCCGCGAGGAGCGCTCGCGGGCGATGGGCCTGGTCGGCGCCGCCTTCGGGCTGGGCCTGATCGTGGGCCCGGGCCTCGGCGCGATCAGCGGCCTCTGGAACCTCCTCGCCCACCATCCCGGCCTCGCGCGCTTCGGGATCAACCCCTTCTCCGTGCCGGCGCTGCTCTCGCTCGTCTTCTGCCTCGTCAACTACGTCTGGATCCGCCGCAGCTTCAAGGAGACGCTTCCCGAGTCCGCCCGCAACCGTCCGGCGGAAAAGCGCATCCGCAACCCGCTTCGGGCGATCCTGCTCCTGGACAACGCCGAGGTGCGCCGGGCCAACATCGTCGCCTTCGTCTATTCGGTGGCGTTCGTCTCGATGGAGACCTGCCTGACCTTCCTCGCCGCCGAGCGCTTCGCCTACGGCGAGGCGCAGAACGGCGAGCTGCTGGTCTTCCTCGGGGCGGTCGCGGTGGTGGTCCAGGGGGGCCTGGTGCGCCGCGTCCTCAAGTCCTCGGACGAGATCCCGGTCCTGATGTCGGGCCTGGTCTTTTCCGCCGTCGGCCTGGTGCTGATCGGGGTGGCCGGCCATCCCTGGCTGCTCTACCTCGGCCTGGCGGTCCTCGCCACCGGCTCGGGCTTCGTCAACCCCGCCACCAGCGGGCTGATTTCGCTCTACGCCAATGCCTCCGAGCAAGGCCGCGTCCTCGGCATCTTCCGCTCGCTCGGCTCCCTTTCCCGCGCCATCACCCCCCTGCTCGCCGGCATCGTGTTCTGGGCGGCGGGCTCCCGGATCGTCTTCCTGGCCGCTGCTGTCCTGGCCCTGGTCGCGCTGGTCCTGAGCCTGCGCCTGCCCAAGCCGGCGAAATGACCCGCCTCGGCCATTGGCTGCTCCGGCCCCTGCCGGTCCTGGCCTGCCTGCTCGCGGGAGGGTGCCTCAGCTTCCACCGCGGCGCGCCCGAGCCCGGGCGCACCAGCCTGGGCTCGAAGCCGGCCGTCCTGCCGGCCCAGATCCTGGACAACCACATCGTGGTCCAGGTGAAGTGGGACAAGTACGGACCCTACAACTTCATGATCGACACCGGCTCGAGCGTGACCCTGGTCACCCCCGACCTGGCCCAGCGCTACGGCGAGAAGGACGTGCCGCTCCCGGTCATGCCCCAGGTGCCGGTGCAGGCCGCCGACGGAAGCTCCGTCCTGCTGCAGCCGGCGGTGCTCAGCCGGATCGAGCTGGGCTCCGCGCGCTTCTCCGACGTGCCGGTCCTGGTCTACGACTGCGGCAGCCTCTCCACCCAGCTCGGGATCAAGATCGACGGCGTGCTGGGCTTCCCGCTCTTCCGCCAGGTCCTGCTCACCCTCGACTACCCCCATTCCCAGGTGACGCTGGCCTCCCCGCCGGTCCTGCCGGCCGCGGGGGAATCCACCATCGGCTTCGCCGACCTGGACAAGAGCCCGGTGATCCCGATGCGCCTGGGCGAGCGGCGGATGATCGCCCGGATCGACACCGGCAGCGACGAGGCCCTCAGCCTCAATCCCCACGGGCTCGGCGCCCGCTTCGCCAGCGGGCCGACCGAGGGTCCGACGGTCGGGACCCTGACGGGCGACCGCGCCCAGCGCATCGGCCGGCTGGACCAGACCCTCTACCTCGGGGGCTACGCCGTGCCGCGCCCGGTGGTCGAGCTGGTGGACGAGGTCTCGTTCATCGGCGGCGGGATCCTGAAGTACTTCGCGGTCACCTTCGACCAGGAGCACGACGAGGTCACCTTCCGCCGGGACGCGACCGACCCGATCGCCATCCCCGGACGGCGCAACAGCGGCCTGAGCTTCGACAAGACGCCGGCCTACTGGCGGGTGGTCGGCGTGATCCCGGGCTCGCCCGCGGACGCGGCCGACGTGCAGCTGGGCGACCTGGTCACCCAGGTCGACGGCGATCCGGTGGCGAACTGGGGCATCCGGCGCTACGAGCGGCTGATGGCCAACGCCGAGTCGGTCACCTACACCTTCCTCAACGGGAACGCCAAGACGGACAAGAAGCTGCGGGTGGTCGACGTCGTGCCCTAGACCCGGCGAAGCCGGAAGACACCCGCCCCGTCGTGCCCGTCCTCCCAGGGCCGCGCGATCCGCTGGGCCTCCAGGCGGAAGGACTTGCCCTCCCCGGAGAGGAAGGCCTCCACCACGTCCTCGTTCTCCTCCGGGTCGATGCTGCAGGTCGAATACACCAGCCGCCCGCCGGGCGCGACGCAGCGGGCGGCGGCCTCGAGCAGCGCCCGCTGCTGCCCGGCGTGCCGGCCGAAGTCGCCCTCCTGCAGCCGCCACTTCACGTCGACGCGGTGGCGCATGACCCCGGTGTTGGTGCAGGGGGCGTCGAGCAGCACCGCGGCGTAGGCTTCCGGGATCGGCGCCTCGGCCCGCCACCGCGAGGGGGGCCGGCGCACGTCGCCGGCGGCGCAGACGATCCGCGTCCCCCGGGCCTTGGCCGCGTTCTCGCGCAGGCGCTCCTGGCGTTCGCCGGGCAGGTCGAGCGCGACCACCAGGCCCCGCCCCATCGCGTCGGCGAGCAGCAGCGCCTTGCCCCCGGGCGCGGCGCAGGCGTCGAGGACGTCCTCGCCGCCCCTGGGCCCGAGCAGCTCGGCCGCGAGCCGCGTGGCCGGGTCCTGGACATAGAGCCTTCCCGCCGCCAGCAGCCCCTCCAGCTCCGCGGCGTGGCCGTGCTCCACCTCGAAATAATCCCGCCAGGGCGTGGGCTTGAGCCAGGCCGGGGTCTCGGCCGGGTCCCGCCAGCGGACGTGGACCGGCGCCGGCCTCTGGTTCCATTCCAGCAGGGCGCGAGTCGGGCCGGCGCCGAAGCGCCCGAGCCAGCGGCGCACCAGCCATTCCGGGTGGGAATAGTAGTCCGCGAGCTGGGCGGCGGGGGCGCCTTCGGGGGGCGGGAGCTGGGCCCCCAGGTCCTCCGCCAGCCGGCGGGCCACGGCGTTGACCAGGCGGGCCTCGGCGGCGCTGGCCCGGCTTTTGGCCTGCTCCACCGCGTGGTGGACGATCCGGGCGGCCTTGCCCGCATCCGATCCGCCCTCCTCCAGCAGCTCGAAGCCCGCGAGGTAGAGGATGGCGCGGGTCTCGAACCGGGGCAGGTGGGAAACCCGCCGGCGCAGGGCGGCCTCCAGGCGCCCGGCGTGGCGCACCACCCCGTAGACCAGCCGCTGGCAGCGGGCGCGTTCCGCCCCCTGCAGGGCCGGCGGAACGCCTTCCATCAGCCGATCAACGCGTTCGGCGTTCCCCAGCCAGCGGGTTAGCAGCCCCGCCGCCTCTCCCCAGGACGATTTGACAAGGCTTGGCAATCTACGCTCAACTCTCCGGTTCACGCCCGCACTCACGCAATCATGAATTCCGCCTCCGTTGCCTCGCTCCTCGCCAAAAATCCGTCGCTCAAGGCGTCCAAAGCCAAGATCGAGGCGATGGAGCCCGGGGCCTACGTGGTCCACCGGAGCTGGGGCTTCGGCCAGATCAAGAGCTACGACGACGCGGCCCAGCGGCTGGTGATCGATTTCAAGGGCAAGAAGTCCCACCCGATGGACCCGGCCTTCTGCGCCACCACCATGGACGTGCTCCCCGCCAACCATCTTCTGGTGCGCAAGGAGACCGAGCCGGAGAAGATCGCCCAGCTCATCGCCGAGGACCCGGCCGAGCTGATCGTGGAGGGGCTGAAGGCCTACCCGAACAACGCCACCACCGCCATCGACCTGGAGATCACCCTCTCCCAGGTGGTGGGCGAGGAGAAGTTCAAGAAGTGGTGGACCGGAGCCAAGAAGAGCGTGGCCAAGGACCCGCGGATCTCCGTGCCGGAGAAGAAGACCGAGTGCTACATCCTGCGCGAGACCCCGGTCTCGGCCGAGGACGAGATCCTCGAGCAGTTCAGCGGCACCCGCTCCGCCCGCCGCCGCATCGCCCTGGCCGAGGATCTCATCTCCGCCGCCTCGCGCAAGAGCGGCCGGGCCGACCTTTCCGCCGTGCTCAAGGGCCTGGGCGATTCCGTGCGCGAGAGCAACCAGCTCGACGCGGCCGAGCGCCTCTATGGCGCCGCCATCCGCGACGACCTCTCCAAGGTGGCCGGCGTCGAGACCGAGGGGCTGGAGCCCTCCCAGTCCTCGCTGGTGGCCAACGCCCGCGACCTCCCCGCCATCGCCGAGAAGATCCCGGTCCACTTCCAGTCCCGCTTCCTCGAACTGGTCAAGGCCACCCACCCGATCGAGTGCCGGGACATCGTTTTCAACCTGCTCAAGGTCTCGCAGGGCAAGTTCACCACCGAGTGCATCAACTTCCTGGTCGAGAACGGCTACGCCGAGGACCTGGCCTCGACCCTCAAGCGCTGGCAGACCGAGCAGAACCTGCGCGCGCCGGTGCTGCTCTGGATCGTCAAGAACCGCCACGCGAAGAAGTTCGCCAAGCTGCTCAACGACCTCATCACCCCCCGCCTGCTCGGCGCCATCTTCTTCGCCATCGACTACGAGGCGCTGCAGTCCGCCAGCGCCCGCCGCATCCCGCTGGCGGAAATCCTGAGCGAGGACACCGAGCTGATCGCCGACCTGCTCTCCACCGCCGACCCCGAGACCGCCCGCGACCTCGCCAACACCCTGATGCTTAACCAGGGCTTCGAGGAGCTGACCAAGAAGTCGCTCCTGGCGCGCTTCATCAAGATCTTCCCCAACATCCAGTCGCTGGTGGCCAGCGAAGCCGAGTCGAAGGAGGAGCAGCTGCTCGTCTCCCAGCCCAGCTTCGAGCGCCGCCGGAGCGAGTACGACAACATCGTTTCCAAGAAGATTCCGGAGAACTCCAAGGCGATCGCCGCGGCCCGCGAGCATGGCGACCTCAAGGAGAACTCGGAATACAAGATGGCGAAGCAGGACCAGCAGGTGCTGATGGCCCAGAAGGCCATCCTGGAGCGCGACCTGGCCCGCGCGCGGGTGACCGACTTCAAGGACGCCTCCACCGACCAGGTCGGGGTCGGCACCGTCGTGGAGGTCCGCCACCAGGGCGACGCCACCACCCGCTACACCATCCTCGGCGCCTGGGACGGCGATCCGGAGCGCCAGATCATCTCCTACAAGACCCCGCTGGGCGCCGCCCTGATGGGCAAGCGCGCCGGCGACACCGTCAAGGTGAAGACCGGCGCCCAGGAGGAGTCCTACACGGTGGTCAGCATCGCCCGCTACGCGGCGTCCTGAGGGCCCCGCCTCCGCCCGGGAGATGCATTTCCTCCTCCAGGGCCTGGTCGTCGGCTTCATTATCGCCTCGCCCATCGGCCCGGTGGGGGTGCTCTGCATCCGCCGGACGCTGACCGAGGGCAAGACCGTCGGGTTGTTCACCGTCCTCGGCGCCGCCACCGTGGACGCCTTCTACGGCATGGTCGCCGCCCTCGGACTGACGGCGGTTTCCAAGGTGCTGATGGCCCACCAGGTGCTCTTCCGCCTTGGGGCCGGGCTTTTCCTGCTCGTACTGGGGATCCAGATGTTCTTCCACAAGCCGCCCCAGCCGAAGGAGGGGCCGGCCGCGCGCAACCTGCCCGCGGCCTACTTCTCCACCCTGCTCCTGATGCTGGCCAACCCCTTCATCATCCTCTCCTTCCTGGCGGTCTTCGCCGCCCTCGGGCTGCACACCACCGGAATCGCGGACCTGGAGGCGGGCTGGCTCTGCGCCGGGCTGTTCCTGGGCTCGGCCGCGTGGTGGCTGATCTTCGCCCTGGCCCGCGCCGGCCTGAAGGAGCGGCTCACCCACGGGGGGCTGCGGGCGATCAATCTTGCCGCCGGGACCCTGATCTGCGGATTTGGCCTCTGGCAGTTCGTCGAACTGGCCAAGCTCATCGCCCACCATCCCATTTCGTGACGGCCTCCTGGGACACGCTCAAGACCCTGTCCGACCCGACCCGGATGCGGCTGCTCGCCCTGGTGATGCGGGAGGAGCTCTCCGTCGCCGAGCTGCAGGAGATCCTGGGGATGGGCCAGTCGCGCATCTCCTCCCAGCTCGCGCTGCTGCGCCAGGCCGGGCTGGTCAGCGACCGGCGCGAGGGCAAGAAGGCGTTCTATTCGCTGCGCGAGGGCCTGCCCCCCCGCCAGCTCGGGCTGCTGCGGGCCGCGGCCGACGCCGTCGCCGAGCTGCCGGCGGTGGGCGAGGACCGCGAGAACCTGGAGCGGGTGCTGCTCAAGCGCCGCCGGGTGGCCGAGCAGTACTTCAACCTCATCGCCGGCCGGCTGGGCAAGAACCACTGCCCGGGCCGCTCCTGGGAGGCGATCGGGCACCTGGCGCTCCGGCTGGTCCCCCCGATCGTCATCGCCGACCTGGGCGCGGGCGAGGGCTTGATCTCCCAGCTTTTGGCCCACCGCGCCAAGCAGGTGTGGTGCATCGACAATTCTCCGCGGATGGTGGAGGTCGGCACCGAGCTGGCGAAGAAGAACGGCCTGGCCAACCTGGCCTACAAGCTCGGGGACATCGAGAAGGTGCCCCTGCCCGACCGGTCCGTCGACCTGGCGATCCTGAGCCAGGCCCTGCACCACGCCCAGCACCCCCAGGCCGCGGTGGACGAGGCCTGGCGGATCCTGCGGCCGGGCGGCCGGCTGCTCATCCTGGACCTGAAGGAGCACGCCTTCGAGAAGGCCCGCGAGCTCTACGCCGACGTCTGGCTGGGGTTCCGCGAAAGCGCCCTGCACGGCTTCCTCAAGAAGGCGGGCTTCCAGCAGGTCGAGGTCGCGGCGGTGGCCCGCGAGGAGAGCGAGCCCTACTTCGAGACCCTCCTGGCCAGCGGGGTCAGGAACGCGCGCGGCTGAGCAGGAGGCGCCGGCCGGCGCCGCCGCCCACCACCACGGCGAGGCAGAGGGCCAGGCCCCAGAGGGCGTAGCCGCCGGACTCCGGCACCACCACCGACTGGAAGGCGTCGTCGTCGTGGAGCTCGACGCCGTTGTCGGTGAAGCTGTTGACCACCACCGTCCCGTTGATCGTGGTCTGGTCGACGAGGTTGACGTTCGGCGCCAGCACCGAGCCGTAGAACTGGCCGCCCTCGGCGAGGGTCACCGTGCTGGTGGCCGTGCCGAAATTCCAGAGCAGCTGGCTGTCGTTCGTTCCCGCGTTGAAGTTCAGGTTGGAGAAGTTCTCGGTCGACGCCAGGTTGGTCACGTTGATGACGTAGTTGACGCCGCTCGGCACCGAAATCGACACCCCGCTGAAGAAGTCGCCGTTGTAGGTGCGGCTGGTCAGGATCGAGGCGTCGAGATCGAAGACCACCACCCCGCTGGTGGCGGTGGTGTTGAAATTGAGGGTCTGGCCCTGGACGCTGATCGAGGCTCCCGCGCTGGTCGAGGTGGCCAGGGCCAGGTCCGCGGCGATGCCGGCGAAGGAGCTCGTGCCGGAGGTGGCGAGGTTGACGTCGGTGGGGACGTGGTTGGTCTGCGGATTGCTCTGCTCGGCGGAGCCGTTGGTTTCCATGTGCAGCACGGCCGAGCCGCTGTGGCTCAGGGTCTCGGCGGTGGAGCTCCAGGTGTACCCATGGGTCGTGGTGTCGTACGGGAGGGTGGCGTAGCCGTTCTGCAGCTGGCTCAGGCCGCTGAAGCTGGTGCTGCCCTTCACGTAGAGGCTGGGGTCGCTCGCCATTCCGTCGTGGCTGGCGATCGTCCAGGTCCCGTTGAGGGTGAGGTTGCCGCCGATCGCGATCGCGCCGTTGGTGTCGCTCGAGCCGCTCAGGGAGGCGTTGCCCAGCGTGATCAGGTTGTAGCCGGCCGAGCCCTGGGATCCGGCCGTGTAGGCGACAAACTCGTTGATGTCGCTCACCAGGGCCTGGGCCCGGACGCGCCCGGCTGCCGCCGCGGCCAGGAGGGCGCAGCCGGCCAGTCGGAGGAACGCAAGGCGGCTCACAGGCCCTATTTATCGGTTTTTATGGGCTCCGGTCAAGCGGCCCGGCCCGTGGGAAACTACGTAGCGAGGCGGGCGCCGGGGCAGGGCTAATCCGCTAGTCCGCAAATGAATAACCCACCTTCGCCAGCGCGCCGCGCAGGAGGGAGCGCTCGGCCGGGGTGGTGGCCCCGGGGAGGGCCCGCTGCGCCGCGGCCACCGCCCCGTCGTGGTCCCCCAGGTCGGCCCGCACCACCGCGACCCAGAAGGACAGGTCCGGCCGCAGGCGCGCCGCCTCGGGCAGGGCCCCGAGGACCTCCCAGGCCGCCCGGGCCTGGCCGCGGCGCCACAGGGCCGCGGCCGCGGCCGCCGAGGCCGGCAGGGAGTCGGGGAAGCGGCGGTGCATCTGCTCGGCCAGCGCGAAGCTCTGGGCGTCGGACCGGTTCAGCACGCAGCCGAGCATGACCCAGGCGGCGGCGACCCCGGGGTCGTCGGGCATCTGCAGGCGCCAGCGGCCGTAGAGGTCCCAAAGGCCCGGCAGGTCGCGGCGCTGGAGGTAGATGCCGCGGAGCGCGCCGTAGGCCCAGAAGGCCTTGGGGCTGTGCGCGAGCACGTTGCTCAGGACCTGCTCCTCGCCCGCCAGGTCCCCCCAGAGGCTCGCCAGGCGCGCGAGATTGCGCATCCCCGCGGGCGAGCCGCCGGCGGCGGCGATCGCGTCCTTCCAGGTGTCGCGGGCGCGCGCGGCGCTGTAGTGGAGCGCCTGCAGCCGGGCGGCCAGGGCCAGTTCCTGCGCGGCCTCGGGCCAGGCGCCCCAAGCGCCGGCCCGCAGCAGCCCGCCCAGCCGCGGCAGCTCGCCCTGCTGGGCGCAGATTTCGGCGGTGACGCCGGCCACGGCCTGGGAATTGCGGACGGCCGGGGCGAGCGAGTCCGCCCAGGCCAGGGCCTGCGGCCAGCGCCCCAGGCCGGAAAGCCAGCGCACCATCAGCGCCGCGTCCCCGGGGGCGGGCGCCGCGGCGGCCTTCATCCCCTCCAGGATCGCGTTCCAGCCCGGCACCGCCGGCGCCGAAAAATCCGGCGCCGCGCCGGGGGCGAAGGCGTGGAGCATCGCCACCAGCACGTCCTGCACCTGCGCGGGGTCGCCCTGCCGGCTCGTCGCCGAAAGCAGCTGGATCGCCGCCCGGATCCGCACCGCGGGCACGGCCAGGAGCGCTTCCAGCTCGGCGCGCGCCTCGGCCCGCGCCGCCGCCTCCGGGCTCCAGATCCGCAGCGCCGCGTAGGCGAAGCGGGCGTTGGCGTCGCCGGGATCCGCGTCGCGGATCGCCTTGGCCTCGCGCTCGAGGTCGCTGTCGCGGCCCAGCGCCGCCGCCAGGCCCGCCGCCAGCCGGTGGAAGGCCAGGTCGCGCCTGCCCGCCGCGCTCATGCCGTCCAGCGCGGTCTCCGCCGCGTCGTAGCGGCCCAGCTCGAGCGCGTCGCGCGCCAGCGCCACCCGCTGCGCGGGGTCGCCGGGCGAGAGCCGCACGAGCTGCTGGCGCACCGTGACCGAATCAGGGGAGCCGACCTGGGCGAGCAGGCGGGCGGTCTCCTGCCAGGTGGCCAGGTCGCCGGGCTCCAGCGCGGTCGCGCGCCGGAGCGCCAGCATCAGGTTCTGGAAATCGCCCTTCTTGGCGAAGCCCTCGGCCTGGGAGAGGGCGCGGTGGTTCTGCCAGCGCAGCCAGAGGGGCCGGACCCACTTGTAGCCCGCGCCGCCGACCAGGGCCAGGGCCGCCAGGACCACGAGCGCGCGCAGCCCGTCGAGCTGCGCCTCGGTCAGGTGGTCGGCGGCCTTGCGGAGCTTGTGCCAGGGGGATGCCATGCCGAGTTCGGGGCCGAGCCTAGCGCCGGATCGGGCGCGCCTGCAAGAGCCGCGGCGCCCACCGGCGTATCCACGCGGCGGCGTCGGAGGCCGGCAGGCCCTCGAGCTGGAAGACGATGTGGGCGACGTCGTTCTCGCGCCGGCCCTCCCGCACCCGCTGCAGGCGCCGCTGGCGCACCCCGCGCCAGGGCGAGCCGGCGTCGCCGCGGGCGGCCCCCACCTCCGCGTCCCAGTGGCAGAAGAAGACCTGGAGGGAGCGCCCGCCCAAGGAGAAGCGGTAGGTCGCGAACGGCACGGTGATCCCGTCCACCGGCACGTCGCATTCGCCCTCCTGCGCCTCCAGGACGCCGCCGTGGCCGGGCAGGCAGACGGTCGGATCGTGCCACTCGGGATTCTCGCCGTTGGCGTCGTCCCCGGCCCAGCTGACGAGGAAGGCCAGGGCCGAGCCCTCGCCGGCGGGATCGTGCCAGGCCAGGCCGCTGGCTGCGGAGTAATGCAGGACCGCGCCGATCCGCGCGGGCACCGGCAGCGGGATCCAGGAGGGGTCCGGGGCCGCCAGCGCCCAGCGCACCTTCGCCGCGCCGCGGTGCTCATGGGAGCGGTACCAGCCCTCGGTCCCGACGCAGACCGCCGCGGCCGCGGCCAGCGCGGTCCAGGCCGCGATCGCCGGCGGCGGACGGAAGGCCCCGG
>DASZWO010000076.1:0-40547 GCA_035546595.1 Opitutaceae bacterium
CATCGCCGGATCCCGGAAATACGGCTGGAGCTCCTGGGCCGATGGATAGGACATGCCCGGATTGGCCGCAGCGAATGCTGTTTGCGCGGACTCGACCGAAGCGCGATCATAGGCCGGGCCCATAGAAATGCTGAGCGCGCCAAGCTGGAAGCGGCTGTCGTAGGCCGGATCCGGCAGCGCCGAAACCCTTTCCGCCATAAGCAGTGGGTCGGCATGGCCGCCGTCAGGGCGGGCGCATTGATCGCTGTCCGATCGACATTGGGCGCCGACACCCAGCCGCCGACCGCCTCTCGGTTGCTCCGCGCCGACGCTTCGATTCGCGCCGCCGCCGATTCCTTCCGCGCCACGCTCCGGAGCGCGGCCCCCACTTTGCGGTGCGCCTCCCGCCCGAGCCATCCGGCCGCCACCAGGGCGGCGCCAACCAGCTCCGGGGTCTTGCCGGTTAGGGTCATGGGGGCGACCTTTGCTACTCCCGGCTTGCAGCCGTCCGCAAAACAATTCGAAGAACTCAATTCCGCCCGGCCGCGAAGTCCGCCAGCGACACCGCCAAGCCAGGGAATTTGGCCAGCAATTCCTTATCTTCGGTCAGCAAGGGCGCACGCAATTGCTCTGCCAGCGCCACAAAATAAGCATCATAGGCTGAAATTCGCTTTTCGCGGGTTAGCTCGAGCGGCCGATGGGGATCCGGCCAGCTTTCACCCGGCATCATCAATTTGAGCGCCCGGTCTAAGTGTTCTCTCGCGCTCGGAACATCGATATGGCCGGCGCGAAGGTATTTGGAGAGGACCGCGGAGAACTCGCATCGCCATAGCGGAACTGCCGCCCAATCCGGATCGCGGCGGTAGGCCGCAGCCGCCAGGGCGGTGAACTCACCCTGCAAATGCAGGTGAAAAATGACGTTGGTGTCAGTAACGAGCATTTCGTTCGCGCCGAACCTCGTCGAGAAAGGCCTGCGTCACCGGAATCCGCATTTTGAAGGGAACAGGGGGCTGCGGGTGGTTCCGGCGTGCATCTAAGGTGCCGAGCCCGAATTCCAAGATGAACATCGTCTCCTGCTGCAGGCTTCGTCTTTCGGCCGCGGCACGAAGTTTCAGCCGGCGATGCAGTTGCGGCGGTACGTTCTTAAGCAATATCGAGGCCATCGAGTTCATGGTAGCAAAATGCTAGTGTTGCGCAAGCATCAGGAAATCGTTCGATTCTTATGCTATTATAGCAACCGCGCGGCGCACTTCGCGCGCGGTCCGGCAAAACAAGTTCTTGCACTCCGCGTCGTCGCACCCTAACCGCTCGACCCTTAATGAAGTCGCTCATCATCGCCGAAAAGCCCTCCGTGGCCGCCGACCTCGCGCGCGCGCTCGGCAAGGTCCCGAAGAAAGGCGACCATTTCGAGAACGACCGCTACGTCATTTCCTCGGCGGTCGGCCACCTGGTCGAACTGCTCATGCCCGAGGACATCGACAAGAAGGCCTACGGCTTCTGGCGGCTGGAGATGCTCCCCATCATCCCCGAGAAGTTCGGGCTCAAGCCGATCGAGCAGTCGAAGGAGCGTTTCGATCACCTGAAGAAGCTCCTGGCCCGCAAGGACATCGATGAGGTGATCAACGCCTGCGACGCCGGGCGCGAGGGCGAGCTGATCTTCACCTATATATATCAGCTGACCAAGTCGAAGCTGCCGGTGAAGCGGGCCTGGATGCAGACCATGACGGCCGAGGGCATCCGGACGGCCTTCGCCAACCTCCGGGACGGCTCCCAGATGGCGGGACTGGCCGCGGCCGCGCGCTCCCGCAGCGAGAGCGACTGGCTGATAGGGATCAATGGCACCCGCGCCCTGACCAAGCGCATGTTCGGCTCGCGCGCCGGCAACGTGGCCTCGGTCGGCCGCGTCCAGACCCCCACCCTCGCGATCGTCTACGCCCGCGAGCTCGAGATCCGGAACTTCAAGCCGCGCCCGTACTGGCGGATCACCGCGAATTTCGGCGTCAGCCAGGGGGAATACGAGGGCGTCTACCAGCGCCCGAACTTCAAGAAGAACGAGGAGGACGAGCACGACCGGGCGGACCGCGTCTGGGACGAGGCCGTCGCGAAGGCCGTCCATGCCGCCTGCCAGGGCCAACCGCCCGCGCGCGTCACCGACGAGAAGAAGGCCAGCACCCAGGCCTCACCTCGCCTCTACGACCTGACCACCCTCCAGCGCGAGGCCAACAACCGCTTCGGCATCTCCGCCCGCCGCACCTCGCAGATCGCCCAGGCGCTCTACGAGCGCCACAAGGTGATCACCTATCCCCGCACCGACTCGCGCGCCCTGCCGGAGGACTACATCCCGACGGTGCAGCAGACCCTCGGCAACCTGGCGGGGGACCTCGCCCCGCACGCGCAGAAGGTCCTGGCCGAAGGCTGGGTCCGGCCGAACAAGCGCATCTTCAATAACGAGCAGATCTCCGACCACTTCGCCATCATCCCCACGGTGGAGGCCAAGGCCAACCTGGAGGAGTTCGAGGCCAAGATCTTCGACATGATCGCGCGGCGTTTCGTCGCGGTCTTCTACCCCTCCGCCGAGTTCGACATCACCACCCGCACCAGCGTGGTGGCGGAGCACGCCTTCAAGTCCGAGGGCAAGGTGCTGACTTTCCCGGGATGGCTCGCGGTCTACGGCAAGACCACCGTCGAGGACAGCTCCCCCGACTCCAAGTCCCTCCCCGCCCTGGCGGCCGCGGACGGCAATCCCGCCCAGGCGAAGACCCTGGCGGCCGACCTCCACGCCGAGGCCACCAAGCCGCCGCCGCGCTACACCGAGGCCACCCTCCTCTCAGCCATGGAGGGCGCGGGCAAGCTGGTCGACGACGAGGAACTCGCCGAGGCGATGAAGGAGCGCGGCCTCGGCACCCCCGCCACCCGCGCCGACACGATCGAAGGCCTGGCCAACGCGCGCTACCTCGAACGCGCCCAGCGCGAGCTGATCCCGACCCCGAAGGCCGAGCAGCTCCTGCAGTTCCTCGCCGCGGTCAAGGCCGAGGAGATCACCAGCCCCGCCATGACCGGCGAGTGGGAGTACAAGCTGCGCCAGATCGAGCAGAACAAGTTCACCCGGGAGAAGTTCATGGCCGAAATCGTGGCCCAGACCAAGGGGATCGTGAAGCGGGTGAAGGGCTTCGAGGAGGACGACTCGGTGGCGCGGGTCACCGACATCATCTCCCCCACCGACGGCAAGCCGCTGCGCGAGACGCTGCGCGGGTACAAGTCTCAGGATGGCGCGCTGATGGTCTACAAGGTCGTCGGCAACCGCAAGATGGAGGAGTCCGAGATCAAGGAGATCCTCGGCAAGGGCCAGATCGGGCCGCTCGACGGCTTCCGCTCCAAGGCGGGCAAGCCCTTCAGCGCGGTGCTGCGCTACAATCCCGAGGAGAAGAAGGTCGAGTTCGTGTTCGACGGGCAGCGCGACGCCAGCGGCGCGATGAAGATCGACTTCACCGGCCTCCAGCCGACCGGACCCGCCCCGGCCAAGTTCGGCGAGGGCGCCCAGATCTACGAGACCCCGCAGAGCTACGTGGTTCGCCTGGTGGCGAACGGCGAGGACAAGGTCCTGGTCCGCTGCTCCAAGCGCATCCTCTCCCGCGACATCCCCAAGGAGCAGTTCCTGAAGATGCTCGAGACGGGCAAGACCGACCTGCTGGACAAGTTCTGGAGCCAGCGCACCCGCCGGCCCTTCAGCGCCTTCCTGGTCCTCAAGCCGGACAACACCACCGGCTTCGAGTTCGCCCCCCGCCCGCCGAAGGACCCCAACGCCCCGAAGGGCCGGGGTAAGCGCAAGGCCGCCCCGAAGGCTGCCGAAGGCGCCGCCGCGCCCGCCGCGGACGGCGCGGCCGGTCAAACTTGACGAAACCTTCGGGGGCACGGGGCGTCTTGACTCGCCGTGAAGGCCTTCAAGAACCTTGCCGTGCTCGTCCTCGCCGCCGTCGCCCTGGGCGCGGGGGTGCTCGCATTCATTCAGTACCAGCAGCTTATAAAGCTCCATGCGCAGCTGCTGGGGCCGGACGGCAAGGGGCTGGAGCGCAGCCTGGCGGACGCGCAGAAGCGGATCCGCTCTCTCCAGGACGAACTGGCCGCCCTCCGGGCCCGGCCGGCGGCGGCCGCCGCCGCCGCGGATGAGCAGGGCGCCGACAACCAGCCGGGCGGGCGCGGGCGGCGGGGACGCTTCGCCGGCGGCCCCGGCGCCGGCCGCTTCGCGGCGCTGGCCAACAATCCCGAGTTCCAGAAGCTGCAGAGCATCCAGCTGAAGGCGCAGCTCGACCAGCGCTACGCCGCGCTCTTCAAGACCCTGAATCTCTCGCCCGAACAGCTCGACCAATTCAAGACCCTCCTGGTCCAGCGCCAGCAGGCGCAGCAGGACGCGATGCAGGCCGCCTTCCAGCAGGGCCTCAACCCCCGCCAGGATCGCCAGGCCTTCGAGCAGGCGATTGCGGACGCCCAGACCTCGGTCGACCAACAGATCCAGTCCCTGCTCGGCGACTCCGGTTACCCCCAATACCAGCAGTACCAGCAGACCATGCCGGAGCGGAACACCGTCTCCCAGGTGCAGCAGGCTCTCAGCTATTCGGGGGCGCCATTGAGCGATGACCAGGCCAACCAGCTGGTCGCCCTCCTCGCCCAGAACCAGCCGAGCAACCAGAACGGCGGCGGGGGACGCGGCTTCGGGGGCGGGGGCTTCGGCGGTCCCGGCGGGGCGTTCGGCGGCGGTGGACCGCCCGCCCAGATCACCCCCCAGGTGCTCACCCTCGCCCAGAGCGTGCTTTCGGGCCCGCAGCTGCAGGCCCTCCAGCAGGTCCAGCAGCAGCAGCAGGCGCAGCAGCAGATGCGGCAGCTGATGCAGACCAACCGCCAGAACGGCGGGGGCGCCCGCGGCGGCAACGGCAACGGCGGCTGAGCTCCGGCCCAAGTTTCCGTTCGACTTTGCGCGGGGCGGAGGGTTGATTCCCTTCTCCTCATCCTATGATCGTCACGACCGCGCAGCTGTTCCGCCACGCCTATGGCAAGTACGCCGTCGGCGCCTACAACATCAACAACGCCGAGCAGGCGATGGGCTTGTTCAAGGGGTGCATCCAGTCGCAGGCCCCCTTCATCATCCAAATCTCGAAGGGCGCGCGCAAGTACACCGACAAGCGCATGCTCGAGGCGATCATCCGGGCCGCGGCTGAGATCTTCCCCGAGGCGATCTTTGCGGTCCACCTCGACCACGGCGACGAGGAGACCTGCTACGACTGCATCAATTCCGGATTCTTCAGCTCGGTGATGATCGACGCCTCCCACGAGCCCTACGACAAGAATGTGGAGATCACCCGGCGGGTCGTCGCCAAGGCCCACGCCAAGGGGCTGAGCGTCGAGGCCGAGCTGGGAATGCTCGGGGGCGTGGAGGAGGACATCAAGGTCGAGGACGGCCACGCCACCCTGACCAACCCCGCCGAGGCCCAGGATTTCGTGAAGAAGTCCGGCTGCGACTCGCTCGCCTGCGCCATCGGCACCAGCCACGGCGCCTACAAGTTCAAGGGGCGGCAGTCCCTGCACTTCGACGTGCTGGAGAGCATCAAGAAGTTGATCCCCGGCTTCCCGCTCGTGATGCACGGCTCCTCCTCCGTCCCCCCGGACGAGGTCAAGCGGATCAACGCCGCCGGCGGCAAGCTGGACGACGCGGTCGGCGTCGATCCCAACGAGTACCTTCCCGCCGCCCGGCTGGGGGTGACCAAGATCAACATCGACACCGACGGGCGGCTGGTCTGGACCCGGGTCCACCGCGAGTATTTCCGCGACAACCCGAAGGACTTCGACTTCCGGCCGCCGGGGAAGATCTTCATCGAGGAGTACGCCAAGTTCATCGCCGGGCGCAACCAGCTGCTGGGCAGCGCCGGACAGCTGGCCGACCTCCGCAAGAGCCTCGGCCAGTAGGCGGCCGCCTCCCCGGCCCAATGGCCGCCCGCGGGCTCAGGGCAGCCAGCGGAACTTGCGCGCGTCGGGGGCGCGCTTCTCCCGCTGCGCCCGGTGGAATTCCTTGGCCTCCTCGGTCATGTAGAAGAGCAGCGTGGCGTTGCCCGCCAGCTCCTGGATGCCGGCCTGCCCGTCGAGTTCGGCGTTGAAGGCGCTCTTGAGGCAGCGGATCGCCAGCGGGCTGCGCTGCAGGATCTCCTCCGCCCACTTCACCCCCTCGGCCTCGAGCTGGTCGAGCGGCACCACCGCGTTGATCAGGCCCATGTCCAGGGCCTCCCTCGCCCCGTACTGCCGGCAGAGATACCAGATTTCGCGCGCCTTCTTTTGGCCGACGCTGCGGGCCAGGTAGCTCGAGCCGAGCCCGCCGTCGAAGCTGCCCATCTTGGGCCCGACCTGGCCGAAGATGGCGTTCTCGGCCGCGATCGTCAGATCGCAGACCACGTGCAGGACATGGCCACCGCCGATGGCGTAGCCCGCGACCAGCGCGATCACGACCTTGGGCATGGAGCGGATCAGCCGCTGCAGGTCGAGGACATTGAGGCGCGGCACCCCGTCCGAGCCCACGTAGCCCGCGTGCCCCCGGACGCTCTGGTCGCCGCCGGCGCAGAAGGCGTACTTGCCGTCGGTGTGCGGCCCGGCCCCGGTGAGGAGGATCACGCCCACCTCCTGGTCCTCCCGGGCGTCGCTAAAGGCATCGTACATCTGGAACACGGTCTCCGGCCGGAAGGCATTGCGCTTCTCGGGCCGGTTGATCGTGATCCGCGCGATGCCCCCGGATTTATGATACAGGATGTCCGAGTAGGCCTTGACCGGTTTCCAGCGCGGCTTCATCGCCCCACCCTAGCGCCGCCCGCCCGGAGATGGGAATTCTTAATTCTGGCCTCCGGCCGGGCCTTCGCCAAGGTTGGCGGATGGGAATGAACCGGCCCGATGCCACCTGCGCCAGCCAGGGAGCGAAAGCCGCCCTGTGCCTCGGCGCGCTGGGCGTCGTCTTCGGCGACATCGGCACCAGCCCGCTCTACACCATGCGGGAATGCGTCGCCCACCTTCCCGGCGTGGGCCTGGTCGACGGGGTCCTGGGGGTGCTTTCCCTCATCTTCTGGTCGCTCGTGCTGGTGGTGAGCGTGAAGTACCTCTGGTACGTCATGTCCGCGGACAACCAGGGCGAGGGCGGCATCTTCGCCCTGCTCGCGCTGATCCACTCCGGAATCAAGCCGGGCCCGAGCGGCCGCCGGCCCCGGCGCGGCCTCGGGCCGGTCGTGGTCATGATCCTGGTGGGCGCGGCGCTGCTCTACGGGGACGGCATCATCACCCCGGCGATCTCGGTGCTGGGCGCCGCCGAGGGCTTCAACGCCGTCAGCCCCGCCTTCACCCCCTACGTCACCCTGATCGCCTGCGCGATCCTCGCCGCCCTCTTCTGGTTCCAGCACAAGGGGACCAAGAGCATCGGCGCGGTCTTCGGCCCGGTCATGCTGACCTGGTTCCTGGCGCTCGCGCTCCTCGGCGGATGGCACCTGGCCAAGTCCCCCGGCGTGCTGCGGGCGATCAATCCCGCCTACGCCTACGCGCTGCTGCGCCATTCCCCCGGCGAGGTCATCACCCTCCTCGGATCGGTGGTGCTCGCCATCACCGGGGCGGAGGCGCTCTACGCCGACATGGGGCACTTCGGACGGCGCAACATCGCCGTCGCCTGGTACGGGATCGCCTTCCCGGGCCTGGTCCTGAACTACTTCGGCCAGGGCGCCTTCGTCCTCAACCATCTGGAATCGACGGACAACCCCTTCTTCGCCCTGGCGCCGGCGGGATGGACCCGGGCGGCGCTCACCGCCCTCTCCATCGCCGCGGCGGTGATCGCCAGCCAGGCCCTCATCTCCGGGGCCTATTCCCTCACCCGCCAGGCCATCCAGCTCGGCTATTTTCCGCGCCTCAAGGTCAACTACACCAACGCCCAGCTCTCCGGACAGATCTACGTCCCCTTCGTCAACGCCGCCCTCGCCATCGGCTGCATCCTGACCGCCGCCGCCTTCGGCTCCAGCGACCGGCTGGCCTCGGCCTACGGCATCGCCGTCACCGGGACGATGGCGATCACCACCGTGGCCTTCTTCATCGTCGCCCATCGCAATTGGAGGTGGCCGCTGTGGAAGGCCGGCCCGATCTGCGCCTTCTTCCTCCTCATCGACCTCGCGTTCTTCCTCGCCAACGCCCGCAAGCTGACCGACGGCGGCTGGTTCCCCCTGGCGATCGCGGCGGTGATCCTGGCCATCATGCACACCTGGAAGACCGGCCGCGACGCGGTCTTCGACCGGGTCTACGGCGGCAACGTCACCGAGGACGAGCTGACCGCGATCGCCCGCAGCCAATACGTCGTGCGCGTGCCCGGCGCGGCCGTCTTCATGGTCGGATCGGCCGAGGGCACGCCGGTCGCCCTCCTCCACCACGTCAAGGCCAACCGCTGCCTGCACAAGACCATCGTCCTGCTCAGCATCCTGACCGAGGACGTGCCGACGGTCCCGCGCTCGCAGCGGCTGATCCTGCGGGAGATCGGCGAGGGCATCTGGCGGGCCGTCGGCCACTACGGCTACATGGAGTCCCCCGACGTCAGCGCGATGATGGACCAGATCAAGGAGGAGGGCCTCGCCATCAATCCGGCGGCGGCGACGTACTACTTCAACCGGGAGATGATCCTTTCCGGCGGCGACAGCGGAATGTGGGAATGGGAGAAGAGCTTCTACAGCTTCCTCACCCGCAACGCCCGCCCGGCGAAGGACTACTACAAGATCACCCCGTCGCAGATCATCGAGATCGGGCTTCCCCTGCAGCTCTGAGCAGCTCCTTCCGGGCGGCGGCGTCCCGCCGGCGGTCCGTGCGCAGCTCGAGCACGCGCAGGCCCCGCGCCGGGAGGCGGGAGAGCAGCCGCTCGAAATGCGCCCAATCGCGCACCCGCACGTGCTCGGCGCCGTAGGCGGCGCAGAGCCGGCCGAAGTCCGCCCGCTGGGGGGTCGCGAAGTACTCCTCGAACGGCGGCTCGAATTGCGCCACCGGCAGGTGCTCGAAGATTCCGCCCCCGCGGTTGTTGATCAGCACGACCGTGAGGCCGCCCCGGAACTTGGGCGCGATGAGGAAGCCGTTGCTGTCGTGGAGCAGCGCCAGGTCCCCGGTCAGGAGCACCGCCGGCGGCCCGCCGTGGGCGGCGCCGAGCGCGCTGGAGAGCGTGCCGTCGATCCCGTTGGCGCCGCGGTTGAAGAAGGGCCGCAGCCGGCGGCCGGGGGCCCAGACGTACTCCGCGTCGCGCACCGGCATGCTGCTGGCCAGGAAGACCGGCGTCCCCGGCGGCAGGAGCCGGGCCAGCAGCCAGGCCGCCTTGGGCTCGAAGAGGGCGCCCTCGGCGGCGAGCCGCCGCTCGAGGATCCGCCGCGCCGAGCGCTCGGCCGCGATCCACTCCCGGCGGTAGGCTCCCGCCGGCCGGCCGCGCGCGAGGCCCCGGGCCAGCTCGCCCACCGAGAGCAGCACCTGGCGGGTGCGCCCGTGCAGGGCGTCGCGGTTGTCGGACCGGCGCGAGGCCAGCCAGGTCGGCGCGTCGGCGGCCTCCAGCCAGCCGCGCAGGACCTTGCTGGTCGGCCAGTTTCCCAGGCACACCACCGCCTCCGGGCGGAGGCGCTCCGCCGCATCGGGATGGCGGAGGATGGCGTCGTAGGCGGTGACCAGGCCGGGGATCCCGGCCCGCTGGTGGCGGGCGGGGGAAAGCGCGTCGGCCAGCACCGGCCAGCCCAGCTTCTTCGCCAGGGCCGCCACTTCGGCGGCGTAGGCCGCCGGGTCCTGGGCCGGGACCGGACCGGCGACGATCAGCCCGCGCGAGGTCGCCGGCAGCGCGGGCGCCCGGGAGCGGGGCGGCGCCGGCTCGGCCGGCGCCAAGTGGCCGAAAAACGCCTCCCAGTCGATCCCGGCGGCCCAGGCCTCGGTGCGGCCGTCGGGCACGGGCGGAAGCGGGTCGCGGAAGGGGGCGTTGAGGTGCACCGGGCCCGCCGCGGGGGCCAGGCAGCGGGCGGCCGCGTGCGCGGCGCTCTGGCGCAGGTAGCGCAGCAGCCCCCGGTCCAGCTCCGGCACGGCGAATTCGTGGTGGAAGCGGACGTAGGAGCCGTACAGCCGCTGCTGCTCGATCGTCTGGCCCGAGGCGCAGGCGCGCATCTCCGGGGGGCGGTCCGCGGTCAGGATCAGGAGCGGCACCCCGCTCTCGTGGGCCTCGACCACCGCCGGGAAGTAGTTGGCCGCGGCCGTCCCGCTGGTGCAGATCAGCGCCACCGGGCGGCCGTCCCGCCGGGCCAGGCCCAGGGCGAAGAAGGCCGCCGAGCGCTCGTCCAGGACCGGGATGGCCTCGATCCCCGGATGCCGGGCGAAGGCGAAGGTGAGCGGCGCGGAGCGGGAGCCGGGCGAGATCACGGCCCAGCGCACGCCGGAGCGGAAGAGCGACTCGGCCAGGACGCCGCACCAGAGCGAGTTGACGTTGCGGGTGTCGAGGGGGGCCATGGTCAGCCGAGCAGCGCCTGCTGCATTACCTGGAACTTCATTTCGGTCTCGGCCAGCTCTTTTTCCGGGGCGGAGCCCGCGACGATGCCGGCGCCGGCGTAGAGGGTGGCGCGCTCGCCCTCGATCAGGGCCGAGCGCAGCCCGACGAGGAATTCCCCCCGGTCGGCCGCGTCGATCCACCCCAGGGCCCCGGCGTAGAGGCCGCGCGGGAACGGCTCCCACTCGCGGATGCCGGCCAGCGCCGCCGCGCGCGGGGCGCCCCCGACCGCGGCGGTGGGGTGGAGCCGGCCGAGGACGTCGAGCAGGCGCAGGCCGGGCGGCCGCGCCGCCCGCACCGGCGTGTGCAGGTGCTGGACGTTGGCGAGGCGGCGCAGCGCCGGCTCGGCGGGAAATTCCGGCCGCAGGCCCAGCTCCTGGAGGGCGCCCGCGATCGATTCGACCACCAGGCGGTGCTCCCGGCGCTCCTTGTCGTCCCGCCGCAGCGCGCCGGCCAGCGCCGCGTCCGCGCTGGCGGTGGCCCCCCTCCCGGCCGAGCCCGCCAGCGCCTCCGACAGCAGCGCCTGCCCGTCGGCCCGCAGCAGCCGCTCGGGGCTCGCGCCGATGAAGCTCTCGCCGCGGCCGTTGGCGACGGAAAAGGCGTAGCAGTCGGCGAAGCGCTGGCGCAGCCCGTTGAGCGCCTCCAGGGGATGCAGCGCCTGGCCGGTCCTCAGCTCCTTGGCCCGCGCCAGCACCACCTTCTCCAGGCGGCCCGCGCCGATCCGCTCCAGGGCCCGGGCCACGGCCGCGGCGTAGCCTTCGGTCGCGGCGGCGGCCTCCGGCCGGAGGCGGCCGCCGGGCTCGCGGGCCGCGAAGGCGGGAGCGGCGTAGTCGAAGGCGCCGAACTTGGCGTGCGCCCGCCAGACCCGCTCGGCCAGGGCGTCGACCGGCGCGCCGGCCTCGACCATGAGGTTCGCCACCGCCACCGTCCGCCCCTCGCGCAGCGCCACCTGCCAGCGCGGGACGAAGACCGTGGCCGCCTCGAAGGGCTCGTTCGGCGCCACGGTGTCGGAAAAGGCGAAGGCGGCGAAGAAGTGCGGCCCGGCGAAAGGCGCGGACTGGTCGCCCACCGCCAGGGTCTCCTCCAACGCGCGGTCGATGAAGTCGCGGCAGGCGCCGAAGCGCCCGGGCCCCGCGGCGGAGAAGGAAAGCACGGCTTCGGCCCCCGCCACCGCCATCCGCTCGGCGGGGCGCTCGACGTAGAAGTGCCGCTCGCCCGGCTCGAAGATCGACTCCAGCACCGCCAGGGGGTCGAGGGGCTCGACCTCGATCGAGATGCTCACCAGCTGCGGCCGGCCCCTCTTTTGCGCCACCGCCTGGCACTGCAGCAGGAAGGCCCGCAGGGCCGCCGGCGTGGGGTCGGCCGCGGGGTCCTGGGGCAGGATGGTCATGGGGCGGGGGCGGGCCGGGGGAAGAGCACCAGCGCCTCCGCCACCTTGGCGCCGGCCAGGGTCCCGCCCCAGGCCAGCTCCGCGCCCCAGTCGCCGCCTCCGGGCCGCCCCAGCACCCGGTGGACGGTCTCGGCCGTCGCCGGCATGACCGGGCGCAGCGCGGCGGCCGAGAGCCGGAGGGCCTCGGCCATGGTCGCCAGCGCGGACTGCAGCCGCGCCCGGTCCTGGGCCTCGGCGGACTTGCCGAGCTTCCAGGGCGCGCGCCGCTCGATGTAGGCGTTGATCGACTTGATGAAGAGGAAGAGCCGCTCCAGCGCGGTGTGAAACTGGAATCCCGCGCAGAGCTCGAGGTACTCGGGGCGGGTCTTCTCCCAGAGCGCCTTCAGCTCCCGCTCCGGCTCCTCCTCCAGGGCCGCGGCCGGCACCAGGCCGCCGCCGAAGCGGTTGGTCATGTTCAGGGTCCGGTTGATCAGGTTGCCCAGGTCGTTGGCCAGGTCGCTCTGGTAGCGGACGAGGAAAAGTTCGCGGGAGAAATCGCTGTCCTGGCCGACGTTCATCTCGCGGATGAGGAAATAGCGGAAGGCGTCGGCCCCGAACTCCGAGACCAGGTCCAGCGGGTTGAGGGCGTTGCCCGAGCTCTTCGACATCTTGGCCCCGCTCTGCAGCCACCAGCCGTGCACCAGCAGCCCCCGGGGCAGGGGCAGCCCGGCGACGTGGAGCATGATCGGCCAGTAGACGGCGTGGGGCGGCACCAGGATGTCCTTGCCGATCACGTGCCAGTCGGCCGGCCAGGTTCCGGGCCGGTCCGCCACCGCCGAGTAGTAGTTGAGCAGCGCGTCGAACCAGACGTAGGTCACGTACTTCGGGTCGAAGGGCAGCGGGATGCCCCACTCCAGCCGCTCCCGCGGGCGGGAGATGCAGAGGTCGTTGAGCGGCTCCTTGAGGAATTCCAGCACCTGCTTCTGGCGGTAGCGCGGGAAGATGAAGTCCTCGTGCCGGCTGAGGAAATCGACCAGCCAGCCCTGGTGCGCCTTGAGCTTGAAGAAATAGTTGGGCTCGACGATCTCGCTGACCTCGCCGTACAGCTCCGGCCAGCTCCCGTCGGGGTTGCGGTCCTTCTCCTGCAGGAACTGCTCCTGGCGGGTGCTGTAGAAGCCCCGGTACTCCCCCAGGTAGATCTCGCCGCGCTCGAAGAGCTGCTGCAGCACCTGCGCCACCACCTGCTTGTGCCGGGGCTCGGTGGTGCGGATGAAGTCGTCGTTGGAGATTTCCAGCTTGGCCAGGAGGTCCCGGAACTCGCCGCTCACCCGGTCCGCGAACTCCTGCGGGGAGACCCCGCCCTTGCGCGCGCTCTGCTGCACCTTCTGCCCGTGCTCGTCCGTGCCGGTCAGGAAGTGCACCTTCTCGCCCCGCAGCCGGTGGAAGCGGGCGATCACGTCGGTCAGGATCTTCTCGTAGGCGTGGCCGATGTGCGGCGAGCCGTTGACGTAGTCGATCGCGGTCGTGATGTAAAAAGGCTTCATGCGGTGGGGGGAGCCACTATCCCAGAGAGTAGGTCGACTCGTCCACGGTCATTTTCTCCGGGTAGGCCACCCGGCCGCGGCTCAGCGTGTCCTCGCCCAGCTCCTCGTGGCGAAGCTCGACCAGGCGCAGGCCCGAGGCCAGCCGGTCGGTCCGCAGGCCGCTGAAGGCCGGCTTGGCCTTCTCGTCGGCGAAGAGCACCGGGGCGCGGTAGACGAAGAGGTAGTCGAGCGCGCGCTCCTGCAGGAGCTGGCTGAGCAGCTCGGCCCCGCCCTCGAACATCACCCCCGGGATGCCCGCCTCGGCGCAGCGCTGGCGGAAGTCCGCCCACCCCACCCGCTGCGTCGGCGAGCTGCAGACCCAGACCTGGACCCCGAGCGAGCGCAGCTTGCGCACGTAGCCCAGGCCGCCGTGCTCGGTCGTGACGACGATGGTCCGCTCCTTGAACTCGTCGGTGTAGAGGGCGGGCAGGCTCCGGTCCGTCACCGTCCGCAGCCGGCCGTCGAAGACAAACCGAACCGGGCACCACTCGGGGCCGCCCTCGGGGCGCGCGGTGAGCCGGGGATTGTCCTTCATCACCGTGCCCGCCCCCACCGCGATCGCGGGAAAGAGCCGGCGCCAGCGGTGGACGTCGGCCCGGGCCGGCCCGCCGGTGATCCAGCGCGATTCCCCGGTGCGGGTGGCGATGCGGCCGTCCAGGGTGGTGGCCGACTTGCCCGCCAGGAAGGGCGTCCCGCGCGCGATCCAATGGTTGAAGATCAGGTTCAGGTCCGCGCAGTCGCGCTCCAGCACCCCGGTCACGACCTCGACCCCGGCCTGGCGCAGGACCTCGAAGCCGCGCCCGGCGTGCGCCGGGTTCGGGTCGGCGGCCCCCACCACCACCCGCTTCAGGCCCGCCGCCAGGATGGCGTCGGTGCAGGCCCCCGTCCGGCCCTGGGTCGAGCATGGCTCGAGGGTGACGTAAAGCACCGCGCCGGGCCTGGGGGCCCGGCCCAGGGAGTTGAGCGCGACCCGCTCGGCGTGGGGGGCGCCGTCGCGGGCGCAGTAGCCCTCGGCCACGACCTGGCTGTCCTCGACCAGCACCGCCCCGACCATCGCGTTGGGATGGGTCTCGCCCCAGGCGCGGCGGGCGAGCCCGAGCGCCCGCCTCATGTGGGCTGCATCCTGCTCGGTGGCGCTCATGCCGCGGGGACGTAGGGGTTGCTGGCCTTCTCCCGCTCCACCGTGGTCTCCGGACCGTGGCCGGGGCAGAGCACCGTCCCGTCCGGCAGGGTGTAGATCTGGGCGCGGATGGAGCGCTCGAGCACCTCGAAGCTTCCGCCGGGGAAATCGGTGCGCCCGACGCTGCCGTTGAAGATCGCGTCTCCCACGAAGGCCCGGGCCTCGGCCGGAAAATAAAACAGCACGCTGCCGGGGCAGTGCCCGGGCACGTGGCGGACCATCGCCGACAGCCCCGCCGCCTCGAGCCGGTCCCCCTGCCCCACCCAGGCGTCGACCCGCAGCGGCTCCAGCCGGAACTGGACGCCGGCGAATTCCTTCATCACCTCCGGATTTTCGATCAGGATCCGGTCGTCCGGATGCGCCCGGACCTTCGCGCCCGTGCGCCGGACCAGCTCGGGGGCGCCGAGGAGGTGGTCGAAGTGGCCATGGGTGAGCCAAAGCTCCGCCAGCTGCAGCCCCTCCTTCCGCAGCACCGGCTCGATCCCCTCCCAGACGCCCTCGGGCGCGTCGATCAGCACGGCCTGCCCCTGGCCCGGCTGGGACAGGAGGTAGCCGTTGGTCTGCGCGATGCCGCCGGTGAAGCGATGGATTCTCATGAGCGAAAAGGCCCCACTTTAGCCCCAACCGGCCGAGGGGCAAGGCCGGGCGCGGCCGGCCAAAATGCCCCTTGCCTCGCGCGGCCCGGACGCGCCAGTCTCGGCGCTCCCTATGGCAAAGCTGAAGTTCGCCGTCCTGGCCGGAGACTACATCGGCCCCGAAGTCATGGCCGAGGCGCTGCGCGTCCTCGAGCAGGTGGCCCGCGACGAGGGCTTCGAGCTGGACTACTCCCAGGCGGAGGTGGGGGGCGCCGGCATCGACCGCCACGGCAAGGCGCTGCCCGACTCCACCCTCAGGCTCTGCGAGCAGAGCGACGCCATCCTCTTCGGCTCGGTCGGGGGGCCCAAGTGGGAGAAGCTGCCCCCCAAGGAGCAGCCCGAGCGGGCCGCCCTCCTGCCCCTGCGCAAGCACTTCACCCTCTTCGCCAACATCCGCCCCGGGCTCCTCTACCGCGAGCTGGCGGACGCCTCCCCGATCAAGACCGAGCGCATCCCCGACGGGATCGACATCGTCTGCATCCGCGAGCTGACCGGGGGCCTCTACTTCGGCAAGCCGAAGGAGACCCGGCTGCTGCCCAGCGGCGACCTGCAGGCGATCGACACCATGGTCTACACCAAGAGCGAGATCGAGCGGGTGATGGCCGTGGCCGTGACCGCGGCGCGGGCCCGCAAGAAGAAGCTCTGCTCGATCGACAAGGCCAACGTCCTCGAGACCTCCGTGCTCTGGCGCAAGACGGTGACCGACTATGCGGCCCAGCACGCCCCTGACCTCGAGCTGACCCACATGTACGTGGACAACGCCGCGATGCAGCTGGCGCGCAATCCCAACCAGTTCGACGTCTTCGTCACCGAGAACATGTTCGGCGACATCCTCTCCGACGAGATGGCCGTGGTCTGCGGCTCGCTCGGCATGCTCTCCTCCGCCTCCCTCGGGGCGGGCAAGAACGCGCTCGGCCTGCCCTTCGGCCTCTACGAGCCGGCGGGCGGCACCGCTCCGGACATCGCGGGCAAGGGCGTGGCCAACCCCTGCGCCCAGATCCTCTCCGCCGCCCTCATGCTCCGCTACAGCTTCGGCCGGGAGAAGACCGCCGCGAGGATCGAGGCCGCGGTCCGCCAGGCGGTCACCGGGGGCGCCCGCACCGCCGACATCGCCTTCGGGGGCCCCTCGGTCGGAACCCGCGGGATGGCCGACGCCGTGATCGCGCGGCTCTGAAGCTCAGCCGCCGGTCCCCGGCGGGGCCTCGTTGAGCAGGGCCCAGAAGCACCCCAGCTTGCCCACCGCGGCGGTGAATTCCTCGAAGTCGACCGGCTTCACCACATAGGCGTTCGCCCCGAGGTTGTAGCTCTCGAGCACGTCCTGCTCCTCGCGCGAGGAGGTCAGGACCACCACCGGGATCAGCGCCAGGCCGGGGTCGGCCCGCATCCGGTTGAGGACCTCGCGCCCGTCCACCCGCGGCATCTTCAGATCCAGCAGCACCACCGCGGGCTGCGGGCCGATCCGCCCGGCGTAGGCTCCCCTCCGGTAGAGGTAGTCGAGGGCCTCGGCGCCGTCGGTGGCGACCGCGACGTCGTTGACCAGCCGCGCCTGCTTCAGCGCGCGGGTGATCAGTTCCACATCGTTGGGGTTGTCCTCGGCCAGGAGGATGGGATGGAAGGAGCTCATGGGGACGAAGGAGGCTGGACCGCTTCGGGGCGTCCGGAAAGGGTGAAGAAGAAGGCGGCCCCGCCGCCCACCTTGCTCTCGGCCCAGATCCGCCCGCCGTGGCGCACCACGATGCGGTGGACATTGGCCAGGCCGATGCCCGTGCCCTCGAACTGGTCGGCGCGGTGCAGCCGCTGGAACACGCCGAAAAGCTTCGAGGCGTACTGCATGTCGAAGCCCACCCCGTTGTCCCGGATGAAATAGACCTCCTCGCCCGCCGCGTCGCGCTGCGCGCCGATTTCGATCCGCGGGAAGGGCGACTGCCCGGTGTACTTGACGGCGTTGTCGAGCAGGTTGGCCCAGACCAGGCGCATCAGCCCCGGGTCCGCCCAGATCCGGCCCAGGGTCCCGAGCTCCCACTCGATGGGGCGGCGCCCGTTTCCGCCGTAGTGGCCGTCCTTGATCGCGGCCGCCACCAGGGCGTCGTGGTCGATGTCCTCCCGCTTCATCTGGGTGCGCCCCACCTTGGAGAAGGCCAGGAGGTCGTCGATCAGCCGCGCCATCCGGCCGGCCGAGTCGGCGATCACCCCCAGGAAGCGGCGGCCCTCGGCGGTCAGCCCCGCGCCCGCCTCCTCCTCCAGCAGCTTGGCGAAGCCGGCGATGTGGCGCAGGGGGGCGCGCAGGTCGTGCGAGGCCGAATAGGAGAAGGCCTCCATTTCGCGGTTGGCGATCTCCAGCTCCTCGGCGCGGCGCTGGAGGTCGCGGTTCAGCTGCTGGATCCGGCTCTCCGCCGCCTTCTGCTCGGTCCGGTCGCGCGTCACCTTGGCGAAGCCCAGCAGGCGTCCCCTGCCGTCCCGGATCGCGGTCAGGACGGCGTCGGCCCAGAAGCGCGTGCCGTCGCGGCGGACCCGCCAGCCTTCGGCCTGCGAGCGGCCGGAGGCCTTGGCCCCCTCGATCAGCTGCTCGGGCAGCCGCGCGCGGATGGCGGGCTCGGGATAGAAGAGCGAGAAATGCCGGCCGATCGCCTCCGCCGCCGTGAAGCCCTTGATGCGCTCCGCGCCGGCGTTCCAGCTCACCACCACCCCGGCGGGATCGAGCATGAAGATGGCGTAGTCGCGCACGCTGTCCACCACCAGCCGGGCGCGCTCCTCGCTCTCGCGCAGGGCCGCCAGCTGCCGGCGGCGCAGCCACCAGCTCCAGCCGACCGCCCCGGCCAGCAGCAGCAGGGTCAGGGAGGCGACCAGAAAGCTGGAGCGCAGGCTGCTGAAGGCCGCGTCCCACTCCGCGGCCGGGAGCTGCGAGGCGATGACGAAAAAGGCGTCCTCCCGGCCGGTGGCGGCGGGGCCGCCCACCAGCCGCGCGGGCGCCAGGCGGGTCCAGGTGAAGAGGCCGCCCCGCCGGGCCGCCTGGCCGTCGGGCTGATCCCGGATCCGCGGCCAGAGGCCGGGGTCGCTCTCCGCCAGGGTTGGCCCGCCGCCTCCGGGCGCGGCCACGCCCCAGCTCTCCGAGCCGGCGTCGCCCTTCAGCCAGGTGCCGTCGGCCTTGAGCACGCGCAGCCGCCTCAGCTGCAGGGAGTTGAGCTGGCCGAAGCCGCCGAGCAGGCTCTCTCCCAGGCAGTTGATGATGTAAAAGCCCCGGGGGCGCCCCGCCGCGTCGTAGATCCGGGTGTAGAACCGCAGGGTGGGCTTGGCCGGCGTCCGGGGCCGCCCCGCCTCGACGTTGAGATCGAAGGTGGAAATGCCGATCTCTCCGGGCCCGAGCCGCCGCGCCTCCTGGACATAGTCGCGGTTGGATTTGTTCAGCAGCTGCGCCGCCGGCACCGCCGCCCCGCCCTGGTTCACCCGCATCAGCTCCTGGCCGCCCTCGTCCAGGTAGCGGATTTCGGTGTATTCGGAATGCTGCCGGCTGAGGAAGACCGCGCGGTGCTGCGCCCGGGCCAGGTCCTCCGGCCGCCCCGAGGCGAGGTAGCTGCGGAGGCCGTCGCCGTCCGCCTGGAGGCGGAGGTCATCCGCCACCGTGCGCAGGTCGCGCTCGAAGAGCCGGCCGAAGAATCCGACGCGGGAGTTCTCGCGCTCGCGCAGGCTCCGCTCCACCTGCCCCTCCTCGTGCTCATAGAGCCCGGTGTAGAGCGCCGCGGCGACCAGCGCCGCAGCCAGGGCCAGGGCGGCGGGCCAGCGGGGCCCCGGGCGGGCCGGCAGGTGGGTGAGGGAGGGTTTCAACGCGGGACGGACCGGTGATAGGGGCCGGCCGGCGCCGCCGCAGCGCAGGGAAATACGTAGGGTGTTCCCCCCACGCTCAGGCCGCGTCGCCCCGGCGGCGGCCCCCGGCCCCGGCCGGGAGCAGCGCCCAGTCGAGGCTGAGGTTCGGGGTCACCCGGCACAGGTTGACGAACTCGACCGGCTTGACGATGTAGGTGTCGGCGCCGAGGCGGCGGCAGGCGGCGATGTCCCCATCCTGCTGGGAGACGGTCAGGACCACCACGGGCACGCCTCGCGTCCGCGGGTCCTCGCGCAGGCGCCGGAGCACCTCCAGGCCGCCCACCTTGGGCAGGTTGAGGTCGAGCAGGATCAGCTGGGGCGGCGGCCCGCCCGCCCCCTCGCCGGCCGGGAGGAGGATCTCCAGGGCCTCGGCGCCGTCGCGCGCCACCCGCACCGGATTGGTCAGGCGGGCCCGCTTGAAGGCCCGAAGGGTCAGCTCCACGTCCCGCGGATCGTCCTCCACCAGGAGGATTTCTCCCAGCGGCGCGGGCCCCCGCTCATCCCTCCGCTCGGCGGTGGCCGATCCGAGCAGGTGGGCCAGCGACACCTCGAGGGCGGCCGCGAGGCAGGCGACGCTGCGCAGCGTCAGGTTGCGGGCGCCCCGCTCGATATCGGCGACGTAGGTCCGGTGCATTCTCGCCCGCCAGGCGAGCTCCTCCTGGGTGATGCCGAGCCCCTGGCGGAACGTGCGGACGGCGGCGCCGAGGCTGGCTTGGAAGGCGCCCTCGCCTCTCGGTTTTTCCTTTTTTTTGGGCACGCGCGACGGATTGTATCAGCCAACGCAATAGACTATAAGTGACATTGTTAGAGAGGGGGCTTCGACGGAAATTTTCCTTTCCGCCGGCGATTCCCCCGCATTAGCTGCCAGGTTCCACTCCGCCCCACGATGCCTCGCTCCGCCCCGCCGATCAAATGACCTCCGCCGATATCCGCCGGTCGTTCCTGGATTTCTTCGCCGAGCGCGGCCACACCATCGTGCCCTCCTCGTCCCTGCTGCCGGACTCGCCGGGCCTGCTCTTCACCAACGCCGGGATGAACCAGTTCGTGCCGATCTTCCTCGGCAGCCGCTCCCCGGACGTCGCGAAGTGGGCCGGGGCCCGCCCGGCGCGGGACACCCGCGCGGCCGACACCCAGAAGTGCATCCGCGCCGGGGGCAAGCACAACGACCTCGAGGACGTCGGCTTCGACACCTACCACCATACCTTCTTCGAAATGCTGGGAAACTGGTCCTTCGGCGACTACTTCAAGAAGGAGTCGCTGGAATGGGGCTGGGAGCTGATCACCCGGCGCTGGGGCATCCCGGCCAAGCGGCTCTTCGCCACGGTCTACCAGCCGGGCCGGGGCGATCCCGCCGCCTTCGACCAGGAGGCCCACGACATCTGGGCCGCGCTGTTCCGGAAGGAGGGGCTCGACCCCCAGGTCCACATCGTCCCCGGCAACAAGAAGGACAATTTCTGGATGATGGGCGACACCGGCCCCTGCGGGCCGTGCTCCGAGATCCACTTCAACCTCCTGCCCTCGGACGACGAGGCGGTGGGCCGGAAGCTGGTCAACGCCGGCTCGCCCCGGTGCATCGAGATCTGGAACCACGTCTTCATCCAGTTCAACGCCAACGCCGACGGGACCTTTTCGCCGCTGGCGGCCAAGCACGTGGACACGGGCATGGGCTTCGAGCGGGTGGCCGGGATCCACGCCTCGACCCAGGGGTTCCGGGACTTCTCCCGGGACCCCTCGAACTACGCCGCGGACGTCTTCGCCCCCCTCTTCGCCAAGATCGCCGAGCTCTCGGGCCGGCGGTACCAGGCCAGCGTGCCGGCCAAGCGCGAGGGGCTCTCCGAGCAGGAGAGCGCCGACGTCGCCTTCCGGGTGCTGGCCGACCATGCCCGCTGCGTCGGCTGCGCCATCGCCGACGGCATCCTGCCCGGCAACGAGGGCCGCAACTACGTCATCCGCCGCATCCTCCGCCGCGGCATCCTCTACGGCAAGAAGCTCGGCCTGAAAACGGGCTTCTTCGAGCAGCTCGTCGAGCCGGTGGTCGCCTCGCTCGGCGAGGTCTTTCCCGAGCTCCGGCAGCAGGAGCAGATCATCCGCCGCGTGATCCGCTCGGAGGAGGAATCCTTCGGCCGGACCCTCGACCGCGGCCTGGCGATCTTCAACCAGGGCGCCGAGAGGCTCTCCGGGCAGGTCCCCGGCAGGCTGGCCTTCGAGCTCTACGACACCTACGGCTTCCCGGTCGACATGACCCAGCTGCTCGCGGCGGAGCGCGGGCTGGCGGTGGACCTGCCCGGCTTCGAGGCCGAGATGGAGAAGCAGCGCGAGCGCGGGCGCGCCGCGCTGAAGCGGGAGGTCGTCGTGGCCGCGACCGAGGGCGAGGCCACCGGCGGGAAGGCCACCCCCTTCCTCGGCTACGGCGAGACCCACGCGCGCGCCAAGCTGCTCGAGGTGGTCAAGGCGAAGGACGACACCTTTCTGGTCTTCGATCAGACCCCCTTCTACGCCGAGATGGGCGGGCAGGCCGGCGACAGCGGCAGCGCGCTGGTCGAGGGCCAGCTCGTGCCGATCGTCGACACGGTGAAGGACGGGGCCGGGCGCCACCTGCACAAGGCGGCTCCCGGCGCGCCCGCGGTGAGCGCCGGCGGTGCGGCCGAGCTCGCCGTCGACGTGCCGCGCCGCCGGGCCATCAGCCGCCACCATTCCGCCACCCATCTCCTCCACTGGGCCCTCCGCAAGGTGCTCGGCACCCACGTCCGCCAGGCCGGCACGCACAAGACCCCGGACCGGCTGCGCTTCGACTTCTCGCACTTCGAGGCGGTGACGCCGGCGCAGCTGCGGGAGATCGAGCGGCTGGTCAACGAGAAGGTGATCGACAACGCCCGGGTCGAGACCTACGAGACCGAGTTTGAGAAGAAGCCCGAGGGCACCCTCGCCTTCTTCGGCGAGAAATACGGCCGGATCGTCCGGGTGGTCGACATCGGCGGCTACAGCCGCGAGCTCTGCGGCGGCACCCATGTCGCCACCACCGGCGAGATCGGGCTGGTGAAGATCGCCGCCGAGAGCGCGATCGCCGCCGGCACCCGCCGGATCGAGGCGGTCGCCGGCCAGGCGGCCTACGACTTCGTGGCGGCGCGCGAGGCCGCGCTGGCCGCGGTCGGCGCCCGCCTGTCCGCCGGCCCCCAGGACGCCGCCCAGAAGCTCGAGGCGCTGCTCGCCCAAAAGGCCGAGCTCGAGCGCAAGCTCAAGGGCTTCGAGCAGAAGGCCGCGGCCGGGCTGGCCGAGGAGCTGGCCGCCAAGGCGGCGGCGAAGGACGGCCTGCGGTTCGTCTCGGCCGTGGTCGCCGCGGACTCCCCCGAGGCCCTCCGCACGCTCGGCGCGCAGGTGCTGGCCAAGCTCGGCGAGGGCGTGGTGCGCCTCGGCGCCGCCTTCGGGGACAAGGCCACGGTGGTGGCGTTCTGCTCCCCGGCGGCGGTCAAGGCCGGCCACCAGGCGGGAAAGATCGTCAACGAGTTGAGCGCGCAGCTCGGCGGCAAGGGCGGCGGCAAGCCGGACTTCGCGATGGGCGGCGGCCGCGACGCGGCCAAGCTCGCCGCGGTGCTGGGCTAGTTCACCTCGCCCAGCCGGGGACGCAGGTCGCCCAGGGAGGCGCTGACCAGCGGGACAAACCAGACCGAGCAGAGGTCCCGCCGGTGCCATTCACCGTTCGAGCGGGTGTCCACCAGCACCAGCGTCTGCTCGCCCTCGGGGGGGCCGAGCGGCGCCAGCAGGCGCCCGCCCGGGCGCAGCTGCGCGATCAGCGCGGGCGGCAGCGCCCGCCCCGCGGCGGTCACGATGATCGCGTCGAAGGGGGCGTGCTCCGGCCACCCCTCGGCGCCGTCGCCGACGCGGTAGGAGACGTTGCGGTAGCCCATTCCGTCCAGGCGCTGCCGGGCGGAGGCGGCCAGCTCGGGGAGGAGCTCGACGGTGAAGACCTCGGCCGCCAGCTCGGCCAGGATCGCGGTCTGGAAGCCCGAGCCGGTGCCGATCTCCAGCACGCGGCTCTTCGGCGTCAGCGCCAGCTGCTCGGTCATGTACGCCACCAGCGAGGGCTGGGAGGTGGTCTGGCCGCAGCCGATCGGCAGCGGCCGGTCCTCGTGGGCCCGCTCCTGCCACTGCGGGCCCACGAACGCCCCGCGCGGCACCCGGCGCAGGGCCTGGTCGATGGCGGGGGAGACTTCGCCGGAATTCATCGGGCAGCCGGGGGATTACGCGGCTTCCCGCGGCGTCCTCAGCATCGGAATATACTTACGAATCCTCCCGGCGCCACCCGCGCCTCCTGATCGCGGCGGCTAGCCAGAGCGCCCTTTCTCTGGTAGATTCCCCCCTCCATGATCAAGGAAGGGACCCGCGCCGCCATCGTCCTCGCGTTCAGCCCCGGCAATCACATCGCCGTGCGGCAGTCCGGCGGGCGCGCGGCGCCGGTCTTCGCCGGGGAGGACCTGGCCGCGGCGACGGCGGAGCTGGCGCGGGTGTTTCCGCGGCACACCGCGCCGGAGGAGTACTTCGTCACCGAGGGCGCGGAGGGCCCCCGCAGGGTTTACTTCGCCCAGGCCGAGGGGGCGCCCCTCGATCCCAGCATCGCCTTTCATCCCATCGGCGAGCTGCCGGGGAACCCCGCCGGCCTCGAGCCGGACCTGGAGCGCCTCCTGGCCGAGCTCGAGCCCCACCTGGTCGACATTCCCTACCTGCACCTGGCCGAAAACGACTTCATCTACAAGTTCCGGCCGGAGAAGGAGCGCAACGCCTCGATCTACGGCCAGGATTCGGCCGCCTCGGCCCTCTACCAGTCGCGCCTGTGCTCGGCGATCAAGGCGCTGGCCCGGCGCCACGAGCGCTCGGCCTCCGACCCGGTGAGCCTCGACTTCGGGGCGGTGCAGTACGTCATCCCGAGCCACTTCGGCTTCTGCCTGGGGGTGAAGAACGCGATCGAGCGGGCCTACGAGGCCCTGGCCGAAAACCCCGGCCGCCGCGTCTTCATGCTTTCGGAGCTGATCCACAACCCCTTCGTCAACGAGGACCTGCTCAACCGCGGCCTGCGCTACCTGCAGTCGGACAAGGGGGAGCTCTACGGGGCCGACGGCAAGCCGGCGGCGCCCGGCGCCCCCACCCTCTGGGACACCCTGAGCTCGAAGGACGTGGTCATCATCCCCGCCTTCGGGGCCACCGACGAGGACAAGCGCACCCTCGTGCGCAAGGGGGTGGCGATCTGCGCCTACGACGCCACCTGCATGCTGGTGGAGAAAGTCTGGAAGGCCGCCCGGGCCTACGGCCGCGAGGGCTACACCGTGGTGATCCACGGCAAGCACGAGCACGAGGAGACCAAGGCCACCTTCTCCAACACCCGCCGCTACGCTCCCGCGCTGATCGTCCGCAACCTGGAGGAGGCCCGGCGCCTGGGCGAGATCATCGCGCTGGAGGGTCCCGCCCGCCGCGCCCCCTTCGCCGCCTCCTTCGCCGGCAAGCACACCGAGGGGTTCGACCCGGCCTTCGACCTCGACCGCGTGGCGGTGGTGAACCAGACCACCCTGCTGATGAACGAGACCCGCGAGATCATCTCCTACCTCCGCGAGGTCTACGCCGTCCGCTTCGGCGCCGAGACTCCGGAGGCGCGGGTCGGCGGCGGCGGCCGCAACGACACCCTCTGCTACGCCACCCAGGTGAACCAGGACGCCCTGGGCCGGGCCCTGGCCGGGCCGCTCGACGCCGCCTTCGTCGTCGGCGGCCGCAATTCCTCGAACACCTACCAGCTCTACCGGCTCTGCGCGGAGCAGCTCGGCGAGCGCGCGCACTTCATTCAGAGCGAGGCCAACATCCAGTCCTCCGCCGAGGTGGTGCACTACGTCTTCCCGGCGAAGTCCCGCGAGCTGCACCGCGCCGAGACGGAGAAGCGCCCCCTCTGGTCCGAGGGCTCCGAGCCCAAGCGGATCCTCATCACCGGCGGGGCCTCCTGCCCGGACGGGATCATCCAGCAGGTGATCACCCGGATCAACTCGCTCTTCCCGCCCGGGCGGCTCAGGCCGGTCGAGGCGGTGCTGGCGGAACTGGAGCGCTGACCCGCGCCTGCCGCAGCGCCAGCGCGGCCCAGCAGAGCGCGCAGACGACCGTCGCCGCCGGCAGGATCCAGAGGATGGCCGCCCGCAGGTCCCCCAGCCGGTCCGAGAGCATGCCCACCATCTTGGCCGAGCCGAGGTCGCCGAAGAGGTGGATGGCGAAGATGGACGCGGCCATGGCGCCGGCGCGCAGCGGCACCGGCACGGTCTCGAGGATCAGGGTGTTGGTCGGGCCCGCCGGGAGGAAGATGCAGAACATCGCCGCCACCAGCGCGGCCTCGGCCGGGCCGCGCCCGGGCAGGCAAAAGGCCGCGAAGGCGGCCGGCACGGTGAGCAGGGCGCTGACCGCGAGCAGCCGCGCGTAGCCGGCCGGCGAGCGCCGCTGCAGGCGGGTGGCCAGCCAGCCGCCGGCCAGCGTGGCCAGCAGGCCGGTCGTCACCAGCCACAGCCCGAACAGGCTGGAGGAGCGCTCCAGGCTGAGCCCGTGGGCGCGCTGCAGGAAGGTCGGCCCCCAGAAGGAGAAGGCGCCGAGCGCGAAGGTCTGGGCCGCGTAGCCCGCCACCACCAGCAGGTAGTCCGGCTGGCGGCGAAGGCCGGCGTAGGCCCGCCAGCCCCCCGCCGCCGCCGCCGGACCGGACGCCTCGCTGGCCCCCCGCGGCGGCTCCCGCAGGGCGAGGAGGGCCGCCGCCAGCAGCAGGCCGGGCAGGCCCGCCACCCAGAATGCGGCGCGCCAGCCGTGGTGGGCGGCGACCGCCCCGCCCAGGAGATAGCCCAGGGCCGAGCCCACCGGAATCGCCATGTAGAAGAAGGAGATCGGCAGGTTGCGGCGGGCGGGGGTGAACAGATCCGCGATCCAGGCGGGGCTGATCGACCCGTAGCTCGCCTCCCCCAGCCCGACCAGCACCCGGAAGAGGAGCAGCATCGCCAGGTCGGGCGCCCAGCCCGAGAGCGCCGTGCCCAGGCTCCACACCGCCACCCCGGCGGCGACCAGGCCCTTGCGCGGCAGGCGGTCCCCCAGGTAGCCGAAGAGCGGGGCGGTGAGGAAGTACCCCAGCATGAAGGCCAGGTAGACGCTGCCCAGCTGGCTGTCGGACAGCCCCAGCTCGCGCTTGAGCGGGGTCAGGACCGCGGCCACGACCTGCCGGTCGAGGTAGTTGAAGAGGTTGATCCCGGTCAGCGCCAGCAGCGCGGCCGTGGTGTGCGGGGGCTTGCTCACGGCCGCCCCCGCGCCCGGCTAGAACTTGAAATCCAGGCCGGTCCGCAGGCCGTTCTGGTTCGCGAAGTCGATCTTGGTCTGATAAGAGCCCAGAAGCTTGTTGTCGATGTGCTGCACGTAGGACCCGCCGTCCTGGTAGACCCCGCCGACATAGAAGCCCGTCCGGTCGCTCACGTCGTACTGCAGGGTGAGGTCGGCATAGGCCGCCGGCACCAGCTTCTCGGCGATGCTGCTCAGGTTGTTGATGATGGGATCGCCGGTCGGCGGCGTCAGGACCTGGGTGACGTTGTACTGCGAGCCGGCATAGATCAGGGCGGGGCCGACGCTGAGGCTGAGCTTGAGGTGGTCGTTGAAGCTGTAGACCAGCTCGGGGCCCGCGCGGAAGGTGACGTAGCCGCCGTGGACCTTGAAGTGATCGACCACGCTGGTCGTGTCGGCGGCGGTGGTGACGGTCCGCAGCAGCGGCTGGTTGCCCAGGAGCACCGTGGTCTCCACCGACTGGGTGACGGGGGCGCCAGTGCTCGGATCCAGCACCTGGTTGCCGTTGGAGTCGGTCACGTTGATGGTCTGGACCGAAGGCGAGGAGACACCGGCCGGCATCGGGGTCGCGCCGAAGAGGTCGTAGGTGTCGGTGAGGGTGGTGACGTTGGCCCTGACCGTCCCGAACGTCGCCGACTGGATGTCGTTCAGGCTCAGCCCGGAAAACAGCTTCCAGGAAAGGTGCTTGTTCAGGTCGCGCATGTCGCGCGCGGCGGAGATCTCCATCCCGGAGCTGCGGCCGCCCTGGGCCTTGAACCCGGTGATGTCCGGCATGGTGGCCGAGTAGACGTGGAATTGCATCAGCCCCTGCACGTACTGCTTGGGATCCGCGTAGGCCCAGGAATTGGTCTTTCCGTCGGGCGAGGCGAGGATGGCGGTGGCGCTGCCGTTGCCGTTGTCGTTCTGGATCGTGCGGGTGTCGGAGCCGACCACCCCGTCGTGGTAGTTGACGTTGGCGCCGGTGACCGGGACGGTCGGGTCGCTGAGGGGCAGCTCCGGGGTGTTGCTGGTCATGGCCGAATCGGTGTCCAGCGTCGGAATGGGGACGATGCCGCTGCCCGAGAAGGAGGACTTGACCCCGCTGATGCTGCGGAAGCCGAAGTTGAGGGTGGTCTTGGGCTGGTAGATGTACTCGTTCAGCCCGCTGAAGTCGGGGATCTCCTCCGGCGGCTTCTGCTGCTGGTCCTGGTCGTCCTGGTTGTTGGCATCGGAGGCGCCGTTCATCCCGTAGGGGGCCGCCAGCATCCGCGGGGCCGCCAGCAGCGCCAGGACGCAGGCCAGGGAGAGGTATTTCATCGCAGAGGAATACATGGGGACCGGACTAAGGGTTCCAGCAAAGTTCCGGCCCCTTCGGTGTCAAAGGAATACGGGCCCGGCCGCGCCTCCGCCCTAGGCCTGCCACTTGAAGACGAAGGTGGTGTAGGGAGGCAGGGTCAGCTGGAGGGACTGGCTGAAGCCGTCGCAGGGCGTGTCTTCGCTCGCGCGCCCCCCGCCGTTGCCCAGGCCGCTGCCGCCATAGTACTCGCTGTTGGTGTTGATCATCTCCCGCCAGAAGCCCTGCCGCGGCACCCCCACCCGGTACTCGCGGGTGGCCCCCCCGAAATGCCCCACCGCCACGAACAGGGTCTGCTCGAAGACGTCGTGCCGGAGGAAGGCCAGGACGTTGGCCGCGGCGTCGTGGCAGGAGATCCAGCGGAAGCCGTGCGGGTTGAAGTCGTTGGCGCTCAGCACCGGCTCGGCGCTGTAGAGCCGGTTGAGGTCGCGCACCAGCAGCCGCACCCCCTCGTGGTCAAGGTACTGGCAGAGGTGCCAGTCCAGGCTGCCGTCGTGGCGCCACTCGTGCGCCTGGGCGAACTCCCCGCCCATGAAGAGCAGCTTCTTGCCCGGATAGGCCCACATGTGGGCGTAGAGGGCGCGGAGGTTGGCGGCCTTCTCCGGGATGTGCCAGGCACCCATCTTGTAGAGGAGCGAGGCCTTCCCGTGCACCACCTCGTCGTGGGAGAAGACGCTGATGAAGTTCTCGGCGTACTGGTAAAGCATGCCGAAGGTCAGGTCGTTCTGGTGCCAGCGCCGGTGGATGGGCTCCTTGCTGAAGTAGCTCAGGGTGTCGTGCATCCACCCCAGGTTCCACTTGTAGTCGAAGCCGAGCCCGCCGTCGGCCGTGGGGCGGGTCACCCCGGAGAAGGAGGTGCTCTCCTCCGCGATCATGGCCACGCCCGGGTAGCACTCGTGGGCCAGGTCGTTCACCTTCCGCAGGAAGTCGATCGCCTCCAGGTTCTCCCGGCCGCCGTAGCGGTTGGGGATCCACTGTCCCGGCGCGCGGGAGTAGTCGAGGTAGAGCATCGAGGCCACGGCGTCCACCCGCAGGCCGTCGATGTGGTAGCGGTCGAGCCAGGCCAGGGCGCTGGCGATGAGGAAGCAGCGCACCTCGTTGCGGCCGTAGTTGAAGATCAGGGTGCCCCAGTCCATGTGGGCGCCCTGCCGGGGGTCGGCGTGCTCGTAGAGATGGGTGCCGTCGAATTCCGCCAGCGCGAAGCTGTCCCGCGGAAAATGGGCCGGGACCCAGTCGAGGATCACCCCGATGCCGCGCTGGTGGAGGTGGTCGACGAACCAGGCGAAGTCCTCGGGCGCGCCGAAGCGGCGGGTGGGGGCGAAGAAGCCCGTGACCTGGTAGCCCCAGGACCCGTCGAAGGGATGCTCCGCCAGGGGCAGCACCTCGATGTGGGTGAAGCCCATGTCGCAGACGTAGTCGGCCAGGAGCGGAGCCAGCTCCCGGTAGCTCAGCGGGCGGTTGGCGTCCTCCAGCTTCCGCTTCCACGAGCCGAGATGGACCTCGTAGATCGACATCGGGTGGTCGGGCTGGCCCGCCAGCCCCCGCCGCCGCTCGAGCCAGGCCGCGTCGTTCCAGCCGTAGCGGCGCACGTTGCAGACGATGGAGGCGTTGCCCGGGGGCGCCTCGAAATAGGTGCCGTAGGGGTCGGTCTTGAGCCGGATCGCCCCGCGCTGGTCGCGGATCTCGTACTTGTAGAGCTCGCCCTCCGCCAGCCCCGGGACGAACAGCTCCCAGACCCCGGAGGAGCCCAGCGGCCGCATCGGATGGTAGCGGCCGTCCCAGTGGTTGAAGTTCCCCACCAGCGAGACCCGCGCGGCCGAGGGGGCCCAGACCGCGAAGGAGACCCCCTGGACCCCGCCGAGGTCGCGCAGGTGCGCCCCCAGCTTCTCGTAGACCCGGCGCTCGGTGCCCTCGTTGAAGAGGTAGAGGTCCTGCTCGCCCAGGGTCGGCAGGAAGCAGTAGGGGTCGTAGAACTGCCGGCTCTCGCCGTTGGGGTACCTGGCGCGCAGCTGGTAGCGGAAGGCCTGGGCGCGCTGGGGGATGGCCGCCTCGAAGACGCCCTCCGGGGCCAGCCGCTCCATCGGATAGGAGGTCGGCTGGGCCGCGTCCATGTCCACCACCTCGCAGGACTGCGCCTCGCGGAGGAAGGCCCGCACCACCAGGCCGGCGGCCTTGGCCCTGCCCCTGCCCTTGCCCTCGTCCGCGCGGTGCATGCCGAGCACGGAATGCGGGGCGGAATGGGAAGCCTCGATCAGCGCCTTGAGGTCGGCCTTGGTCACGGGGTCTTTTCAGACAGTTGCCGGCGGGATTGGTAACACAACCCCATATTCAGCCGGTGTTCTTGAGGCCGCCACTGATGCCGTTGATGGTAAGTTCCACCACCGCATGCAGCTCGTCCGTCTCCGCCGCGGAGGGGCCGGGCCGCGCGCGCAGCCGCCGCAGCATCTCGACCTGGAGGTAGTTGAGGGGGTCGACGTAGGGGTTGCGCAGCTCGACCGACCTCCGCAGCACCGGCTCCCGCGACAGCATCCGGCGCTGGCCGGTGGCCGCCAGGATCGCCCGCTCGGTGCGGGCGAACTCGGCCTTGAGCAGGGCGAAGATCCGGCGCCGGATCCGGGGGTCGGTCACCAGCTCGGCGTAGAGCTGGGCGATGCCCATGTCGGCCTTGCGCATGGTCAGCTGGGCGTTGTCGATCAGGGTCTGGAAGAAGGGCCAGCGCGCGTGCATCTCCCGCAGCAGGCGCCTGCCCTCCGGGCCGCGCTTGAGCACCGCCCGCAGCGCCGAGCCCAGGCCGAACCATCCCGGGAAGTTGCAGCGGCTCTGCATCCAGGAGAAGACCCAGGGGATGGCGCGCAGGTCCGAGACCCCCTTGGCCACGCCCCGGTAGGCCGGGCGCGAGCCGAGCTTGAGCTGGCTGATCTCGTCGATCGGGGTGGCCTCGCGCCAGAAGACGAGGAAGTCGGGGTCGTCGTGGACCAGCGCGCGGTAGGCGGCGAAGCCCGCGTGGGCCATCGCCTCCATCGCCTCGCGCCACTCCGCCGGCACCGGGGCCTCGCCCTCCGCCGCCGCGGTGCCCAGCATCACGCCGTAGGCCATCTGCTCCAGGATGCGGTGGGCCAGGTCGGGGTCGTGGTAGCGGGTGGAGAGGACCTCCCCCTGCTCGGTGATGCGGATGCCCCCGTCGCGCAGCCCGGCCGGCTGGGCCAGGATCGCCTTGGCGGCCGGGCCGCCGCCGCGCGCGATGCTCCCGCCGCGGCCGTGGAAGAGCGTGACGCCGACCCCGCGCTCGCGGCAGAGGCGGGCGATCGACTCCTGGGCGCGGTAGAGGGCCCAGTTGGCCGTGAGGTAGCCGCAGTCCTTGTTGCTGTCCGAGTACCCCAGCATCACGTGCTGGTGCGCCGGCTTGCGTCCGGGCAGATCGAAAAGCTCCCCCAGGATCGCCGCGGCCCCGTCCAGGTCGGCCAGGGTCTCGAACAGCGGCACGATCGGCAGCGCGCAGCCGGCCACCCTCTGCAGCAGCTCGACCTCCAGCAGGTCCGAGACGCCGGCGGTCATGCTGATGATGTAGAGCCCGAGGGCCTCCGGCCCGTAGGCCGAGCGCCCGGCCAGGACCAGCGGGTCGACCACGGCGCGGGTGGCGGGCGAGAGCGCGGCCAGGCGGGCCTGGTCCCAGGGGCGGGCCTGCTCCAGGGCCCGGAGCAGGGCGCCGCGCTTGCCCGCCTCGTCGCGCGCCCGGTACCCGGGGTCGCCCAGGAGCTCCGCCACGGCCGCCTCGTGCAGGGCGGAGTGCTGGCGCAGGTCGAGCCGCGCGGTGTGCAGGCCGAAGACGTCGGCCTGGACGGCCAGGTCGGCGCAGGCCCCGCCCAGCAGCGCCGCCCCGCGGCCCGCCGCCAGGCTGGAGCGCACCAGCTCGAGGGTCCCGCGGACGGCCGCCCCGTCCAGGCCGGGCTCGGGCTCGGCGGCGAGCGCGGCTCGCGCCAGGCGGGCGCGGAGCAGCGCGAGCAGCAGCCGGTACGGCTCGTTCGGATACCGTCCCTCCAGGCCTTCGGCGGCGCCCGGCTCGGCCAGGCGCGCCTCCAGCGCCCGGCTCAGCTCGGGCGTGGGCGGATCGCGCCGGTCGCTGATGGTGAGCACCCGCCCGAGCTCCGCCGCCCCGGCCGCGAGCTTGGCGGCGGCCAGGCGGCGCTGCAGCCCCAGGACCTGGGCGGTGACCTCCGCGGTGACGTGGGGGTTGCCGTCGCGGTCGCCGCCGATCCACGAGCCGAAGCTCAGCCAGCGGCGCGGCGGTCGCACCTCCGGGTAATGCCGGGCCAGGGCCCGGGCCATGTCGGCGTAGAGCCGCGGCAGGGTCTCGAAGAGCGTGGTGTCGAAGTACCAGAGCCCGGTCTTGGCCTCGTCCAGCACCTCCGGCCGGGCGGCGCGGCCGCGATCGGTCAGCCAGAGCGAGGCGATCTCGCGCTCGACCTGCTCGGTGTCGAAGCGGGCCGGGTCGGCCACCGCCTCGGGCTGGGCGCGCGCGCGCAGCGTCTCCCCCAGCCGGCGGAGCTTGGCCAGCAGGGTCCGCCGCTTCGCCTCGGTCGGATGGGCGGTGAAGACCAGCTCGATCGAGAGGCGGTCCACCAGGGCCTGCATGGCCGCGGCGTCGCGGCCGGAGCGCTTGAGCTCGATCACCGCGGCCTCGATCGATTCGCGCATCGGGGCGCCCTCCCCCGCCAGCCGGGCGGCGCGGCGGCGGCGCAGGAGCAGGATGCGGAAGTTCTCCTCCGCCAGGTTGACCAGCTCGAAGTAAAGGGTGAAGGCCAGGGCCTGCTGGAAGGCCTGGGCGGGCGAGAGGGCCGCCACCGCCTCGGCCAGCCCGCGGCCCGCGGCGGCGTCGCCCGCGCGGCTGGCCTTGGCCAGCCGCCGCAGCGACTCGACCCGCTCGAAGCTCTCCCGGCCCTCCAGCCGGCCGATCACCCGGCCCAGGCCGGCGCCCAGCTCGCGCACCGAGGCGCTGAGGCGGGCCATTTCACGGAGGGCGGAGGAGGAACGGGTGGGCACCGGCTCACATAGAAGATTGGAATGCCCGCCGCGAAAAGGGGAAATTGGCCGGTCCGTCCCCCCCGCGGCGGGCCGCCGTTTTCGCTTTCCGACCCCGCCATTCCGCCTTTGCCTCATCCGGTGCTCCGCCGCCCGTCCCTCGCCCTCGCCTGCCTGCTGGCCGCGACGGCCCTCCGGGCCGCCCCGCTGCCGGCGGAGGCGCCCGCGGCCGCCCCGACGGAGATCGTGATCCTGGGCGGCGACACCCAGCTCGATCCCGACACCGGAGAGATGACGATCGCCCACGCCAGCGTCCGGGACGGCGACTCCCTCTTCCAGGCCGACGAGATCCACTACAACAAGCGGAGCGAGACGGTGGTGGCCATCGGCCATGTCGCCCTGACCCTCACCCTGCCCCGCGGCTCCGGCCGCATCCTGGCCAGCTCCCTGGTCTACCACCGCAAGGACGGGACGCTCAACGCCGAGAAGGTCCGGGCCGGCTACCATCCCTGGTACGTCTGGGGCGACTCCGCCGACGGCACCCTGAGCCGGATCGTGATCCACCATGCGCAGGTGACCTACAACGAGCCGGGCAAGTGGCATCCCATCATCAAGGCGGATGCGATCATCTACTCGCCGGGGCACTACGTCCGCCTGGGCAATTCCAAGGTCGGCGTCGCCGGCGTGGCGATGATCCCCCTCTGGCACCCGGCGGCCACCCTCAACGCCTCCGGCGCGCTCTACTACGTCACCTTCGACGCCGGCTACCGCTCCTCCCTCGGGGCCATCGGCAACGCCTACTACCGCATCCCCTTCTCCGACTCGGTCCGGCTCGGCGCCAACCTCAGCCTCTTCACCAGCCGCGGCTTCATGGCCGGCCCGGCAGGCGAGTACCAGTCGGCGGACGGCAGCGGGGACCTCCAGGGCTACTTCCGCTCCGGCTGGATCTACGACTACGGGCACCGCGGGCTCGACCTCCTGGACCGGCCGGTGCCGCACGAGCGGGCCTACGCCGAGTGGCGCCAGCAGGACCAGGTGACCGACAGCGTCACCCTCAACGCCGACGTGAACTGGTGGTCGGACTCCGAGGTGGTCCGCGATTTCCGGCCGAAGGACTTCTACAACGTGCAGCAGCCGGACAATTACCTGGAGTCGGTCTACGCCGCCGACAACTACCTCGCCTCGGTCTTCACCCGCTTCAACCCCAACTCCTACGAGCCGGTGCAGGAGCGCCTCCCCGAGCTGCGCTTCGACCAGCTGCCGTCGGCGGTCGGGGCGGGCTTCTACACCCGGGGCGAGACCAGCGCGGTGCAGCTGCTGGAGCGGCCCCCGGCCGGCGAGGGCCCGGACCTCGCCAGCGACCGGCTGGACCTGTTCTACGGGATCGAGCGGCCGCTGACCGCGGGCGACTGGTTCAGCTTCACGCCGGTGGCCGGGACGCGGATCGACCGCTACAGCGACACCACCGGGGCGCGGAATCCCGGCGGCTACACCCGGGCGCTGGGCGAGGTCGGCTTCGACGCCCAGATGATCGCCAGCGGGGTCTTCGACTACAACAACCCGCACTGGGACATCGACGGCCTGCGCCATCTGCTCGAGCCGCACGTCAACTACCGCTACATCCCCGAGGCGGACGCGGGCCGCAACTTCATCCCCGCCATCGACCGCCAGACCTTCACCACCTACCTCGAGCCCCTGGACCTGGGGGACGTGCGCTACCTCGACGATCTCCACGCCGCCAACACCCTCCGCCTGGGCCTGGACAACATCCTCCAGACCCGGGACTCCGAATACGGCTCGCGCGACCTGGTGGCCTTCGACGTCGACGAGGACCTGCTCTTCAAGCGCCAGCCGGGGGACAAGGAATTCGACCAGATCCACACCGACTTCGACCTCACCCCGGCCAAGTGGCTCGACTTCGACGTGGCCACGATCTTCGCCCCGCAGAACTTCGCCATCCGCGAGGTCGAGACGGGGCTGACCCTGCGGGACGGCGACAAGTGGACCCTTCACCTCGGCAACGACTTCCTCCGCCAAGAGAACGACGCCTACGTCGCGGAGGCCGTCATCCGGCTGAACGAAATGTACCGCCTCCACCTGCTCTCCGAATACGACGACCGGCAGCATCTCTTCCCCCAGCAGTCGGTCGCGCTGGAGGAGAACCTGGTCAACACCTGGGCCATCCGCTATGTCGTGACCCTGAGCTCGGGGCCGAACCGCGAGGGCCACTTCGGCTTCGCGGTTCAGCTGGACCTGGTGCGCTTCTAGGATGGCGGCCCCGGCCCGATTCCACCCGGGCCAGCCGGAACGCCTGCGCGAATTGCTCGGACGTCTCCGGCCGCACTGGCGCCGGGATCCCGGCCTGCCCGCCCGAATCGAGACGCTGCTGCGGCAGGACCGCCGGTTCGGCTCCAACGACCGGCGCCTCTACCGGGAGCTGATCTACACGGCCCTGCGCTACCTGCCCTGGATCGAGCCCCTCCTCGCCCAGCCGCCCGGGGCCCTGGAGAAGGCGCTGGCCTGGCTGGCCGCGGAGACGCCCGCCACCGCCGCCTTCCGCCGGGAGCTGGCCGGCGACTGGCCGCCCTGCCCCCCGGGGGTCGAGGCCCGCGCGGCGCAGCTCGGGGCTGAGCCCGACGCCGTCCTGCCCTCCTGGCTGCGCGCGGAACGGCCCGAGGCGTTCGCCCCGGCCCAGCGCGACTGCCTCCTCAGCCGGGCGCCCCTCTGGCTGCGGCTGCAGGGCGGGGACCCGGCTGCGGTCCTGGCGGAATTCGCGGCGCGGGGCTGGGCCTGGCGGACCAGCCCCCTCCTGCCCCGCGCGCTCGCGCTGGAGTCGGAGGCCGACGTCACCGCGACCGAGGCCTACCGCCTCGGCCGGCTCGAGGTGCAGGATGCCGGCTCGCAGCTCGTCCTGGAGGCCGCCGGCCCGGAGCCCGGCGGCCGCTGGCTCGACGCCTGCGCCGGCGCCGGCGGCAAGTCCCTCCAGCTGGCGGACCTGCTCGGCCCGGAGGGCCGGGTCGACGCCCATGACATCCGTCCCCAGGCATTGGCCGAGCTGGAGCGCCGCGCGGCGCGGGCGGGCTGGGCGGGAAGGATCGCCCGCCGCCCCGACCCCGGCGAAGCCTATGACGGCGTGCTGGTCGACGCCCCCTGCTCGGGCTCCGGCACCTGGCGGCGCTCCCCGCACCTCAAGTGGACGACCCGCCCCGCCCAGCTGGCCGGCTGGGCCCGCCGGCAGGCCGAGCTGCTCGTGCGCTTCGCCCCGCGGGTGCGGCCGGGCGGGCGGCTGATCTACGCCACCTGCTCGCTGGCCCGGACCGAGGACGAGGCGGTGGCGGAGGCGTTCCTCGCCGGCCATCCGGAGTTCTCCCCCGCCCCCTGGGCCCGCCCTTTGGGCGGCGAAGCCCGGGGTCCCGGGCTGCTCTTCTGGCCCGCGGCCCACGACGGCGACGGCTTCTTCGCCGCCTCGTTCCGGCGCGGCTGATTTTGGTTGCGGGGTGCGGCCCCCGCCCAACGCTGGCGGCAGCGTGGCTCCCGACACCGACTACCGCATCAAGCTGCAGGTCTTCGAAGGCCCGCTCGACCTCCTCCTCTTCCTCATCCGCAAGAGCGAGCTCGACATCTACGACATCCCGATCGAGACGGTCACCCGCCAGTACATCGAGGCGCTGCGCACCATGCAGACCCTCGACCTGGAGGTGGCGGGCGAGTTCTTCGTCATGGCCGCGAGCCTGATGGAGATCAAGAGCCGGATGCTGCTGCCCAAGGGGCAGCATGCGGTGGACCCCAACGCGGATCCCGAGGAGGAAATCGACCCGCGCTGGGAGCTGGTGCATCAGCTCATCCAGTACCGGAAGTTCAAGGAGGCGGCCGCCGAGCTCGGCCAGATGGCGCTGCGCCGGCGCGACCTGCTCGAGCGCTACGCCTCGGCCCGCGCCGCCGACAGCCTGGAGCGCCCGCTCCAGCCGGTCGACCGGATCGAGCTCTGGAACGCCTTCAACCTGGTGCTGCGCCGCCTGGCGGAGAAGCTGGTGGTGGGCGAGATCCACGACGAGACTGTCACGGTGGCCGACCAGATGGAATGGCTGCTGGAGAAGATCCGGACGGAGCCCTCCTTCATCTTCTCCCGGCTCTTCCCGGAGGGCGCCACCCTCCGCCGGCTCGTGGCCACCTTCCTCGCCGTGCTCGAGCTCACCCGCCTGGGCCGGCTGCGGGTGCGCCAGGACGAGTCCTTCTCCGACATCGTCTGCACCGTCCGCGAGGAAAAGCCGCTTGATAATCCCGCCGCCCTCGCGACACTGCCCGAGTGAAGAAACCGAAGAAACCCGGCCGCAAGCCGGCCGCGGCCCTTCTCGGGCTCGGCTTCGACAACCAGGACGGGCACAAGCGCATCACGACCGCGGAGGAGTTCGCCATTGTCGGCGGCTCGGCGGAGACCCACGAGCGCCTGACCGAGACCGCCCTGAAGACCTTCGAGGAGCTCAAGCAGCGGGGGAAGAACCTGGCCGAGGTCGAGCCCTCGGAGCTGGCGGAAATCCTGCACAAGGCCACCCCGCGCTGAGCCCCTGCCCGGTTGCTTTCCGCCTCCCTCCGGATACCCTTCCTGCTTCCACGCCATGTCCGACAAAATCGCGCAGCTCACCAACGACACCTTCAAGTCCGCCATCGCCAGCTCGACCACGCCGGTGCTGGTCGACTTCTGGGCCACCTGGTGCGGCCCCTGCAAGGCCATCGCGCCCGTCCTGGAGGAGCTGGCCGTCGAACTCGACGGCAAGCTGAAGATCGCCAAGGTCGACATCGACCAGAACGAGCAGGTCGCGGCCGAGTACGGCATCCGGGCCATCCCCACCATGCTCCTCTTCAAGGGCGGCAAGGTGGCGGACCAGATCGTCGGGCTCCTCCCCAAGGCCGCGCTCAAGGCCAAGCTGGCCGCCCAGCTCTGAGCGGCTCCGGCCGCTAAAGCAGGCAGCCGAGCGCGAAGAGCCCCGCGTAGAGCGCGAGGAAGCCGCCGGTCTCGCCCAGCAGGGCGATGAGCCTCCGCGGGGGCGCCTCCGGGCGCAGGCGCCGGACCAGCGACCACGCCAGCGGGGCCAGCAGGCACGGCAGCAGGCACCAGGCCTTGTAGCCAAGGCTCAAATACAGGAGCGGCGCCGCCAGCGCCGCCGCCGCCGAAATCGCGTACTGCGCCCGGGCGAAGCGTCGGCCGAAGCGCACGACCAGGGTGCGCTTGCCCGCCGCCGCGTCGCTGTCGTAATCACGATAGTTATTTACCACCAGGATGTTGGATGCCAGCAGCCCGATGGCGGCGGCGGCCGGGAGCGCGTGGGCCGAGATCCGCCCCGCCTGCACGAAATAGGTGGCGGCCACGGCCACCAGCCCGAAGAAGAGGAAGACGAACAGGTCGCCCAGCCCGTGGTAGCCCAGGGGATACGGCCCGCCGGTGTAGGCGATGCCGCTGAGGATGCTGGCCACGCCGACGGCGAGCAGCCAGGGCCCGCCCCGGGCCAGGAGGCCGAGGCCGAGCAGGAACGCCGCGGCGAAGGTGAGCCACATCGCCCTGCGCATCAGCGGCGGGGCCACCAGCCCGGCGGCGACCGCGCGGACCGGGCCCACCCTCCCCGCGTGGTCGGCCCCGTGGACGAAATCGTAGTAGTCGTTGGCGAAGTTCGTCCCGATCTGGATCAGCAGGGCGAAGCCGAGGCAGAGCAGGGCCGCGCCGCCGCGGAAGGCGCCGTCGTGCGCCGCCAGGGCGGAACCCACCAGCACCGGCGCGAGCGCGGCCGGCAGCGTGCGCGGGCGCGCCGCCTCCAGCCAGACCCGCCACCGTTCCGGGCTGCGTTCGGGTCCGCTCACCGGATGGAGAACTCCCTGAATTGCGCCTCCCGCCGGCGCGCGCTGCGCTCCACCTTGCGGATGTGCCCGTGCATCCGCTCCTCCACCGCCGCGAGGAAGGCGTCCAGCTCGCCCTCCGCCCCCTCCGCCTCGAGCTGCACCCGCCCGTCCGGCAGATTCTTCACGAACCCGGTGACTTCGAATTCCTTGGCCACCTGCATCGCGGCGTAGCGGAAGCCGACGCCCTGCACCCGCCCGGAGAAAAAGGCCTCGAGGTGAGAGACATGCGGCATGGTTCCAATGAAGCGCAGCCGCCGGGCGTTTTCAACGACCCCTTTTTATTTGCCTTTGGGCACCATCGTGCGCTGAGTTTGTCCCCAAGCTCATGAGCGATTTTGATTCTGACGGTCCCCCCGGGGATGAGTGGAGCGACCGCGGAGAACTGGCCTGGAACGAGTTCGATTGGGAGCGCTACCTGCGGGAGCAGGACGAGACCGTCCAGCGCTACCTGGGCCTTTACGAAGCCTACCGCAGCCAGGCCGACCGCATCGACCTGGTGGCCGACCAGATGGGCTGGGAGCAGCCGCAGGAGGAGGCGGAGCCCGCCGCCGAGGAGCCCGTCGCGGAGGAGTCCGGCTTCGACGGCGAGGAGGACGTCTACACCCTCCACAAGAATCCGGTCTACATCGCGACCAAGGCGATCTACCTCGGGCTGAAGCGCCCGTGGGAGCTGCTGGCCTCCGCCGGCAAGGCCCCCTCGGCCCTGGCCGTCGGCTACCTCGTTTCGCTGCACCGGGGCGAGGAGCAGGCGGTCCAGGCGATCAATGCGCTGGATTTCGGGGACTATGCGATGGCGGTCAGCCTCTTCAAGCGGGCGCTCGACGCCGTGAACCGCTCGCTCGCGCTGATGAACAGCGAGGCCACCGCGTCCTGCCGGGCCGCCCACGCCTACCGCGAGGAGGCGCTGGCCCGGCTCTTCGACCTCCGCGAGATCTGGCTCCGCATCATCCAGGAGTGCCGCGAGGAGCTGAACCGCTCCATCGAGGAATAGCGCGCCAAAATCGGCCTTGCTCCGGCGGGCCGGCCCGGATTCCCTCTTTCTTCTGCTCCGGAGAGATGCCTGAGTGGCCGAAAGGGACGGTTTGCTAAACCGTTGTACGGGTTTAAATCCGTACCGAGGGTTCGAATCCCTCTCTCTCCGCCAGTTTTCTGTTTGGATGATTGGGCGCCTTGAGCACTAGGTGCGATGGGTTCCGATTTGGGAGGATTTTCCAGAGGGGATTGAACTCTACCGCCAACGATTTTTCCGCCATCTGAAGGTTCGAACCGATTTTTTTGAGAAAATCGCGATTTTTTTCGGGATTCCCTTCGGCGAGTAATTCCGAGGCGTATTTAGCCTCGGAAACGAACAGGGTGACCGGTTCGAACCGATTCGCCCGATCCTCCTCTAACCCAGCGATCATCGCATCAGCGATGGCAGGATCTAGCGCCACGCGCTCAATTGCCTCCCTGACCTGGAGAACAATGACTTCTTCCCGCACATATCGCTGGGTGCAGGCGGATATCAGAATTAGCGACTTTGGTTAAGCCGCGCAGTTAGCGACAAGCCACTGAGGTTGCCCTGATTTGACGGACACGGGTCGGGTCTAAAGAAAGGACCGGAAGACGAGCTCAGGAAGCAAAGGCGGGGCAACGCCCCCGCCGCCCAATGAGGCGTTCAAGCAGCAAGCCGTCAGGCTATGGAGGAGCGGAAGGCGCTCGGCCGAGGAGGTGGCTCGCGAGCTTGGGATCAGCGTCTTCCAGCTGTACGGCTGGGGGAAACGGTACAAAGAGAGGCCGCCGCCGGCGGCGGCCTCTCAT
>DASZWO010000077.1:0-69732 GCA_035546595.1 Opitutaceae bacterium
CAGGGCGTAGGCGGCGTTGACGTCGGGCAGCTTGTCGATGTCGCTGGCCACGATCGAATCCACGATCGAGCTGCTCTCCTCCTTGATCTGCTGGGCCGACGCCAGGGAGGCCTCCTGGCCGTTGACCACGTAGGCCTGCATCTTCACCAGCTGGTCCGAACTCGGCGTCGCGGTGGCCGTGGTGGTGGTGGTCGAGGGAGCCGGCGGGCTCGAGGGCGCCGCTTGGCCGAACGCCGTCGAGAACGAGGCGAACGCAAGCGCGAGCGCCCCGGCAAGTTGTAGTCTTGAGTTCCTATTCATGGTTTCTGGGGGGTTCCGCCCGCGCCGGGCATAGGAGGCGGCGCGGGCGTCAATCTGTTGTGGGGGGCTTGAGGTTTTTCTGGGGGTGCAGTCGCTAACCGAAAAGGGGGCTCAGGCGGGCCGGCGCCGGACCAGCAGCAGGTGCTCCGCGGCCAGCACGGTCTCGCCGCGCTGGTTCAGGGCCTCGACCAGCTCGACCACGATCCCGTGCCGGGGCCGCTTGGGGTCGTCGCGCTTCTCCTTCACCGTGCAGCGGGTCGTGAGGGTGTCGCCGATGAAGACCGGCCGCACGAAGCGCAGCCGGTCGTAGCCGTAGGACATCGCCTCCGGATTGATCTCCCCCGCGGTCTGCCCGACCGCGATGGCGAAGACCAGGGTCCCGTGCGCCATCCGCTGCTTGAAGTCCTGCGTGGCGCACCAGGCCGCGTCCATGTGGTGCGGGTAGAAGTCCCCGGTCTGGCCGGCGTGCAGCACGATGTCGGCCTCGGTCATGGTCCGGCCGGCTGACTGGCGCGCGGCGCCCGCCGCGTAGTCCTCGAAGAATTTCGGTTGGGCCATGGCTCATCCCCGGGATCAGCCCTCGGTTCCCGTCCCTCCGGAGCGCGGCGCCAGGCCCAGGGCGCGGGTGATGTCGGCGGCAGCCGCGCGCATCGCCGCCAGCAGGGCCGCCTCCTCCTCCTTCTCGCCGCGGCGGTGCAGCCGGGTCACGGCCAGCGCCGCGGTCACGCCCGCCCCGGGGTCACCGACCAGGACCGCGACGTCGCGCACGCCCTGGATCGTCTCGCTTTCGGCGGTGGAGATCCCCTCCGCCCGGATGGCCGCCAGCATATTCTCCCAGGCGGCCCCGCCGCGGGAGGGCCGCTCGCCCTTCTGCTCCGCCTCGGCCAGGGCCGCGGCCCGCTCGGCGGGCTGGAGATGGGCCAGGAGCAGGCGGCCCGAGGCCGTCCGCTCCGCGTCGAAGATCGAGCCCACCTCGATCGAGAGCCGCACGCGCTCCGGACTCTCCTGTTGCGCGACCACCAGCAGGCGGCCACGGTCGAGGACGCTCAAGTGACACGACTCCCGCGACCGCTCCGTCAAGGCCTGCATCGGCACCCGCGCCGCGGAGAGCAGCTTCTCCGTCACGGAGTGGCCGTGCGCCATGCTGAAGAGCTTGAGCGAGAGGCTGTACTTGGCGGAGACCGGGTCGCGCGTCACGTAGCCGCGGCGCTCGAGGCAGTTGAGCATCCGGAAGAGCTCGTTGCGGCTGCGCTCGAGCGTGACCGCGAGGTCCGCGAGCGATTGGGCGACGGCGGCCGCAGCCAGGGCTTCGAGGATATCGAGGCCTTTTTCCAGCGCCGGGACGGGGTAGTCTGGGGACTTCGGCATTTTCGCCTTGCGCTGTGTTTGCTAATAAAACCTCATTTCGCAAGTAAAATATGGCCGTGACCCCAAGCCAGGCCAATCCGGCTATCAGGCGACGCCCGATCGTCCTCATCGGCGCGGGCGGGATCGTGAAGGACGCGCACCTTCCCGCCTACCGCTCGGCGGGCTTCCCCGTGGCCGGGATTTTCGACCTCGATGCGTCGCGGGCCCGGGCGCTGGCCGAGGCCTTCGCCATCCCCCGGGTCTACGGCACGCTGGCCGAGGCCGTCCAGGAGGCGCCCGAGGGGGCGGCGTTCGACGTGGCGGTTCCCGCCCCGGCGCTGGCAGGGGTCCTGCCCTCGCTGCCGGAGGGGGCGCCGGCCCTGCTGCAGAAGCCGCTGGGCGAGAACCTGGCCCAGGCCCGCATCCTGCGGGATCTCTGCCGCAGCCGGCGGCTGAAAGCCGCCGTCAATTTCCAGCTCCGGTTCGCCCCGAACGTGGCGGAGGCGCGCCGCCTGATCGCGGCGGGCGCGATCGGCGAGGTCCACGACCTGGAGGTGCGCGTGACGGTCTACACCCCCTGGCAGCTTTGGACCTTCCTGGAGAAGGCCCCGCGGGTGGAGATCCTCTACCACAGCATCCACTACGTGGACCTGGTCCGCTCCTTCTTCGGCGAGCCCTCCCGGGCGCACGCCCTGACCGTCCGCCATCCCCTCGCCCCCAAGCTCGCCGCCACCCGCACCGCCCTCGCCCTCGGCTACGGCGACTCGAAGCGGGCCACGATCACCGCCAACCACGGCCACGCCTACGGCCGGGAGCACCAGGAAAGCTACGTGAAGTGGGAGGGCACCGAGGGCGCGCTGGTGGCGAAGCTCGGCGTCAACCTCAACTATCCCGCGGGCGAGCCCGACACCCTGGAGATCTGCCGGCTCTCCGCGGGCCAGCCCCCCCGCTGGCGCCCGGTTCCGGTGGAGGGCAACTGGTTTCCCCACGCCTTCGCCGGCTCGATGGCCAGCCTGCTGCGCCACGCCGACGGCGCCGCCGAGCTGCCGACCGCGGTCGAGGACGCCTGCCGCACCATGGCGGTGGTGGAGGCGGCCTACGCCGACAGCGCCTCGGGCGGAACCCCGGTCCCGGCCCCATGAGCGCGGCGATCTCCCTCCGCGGCATCACCTGGGACCACAGCCGGGGCTACGCCCCGATGGTGGCCACCGCCCAGCGCTTCGCCGAGCTGCATCCCGGGATCCGCATCCTCTGGGAGAAGCGCTCCCTCCAGGCCTTCGAGGCGTTCCCGATCGAGCAGCTCGCGCCCGACTTCGACCTGATCGTGCTGGACCACCCCTTCGTGGGGCACGCCGCCCGCCAGGGCCCGCTCCTGCCGCTCGAGCAGCACCTGCCCGCGGACTACCTGCGCGAGCGCGCGGCGCAGTCGGTCGGCGCCTCCCATGCCAGCTACGCCTTCGCCGGGAGCCAGTGGGCCCTGGCGATCGACGCCGCGGCCCCGGTGGCGTTCTGGCGCGAGGACCTGCTGGCGGAGCTGGGCCGGTCCCCGCCGGCGACCTGGGAGGAGGCGGCGGCCCTGGCCCGCTTCGGCCTGGTCGAGATCCCCGCCGCCCCGATCAACTGCCTGATGAACTTCTACGCCGTCTGCCTGGCCCTGGGGGAGACGCCCTTCGCCGGCCCGGACCGGGTGGTGGCGGCGGAAATCGGGGCGGCGGCGCTGGCGCGCCTGCGCGAGCTCCTCGACCACTGCGACCCGGGCTGCTGGTCCCGCAACCCCATCGCCTCGCACGACCTGGTGGCCGGGGCCGGCAACCACCGGGTGGCCTACTGCCCCTTTGCGTATGGATATTCCAACTACGCACGGGCCGGCTACGCCCCCCGCCCCCTGGCGTTCGGGGAGCCGCCGCGGCTGGGGGCGGCCCCGCTCCGCCCCACCCTCGGCGGCACCGGCCTGGCGGTGTCGGCCCTGCGGCCGCACCGCGCGGAGGCCGTGGCCTACGCCCAGTTCGTGGCCTCCGGCCCGGTCCAGCGCACGATCTACGCCCACGCCGGCGGCCAGCCGGCCGACCGCAGCGCCTGGCAGGACGAGGAGAACAACCGGCTCACCCGCGACTACTTCCGGCGCACCCTCCCCGTGCTCGAGCGCGCCTACCTCCGGCCCCGCTACCAGGGCTACGTCGAGTTCCAGGAGGTGGGGGGGCCGCTGGTCCAGGCGGCGCTGCGCGGCTCCCTGGCCGACCGCGAGGCCCTGGCGCGCCTCGACGCGCTCTACCGCCGCACCTCCGGGGCGGCGGCCTCCCCGGCATGAGGCCGCTGGAAGGCCTGCTGGTCCTGGACTTCGCCCAGTTTCTCGCCGGGCCCTGGGCCGCCACGCGCCTGGCCGACCTGGGCGCCCGGGTGATCAAGATCGAGCGCCCCGGCACCGGCGACATCGGCCGGCAGCTCTACATCTCCAACCTGGCGCTCGACGGCGACAGCACCCTCTTCCACTCCATCAACCGCAACAAGCAGAGCTACGCGGCCGACCTGAAAAACCCGGACGACCTGGCGGCGGTGCGCCGGCTGGTCGCCCGCGCGGACGTGCTGATCCAGAACTTCCGCCCCGGGGTGATGGAGCGGATCGGCCTCGGCCCCGAGGAGTGCGCCGCCCTCAACCCCCGCCTGGTCTACGGCGCCATCACCGGCTACGGGCGGGACGGGCCGTGGGCGGACAAGCCCGGCCAGGACCTGCTGGCGCAGGCGGTTTCCGGCCTCGCCTACCTCAACGGCAACGACGGCCAGCCCCCCCTGCCCTTCGGGCTGGCGGTGGCCGACCTGACCGCCAGCGCCCACCTGGTCCAGGGCATCCTGGCGGCGCTGGTGCGCCGCGGCGCCACCGGCCGGGGCGGGCTGGTCGAGGTCAGCCTGCTCGAGTCCGTCCTCGACCTGCAGTTCGAGGTCACCAGCACCTTCCTCAACGACGGCGGCCGGCCGCCGCGCCGCAGCGCGGTCAGCAACGGCCACGCCTACCTGGGCGCGCCCTACGGGATCTACGCCACCGCCGACGGGCACCTCGCCCTCGCGATGGGCTCGGTCACCCGGCTGGGCGAGCTGCTCGGGCTGCCCGCCCTGGCGGCCTACTCCGACCCCAAGAGCTGGTTCACCGAGCGCGACGCGATCAAGCGGGCGATCGCGGAGCACCTCCGGTCCCGGCCGACCGCCCATTGGATCGCGCGGCTCGAGGCCGGCGGATACTGGGCCGCCGAGGTCCTGGGCTGGTCCCAGCTGTGGGCGAGCGACGCCTTCCGCGCCCTCGATTTCGTGCAGGAGGTCGCGCGGGAGGACGGGCCCACCCTCCGCACCACCCGCTGCCCGATCCGGATCGACGGCCAGCGGCTGAAGTCGCCCCTGGGCGCCCCCCGCGTCGGCCAGCACACCTCCCGCATCAAGGAGGAATTCGGACTCTAGCCGCCCGATGGACGCCCCCGCCCCGGCCCCCCTCCTCGGCACCGGCCTCCACGCCATCGGCGCGGGCAGCGCCGCGCTCTGCTACGCCCCGCAGCGCTACGTCCGGGGCTGGAGCTGGCAGACCTACTGGCTGGTGCAGGCCGCCGGCTGCTGGCTGATCCTCCCCTGGATCGGCGCGGCGCTCACCGTGCCCCACCTCGGGGCGGTGCTGGCGGAGGCGCCGCGGGCCGCCATGCTGCACTCCTACCTGCTGGGAGTGGCGTACGGCGTGGGCGGCATCGCCTTCGGGGTCGCCATCCGCTACATCGGCTATTCGCTCACCTACGCGGTGGCGATCGGGTTCTCCTGCGTGCTCGGGACCCTCCTGCCGCCGGCCCTCCACGGCACGCTCGGCTCGACGCTGGCCTCCACCGCGGGCCTCTACGTCGTCGCCGGGGTGTTCCTGGGCGCGGCCGCCATGGTCGTGACCGGCCTGGCGGGGCTGCGCAAGGAGCGGGAGACCGGCGGAGCCGACGCGTTCAACGCGCGGGTCGGGCTGCCCATCTGCTTTCTGGCGGGCGTGCTCTCCGCGGTGTTCGGGCTCTCGCTCGACGCCGGGCAGCCGGTGGCCGACGTGGCCGCGCGGCACGGGGCCGGCATCTTCCAGGGCAACGTCATCTACCTCTTCTCCAATACCGGCGCCTTCACCACCACCCTGGCCTACGTGGTCTGGCTCGCGACCCGGGGGCGGACCTGGGGCGAGTTCGGGCGGGCCGCGGCCGGCGGCCGGCTGGGCCGCAACTACGCCCTCTCGGCCCTGACCGGGCTGCTCTGGTACCTGCAGTTCTTCTTCTACGGCCTGGGCCACGTCCACATGGGCCGCTTCCAGTTCTCCAGCTGGGCGATCCACATGATCATCCTCATCCTCTTCAGCACCGGCTTCGGGGTCGCGATCGGGGAATGGCGGCGCTGCCGCAACCGCACCCGCTTCCTGGTCGCAACTGCCCTCTTGCTCCTTTTCCTGGCAGTGGGTCTGATCACCCGCGGCAATCAACTCGCCGCGACGTGAAGCTCGTAGACACCCACCAGCATCTCTGGGACCTGCAGCGCTTCCCCTACACCTGGTGCCGGGGCATCCCGGCGCTCAACCGCAGCTTCCTCCTGGCGGACTACGAGGAGGCCGCGAAGGGGCTCGGCATCGCCAAGACGGTCTTCATGGAGTGCGACGTGGACGAGCCCCACGCCCTGGAGGAGGCCCGGGCGGTCCAGCTCCTCTCCGAAAAACACCCCCTGATCGCGGGCGTGGTCGCCAGCGGCCGGCCCGAGCGCGAGGGCTTCCTCGGGCACCTGCGGGAGCTGGCCAGGCTGCCCAAGGTCAAGGGCGTGCGCCGCATCCTCCACACCCAGCCCGACGAGCTCTCCCAGGGCCCGCTCTTCGCCGCCAACGTCCGGCGCCTGGAGGAGTTCGGATTCACCTTCGACATCTGCGCGCTGGCCCGGCAGCTTCCGATCGCGGCCTCGCTGGTCGAGGCCTGCCCCCAGGTGTACTTCATCCTCGACCACTGCGGCGTCCCGGACGTCAAGGGCCGCGCCCTCGACCCCTGGCGCGACCACATCCGCCGCCTGGCCCAGCTGCCCAACCTCGCCTGCAAGATCAGCGGGCTGGTGGCGTACGCCGACCCGACGAGCTGGACGGCGGAGACGCTGCAGCCCTGGATCGCCCACGTGATCGAGCAGTTCGGGTGGGAGCGCATCGTCTGGGGCGGCGACTGGCCCGTCTGCACCCTCGCCGCCACGCTGCGGCAGTGGGTCGAGGCGGCCGAGGCCCTGACCGCGGGCGCGAGCCCCGAGCGCCGCGAGCGCCTTTTTTTCCGCAATGCCGAACTCATCTACCGTGTTTAGCCTCGAAAAGAAGAACGCCCTCGTCACCGGCGCGGGCTCGGGCATCGGCCGGGCCATCGCCGAGCTCTACGCCAAGGCGGGCGCCAAGGTCTGGGTGGTCGACCGCGACCCGGCCGCCGGCGAGGCCACCGTGGCCCGCATCCGCCAGGCCGGCGGCCAGGCGGAGTTCGCCGCCCTCGACGTCTCGGACGAGGCGGCGGCCCTGGCCCTGGCCAAGCGCCTCCCGGCGATGCACGTGCTGGTCAACAACGCCGGCATCGGCCACGTCGGCAACCTCCTCTCCACCGCCGCGGCCGACCTCGACCGCCTCCACGCCGTCAACGTCCGCGGCGTCTTCAACCTCTGCAAGGCGTTCGTGCCGGCGATGCTCGAGCGCCAGAGCGGCAGCGTGGTCAACCTCGCCTCCATCGGCGGGGTGGTCGCCGTCCGCGACCGCCTGGCCTACAACACCAGCAAGCATGCGGTCGTCGGCCTGACCAAGGCGCTCTGCATGGACCATTCCCACACCGGCGTGCGCTTCAATTCCATCTGCCCCGGCCGGGTGGAAACCCCCTTCGTCCAGGCCCGGGTGGCGGAGTATCCCGATCCCGCCAAGGCCTACCGCGACATGGCCGCCACCCAGCTCACCGGCCGGATGGTCCGCCCCGAGGAGGTGGCCGCCGCGGCGCTCTACCTCGCCAGCGACGAGGCGGCGATGGTGACCGGCTCCTGCCTCATGATCGACGGCGGCTGGGCCGCGGGCAAGTAGTCCGACCGCGCGCCAACGCGCCATGACGCCGCGCCTGCCCGCCGTCCTGGGCCTGGCCCTCCTCTTCGGCCTCCGGGCGCTCCTGCGCGCGCCCGGCGCGCACGGCGCGCCGCGGGAGATCCTCCCCCTCGACTCCGGCTGGGCCTTCCACCGGGGGGACGCCCCCGGCGCCCAGGCGCCGGACTTCGACGACCGCGGCTGGCGCCGGGTCGACCTGCCCCACGACTGGAGCATCGAGGGCGGCTTCGACCCGAAGGCGCCGGGAGGCGGCCAGATCGGCTTCCTCCCCACCGGCGTGGGCTGGTACCGGCGGCCCCTCGAGGCGCCCGCGGCCTGGAAGGGCCGTCGGGTGGAAATCGTCTTCGACGGGGTCTACATGAATTCCGAGGTCTGGCTCAACGGGATCCGCCTGGGCGGCCACGCCTACGGCTACACCCCCGCGCGCTACGACCTCACCCCCGCGCTCCATCCCGGGGGCGGCAACGTCCTGGCGGTGCGCGTCGACAATTCCGCCCAGCCCAACTCCCGCTGGTACAGCGGCTCGGGCATCTACCGCCACGTCCGCCTGGAGGTCACCGGCCCGGTCCGGATCGCCCCGGACGGCGTCTTCCTGCGGACCCTTTCCCTCTCCCCCGGGGGCGCCCGCGTCCGCGCCGAAGTCGACGTGCAGAACCTCTCCGCGGCGCCCCGGCGCGGCGAGCTCGAGATCACCCTCAGCGCGCCCGACGGCCAGGCCGCCGGCTCCGCCAGCGTCCGCCTCGAGCTCCCGGCGGGCGCCACCGCGCCGGCGGCCGCGGAGTTCACCGTCGCGGACCCCCTCGCCTGGTCCCCCGACCACCCCAGGCTCTACTGCGCCAGCGTCCGCCTGCGCGTCCGCCGCGAGGATGCCGACCGGCTCGCCGTCCCCTTCGGCCTGCGCACGGTGGCCGTCTCGCCCGAGCGGGGCTTCGAGCTCAACGGCCGCGCCCTCAAGCTGGCCGGCGGCAGCGTCCATCACGACAACGGCGTCCTCGGGGCCGCGGCCTTCGACCGCGCGGAGGAGCGCCGGGTGCGGCTGCTCAAGGCCGCCGGATTCAACGCCGTGCGCACCGCCCACAACCCGCCCTCGGCCGCCTTCCTCGAGGCCTGCGACCGCCTGGGGTTGCTGGTGATGGACGAGGCCTTCGACTGCTGGGAAAAGGGCAAGAACCCGCACGACTACAGCGTGGACTTCAAGCGCGACTGGCGCCGGGACCTGGGCGCGATGGTCCGGCGCGACCGCAACCATCCCTCGGTCGTGCTCTGGAGCATCGGCAACGAGCTCCCGGAGCGGGGCGAGCCGGCGGGCGCGCGCATCGCCGGGGAACTCGCCGCGGAGATCCGCCGGCTCGATCCCAGCCGCCCCCTCACCGCCGGGATCAACGGGATGGGGCCGAAGGGCGACTGGACCCGGACCGACCCGCTCTTCGCCGCCCTCGACGTCGCGGGCTACAACTACGAAATCGCCCGCGCCCCCGCCGATCACGCCCGCCTCCCCCGGCGGGTGATCGTCACCACCGAGTCCTTCCCGCTCGCGGCGTTCGAGAACTGGTCCGCGGTCCAGCGCCAGCCCTACGTCATCGGGGAATTCGTCTGGAGCGCGATGGACTACCTGGGCGAGGCCGGCATCGGCCGGATCTTCCCGCCCGGCGAGAAGGTGGTGGCCCACTGGCAGGGCGACATGTGGCCCTGGCACGGCGCGGAGTGCGGCGACATCGACCTCACCGGCTGGCGGCGGCCCCTCTCCCACTACCGCGGCGTCCTCTGGCGGCGGGAGGGCCTCTACGCGTGCGTGCTGGAGCCGGCCCCCGGCGGCGGCGCCTGGGGCCTCTCGAAGTGGGCGGAGCTGCCCGCGCTGCCGAGCTGGACCTGGCCGGGCCAGGAGGGGAAGCCCCTGACGGTGGAGGTCTATTCCCGCTACGACCGCGTGCGCCTGACGCTGAACGGACGGCTGCTCGGGGAGAAGCCGACCGGCGCGGCCCAGCAATACAAGGCGGACTTCACCGTGCCCTACGCCCCGGGCACGCTGGAGGCCGTCGGGATGGCCGCAGGCCGCAAGCCGGAATCGTTCGCGCTCCGGACCGCGGGGCCCGTCGCGGGCCTGCGGATCACGCCCGACCGCGCCTCGCTGCGGGCGGACGGCCAGGACCTCGCCTTCCTCACGGTCGAGGCGGTCGACCGCGACGGCCGTTGGGTGCCGAACTGCGCCCTGCCCGTCACCTTCGCGATCGGGGGCCCCGGTTCGCTCGCCGGCGCGGGCAGCGCCGACCTGACCTCCCTCCAGCCCTACCAGGCGGCCCTGCATGCCCTGTTCCAGGGCCGCGCGCTCGCCGTGATCCGGTCCGGCCGGGCGCCGGGCACGATCCATGTCACCGCGACGGCGGCGACCGGCTCGGCTCCCCTGCGGGCCGCGGTCGATCTAGGGTCCTCCCCCTAGCGGCGGACATTAGGATTCAGGAAATACTCCGTCGATTCGCGGGAGAAAGCGACGGAGCCGTTACGGTAGAGTCATTGACGCGCCCCGGATCGGTTTCCGGGGGCGCCACCTACCCCCATGAAAGCTCGCTCCCTGCTCTATCGCGCGGCGCTGTTCGCCTGCGCCGCCCTCGCCCCCGCGCTCCTCCGCGCCCAGAACGCCCCGGCCGCCACCGGCACGATCATCGGCCGGGTGGAGAACGCCGACTCGGCCACCTACCTCGGGAACGCCCGCGTCCGCCTCCTCGGCACCGACCGGGAGACCCAGACGGCGGACGACGGCACCTACCACTTCGACCGCGTGCCGGCGGGCGAGGCCACGCTCGACGTGTTCTACACCAGCCTGCCCGAGCAGCAGGCCTCGGTCATCGTGGCGCCGGGCCAGGTCGTGACCCGCGACTTCGCGCTGCGCCGGGCGGCCGGCGCCGCCGCCGCGCCGGTGGCGGCCACGGGCGCGAACGGCGTGGTCAACCTCAACCCCTTCGTGGTGCAGAGCGAGCGCGAGACCAACGCCGCCGCCCTGGCCATGAACGAGCAGCGCTTCTCCCCCGGGATCGAGAACGTCGTCTCGACCGACGCCTACGGCGAGATCAACCAGGGCAACATCGGCGAGTTCGTGAAGCACATCCCCGGGGTGAACATCGAGTTCAAGGACGGCAACAACCCCTCCGGCATCGACATCCGCGGCTTCGGCACGAACTACACCCACGTCACGGTCGACGGCAATTCCGTCGCCAGCGCCGCCATCGCCAACACCCAGACGCCCAACCGCCAGTTCGTCCTGGAGGGCGCCAGCATCAACAACTACTCGCGCATCGAGGTGAGCAAGGAGCCCCTGCCGAACAACCCGGCCAATTCGATGGGCGGCGCGGTCAACCTGGTGAGCAAGAGCGCCTTCGAGTACGCCAAGCCGGTCTTCAACGTCGAGACCTACCTTTCGGGCAACAGCTACGCCTTCGACTCCGGCAAGATCGGCGGCGTCTACCGCGACCCGCGGCGCGAGATCGTGCCCTCGATCGACGCCACCCTGGTCGAGCCGATCAATTCCCGGCTGGGCCTGGTCGCGACCGTGTCCGACTCGGACCAGTTCTACACCACGATCAAGAACTCGCCGGCCCGGACCTTCACCTCCAACGGCGCCACCGTCACCAATCCCTACACCGGCTCCTTCACCGCGCAGATGACGCCGAACGAGGTCCGCAGCCTCAACGGCTCGGTCAAGCTGGACTTCAAGGTCACGGCCAACAGCGTCCTCTCGCTCACCGGGATGGCCACCGCCTACAAGCAGGAGTCGGGCAGCCACACCATCGCCTACAACGTCGGGCCGACCCCCCTGGCCTGGAATTCCACCTTCACCCATGGCGGCGTCGGCAAGGCCAGCGCCCCCAGCATGGGCGGCGGCTGGCAGAACCGCAACGCCCTGACCCGCTTCATCGGGGCCAACTACCGCCTCGACACCGGCGACTGGATCGTGACCGCGGGGGCCACCTACTCCAACGCCAACAACCTGGTGCGCGACACCGCCAAGGGCTTTTTCAACAGCGTCAGCACCTCGGCCGCCGCGGTGAAGACCATCAACTTCGACGGCTTCGACGACGGCACCGCCTCGGTCGGGCGGGTGAGCACGCTCGACGCCGGCGGCAACCCGGTGGACACGACCAAGCTCTCGAACTTCAACATGACCCAGGTCGGGAGCATGCCGGCCACCAACCAGGACACCATCACCGAGGAGCACCTCGACGTGACGCGCGCCTTCGACACCCCCTGGTTCCCGCTCTCGATCACCGCGGGCGGCGACACCCAGAACCTGGTCCGCGACCTCAAGTACTGGGCCTACAACTATACCTACTTCGGGCCCGACGGGGTGGCCGCGAGCGGCGACGAGGGCCTCAACGCCAGCCTGGCCGACCCCACCTTCACCGACAGCCCCCGCTTCGGCCTGCCCGGCTACCAGTGGCTCAGCCCCTGGGCGGTCTACGACCTCTACCGGGCCCACCCGGGCTGGTTCGGGCAGACCGTCACCCAGCAGGGCGACAGCATCAAGAATTTCGTCACCCGCTCCCCCCTGCTGATGGAGCGCGTCACCTCCTGGTACCTGATGGGCGATGTGAAGTTCTTCCACAACCGGCTGCGCATCGTCGGGGGCTGGCGCTACGAGCTGACCGCCGACAAGGGCTACGGCGGCAGGACCGACAGCACCGCCATCTACCAGAAGGACGCCAGCGGCAACATCGTGGTGAAGAACGGCGCCTTCCAGCTCCTCCCCCAGCTCGCCGGCACCGTCAGCGGCAGCGCGGCGCAGAACGCCTACATCTACACCTACCGCGCCAACTTCAACTCCCGCGACTACCACGGCTATTTTCCCTCCGGCGCGGTCACCTTCGACCTGACCAAGGACCTGCAGCTGCGCGGGGCCTTCGCCGAGACCATCGGCCGGCCCTCCCCCTCGGACATCGTGCCGACCCTCTCGATCACCCCGAACAGCGGGCTGACCACCGATCCCAGCGCCTACCCCGGGACGATCTCCAGCTCCAACACGACCCTCGTGCCCTGGACCGCCAAGAACTACGACCTCGAGCTGGCCTATTACACCCCCCACAACGGGCTGCTTTCCTTCGGCGTGTTCCGGAAGGACATCAAGAACTTCTTCTCCTCCCTGACCGAGACGGTGACCCCGGCGCTGGCCACCCAGATCGGGCTGGGCCCGGACTACGTCGGCTGGCGCTACAGCACCCGGGTCAACGGCGGCGACGCCCGGATCGACGGCGTCGAGGCCGGCTTCAACCAGGAGCTCGATTTCGTGCCGGTGGTCGGGAGGTACGTCTCGCTCTACGGCAACATCACCAAGCTGAGCGTCACCGGCTTCAACGCCTCGACCTTCGACCTCAAGAACGGGGGCGGCAACATCCCGCTCACCGGCAACGCCGGCGCGCGGGTCACGATCCGGCGGTTCTCGGTCTACGCCAATTGGAACTACCGCGGCGAGCAGTTCCGGGACACCGCCAGCCAGTATCCCGGCGCCGAGGAGGACGTGCTTCCGGTCACGCAGTGGGACGGCGGCGTGGAGTACCAGCTCTCCAAGCACCTGCTGGTCTTCGCCGCCGGGCGCAACCTGAACAACGGCGTCACCCGCTGGTCCATCGACGGCCCGAGCGCCCCCGACTGGGCCAAGATGGAGACCTACTACACCAACGGCGCCCAGTATTCCTTCGGCGTCCGGGCCTCCTTCTGAGGGCCGGTGGGCGGCCTAGGCGCGGTGCTCCCGGCGGTAATCCCGCGGGGTGCACCCGCAGGCCCGCCGGAACGCCTCGTTGAAGCGGCTGACGGAATTGAAGCCGGAGTTGAGCGCCACCGAGACGATCTTCTCGTCGGTCGTGATCAGGAGCCGCTGCGCATGAGAAATCCGGTGCTCGGTGAGGTACTCGACCAGGGTCGTCCCGAAGGTCTTCTGGAACAGGCTCATCGCGTAGTTCGGGTGCAGGCCGACCGCCTGGCCGATTTCGCCCACCGACAGGTGCTCGCGGTAGCGCTGCGCCACCAGGCAGGCCATCTGCTCGACCTTGTTCAGGCCGCCCTCGCCCAGGGCGGGGACGCGGCGGCGGCCGGCCGGGCGCGCGGGATCGAGCGGGGGCTGCGCCTGCGCCAGCCGCAGGAGCCGGGCGCTCATCTCCAGCAGCACCGCCTTGGTCAGGTCCTCGCGGCCCTGCCGCAGGTCGTCCTCCCACTGCGCGAAGCGCCCCAGGTCGGCGCCCGGCGCCGCCGCCTCCGGCTCGCTCAGGAGGTGCCCGTGCAGGATGGGCTGGACCAGCCGCGCCGGCAGCTCGCTCTGCAGGAACCAGGCGAGCGGGATGGTCGCGACGAAGTATTCCGTCTGGGAGGCGTACTCGATGATCTGGTGGGGCAGCGCCGCCCAGAAGGCGCAGAGGCGGTGGGCCTCGACCCGCACCTTGCGGCCGCCCAGCAGGTAGGTGAGCGCGCCGGAGCCGAGGAAGTTGAGCTCGATCTCGTTGTGGCGGTCCGGGCGCCGCATCGGGGTCGGGTTCCAGCGCACGCACGTCAATCCGTACGGCGCGAAGTCGGGACGGTTGGGGTCGAAGGAAACCATCACCATGGCGGGGTGGGCAGCGATAATTTCACCGTGAACTACCGTGAACGAAATTCAGGGCGCTCTCGGAGCGGCGGCAACGAAATTTTAACGGATGTCGATGAAATAGGGTTGTTTCACCAGGGGCCGGCCCCTAGGTTCGAGCCGGTCCCAGCTTACCATGCCCAAGCTTAGAACGCGCCGGTCCGCCAAAGTTCGCGGCCCCGTCACCGTCCTCGACGTCGCCCGCGACGCCGAGGTCGCCGTGGGCACCGTCTCCCGCGTGATCAACGGCCACCCCAGCGTGGCCGAGCCGGTCCGCCGCCGCGTCCTGGGGGCGGTGGAGCGCCTGGGCTACGTCCGCATCCGCGCCCGCAAGCCCCCCCGGGCCCGGCAGCCCTCCGCCGGGCAGGTGGCGGTGGTCTGCTTCGGGATGGAGGACACCCTGGTCCACATCCCGGTGGTGAGCGCCGCCCTCCAGGGGATCGAGCGGGCCCTCTCGGACCGGGGCCGGAGCCTGCTGCTGGCCAACATCCCGCGCGGCGACCGCATCCCCGCCTTCCTGGAGGACCCGGCGGTGGCGGGGGTGATCCTGAAGGGGCCGAACCAGGGCCTGCTGCCCCCGCCCGAGGCCAGCCCGCTGGTCCGGAGGCTCTACTCGCTGCCGCTGGTCTGGCTGATGGGGCAGCTGCCCAACGCGCGGGGGGACCACTGCAATTTCGACCCGGAGAAGGCCGGGGCGCTGGCGGCCGCCCACCTGGCCGAGCTGGGCCACCAGCGCATCGGCTTCCTCGACCCCAAGCCCGGGCAGGTGCAGTTCGAGCGGATCAAGCGCGGCTTCCTCCACGCCCTGGCCGAGCGCGGCCTTGCCTGCCGCCTTTTTGAATCCGAGCCCGGCCGCTCCCTCGCCTGGCCGCTGCCCGCGATCACCGACCAGAACAAGGTCGCGGTGCTGCTCGCCCGCTGGCGGGCCCTCCCTCCCGCCGCCAGGCCCACCGCCCTCTTCGCCCCCTCCGACCGGACGGCGGTGCAGGTCTACACCGAGCTGGAGCGCGGCGGGCTCAAGGTCGGCCGGGACGTCAGCCTGATCTCCTGCAACAACGAGACGTCCCTGGTGATGGGGCTCACCCCCGCCCTGACCACCATCGACATCCATCCGGCCCTGGTCGGGCGCTGCGCGGTGGAGCAGCTCCTCAGCCGCGCCGCCGCCGGGCCCTCCGGCCCCTCGGTCCAGGTGCAGGTCGAGCCCAGCCTGGTGGTGCGCGGCTCGGTCGCGCGGCTCGCCTGAGCCGGGCTCAGCGCAGGTCGGAATAGGCCGGCTCCAGGCCGGCCGCGTCGACGATCGCCTGCGCGGGCGGAGACCAGGGCGGGGCCCGCCCCTCGAAATGGGTGTCCCGCAGCGCCACGCCGGCGGCCCGGTTCAGCGCCTCCGGGGTGTTGGTGTAGTTGTCCTGCACCCGCAGGTCGTGGATCCGGTCGACCCAGGCGTGGAACCAGAGCAGGCCGTCCTCCGCCACGTTGCCCCGGATGGTCCAGCCCGCCGAGCCGTCGTCGGGATAGATCAGGCGGGTGTGGCCCCGCAGGTAGTTGCCGGTGATCCGGCCGCCCGGCTGGACGCCGAGGACGTAGATCGACCCCCCGTCCTCGCCCAGGACCTCCTGGGTGTCCACCACCCGGTTGTCCGCGATCACGTTGTCGCGCGGCACCCGCGAGGGGGGGATCCCGGCGTTGCCCCACCACCACCCCACCGCGATGCCGCCGTAGGGCGTCCCCTGGATGTCGTTGTGCGCCACCACCAGCCCGCGGGTGAAGAAGGCGCTGATCGCCTCCTCCTGCTCGAAGTCGAGGCAGCAGCGCCGGATGAGGTTGTCGCGGACGGCGTCGTTCTCGCACGGGCCCCAGGCGGCCGGCGGAAACAGCGCGCTGTGCTCGTCGTAGTGCTGCGGATGGCCCACGTTGACCGCGTTGCCGGCCAGGTCGTAGAAGATGTTGCCCTCGACGTCGCTCGAGCGCGCGTCGTTGACCAGGCTGACCGCGCTCCCGCTGCCCAGGTGCTCGAAGCGGCAGCGCACGAAGGCGATCCGCTCGCAGTTGCGGAGCTCGACCGTGCCCTGCGGCAGGTCCAGCCCCTGGTAGCGGTCGGCGTGGTGGCTGCCGTCGGCGCGGAAGCGGTCATAGAGGCCGAGGCTCTGCACCCCGACGAAGCCGCGGGAGCCCTCCAGGTCCATCAGCTGCCAGTCGTCGTAGGCGAAGGCGATCCCCCGGAATTCCAGGTCGTGCACCCGGTCGGCGTTGGAGCGCCCCCGCAGGCGGATCAGCCCGGGGCTGGCCGGCGCCACCACATTGGCCCGCGCCAGGTCCTCGCCGTCGCGGTAATAGTAGAGGAGGCCGCGGCGGCGGTCGAAGTAGAACTGCCCCGGCGCCTGGAGCAGCTCCCGGGCGTTGCGCACCACGAAGGCGCCGCGCGGGTCGATCCCGCAGCCCCAGGGCAGCGCCGCGGCGATCGCGCCGTAGGGCTGCTGCAGCTCGACGATGGTCTGGCCCCCCTCGCGCCGCATCTCCCGGACCCCGAGGATGAGCTGGTTGAACGAATGGGCCTGCACCAATTCCACGGAGGATGGGTCGGCGCAGGGCGGCAGCTCCGCCGCCGGGAAGCGCAGCCCGGCCAGGGTGGTGCCGGGGGTTTCGGCCCAGGGCTCGCCGCCCCGCACCACGAACTCGCCCCAGGCGCCCGCCGCCCGGAGGGGCTTGGGCCCCTGCGCCATCGCCGCGCGGCGGCCGTCGACGAAAAGCGCCCGCAGCTTGGTCGAGCGCTCGAGCGGGGCGCGGTAGATCTCGCCGTGGTCCCGGACCCAGCCGGTGACCACCACCCCGCCGCTCAGGACCGGGACCTCGTCGGCGTACGCCAGGTAGCGGACCGGGTGGCCGTCGCGGCCGGAGTCCTCCGGCCCGAACTCCACCGGCGCGAGCAGGGGGTAGATGCCGCCGCGCAGGCGCACCTCCACCTCGTCCCTGGCGTCGCGGCCGAGGCCCCGCACCGCGTCGCGGGCCCGCCCGAGGGTGCGGAAGGGCGCCGCCAGCGTGCCGGCGTTGGCGTCGCTTCCCGCCGGGGAGACGTAGAAGACCGAGCGGTCGGCCCCGCGGGTGGCCGCCGCGGCCAGGAGCAGGGCCAGCGGCGGCAGAAGAAAGCCCCTCATCCCGCCACCCTGGCCGCGCCCGGCTAAGGTGTCAAAAGCGGAGCCGCGCGCAGGGTGCTGGCGAAGGCGTAGCGGCCGGGCCCGAGCTCGCACTCGACGAAGGCTCCCGCCCGGCGGACCGCGCCGACCCCCCCGGCCCGCTCCAGCGGGCGGCCGCCCGCCGCCACCGCCGTCCCCGGCTCGCTCGGGATGCAGGCCAGGGCCGCCGCGTTGGGCGGAACGCGCACCTGCCAGGCGAGCTTCTCCCCCTCCCGCTCCCAGGCGCTCTCGACCCGCCCGTGCGGGGTGTCGTAGGCCGCGCGGGCGAACTTCAGGCCGCCGCCGGGATGGGGGCGGAGGCGGATCCGCCGGAAGCCCGGCTCGGCCGGCTCGATCCCCGCCACGTGGCGGAAGAGCCATTCGCCGATCGAGCCGAGGGCGTAGTGGTTGAAGGAGTTCATCTCCGGGTTGAAGAATCCCCCCTCCTCGGTCCACCCGTTCCAGCGCTCCCAGATGGTGGTGGCGCCATGGCGGACCGGGTAGAGCCAGGAGGGATAGTCCTCGCGCAGGAGCAGCCGCCAGGCGGCGTCGGCGTGGCCGGTCTCGGTCAGGACGGGGTTGAGGAAGCGGATCCCGATGAAGCCGGTGCTGAGGTGCCAATCGAGGGCGCGGATGTTGTCCACCAGCCGCTCGGCCGCGCGGGCCCTGACCTCCGCCGGGAGCAGGTCCATCGCCAGCGCCAGCAGGTAGGCCGTCTGGGTCTCCACCGCCAGGCGGCCGTCCCCCCGCAGGAATTCCCGCTGGAAGGCGGCCCGCACCCGCTCGAACACCCGCCGGTAGCGCTTCGCCTCCCTCGGCCGGCCCAGGGCCGCGGCCAGCTCGGCCAGCTTGGCGGCGTCGTCCGCCCAGTAGGCGGTGGCCAGCAGGGTCTTCATCGGGGAGCCCTCCCGGAAGACGCGGTCGGAGGGCAGGCAGAGCCAGTCCCCGTAGTTGTTGCCCAGCTCGTTCCGCCGCACGCCGTCGGGGTTGGTGCGCTCGAGGTAGGCCAGCCAGGCCGCCATCGCCTTCCAGTGGCGCGCGGCGACGCGCAGGTCGCCGTAGACCTGCCAGAGCGTCCAGGGCACCACCACCCCGGCGTCGGCCCAGCCCGCCGCCCCGCCGAGGCCGTCGAGCCCGACGTAGTCGCCCCCGTCCTCCGGCAGGCGCGGGGCGGTGTCGGGAAAGACCCCCTCGGGGGTCTGGGCGTCCTCCACGTCGATCATCCACTTGGTGAAGAAGGCGGCCACGTCGAGGTTGCAGCTGGCGGTGCGGAGGAAGACCTGGGCGTCGCCCGTCCAGCCCAGCCGCTCGTCGCGCTGCGGACAGTCGGTCGGCACGCTGATGAAGTTGTCGCGCTGCGACCAGCGGCCGTTGAGCCAGAGCCGGTTCACCCCCTCGTGGGAGCAGGCGAATTCGCCGGCGGGGGGCGCCGCCGAATGCAGCGCGCAGCCGGTGACGTCGCCCGGCCGCGGCGCCGCCCTCAGCCCCGAGATCTCGACATACTGGAAGCCGTGGAAGGTGAAGCGCGGCTCCCAGGTCTCCCGCGCCGCGCCCCGGGCCACGTAGACGTCGGTCGAGCGGGCCCGGCGCAGGTTCTCGGTGTAGAGCGAGCCGTCGGGGCTCAGCCGCTCGGCGTGGCGCAGGACCACGCGCGTTCCGGCCGGAGCGCGCACGCGCAGGCGCACCCAGCCGCTGATGTTCTGTCCCAGGTCGCAGATGTAGGCGCCCGCCGCGGTCCTCCGCACCGACTGGGGCGCGAGCAGCTCGGTGATGCGCACCGGCTCGGAGCGCTGGGCCACCAGCGCCGCCCTCGGCGCCGCCACCGCCCGCGCCGGCAGCCAGCCGGCTCCGCCGCCCCCGAGGCGGCCCCAGCCCTCCAGCTCCCGCCGCGCGTCGTACTCCTCCCCCATCTGGAAATCCGAGCTGAGGATCGGGCCGCAGCGCCCGGCCCAGCTCCGGTCCGTCCCGATCACGATCCGCTTCCCCTCGCCGGTCTCCAGCTCGAGCTGGAGCAGCAGGCTGTTTTCGGAGCCGTAGCGCGCGCGCGTCCGCTGCCAGCCGAGGAATCCCCCGTACCAGCCGTCGCCCAGCACCGCCCCGAGCACGTTGGGCCCCGGCGCGACCAGCCCGGTGACGTTGTAGGTGCGGTACTGGATGCGCCGGCGGTAGTCGGTCCACTCCGGCGCGAAGAGGTCCTCCCCCACCTTGCGGCCGCCGAGGTGGGCCTCGAAGACGCCGCGGGCGCTGGCGTAGAGCGTCGCCCGCTTCAGGCCCGCCGGCGCCTCGAATTCCCGGCGGAACCAGACCGGGCTGCCCGGCCGCTCCGGGCCCGGGGCCACCGCGCCCGGGTCGCCGCCCCACACCGCCGGATCGGCGGCGATCCAGCGGGCCTTCCAGTCGGAGGCGCGCAGGAGCCCCATCGTCCAGCGGGCCGGCGGCGACTCGCTGGCGGCCCCGGTCTCGTCCCAGCAGGTGACCTTCCAGTGGCAAACCTGGCGGGAGGCCAGCGGCCGGCCCTCGTAGGCGATTTGGGCGGTGCGGGCGTCGGCGACCCTGCCGCTGTCCCAGAGGTCCGCCTGGTTGCGGCGCAGCTTCTCCGCCGTGGAGGCGACCCGGATCCGCCGCGCCGCCTGGCGGGCCCCCCGGCGGGGGGACTCCAGGATCCAGCTCAGGCGCGGCGCGAGCTCGTCGATCCCGAGCGGGTTCTCCAGGTACTCGCAGCGGAGCTTGGCGATCCGCATGGCCGGCTCAGGTGGAGCGCTGCAGCCGCCGCTTCATCCAGAAGGGCACGGTGCCGAACCAGGCGGCGGTGCCGCCCAGGGCCCAGAGATAGTAGGCGTCGCGGCTCAGCGCGCCGTTGAAGACGGCGATGGCCGCGCCGAACATCGCCGCGAGCCCGGCGAAGGAGACGGTTTGGAGGAGGAGTTTCATGCGCGGGAGGATTTCTGCTGGAGGAGGCTGAAGAGGAGGTAAAGGGCGATCGCCACGATCCACTCGGGGAGGACGAGGTAGAAGAGGTCGGGCCGGTAGGCCTCGGCCCAGGCGGGCAGATGCCCCGCCACCAGGCGCTGGAGCCAGGCGTAGTTGTCCTTGCCGTAGGCGAAGAAGGAGAACGCCAGCGCCCCGCCCCAGGCGAAGGCGGCCGGCCAGCTCCACGGCAGGCCCCGCCGGCCGGCGTAGCTGCGCTGCAGGCCCAGCTTGGGCAGCACCCAGTAGTCGATGAAGATGAAGGCGCCCAGCGGCAGGAAGAAGAGCCCGTTGTAGCCCACCACCCGGTCGAGGTTGGCCAGCAGGGCCGGGATGCAGGCGCAGAGGATGATCGCCACGCCGATGAGAAGGGTGACCTTCCAGCGCTTCCAGCCCGGCGTCACGATCTGCAGGGCCAGGCCGGCCCGGTAGAGGGTCGGGCTGGCCACGTTCCAGCCCGCGATCACCACGCAGAGGGCGCCGGCCCAGCCCGCGCCGAGGAAGGCGATCGGCCCGGGCGACTTGTCGCCCACCGCCGCCGCGCAGAGGATGCCGGAGGCGATCCAGGCGCAGAAGTGCCCGAGGTACATCCCGGCCGAGGAGGTGAAGCCCATCTGCCATTTCCGGGCGTAGCGCAGGATGGTCAGGTCGGCCATGCCGACGTGCTGGGTGATGTTGCAGAGCCAGGCGAAGCCGACGATGTGCCAGAAGTGGTAGTGGCTGAAGCCGGGCGCGGGGGTGCCGGTCCAGATCTTCTCGTTGGCCACCCGCCAGAAGTCGTGCAGGGAGCGGCAGCCGAGCGAGGGCAGCGTGGCGATGGCGGCGACGAAGAAGATCGTGACCATCCAGGGGGCGCACATCTTGGAGAAGATCGCCATCCCCTCGAAGCCCATCACCGCCAGCACCGAGATCAGCGCCCCCACCCCCGCGGCCAGCAGCACCCAGCTCCAGCTGGGGAACAGCGCGCCCGGGCCGGGGTTGGGGATGTGGAAGGGCAGCGTGATCGCGGTGACCGAGACGTTGATCATCGAGCCCGCCAGCAGGCAGAGGAAGACGGCGAAGAGGGAGCTGTAGAGGAAGGTGAGCCAGGGCCCGCCGACCTGGCGGATCTGCCAGAAGATCGTCAGGCGGGTCTTCACCGCCACCGGGGCGCAGAGGAGCGCCCAGCTCAGCACCGCCAGGAGGTTGCCGATCGCCAGTCCGGCGAAGACGTCGGTGGCGGTCGCCCCGTGCAGGACGAAGAGCGGGCCGAGCACGAATTCCGTGCCGGCGATGTGCTCCCCGGCGAAGGTGGCCCAGAAGATCTTCCAGCCGTGGAGGTTTCCTTCGGTCACCGGTTCGCGTTCGTACTCGTAGAGCGCGTCGAGGCGCTGGACGAGGGAGGTCGGGGCGGGGTCGGGGTTCATGAAATCACGCGGCGCACGGCGGCGCTCCAGCCCTCCCGCAGGCGGCGGAGCGCCTCGGCCGGCATCGCGGGCCGGTAGACCGCCTCCTCGCCCGAGGCCGGCGCCGCCTCGGGGCCGGCCAGCTCGCCCAGCGCGATCCGGCCCGCGATCATCGCCCCGCGCGCGGCGCCGTTGCTCCCCGCCGGGATCCGCAGCTCGGTGCCGGTCGCGTCCGCCGTCAGCTGCATCAGGAAGCGGTTGGCGGTCGGCCCGCCGTCCCCGTAGAGGCTGGCGATCGGGGCCGGCGCCTCCCCGCCCATGGCCGCGAGGACGTCGTGGAGCTGCAGGGCGACCGACTCCAGGGCCGCCCGCACCACGTGGCGGCGGTCGCTGGCGGTGCTCAGCCCGAGGATCGCCCCCCGCGCCGCGGGCTTCCAGTACGGCAGGCCCAGTCCGGCGAAGGCCGGGACCAGGTAGACCCCGCCGTTGTCCGCGACCTCCTGCGCCAGGGCCTCGCTCGAGGCGAAGTCGCCGATCAGCCCCAGCTGGTCCTTGAGCCAGGCGAGCGTGGCCGCCGAGCTGATGATGATGCCCTCGAAGGCGTAGGTCGGGACCCCCCGGTGGGTCCAGGCCAGCGCGGTGACCAGCCCCTGGCCCGAGGCCAGCGGCTTCGCCCCGATGTTGAGCAGCACCGAGGAGCCCGTCCCGAAGGTGACCTTGGCCATGCCCGGCCGCACGCACCCCTGGCCCAGCAGCGCCGCCTGCGAGTCCCCCAGCACCCCGCAGATCGGCAGCGGCCGGGGCAGCAGGCCGCCGAGCGTGGTCTCGCCGAAGCGGCCCAGGCCGTCGCGGACCTCGGGCAGCGCCGCGGCCGGCACCTCCCACCACCCGCACAGCTCCGGGTCCCAGCCCAGCCGGTGGATGTCGTACAGCAGGGTGCGGCTCGCGTTGGTCGAGTCGGTGGCGCAGACCCGGCCCTCGGTCAGCCGGTGGACCAGGTAGGCGTCCATCGTCCCGGCCACCGCCTCCCCCCGCCCCATCCGGGCGCGCAGCTCGGGCCGGTTTCGCGCCAGCCACTGCAGCTTGGAGGCCGAGAAGTACGCGTCCAGGGGCAGGCCGGTGCGCCGGCGCAGCTCCTCCCCCCGCCCCGCCCGCCCCTGCTCGGCGCAGAAGCGGTCGCCGCGGCGGCACTGCCAGACGATCGCCGGGTGCAGCGGGCGGCCGCTGCCCCGCTCGAAGACCACCACCGTCTCGCGCTGGTTGGCCAGGCTGAGGCAGGCCAGGTGAGGGATCCGCTCGCGGTGGCGCCCGAGCAGGACCCCGAGGACGCCGAGGGCGTTGCGCCAGATCTCCTCGGCGTCGTGCTCCACCCAGCCCGGCTGCGGCGTGTGCTGGGCGTGGCCGCGCGCCTCGCTGTCGAGCACCCGGCCGTCCGCCGCGAAGAGCAGCGCCTTGGTCGAGGAGGTGCTCTGGTCGAGGGCCAGGTAGGCGCGCATGGGAGCCTCAGCGCTTGAGGTGGCGCGCGGCCGCGGCCAGCCCCTCCCGGGAGATGCCGTAGTGGCGGAAGATGTCGGCCTGGCTCCCGGTCCAGGTGTAGTGGTCGGGGATGCCGGCCTGGTGGAAGCGCGCCGCGACCCCCGCCTCGGCCAGGAGCGCCGCGCAGGCCTCCCCCAGCCCGCCGTGCACCGAGTGCTCCTCCGCCACGATCACCGAGCCGCAGGCTCGGGCCGCCTCGACGATCGCCGTCCGGTCGAGGGGCTTGAGCGAGGGCACGCTCAGCACCCGGCACTGCATGCCCCCCTCCGCCAGGAGGTCGGCGGCCAGCAGGGCGTGGATCACGGTCTCGCCGGTCGCGATGAAGGCGAGGTCCCCGCCCTCCCGCACCGGCCGGGCGCGGCCCGGCTCCTCCGGCGCGGCGCCGGGGAGGTCGTAGAGCGCGGCCTTGCCGAAGCGCAGGTAGGCGGGCCGGCGGGCGGCCGCGGCCGCCCGCACCAGCGAGCGCGCCTCGGCGTTGTCCGCCGGCGCGGCGACCGCGAGGTTGTGGATCGCCCGCAGCGCGGCGAAGTCGTGCAGCGAGTGGTGGGTGCTGCCCAGGGCGCCGTAGCTCACCCCGGCGCTGATCCCGACCAGCACCACCGGATGGTCGGCGTAGGCCACGTCGTTCTTGATCTGCTCCAGCGCGCGCGCGGTGAGGAAGCAGGCGGGCGAGACCGCGAAGACCGTCTTGCCGGCGGCGGCGAGGCCCGCCGCCACCCCGACCAGGTTCTGCTCCGCGATCCCGACCTCGACGATCTGCCGCGGCAGCGCCTGGCCGAAGGGGGTGAGCTTGCCCGAGCCGCGCGAGTCGCTCGTCACCACCACCACGTTCCGGTCCGCCCGGGCCAGGGCCAGGACGGTGTCGGCGAACTCCTCGAGGTTGGGCCGGCCGAGGCGGAGCCCGAGGCGCCGCGCGGCGGCCTCGGCCTCGGGGGTGTGGGCGGGCGCGGGGCCGGTGCTCATCCGCGGGCCTCCAGCTGCGCCCGGGCGGCGTCGAGCTCGGCCAGGGCCCGCGCGAACTCGGCGTCGGTCGGCACCCGGTGGTGCCAGGCGCCGGCGTCCTCCATGAAGCTCACCCCGCGCCCCTTGATCGTCCGGGCGATCACCACCCCGGGCCGGGCGGGGTCGAGGGGCTGGGCCAGCGCCGCGGTCAGCTCGCCGAAGTCGTGCCCGTCCGCCTCGCGCGCCGACCAGCCGAAGGCCCGGAACTTCTCGGCCAGCGGCTCGAGCCCCATCACGTCCTTGGTCCGCCCCGTGATCTGGAGCGAATTGCAGTCCACGATCGCGGTCAGGTTGGAGAGCCCGTAGTGGGCGGCGCAGAGCGCCGCCTCCCAGTTCGAGCCCTCGGCCAGCTCGCCGTCGCCCAGCAGCACGAAGACGCGGTAGTCCGCGCCGTCCATCCGCCCCGCCAGCGCCTGGCCGACGCCGAAGGAGAGGCCGTGCCCCAGGCCGCCGGTGTTGTGCTCGATCCCCGGGACCTTGCGGGTGGGGTGCCCGACGAAGTGGGAGCCGGCCCGCCCGAGCGTGTCCAGCTCGGCGTCGGGGAAGAAGCCCCGGTCCGCCAGCACCACGAAGAGGGCCTCGACCGAGTGCCCCTTGCTCTGGATGTAGCGGTCGCGCCCGGCGGAGGCGAAGCTCTCCGGGGAGACGCGGAGGACCCGGTTGTAGAGGACGTTGAGGATGTCGACGCAGGAGAGGCTCCCGCCGGTGTGCCCGCCGCCCGCGTGCTTGATCGCCTCGAGCAGCCGCCGGCGGTACCGGAGCGAGAGCCGCGCCAGCGCGGCGTCGTCGGGCTCACTCCTGCGGGGCGGCATGATGGTAGACTTCCCAGCCGAGGTAGCGCTCGCAGGCCTCGGCCAGGACCGCGGCCGAGCGCGAGGCGTTCATCACCACGTGGTGCTCGAAGCCCTCCGCGCAGACGTAGTGCATCAGCTGCTGCAGCCGCGGGATCCGGGCCACCGCGCGGTTGCCGAAGGTCTGGAGGGCGTCGTTGGTCAGCTCGCCCTCCCCGACGTAGGCGCGGAGGACCCCGCGGTGGTCGTCGGTGCTGATGCGGGAGTAGGTCAGCGGCCCGGCCGGGGTGCGGCCCTCCAGCGCCCCGTAGGTGTTCTCGGTCCCCACCACCGTCCCGAGGATCGGCGCCGTCGCCACCCGGGCGTCGGGCAGGAAGGACTTGGCCCAGTTGCCGCAGTGGAAGAGGACGCAGCGCTCGTCGTCGGCGCCGTAGTTGTTGTTCCAGTCGACCAGGGCGCTGGGGGAGCGGCCGGCGAGCTGGGCGGCGTACATCGTCAGCACCCCGGTGACGTCGACCTCGCAGGCGCTGGGCAGGAAGGCCTCGCTCATCATGCTCATGCTGGTGCAGACGTTGCAGCCGTGGTTCTGCTGCAGCGAGGTCCAGCACTGGATCGCGGTCGCGTCCAGGCTGTGCTCCTGCACGAAGCGGTCGAGCACCACGCCGAGCCGGGCCATCTGCGCCAGCTTGGCCGGCGGGACCGCCGCGGCGTCGGCGTAGGCGCGGATCTCCTCGCTCTTGGGCCTGAGCTCGGCCTCGGTCAGCTTGGCCGCCCGGCCGAGGATTTCCGAGAGGTCGACCGTGACCACGGTGATCCCGTGGCGCTCGAGGATCTTCTCGCTGTAGCGCACGGTGGCGAAGGCGCCCGGCCGCGCCCCGACCGCCCCGATGCGCAGGCGGCGCAGCCCGCGCACCACCCGGCAGACGCCGAGGAACCGGTCGAGGTCGGCGCGGAAGGAGGGGTCCTCCGGCCGCACCACGTGCCGGCGGGTGAGCGAATAGGGGATGCCGGCCTGCCGGAGGTTGTTGCAGACCGAGATCTTGCCGCAGAAGGCGTCGCGGCGGCGCACCACGTCGAGCCGGTCCAGGTCGTCGGGGTAGCCCTGGACGAGCACCGGCACCCGCAGCTCGGCCAGCTTGAGGGTGTCGGCCACCCCCCGCTCGTCGCCGAAGTTGGGGAGGACCACCAGGACGCCGTCGATCCGGTCCCGGTTCTGGCGGAAGAGCTCCGCGCAGGCCCGGGCGTCCGCGTGGGTCTCGACCCCGCCGAGCTTGCTCTGCCCGGTCCCGAGCATCACCGCCTGGACGCCGATCTCGTTGAAGAGCTTCTCGAAATCCGCCCGCGCCTCGGCCACCAGCCGGTCGGGGAAAAAGTCGCGGTTGCCGAAGATGACGCCGAGGCAGGGGGCGGGGGCTTTCATGGAAGGGGCGAGATTAGGATAATTTTACTGCCGGTTCTCCCTCAATTGGCGACAAATATTGCGGGATCCTAAGGTCCGGCGCTCTCCTGTTGACACGCTCCGCCGCCGGGGCGTGCTTGGCTGGCGCCGCGTCATGAGACCCCTCATCGCCCTGCTGATGCTGGCCCTGGCCGTCCCGACCTTCGCGGCGGCCGCGCCTGAAACCCAAATCGTCTACCTCTCCGGCCACGGCAAGGACGACGCCCAGCCCTGGGACTTCTACTGCACCGGGGGGCGCAATTCCGGCCGCTGGACCAAGATCCCCGTGCCCTCCTGCTGGGAGGAGGAGGGCTTCGGGACCTACGAGTACGGGCTGGAGCACCGGCCCTCGAAGAAGGACCCCTCCCGCGACCGGATGGTGGCCGACCAGGGGATCTACCGGCTCACCTTCGCGGCGCCCGCCGCCTGGCGCTCCGGCCGGGTCCGCCTGGTCTTCGACGGGGTCATGACCGACGCCGAGGTGAAGGTGAACGGCCGGAGCGCCGGGCCGGTCCACCAGGGGGCCTTCTACCGCTTCCGCTACGACATCACCCCGCTGCTGCGCTTCGGCGAGCCGAACCAGCTCGAGGTCACCGTCAGCGAGAAATCCGCCAACCCGAGCGTGAACGACGCCGAGCGCTACGCCGACTTCTGGAACTTCGCCGGGATCTTCCGCCCGGTCTACCTCGAGGCGATCCCCGCCCGGGCGCTGGAGCGGGTGGCGATCGACGCCCGGGCCGACGGCGGCTTCGCGGCCGAGGTCTACCTCGCCCCCGGTTCGGCCGGCCCGGGCCTGGAGGTCCAGGGCCAGCTGCTGGACGCGGACGGCCGCGCCGTCGGGGCGCCCTTCTCGGCGCCGCTCGGCGGCGCCGACCACGCCACCCTGCGCACCCTCCTCCCCCGGCCCCGGCTCTGGACGGCGGAGACGCCGCAGCTCTACCGCGCGCGCTTCACCCTCCTCGAGCGGGGCAGGCCGGCGCACGCCCTGACCGAGCCCTTCGGCTTCCGCACCTTCGAGGTCCGACCCGGCGACGGCCTCTACCTCAACGGGACCAAGATCCGGCTGAAGGGGGTCAACCGGCACAGCTTCTGGCCGGAATCGGGGCGCACCCTCAGCCGGGAGATCTGCTACGACGACGTGCGGCTGATCAAGGAGGCCAACATGAACGCGGTGCGCATGTCGCACTATCCTCCCGACGCCGACTTCCTCGAGGCCTGCGACGAACTCGGGCTCTACGTCCTCGACGAGCTCGGCGGCTGGCACGGGGCCTACGACACCCCGACCGGCCGGAAGCTGATCGGCGAGATGGTGCGCCGCGACGTCAACCACCCCAGCATCCTGTTCTGGGACAATGGCAACGAGGGCGGCAACAACCTGGCCAACGACGGCCAGTTCTCGGTCTGGGACCCCCAGCGCCGCGACGTCCTCCACCCCTGGGCCAACTTCGGGAACGTCAACACCGCCCATTACCGAAACTACGCCCAGACCGTCCAGCTGGCCAACGGGCCCGACATCTACCTGCCGACGGAATTCCTGCACGGGAACTACGACGGCGGCGCCGGGGCGGGCCTGGACGACTACTGGAAGGTGATGGGCAGCGCCCCGCGCGCCGCCGGCGGCTTCATCTGGGCCCTGCTCGACGAGTCGGCCGCGCGGACGGACCAGGGCGGCCGCCTCGACAGCAAGGACAGCTGGGCGCCGGACGGCATCGTCGGGCCGCACCGCGAGAAGGAGGGCAGCTTCTTCGCCATCCGCCAGATCTGGTGCCCCGTGCAGGTGGGCCCGGAGCGGCTGCCGGAGGACTTCGACGGCGCCCTCCCGGTCGAGAACCACTATGATTTCACCGACCTGAGCCGCTGCGCCTTCTCCTGGGAGCTGGTGCGTTTCGCGCGGCCGGGCGCGGGGGCCTCCGGCCATGAGGTCGTCGCCCGGGGCACCCAGCCCGGCCCGGACGTGCCGGCGCACGGGCGGGGCCGCCTCGCGCTCGCCCTCCCCGCCTCCTGGCGGCAGGCCGATGCGCTCTACCTCACCGTCCGCGACCCGGAGGGCCGCGAGCTCTGGACCTGGTCCTGGAGCTGGAAGCCCGGGGCCGCGCTGGCGGGGCCCGCCCCCCTCGGGACCGGCACGCCGGCGACCTCGTCGCGGGAGGGGGCGCAGCTGGTGGTGCGCGCCGGCGCGCTCGCCGCGCGCTTCGACTCCGCCACCGGGCGGCTGGCCGGCCTCTCCTGCGGGGGGCGCACGGTCTCCCTGAGCGGCGGCCCCCGCTTCGTCGCCTACCGGCGCCATGGACGCGAATTCGAGGACGTCTCCGGGCCCTCCGCCCTCGCCTCCCTGACCGCGGACAGCGTCGGATCCGCCGTCCACGTCGAGGCCCGCTACACCGGGGCGCTGCAGGCGGCGAGCTGGTGGATCTTCCCGGACGGCGACCTCCACCTCGACTACGACCTGAGCTTCGCCGGTACGGCGGACATCCTGGGAATCGCCTTCGACTATCCGGAGTCCCGGGTGAAGGCCAAGCGCTGGCTGGGCGGCGGCCCCTATCATGTCTGGCAGAACCGGCTCAAGGGCGCCCGGCTCGACGTCTGGGAGGACGCCTACAACGACACGGTGCCGGGAGAGAGCTGGATCTACCCCGAGTTCAAGGGCTTCTTCTCCGACTGGAAGTGGGCCGTCCTGGACACGAGCGAGGGCCGGATCGAGCTGATCAACGAGGGCGGCAGCCCCTACTTCGGCGTCTACCGCCCCAATGACGGGAGGGTCGGGCCGCTCCTGCAGCTGCCCGCGCTCGGGATCGGCGCGTACGAGTCGAGTCCGGCCATGGCGAACAAGAACCATGCGCCCGACCTGATCGGGCCGGAGTCGCAGCCGGCGTCCTTCGCCGGCGCCCGCCACGGCAGCCTGCGGATCCGGCTCCTCAGCCCCGCGCCGTGAGGGCGGCCGCGCTGCTCGCCGCCGCCCTGGCGCCGGCCCTGGCCTGCTCCGGCCAGGGCGCGCGCAGCGACCTGCGGCTGGACGCGGGCTGGAAGAGCGTGGCCGGCGCGAGCGGCTCGGCGCGCTACGACAGCTTCGAGGATCCCGGCTACGACGACCGGGGGTGGAAGCCGGTCGAGGTGCCGCACAACTGGGACGCCTACGAGGGGCTGCAGGGCAAGCCCCACACCGACCGCCACGGCACGGCCTGGTACCGCCGCGAACTGGCCATCCCCGCCTCCGACCGCGGGCGGCGCCTCTTCCTCTACTTCGAGGGCGTGGGCGACTACGCCACGGTCTGGCTGAACGGCCGGGAGGTCGGCCGCCACGCCGGCGGCCGCACCACCTTCACCCTCGACGTGACCGGCGCGGCCCGGCCGGGGGGCCGCAACCTGCTCGCGGTGCGGGCCGAGCACCCCGACCGCATCTCCGACCTGCCCTGGGTCTGCGGCGGCTCCTTCCCGATCTACGGCTTCTCCGAGGGGAGCCAGCCGATGGGGATCTTCCGCCCGGTTCACCTGGTCGCGACCGATCCCCTCCGGGTCCAGCCGTTCGGCGTGCACGTCTGGAACGACGCCGGCGCGAGCGCCGAGGCGGCGGTGGTGCACGCCGAGACCGAGATCCGCAACTATGGCGCGGAGCCGCGGGATTTCCGGCTGCAGTCCCGCCTTTATGGCCCCGGCGGGGAGCTCGCGGCCGAGCTGGTCGAACCGCTCGCGCGCCTGGCACCCGGCCAAAGCGCCACCGTGCGGCAGGACACGCCCATCCTGCGGGGCGCCCGGCTGTGGTCGCCCGCCGATCCCGCCCTCTACACCTGGGAGACGGAGCTGCTCGGCCCCGCCGGCGCCCCGGTCGACCGCACCGAGACCCGCTGCGGCATCCGGACGGTGCGCTGGCCCTCGGGCCGCCCCGGCGAGGACCCGCGCTTCCTGGTCGACGGCCGGCCCGTCTTCCTCAACGGCATCTCCGAATACGAGCACAACCTCGGGGCGAGCCACGCCTTCAGCGACGAGCAGATCGCCGCGCGCGCCGCGCAGATCCGCGCCGCCGGCTTCAACGCCGTCCGCGACGCCCACTATCCCCACAACCTCAGGTACCAGGAGGCCTGGGACCGAGGCGGCGTGCTCTGGTGGCCGCAGTTCGCGGCCCACATCTGGTTCGACAGCCCCGCCTTCCGGGCGAACTTCCTCGCCCTGCTGGGCGACTGGGTGCGCGAGCGCCGCAACAGCCCCTCGCTGGTGATGTGGGGCATCGAGAACGAGAGCTCGCTGCCCCCGGACTTCACGCGGCAGTGCGCCGAGCTGATCCGCCGGCTCGACCCCACCGCGACCAGCCAGCGGCCCGTGGTGGTCTGCAGCCAGAGCTCGCCCCGGGGGCAGCCGATCGCGGACTGGCCCCGCGCCTACGGCGGCGACTGGAACGTTCCGCAGAACTGGTCGGGGACCTACGGCGGGGATCCCCGGCTCTACGCCCGCGAGCTGGTGCGGCAGCGCTTCGTCGCCGAATACGGCGCCTGGCGCAGCCTCGGCTTCCACCGCGAGGGCCCCTTCCGGCCGGACGGCCCCCTGACGGAGGACCGCATGACCCAGCTGCTGGAGCTCAAGGTGCGCGAGGCCGAGTCGGTCCGCGAGCGCGCCTGCGGCCACCTGGTGTGGCTCTTCTCCACCCACGAGAATCCGGGGCGCCAGGTCGGCCCGCGCGGCGAGCAGCTCTTCGACGGGAGCGCCCCGCTGGACCACGTCGGGCCGGCCAACAACAAGGGCCTGCTCACGCTCTGGGGCGAGCCGACCGACGCCTACTACATGTACCGGGCGAACTACGCCCCGCCGGCCACCCAGCCGATGGTGGTGATCGCCTCCCACAGCTGGCCGGACCGGTGGTCGGCGCCGGGGCGCAGGAGCGGCCTGGTGGTCTACTCCAACTGCGACGAGGTCGAGCTCTTCAACGACTACCGCCGCCGCTCGCTCGGCCGGCGCCGGCGCCGGGGCGTCGGGACCCACTTCCAGTGGGACGACGTGGAGATCGCGACCGACGTGCTCTACGCCGAGGGCTATGTCGGCGGAAAGCGGGTCGCGACCGACAGCATGATCCTGGACGGCCTCCCGCGGGCGCCGCACCGGGCCGAGCTCAACGGGCCGGTCGCGGACCTCACCGCGCCCGCCCCGGGGCTGCGCTATTTCTACCGGGTGCACTGCGGCGGCGCCGACTACCGCGACCTCCACGGCCAGCTCTGGGCGGCCGACCGGCCGGACGGCGCGGGGCTCCCCTGGGGGTCCACCTCCTGGGCCATGGCCTTTCCGGGCCTGCCGGCGGAGCTGGGCAGCGAGCGCGCGATCCACGACCCGATCGCCGGGACCCGCGAGGAGGGGCTCTTCCAGTCCTTCCGCTACGGGCGCGAGCAGCTGAGCTACCGCTTCGCGGTCCCGCCCGGCGACTACCAGCTCGAGCTCTACTTCGTCGAGCCCTGGTACGGCCGCGGCGGCGGGCTCGATTGCACCGGCTGGCGCCTCTTCGACGTGGCGGTGAACGGCGTCACCCGGATCCGCAACCTGGATATCTGGAAGGAAGTCGGCTACTGCCACGCCCTCAAGCGCATCGTCACGGCCCGGGCCCGCGACGGGGCCCTGGTGGTCTCCTTCCCCCGCGTCGCCTCCTACCAGGCGGTGATCGCCGGGATCGCCGTCGCCGCCCTCCCCCCCCGCCCCCAGCTCGCCGCCTCCCTCCCATGAAATCCGCGCCGCTCCTCCTCGCCTTCCTCCTGTCCGCGCTTCCGGCCGCCGCCGTCGAGCAGTGGGGCCTCTATGAGGCGGCCCTGTCCGGCCCGGCGGACGGCAACCCCTTCACCGAGGTGACCCTCACCGCCGACTTCGCCCAGGCGGGACGCGCGCCGGTCGAGGTCTCCGGCTTCTACGACGGGGGCGGCGTCTACCGGGTGCGCTTCATGCCGGAGGCGGCCGGCGAATGGACCTACCGGACCCACAGCAACCGGCCGGAGCTCGACGGCCGGACCGGAACCTTCACCGCCACCGCGCCCGGGCCCGGCAACCACGGGCCGGTCCGCGTCGCCCACACCTACCACTTCGCCTATGCCGACGGCACCCCCTTCTGCCAGGTCGGCACCACCTGCTACTCCTGGGCCCACGCCGAGGACTCCCGCGAGGAGGAGACCCTGCGCACCCTGGCGGCGAGCCCCTTCAACAAGCTCCGGATGTGCGTCTTCCCGCAGAACTTCGCCTTCAACGGCCAGGCCCACCCCCGCTACCCCTACGCGGGGACCCCGCCCCGGAACTGGGACCGCACCCGGTTCAATCCCGAGTTCTTCCGGCACCTCGAGCTCCGCCTCGGCCAGCTCCGCGACCTGGGGATCGAGGCGGACCTGATTCTCTTCCACCCCTACGACCGCCGCTGGGGCTTCAGCACCATGGGGCCGGAGGACGAGGGGCGCTACCTCCGCTACGTCGTCGCGCGCTTCGCCGCCTACCGCAACGTCTGGTGGTCGATGGCCAACGAGTACGACTTCATCCGCAGCAAGCGGGAGGCGGACTGGGACCGGATCTTCCAGACGGTGGCGCAGAGCGACCCCTACCACCACCTGCGCTCGATCCACAACGGCGCGCTGCTCTACAACAACACCCATCCCTGGGTCACCCACGCCAGCATCCAGAACGGGGCCGCGGTGGAGGAGCCGGAGCGGGCCGAGTTCTACCGCGACGTCTGGCGCAAGCCGGTGGTCTACGACGAGGTGAAGTACGAGGGCGACAGCGCGGCGCGCTGGGGCCAGCTTTCGGGGCCGGAGATGGTCCACCGCTTCTGGTGCGGGGTGGTCGCCGGCACCTACGTCGGCCACAGCGAGATCTTCTCGGTCAACGGCCACTCCTGGCTGGCGGACGGCGGCAAGCTGGTCGGCCAGAGCCCGCCGCGCCTGGCCTTCCTCCGCCGGGTGATGGAGGCGGCCCCCGGCGGGGAGATCGACCCGATCGACAAGTGGCAGGACGAGCGCACCGGCGGGAAGGCCGGCCAGTACTACCTGATCTACTTCGGGCACGAGGCGCCGGCCTCCTGGGCCTTCTCGCTTTACAAGCAGGACCTGCGCGATGGGATGAAATTCCAGGTGGAAATCCTCGACGCCTGGAACATGACCGTCACTCCCGTCCCAGGCCTGTTCGTGACCCGCAAGCGCGACAACTACACCTTCGCCGACGCCGGCGGGCGGGCCGTCGCCCTGCCGGGCCGCCCCTACATCGCCCTGCGCATCCGCCGCGTCTCCCCGTGAAGCCTCTCCTCCCCCTCGTCCTCGCCCTGCTCGCGCCGGCTGCGGCCCTCCGCGCCCAGGCCCCCCTGGCCCACGAGGCGCCGGCCCCGGTCGCCCTCGCCGGGCCGGAGCGGCCCTCACCGCGGGTCCAGTACGGCCTGGACCGGCTGGCCGCCGCGATCCGGGACACCGGGGCGGCCGTGGCCGAGGCCGCGGGGGCCCGGCATGTCGCCGTCGGCCTCTATTCCGACCCGGCGCTGCGGGGCCGCCTGGCCCCCGCCCCGGCCGCCCCGGCGGCGGAGGGCTTCGTGCTCGGCACCGCGGCGGACGGCACCCTGGTGGTGGCCGGCGCGGACGACTCGGGCATCCTCTACGGCTGCCTTGAGCTGGGCCGCCTCACCCGCGACGGCGGGGCGCTGCCGGCCAGGGCCAGCGAGGACGAGTCGCCGGCCCTCAAGGTCCGCGGGCCCTGCATCGGCCTGCAGAAGCCCACCCTCCTGCCCGGCTTCGCCGAGTACGAGTACCCGATCAACCCCGGGAACTTCCCCTGGTTCTACGACCGCGGATTCTGGGAGGGCTACCTCGACTTCCTGGCCGCGAACCGGATGAACACGCTCTTCCTCTGGAACGGACACCCCTTCGCCTCCCTGGTGCGGGTGCCGGACTACCCCGACGCGCTCGAGGTCTCGGCGGAGCAGTACGCGAAAAACGTCGAGACCTACCGCTGGCTGATCCGGGAGGCCGACCGCAGGGGCATCTGGCTGGTGCAGATGTTCTACAACATCGAGCTCTCCCGGCCCTTCGCCGAGCGCCACCACCTGCCGATGGCGCTGCACGCGGGCACGCCGGAGGCCGCCGACTACACCCGCAAGACCATCGCGGCCTTCGTCCGGCAGTACCCGACGGTCGGCCTGCTGGTGTGCCTGGGCGAGGCCCTCCAGCACACCCCGAACCAGATCGCCTGGATGGACGAGGTGATCATTCCGGGGGAGAAGGACGGGCTGAGGGCGGCGGGGATCGCGGCCGAGCCCCCGCTGATCCTGCGCACCCACGCCCTCGACGCCCGCGCGGTGGTGCCCGCCGCGCTCAAGCTCTACCCCAACCTCTACACGATGGAGAAGTACAACGGGGAATCGCTCACCACCTCCGAGCCCCGCGGCGCGGCGCAGGCGCAGCACCGCGAGCTGAGCCGGCTCGCGCCCCTGCACATCGCCAACGTCCACATCCTCGCCAACCTCGAGCCCTTCCGCTACGGCGACCAGCGCTTCATCAAGGAATGCGCGCGCGCGATCCGCGACCGGCTCGGGGCGCGCGGCCTCCACCTCTATCCCCTCTCCTACTGGGACTGGCCGGACACGCCCGACAAGACCGCCGAGCCGCTGCTCGAATACCAGCGCGACTGGATCTGGTACGAGGCCTGGGGGCGCTACGCCTGGAACCCCGACATCCCCGACCGGGCCGACCACGCCTACTGGATCGGCCGCCTCTCCCAGGCCTACGGCCCGGCCGCGGCGGAGAACATCCTCGCCGCCTACAACGACGCCGGGGAGTGCGCCCCCCGCATCATCCGGCGCTTCGGCATCACCGAGGGCAACCGCCAGACGATGTCGCTCGGCATGACCCTGGACGAGCTGGTCCATCCCGAGAAGTACCACGCCTTCCCCGGCCTGTGGGAATGGCAGGCGCCCCCCGGGGAGCGCCTGCAGGAGTACGTGGACCGGGAGTGGAACAAGCAGCCTCACTCCGGCGAGACCCCGCCCCGCGTCATCGGGGAGATCGTGCGCTATTCCGAGCGGGCGATGAGGGAGATCGACGACGCCGGCCCCCAGGTCTCGGCCAACGCCGAGGAGTTCGGGCGGCTGCAGAACGACATCCACTGCATCCGCGAGCTCTCGCTCAGCTACGCCGCGAAGGTGCAGGCGGCGATGCTGGTCCTGCGCTACGAGCACAGCCACGACGTGCGCGACCTGGAGACGGCCGAGCGCTCGCTCGCGCTCAGCCTGGACCACTTCCGGACCCTGGCCCAGCTCACCGCCGAGACCTACCGCTACGCCAACGGCCTGCAGACCCGCCAGCGCGCCATCCCGGTGAAGGGGGCCGTCGACGGCCATCCCGCCTACTTCCACTGGACCCAGATGCTGCCCGTCTACGAGCAGGAGCTCGCCGACTTCCGGGCCCGCGTCGCGCGCGCCCGGTCCGCTCAGTAGGGCGCGCCGTCGCGCATCGAATAGGGCACCCCGTCGCGGGAGCGCTCCGGCGGCGGGTAGGCCGGCGGGGGCGAGCCGGTCGAGGGCAGGTGCTCGCGGGCGAGGTTGATCAGCCGCCGCGCCGAAATGCGGATGTTGGCGCGCTTGCGCAGCCAGCCCTGGTATTCGGGGCTGACGAAGTACTCGCGGATCTCCTCCCAGACCTCGTTCATCTTCTCCGCCTTGCGGACCTCGCGGATCAGCTCGCGGTCCAGCGCGAAGTAGCGCGGGCGGAAAAGGAGGAAGAGCGGCGCCAGCGCGGCCGCGTGCCGGTGGAGGCAGCGCCAGAAGAGGCGCCGTTCGAATTCATCCGCCGCGCACCGGTGGGCCTGGCAAAACTTCTCCTCGAACGTGCTCAAAGGAGTCCAGCCTGAGGATTCCGGGTCGCCAAGGCAAGGCATTGCGCAGGGCGGGCAATAAACCCCGGGGCGGGCATGACTTTCGGCACGTGTCAAACGGCTCCATCCCGTGCTAGCATCGGCGGCATGGAAGGCCCCGACCGCTGCCCGGATTCCAAGTGGAGCGCCGCCAACCTCCTCTTTCCCGCCACCGTGGGGCTGGGATTCCTGTCCGCGCTCCTCAACGGGCTTTCGCTGCGCCGCTGGCCCGGCGTGCTCAGCCTGGCCTGCGGCGCCGCCTACTGCGCCGTGGGCATGGTCGACTACGGCGCGCTCGGCCTTCGGCAGCGGCCGCTCCGGCGCGCGGGGTATTTCGCGGCGCAGACCGTCCTGCTCGGGGGCTTGCTCTGGCTGGGAGGGATGCATGGCCAGGCGTGGCTCTGCGTCATGCCGCTGGCGGCGGTCTCGGTCGCGCTGCTTCCGCCCTGGCCCGCCGCCGCCGCCGTCGCCCTGCTCTACGCCGGCACGCTCTGGCTCTGCGGCGTCTTCTACGGCCGGGGGTCGGTGCTGCCCGACGCGCTCTCGCTCTTCCCGGCCTTCGGCTTCGTCGCGCTCTTCACCCGGGTCGCGATCCGCGAGGCCGAAGCCCGCAGCCGGGCCGAGGCGCTGGCGGAGGAGGTGAAGCGGCTCGCCGTCATCCAGGAGCGAAACCGCCTGGCGCGCGAGATCCACGACGGGCTCGGCCACGGCCTGACCACCATCCAGGTCCAGCTCGAGGCCGCGCGCGCGATCCACGCCTCGGATCCGGCCCGAGCCCTCGCCGCCGTGGGCAAGGCCGAGGGGCTGGCGCGGGAGGCGCTGGCCGAGGTCCGGCGGTCGGTCTCCGCGCTCTATGCGGACCAGCCGGCGGCCCCCCTCGCCGCGCGCCTGGCCCAGCTGGTCGCCGCCGCGGAGGGCGCCGGCACCGCCTTCGCGCTCGAGGTGCTCGGCGCCCCCCGACCCCTGTCCCCGGAGGTGGAGCACGCGCTCTTCCGCGCCGCGCAGGAGGGCCTGACCAACGTGCGCAAGCACGCCCGGGCGCGCTCCGCCGGGGTCACCCTCGACTTCCGCCTGCCGGGGCTGGTCGTCTTCCGCGTCAGCGACGACGGGCGCGGGCCGGCCGCCGGAAGCGCCGGCCACGGCCTGGCCGGCCTCGCCGACCGGGTCCGGCAGGTGGGCGGCCGCCTCGCCACCGCCGTCCCCGCCGCGGGCGGCTTCGTGCTCTCGATCGAGATTCCCGCGTGAAGAAGCTGCGCCTGCTCCTCGTCGACGACCAGGCGATGTTCCGGGAGGGGCTGCGCCTCATCCTGGTCCAGCAGCCGGACTTCGAGATCGCCGGCGAGGCCGGGGACGGCCGGGCGGCGATCGAGGCCGCGCGCCGGCTGAGGCCGGACGTCGTCCTGATGGACCTGCGGATGCCCCTCCTGGGAGGGGCCGACGCCACCCGCGCCATCCTGGCGGAGCGGCCGGGCGTGCGGGTGATCGTCCTCACGACCTTCGAGGAGGACGAGGAGGTGTTCGCCGCCCTGCGCTCCGGGGCCGCGGGCTACCTGCTCAAGGCCTCGCCCTCCGACCGGCTCTGCGAGGCGATCCGGGGCGCGGCCCGGGGGGAGAGCTGGATCCAGCCTTCCGTCGCCGCCAAGCTCGTGGCCGAATTCGGGCGCCTCTCGCCGCGGCCCGCCGCCGGCGCGGCCCTGGCCGAGCCGCTCTCGCCGCGGGAGAAGGAGGTGCTCCGCTGCCTGGCGGAGGGCATGAGCAACAAGGAGATCGGCCGGCGGCTGGAGATTTCCGAGGGCACGGTGAAGAACCACATGAGCCAGGTGCTCGGGAAGCTCCGGGTGCTGGACCGCACCCAGGCCGCCCTGCGGGCCCGGGAACTCGGCCTGCTCTAGGGCGGACGAAGGTCATGGCCCGAGCCGTGACGAGCGGCCGATGCGCCGGGAGGGGCCGCCCTGCTAGGGTGGACGGCATGAAAACCTCCGAATTCCTGTCACCCCCGCGGGCTTCCCGCCCACTTCCCTCTCGCCGATGAAAACCCTCCTCGCCCTCCTGATCATCGCCGGGGCCGGCGCCCTCGTGGGCTGGCGGGTGGCCCGGCTTGGCCGGCCCGCGCCCGCGCCGGCGGCCATGCCCAGGCCCCATCCCGCCGCCGCGCGGGCGGCGGAGGCGCATCCCCGCGTCCCCGCCGCGGCGGGAGGCGCGGCGGCCCCCGCCGCCCCCGACGGGGAGGGCGCGGCCCTGGCGTCCTGCGTCGAGCTGCTCGGATCGCCGAAGACGGACTACGCGGAGCGCTGGAGGCTCTGGGACCAGCTGCGGGAGGGCGGCCGGCTCAAGGAGGCGGTCGCGGCGCTGAAGGCGCTGCAGGCCGCCAGCCCCGGCGACGCCGCGCTCGCTTTGGCCGCGGCCGAGGGCGAGATCAACGAGCTGCGGCTGCTCTCCCAGGCCCACGCCCCCTTCGACGAGGTCTCGATCATGGCCCTCCAGGCCGACAAGGACTTCGACGCCACCCTCGCGCTCAGCCCCGCCAGCTGGGACGCGCAGTTCGAGAAGGCCGAGGCCCTCTCCTGGTGGCCGCCCTACCTGGGGAAGGCCCCCGAGGTGATCGACCGGCTGACGGACCTGATCTCCCAGCAGGCCGCGCTGGCGCCGCGGCCCGAGTTCGCCCGCAGCTACGCCATCCTCGGCCAGGAATACCAGAACGCCGGCCAGAACGACCGCGCCCTCCAGACCTGGCAGCAGGGCCTGGCCGCCTATCCCCTCGACTCCAGCCTGCAGCAGCGCCTCTCCCATGCCTCCTCCCCCTGAACCCCCCGCCCTCTCCCTGCGCGGCGCGGCCAAGCGCTACGGCGCGCTCACCGCGCTCGCCGGCGTCTCGCTCGACATCGCCGCCGGCGAATACTTCGGGCTGCTCGGCCCGAACGGCGCGGGCAAGTCGACCCTGATGTCGCTGCTCTCGGGCTTCCGGGCCCCCGACGCCGGGGAGGTGCTCGTCGGCGGCCGCGCCGCCGCCGAGCCCGCGGCCCGCCGGCAGCTCGGACTGGTCCCGCAGGGCCTGGCGCTCTATCCCGACCTCACCGCCCGCGAGAACCTGGAGGTCTTCGGCGGGCTCCACGGCCTGCGGGGCCGCCGCCTGCGGGAGCGGGCCGAGGAGCTGCTCGAGGCGGTCCAGCTTTCCCACCGGGCCCGCTCCGCGGTGAAGACCTTCTCGGGCGGCATGATGCGCCGGCTCAACATCGCCGCCGCGCTGCTCCACCGCCCGCGGGTGCTGCTCTGCGACGAGCCCACGGTCGGCGTCGACCCGCAGTCGCGGAACGCGATCTTCGACCTGCTCGGCCGGATCCAGCGCGAGGGGACGACGGTGGTGTATTCGACGCACTACATGGAGGAGGCCGCCCGGCTCTGCTCGCGGATCGCGATCATCGACCACGGCCGGATCCTCGCCCTGGGGACCGTGGACCAGCTGATGCAGCGGCTGCCCTTCGACGAGGAGATCCGCTTTCCGGTCTCGGCCGCCACTGACGGCCTCTGCCGCGACCTGGGCGGGGCGGGCGAGCTCTCCACCGCCGAGGGCCTCCACCGCTTCCGGCCCGCCGCAGGCTTCCGCCTCAGCTCGTTCTTCCTCGCGGCCGAGCGCCGGGAGGTCCCCTCCCGCCTCTTCGAAATCCAGCGCCCCACCCTGGAGGCGGTCTTCCTCCACCTCACCGGGAAGGCTCTCCGCCAATAACGCCATGCTCCCCGCCATTCTCGCGCTCCTGCGCAAGGACCTCGTCCATTTCCGCCGCGACCGCGCGTCGCTCATCCTCACCTTCGCCGTGCCCTTCAGCCTGATCTACCTCATGGGGCAGGTCAACGGGCTCAGCCGGGCGCACGGCCCCGGCCGCACCGCGGCCGCCAGCCAGATCATCGGAGGATGGGCGATGCAGTTTCTGCTCTTCGCCCTGGTCTGGTCCGCCAACTCCCTCTTCATCGAGCGCGATCTCGGCATCTTCCAGCGGATCCTCTCCGGGCCGGTCCCCCGCTCCGTCATCCTCTGGAGCAAGTTCCTCTACGGGATCTTCCTCGGCGTGCTCCAGCTCCTGATCCTCTTCGCGGCCGGCCAGCTGCTCTTCCAGGTCAACTTGCTCTCCCACCTGCCGCTGCTGGCGCTCGCCTGCCTGGCCGCCGCCGCCGCCTGCTCCTCCTTCGGGATGCTGCTGGCCGCGCTCTCCCCCTCGGTCGAGGTCGCGCGGGGGCTGTCCACCTTCTGCATCCTGGTCCTGAGCGCCCTGGGCGGCGCCTGGTTCCCCATCGCCTTCATGCCCGGGTTCATGCAGCACCTCAGCCGCCTGACCCTGGTGTTCTGGTCCGCCGAGGGCTTCCGCCTCGCCCTCGCCACGCCCTCGACGCTCGCCGCCCTGCTCCCGGGCCTGGAGGTCCTGGGAGGCATGACGGCGGTCTTCCTCGCGGTGGCGTGGCTGCGCTTCGAGCGCGGGAAGCTCTTCGCTTGATCCGGCCGCCCCCGGCTAGCCGAGCGCCGCCGCCCAGGCTCTCTCGTCGAACCCGACCAGCGCCGCCCCCGGCCCGAGCAGGAAAGGACGCCGGACCAGGTTGCCGTTCCGGGCCATGAGCGCGAAGGCCTCCGCCGGGTCCATCGCGTCCACGCGCCCGGAGATGCCCAGGTCCCGGTAGTCCTGGCTCGAAGTGTTGAAGAGCCTCCGCAGGTTGCCGCCCTGGGCCGCCAGCATCGCGGCGAGTTCCTCCGCGGAGGGCGGGGTCTCCCGGATCGGCCGGACCTCGAACTTCAGCCCCCGCGCGGTCAGCCATTTGACCGCGCCGCGGCAGGTCGAGCATTTCGCATAGGTGTAGACGATCACTTTCGGATAGCTTCCCGTTCCGCCTTCGATAGTCCAGGACTATGGAGCTGCCTGCGGCCCTGCGCCGCGCCGTGGATCTGGCGATCGCCGGGACCCGCCCGGACGAACTGGCCCGGGCCGCCCAGTCGCTTTCCGCCCGCTACCGCGGGGAGGTCCGCGACGGCCGCTTCCACGTCGCCGACGCCCTTTCGGCGCACGCCTACGCGGCGGTGCGGCTGCCGGCGACCTACGCCGCCGTGCGCCAGGCGCTCCAGCGGGCGGCCGAGGCGGCCCCGGATTTCGCGCCCCGGACTCTGCTCGACGCGGGCGCCGGGCCGGGCACCGCCACCTGGGCCGCCGCCGAATGCTGGCCCTCCCTGCAATCCTCCGTGCTGATCGAGGGCAGCGCGGCCTTCCGGGCGCTCGGCGAATCCCTCGCCCGCGAGGGCCTGGCTCCCTCTCTTTCCTGGCGCGGCGACGACCTCGGCGCGCTGCCGGCCGGCCTCCCGGAGGCCGATCTCGTGCTGCTCGCCTATGTCCTCGGCGAACTCCCGCCCGCGGCCCGCGGTCCGCTGGTGGAGCGGCTCTGGCAGGCCTCGGCCGGGGCCCTGGTGATCGTGGAGCCCGGCACGCCCGCCGGCTGGGAGCGGATCCTCGGGGCCCGGGAGCGGCTCCTCCAGGCCGGGGCCCGGCTGCTGGCGCCGTGCCCCCACGGGGCCCCCTGCCCCCTGGCCCCGCCCGACTGGTGCCATTTCGCGCGCCGGGTCGCGCGCTCCCGAATCCACCTCCAGGCCAAGGAGGCGGACGTCCCTTGGGAGGACGAGAAGTACATCTATGTCGCCGCCTCCCGGCAGGCCGCGCGCCTTCCGGCCGCGCGGGTCGTCGCCCCGCCGCGCAGCGCGAGCGGCCAGGTCTGGCTCAAGCTCTGCCGGTCCGACGGAACCGCGGGCGAGCGGCATTTCACCAGGCGCGAGGGCGACGCCTTCAAGGCCGCCCGGCGCGCCGATTGGGGCGGCTCCCTCTAGCTTCCCGCCCCGTCCTGCGGACCGCGCCCGGTCGGCGCCGCGGGCAGGGTCTGGATGTAGGCCCAGATCGCCCTCAGCTCCGTGTCGTTCATCTGCCCGAAGACCGAGGGCATCACCGGATTGACCGGGCGGCCGTCCGGGACCCGCATGGTGCGGAGGGTCCGGATGAAATCCTGCTCCGTCCAGCCCTTGACGGCGCTTCCCGGACCCTGCGTGAGGTTGGCGGCCGGCGGCCACGAGGGCGGGCCTTCCGCGATCCGGCCCCCCGAAAAATGCGGGTTGTGGCAGCCGGTGCAGGTGCTGGCGAGGTAGGCCCCGTAGGCAGGGGTCGGAGCCTCCACCGGGCTGGTGGGCACGGCCGGGCGGGAATGGTCGATGACGTCGGCCGAGAGCTTGAGCTTGCCGGTCACGAGCAGGAGGCGCGAAACCGGGCCGAGGGCGACGGGCGGGGGCTTGCGGTCGACCGGCGGGAGGGAGCGGATGTACGCGATCAGGGAGCCGAGGTCCGCATCGGACATCCCGGCGTAGTCCTTGGAGGGCATGATCCGGAGCGCCCGGCCGTCGGGCCCGACGCCCTGGCGCACCGCGCGGACCCAGTCGGCGGTCGTCAGGCCCGCGCCGAGCCCGCCGCAGCCCGCCGTCAGGTTCGGGCCGAAGACCCGGCCCATCGCCAGGTCGTCGATCACCGCCGCCCCCCCGAAATCGTCGCCGTGGCAGGAGCGGCATCCCCAGACCGTCGCCAGGTGCCCGCCCCGCGCCAGGGCGGCGGCGTCCGAGGGGAGCGCCACCGGCGCCGCCGTCACGGCGTAGCGGCGCTCAAGGCGCGCCGAACTGAGGAGGTAGATCGCCGCCGCCGCGGCGCCCGCCAGCAGCGCAACGGCCAGGACCGCGAGGAGCAGGAATTTCCCGATGGACCGCATCATAGCGGGGATGACGCAAGGCCCCCCGGCCGGCGGAGGCAAGCCTGCGGCCTAGGACCGCACCCGGGCCGCTTCCCGCACCACCGCCTTCGCCGGCTTGTCCCGGCGCAGGCCGAGGAACACCGGCTGGCGCAGCAGGCCGTCCTCGGTCCACTCCGCGAAGCGGATTTGGGCCACCAGCTCCGGCTTGAGCCAGGTGACCGTCCGCATCTCCGCCGCCGTCATTCCCAGGCCGAAGCGCGGCCGCTTGGGGCGCGGCAGGTCGGAGAAGGGGCAGCCCTTCGCCCGCCGCCGGAGGAAGAGGGCGTGCAGCTCCGCCAGGGATCGCCGATCGTAGCCGGTCCCGACCTTGCCGGCGTAGCGCAGGGTGCCGTCCTGATAGTAGCCCGCGAGGATGGCCCCGAAATGGCTCCGGCCGCCGCGTGGGGGGGTGAAGCCGCCGATGACGAATTCCTGCTCGTTCGAAATCCGGCATTTGAGCCAGGCCCCGGAGCGCCGGTCGGGTTCGTAGGCCGACCCCGGCGCCTTCAGCACGATCCCCTCCAGGCCCTGCTCGCGGACCCGCGCGAGCAGACTGGCCGGGGGTAGGTCGAAGACCGGCGAGAGGCGCAGCACGCCCCGCTGGCGCCGGCCCACCAGCTTGGCCAGGGCCGCCTGCCGCTCCTCGATCGGCGCGCCCAGCAGGGAGCGTCCCCCGAGCTGGAGCAGGTCGAAGAGGTAGTAGACGATCGGCGGCCGGGCCCGCGCCAGCTCGCGCTGCTGCAGGAGCTGGAAGCGCGAGCGCCCCTCGGCGTCGAGCGCGACCACCTCCCCGTCCAGCACCGCGGAGTCGCACTTGAGGTCCGCGAGCGCCTCGACCACCTCGGGGTACGACTCCGCCAGCGAGTTGTGGTTGCGCGACCACAGCTGCACGCGGCGCCCGCTGACCGCGGCGATCGCCCGGTAGCCGTCGAACTTGATCTCGCAGTGCCAGCGGCCCCGCGGGGCCGCGCTCACCCCCAGGGCCTTCATCGGGGCGACGAAATCGGGAGCGGCGCGGGAGGCGCGCGGGACGGGCCGGGCACGGACCATGGCGGGCCTCCGCTAGGCGGCCTTTTTCCGCTTCCGCTTCCCGGCGGCGGGCTTGGCCGCGCCGGACTTGCCCGCGCGCTGCAGGCTCTCCTGCAGGACCGAGGCGAGGTCGATCACGTTGGAGGCGGCCCGGCGGTGGCGCGCGTGGGACGGGAGCTCCTTCCCCCCGCTCTCCACCTTCTGGTGGATCAGCTTCATCAGGGCGGAGCGGTAGTCGTCGGTGTAGCGGGCGGGGTCCCAGTTTTCCGACATCTGGTCGACCAGGGCGGTGGCCATCGCGACCTCCCGCGCCGAGGGCTTCTTCTCCGGGACCTTGAATTCCCCGCGGTCGATCAGCTCGTCGGCGAAGTGCATCAGCTCCAGCACGAGCAGCGGACCGTCGGCCTTGACCGCCGCCAGGTGCTGCCGGGTCTTGATCACGATCTTGGCGATCCCGAGCTTGCCGGTCTTGGCCAGCACCTCCCGCAGCAGGCTGTACGCCCCCGCCCCGCCCTTTTCGGGCTCGAGGTAGTACGGGCGGTAGAAGTACATCGGGTCGATCTCCGCCGCCTCGACGAAGTCCACGATGTCGATCGTGTCCGTCGCCTCCAGGTCGACCCGCTTGAAGTCCTCGTCCTTCAGGACGACGAACTTGCCCTTCTCGTACTCGTAGCCCTTCACGATCTGCCCCCAGGGCACCTCCTTGCCGTCGACCTCGGCCACCCGCTTGTAGTTGACGGGGCTGAGGTCGCTGGAGCGGAGGAGCCGGAACTTGATTTCCTCCCGGCTGGTGGCGTTGTGCAGTCCGACCGGGATGTTGACCAGGCCGAAGCTGATGGCCCCCTTCCAGATTGCGCGCATGCCCTATGGTCGGCTACCGCCGGTGGGAGTTCCATTCGGCGTCGTGGTCGCGGGCGATCCGGGCCATCGAGCGGCGGGTCAGCACCGAGCTGTCCTCCTGGCGGGGGCCCAGCGGCTTCATCGCCGCCCCGCTCCGCGCCACCAGCCAGACGTCCTTGCCCCGCTCCGTGCGGATCTTGAACAGGTGCCACTCCCCCTTGAGCTTCCTGCCCCGGAGCAGGAGGTGCAGGCTGCCCTCGCCATAGCTGCCCTTGAGCACGCGGTAGGTGCCGATGTCCCAGACCATGACCGTGCCGCCCCCGTACTGCCCCTGGGGGATGGTCCCCTCGAACTTCAGGTAGCCGAGGGGATGGTCCTCGACCGCGAAGGCCGAGCGCTTCACCCCCGGCTCCGTCGGCAGCCCCTTCGGGACCGCCCAGGACTTGAGCGTGCCGCCCATCTCCAGTCGAAAGTCGTAGTGCAGGTGCGAGGCGGCGTGCTTCTGGATGACGAAGCGGCGCTCCTTGCCCGCGGGCGCCGGCTTGGCCTCCGGCGGCGGCTCCTCCGTCCGCTGGAAGTCGCGCTTCCGGCGGTATTCGCGCAGCGAGCCCGCCGGTTCCGGCTCCGCCGCCCCCGCCTTCCGCACGAAGTCCTTCGGGAGGCGCTGCCTGGTCTTGAGCACCGGCTCGAACAGGTCCCCGCGCTGGCGCATCCGGCGCAGCGCCTCGGCCGGGGTGAAGAAGAGGCTCTCCGGCCTGCGGAGCCGCTTCAGCTCGTCCCAGGTCACCGGCATCGAGACGAAGGGCTCCTCCCGCTTGGCCCGGACGGAATAGACGCAGACCGTCGTCTTGGACCCGCTGTTCTGGCTCCAGTCGATCAGGACCTTCCCCTTCCGGAGCGCCTTGGACATGTTGGTGACGATCCGGTCCGGATGCCGGCGCTCGAGGAGGCCGGCGACCGCGTGCGCGAACGGCCCGGTCACCTGGTAGGACGAGGGCGTGTTGAGCGGCACGTAGACCTGCAGGCCCTTCGATCCGGAGACCTTGGGCCAGGCCTCAAGGCCGAGGCCGGCCATCATTTCCCGGAGGAGGAAGCCGATTTCGGCGCAGTCCCGCAGGTCGGCGCCCGGACCCGGGTCGAGGTCGAAGGCGATCGCGGTGGGGGAATCGAGCTTCGGGACCCGGTGGAGGAAGGGATGGAGCTCGATCGAGGCCAGGTTGGCGCACCAGGCGAGCGTGTCCGCGTCGTTGATCAGGATGTAGTCGATGTCCCCCTCGTGGCGGCGGCGCGGCACCGAGAAGGTCCGGACCCAGCCGGGGGTGAAGCGCGGGGCGTTCTTCTCGAAGAAGCTCTCGCCGCCGATGCCGTCGGGAAAGCGCACCAGGGTGACGGGGCGGTCGCGCAGATGGGGCAGGATGCAGGGCGCCGCCTCGATGTAGTAGCGCACCAGGTCGCCCTTGGTGAACTTTGCCTTGGGAAAGAATACCTTCTCGAGGTGCGTGAAATTGACCCGGCTTTTCGTGGGCATCGATCATTAGACACTTGCCAGACCGCGCGGTGCGGCGGCACGCCCCCGCCCGTCCCCGGTCCATGGAGGCATGAAGACACGCCGCTGGTCGGCCCGGGGCACCCGGACGAGCCACGCGCTCGAACTCGAATCCCGGGTGTTCAAGGGCGACGATCCGAAGAAGATCGCCGCCTCGCTCAAGCGCTCGGCGGAGCGCAGCCGCAGCCCCAAGACCACTCCCTACCGCTCGGCCCTTTCGATGATCGCCTTCTCCGTGAAGCGGGGCGGCCGGAACCTGCCGGCCCGAAAGAAGGCGGCGCTGCAGCAGGCCGAGCTGAAGCGGCTCTACGGTCGCGAGGGGCCATAGCGCGTGGATGAGCCGGGACGACAGCTACTCCCAACGGGGAGCTGGACCGCGAGCGGGAAGCGCCGCGCCCAGGTCGGAATTGAGTCGCATTTGCGGTCTTCACGATCACGCTCTTCCCATCGCCCATTGACCGCATGCAAGTCGGCAAAAAGGTAGTCTGCGTCGATGATATTTTCCCGCGCGAGGTTATAGCGCTTTACCAGCAGCTCCCCTCGAAGGGGACGCAGTACACTGTTCGGGAAGTGACTCTCGGCCGGGAAAAAGTCGCGGTAATTAAGAATGGCAAGATTGTGCGCAACGGCAGTTCCGACCAAGGCAACACCGTTCGGCTACTGCTGGTCGAGCTCCGGAATCCGCCTGATCCGCTCCACCCGGCCGCTGAACTCGGATTCAATGCCGAGCGATTCCGAGAAATCGACGAGCACGAGGAAACCGAATCGCTCTCTGAGGCGGAGGCCGGCGCTGTCCCGCTTGTAGGTTGAGGCGGATTCGACTGGCGGTCCCACCCTCTTCCGCCCGGGATTCGAATTTGGAGGCGCGGGCCGGAATCGAACCGGCACAGAGAGGTTTTGCAGACCTCGAAGCTCAGAGGGAGATTTCGAGATTTGCCCAATCCGGCAATTTTATTGGGCAAATCTGATCGCCCGAAAGACGGCTTCACTGCGTGGCATTCGGCTCCAGTTTGACTTGCACGACATTTGCACGACACTAGGCGCATGACCACAAAATGGATGGCTTCTCGCGAACTCTCGGCTAGTCCGGGGAAGGCGCTGGCTAGCGTTGCCAAAGCGGGACGAGTCTTGGTGACGGTCAATGGCAAGCCTAAGGCCATCCTGATCCCCACTTCGGAGGAAACCTTTGCCCGGGATTTGGAACTTCTTGACCGGGTGTCACTGGCTGGAGCCATTGCAGGTATTCGAGCGGATTCCGTCCGCGAAGGGACTGATTCGCTCACGCCTGAGGAAATTGATGTTGAAGTGGCTGCGGTTCGCGCGGCGCGGAAACGGCGGTGAAGGAATGGGTCATCGACACAAATGTCGTCGTGTCGGGCCTCCTAACCCCGGGCGGCAACGCCGCGAGGATATTGGACGCCGTCACTGAAGGCCAAATCAGACTAGCCTACGATGCTCGCATCCTTGCCGAATATCGCGATGTCTTGCGGCGGCCAAAGCTCAAGATCCAGCCAGTTCGCGTTGAAGCTTTCCTAGACGGACTCCGAAGTCAGGCGCTGGTGTCACCAAGGCACATTGAGATATCCGGTCCCGACCCGGACGATCTGATCTTCATCGAAGCGGCCCTTGCGACCGCCACGCCAACAATCATCACAGGCAATCTCTCCGATTTCTCAGCAAAGATACTGGGCGGTGCGCGAGTTCTGACCCCGGCCGAAGCGGCAAAACTACTGTCCGCAAAAGCCTCCTAAGCCACGCTCAAATCGGTGAATCTGAAGTTCACCCCTTCCGATGAGGTTCCTTCTAACGCTAGGCAATCGCGGCGCAGCAGGCGATATGTTGTGACGAACTACTACCAGATCACCTTCGCGAGCGGTACCTGGTTGATGCCAGAAGCTGTCCGGCTGGCCAATCAACGTCACCGCTAGGTCGAACAGCGTGATCACTAGCATGATCAACCCGACGGGCAAGAATATGAACTCAATGCCCAAGAAGGGGTGGCCAAGCTATGCGCCTGCACGTTGCGAGACGGTGACGAGATTAACGCCTTAAAATGACCGATCGGGGCTAGGATGCCTTGGCTCAATCTCACCTCCGATTTGGAGGCGCGGGCCGGAATCGAACCGGCGCATAGAGGTTTTGCAGACCTCGGCCTTACCACTTGGCTACCGCGCCCTGACCTAAAGAACCTGCAGAGTCGGCCACTCTACCCACCGTCAGGCGGCCAACAAGCAATTTTCGCCGTCCGGAGGAGTTCCCTCCGCCACAACCGGCTGCTCACATGCTCGGCGGAATAACTATCCGGCCGAGTTCGGAGGGCTCGTCAGCCAGACCGTCAGCACGCGGGATCCGGCATCCTAGGCCGACGGCTTGGCCGGATCGAACTTAAGCTCCAGCGCTTCCGTCAGGACCGGCCGGGCGGGCGCGTGCAGCGCCGAGGCATCGTAGTCCGCCTGGTCCTCGAAGGTCATGCCGTAGTACAGCGCGGTGAAGCCCCAGAAACGGGTCTGTCCCAGGCCGAGGCCGGTCTCGGCGTCGTAGTACTCCCGGAGGACCGGGTTGCGGTGCAGCGCCATGTCGTAGAGGCGGTTCGCGAGCTCGGTCGCGGGCTGGTGCAGCCCGTAGCGCCGCAGTCCCTGGAAGATCATGTAGTTGGTCGGCGCCCAGCTCGGCCCGCGCCAATTGCACTCATGGTGCGAGCCCTGGTAATAGTCCGGCTCGGTCCGGGCGTAGCTCGCCACCGGATAGGCCAGCCAGAACTCCTTCGGGTTGAGCAGGTGCTGCTCCACCAGCCGCCGGGCCCGCGCCGGCGAGGCGGCGCCGCAGAACAGCGGCATGAAGTTGGTGGCGGACTTGACCCGGACCAGGCGACCCGTCCGCTCGTTGCGGTCGTAGTACATGCCGTCGGCCTCGTCCCAGAAGGTCGCCTCGATCAGGCCGCGGAGATGGCCGGCCTGCGCGCGGTAGTGGCGGGCGTCGCCGGGCAGGTGGAGCGCCTCCGCGATCACGGCCATGGCGTCCAGCTCGCGCACCAGGTACGAGGCCAGATCGACGCCCTCGACGGAAAACGAGCCCAGCGCCCCGGCGCGGCTCCACTGGTTGTCGGTGCCCGCGGCGTCCGCCGAATTCCAGGTGGGCAGGCCGTTGCCGTCGCCGTCGTAGGTGAACCACTTGTCCAGGTAGCGCTGGAGGCGGCCGTAGTAGTTGCCCTGCAGCGTTGCGTAGGCCTCGGGGTGCTGCCGGCCGCCCAGGACCACGAGCTGGGCGAGGAACGGCTTGAAGTGCTGGCGGTCGCGCCGCTTGATCAGGCTCCGGTTGACGTAGCCGTCCGGATCCTGGCGGTTGAGGAATTCCCGGAGGTTGGTGAAGCAGTACGGCCAGACTCCGTAGTAGGAGAGGTAGAGGTTCTCGAAGTAGAGGTCCCAGTCGTAGAACTCGTTGTAGGGATAGCCGGTGAGGAACGGGCCGCCGGCCACCCCGGGGATCGAGCGGAGCCCGTGGGCCTGGATGTCCCCGTTGACCTCGGCGAGGCGCCGCCGGAGCAGCGCGCGCTCGGCCGCGTCGTCCGCCGTCCGCGCCGCGGTCGAGACCGCGTCGGCGCGGGCCAGGCCGCGGAGCTGGCTCCAGCCGGCGGCGGCGGCGGAAAGTCGAAGAAAATGGCGGCGGCTGAGATGGGGCGGGATCATGGGGGCCTGCTTCGTACCGCCGCCGAAGCCGAAGTCCGACCCCGGCGAGGGCCGGACAGTCTGGAGTGCACGTGTCCCTGGCCGGATCGGTCAGCCGCCGGCTCGCGGGCCCTCGGCCGCCGCGCGGACGGCTCCTCCGAAAATTCCCTCGTCCCGCGCCGCGGGGCCGCCTAAATCGGGCGCGTGCCCCTCGCACCCGCCCTCGCCGGTCCCCTCGCCCTGCTGCGCGAGCACCGGGCCCGCCCGCTGGAGCCGGCCGAGGCCGAGATGGCGGCGGACGCCGCGGCGTTCATCGAGGCCCATCCCGACTGCCTCCTGCGCAGCTGCCTGCAGGGGCACCTCACCGGCTCGGCCTGGGTCCGGAACGCCGCCGGCGACCGCGGCCTCTTCGTCCTTCACCGCAAGCTCGGGCGCTGGCTCAACCCCGGAGGCCACGCCGACGGGGATCCGGACGTGGCGGCCGTGGCCCTGCGGGAGGCCGCGGAGGAGTCGGGGCTGCGGTCGGTCCGCCTGGTCTCGCGGCGGCTGCTGGACTTCGACCGGCACTGGATCCCGGAGCGCCGGGAGGTCCCGGGCCACTGGCACTACGACTTCCGCTTCCTCTGCGAGGCCGACGAGCGGGAGCCCCTGGCGATCAGCGAGGAGTCGACGGACCTGGCCTGGCTGGAGGCCGCGGAGGTGCTGCGCCGCAACCCCGAGGCCTCGCTGCGGCGGCTGGCGGCGAAGGCGGCGGCCGGCCTTTCCTGAACCTCCCCGCGGCGGTTGCCATTTCCCGCCGGCGCGGTGAACTGGGTCCCGTGGAAGCCGAACTGCCACCTCCCCATGCCGCCGGCCAGGGCAACGTCATCCAGCTCAAGCTCCGGGAGGTCAGCCAGCTGTTCAACTCGCTCGATCCCTCCCCCTTCAACGAGAAGGACCTCGACCACGACGCCGAGGAATTCATCGTCAGCTGGGCGCGGGAGCTCGCGCGGGAGCCGGACCTGCGGCTTCGGATCCATCTGGAGCGGCCGCTTCCGCCCGGGCAGACCGCGGCCTCCATCTGCGAGTCGGTCCGGCACTACTTCGCCTACCGCGCCTCGATCAACCGGCTGGAGCTGCGGGAGCTGCTCAAGCGCGGGCGGACCAGCCTGCTGATCGGCGCCGTCTTCCTCGCCCTCTGCCTCTTCCTCGGGCACGGCGTCGGCCGGCGCTTTCCCGGCACCTTCGCCGACATCGCCCAGGAGAGCCTGACGATCGCCGGCTGGGTCGCGATGTGGCGGCCGATGGAGATCTACCTCTACGATTGGTGGCCGCTGCGCCGCCGCGGGCAGCTTCTGACCCGGCTGAGCGAGATCCGGGTGGAGCTGCAGCTTCCCCCCGCCTGAGCGGGTCAGATCGCGACCGCCTCGCGGCCGGCCGGCTCCCGGCGGGCGGGCGCCGGCTCCGCGGGCAGAAGCACCGCCGCGCCCTTGATCCGCCCCGCGCGCAGCTGCTCCAGGGCCTCGTTGGCCGCCGCCAGCGGGAAGGTCCGCACGGAGGTCTGCACCGGCACCCGGGGAGCCAGCGCCAGAAACTCCATCCCGTCCCGGCGGGTGAGGTTGGCCACCGAGCAGAGGCAGCGCTCCTCCCAGAGCAGGCGGTAGGGGAAGGCCGGGATCTCGCTCATGTGGATCCCGCCGCAGACCACCTTGCCGCCCTTGGCGACGTGGCGCAGCGCCAGCGGCACCAGCTCACCGGCTGGGGCGAAGATCAGGGCGGCGTCGAGCTCCTCCGGCGGGTCCTCGTCCGTGCCCCCGGCCCAGGCGGCGCCGAGCGACTTGGCGAAGGCCTGCCCAGCCCGGTCGCCCGGCCGGGTGAAGGCGAAGACCCGGCGGCACTCGTGGCGGGCGACCTGCGCGACGATGTGAGCGGCGGCGCCGAAGCCGTAGATTCCCAGCCGGGGGGCGTAGCCCGCCTTGCGCAGGCAGCGGTAGCCGATCAGCCCGGCGCAGAGCAGCGGGGCCGCCGAGGCGTCGGAGTAGCCCGCCGGCAGGGGGAAGCAGAAGCGCTCGTCGGCCACGGTGTACTCGGCGAAGCCCCCGTCCCGGGTGTAGCCGGTGAAGCGGGCCTCGGTGCAGAGGTTCTCGCGGCCCGACTGGCAGTAGAGGCAGCGGCCGCAGGTCCACCCCAGCCAGGCCACCCCCACCCGGTCGCCGACCTGGAAGCGCCGCGCGCCCGGGCCGGCGGCGGCGATCTCGCCGGCGATCTCGTGGCCGGGGACCAGGGGCAGCCTGGGCTCGGCCAGCTCGCCGTCGACCACGTGCAGGTCGGTGCGGCAGACCGCGCAGGCCCTGACCCGCACGAGCACCTCGCCCGCTCCGGGCACCGGCACCGGGCGGTCCTCCTCCGACAGGGGCTGCCGGGGCGCATGCAAGACCATCGCGCGCATTGGGGCCGCGAGCTTAACGCGGCCCGGCGCAAATTTCAACGCCCGACCGCATTTTTCGTATTCAGGCCACACTCACGGCCCGCCTCGGCCGGCCCTCGCCGGGGGCCTCGATCGACCCGTCGGCCTTGCGGACCCGCCCGTAGTGGGGCCCGGAGGGCTGCAGTTCCACCTTGATCCAGCCCGGCTCGCGCCGGTCGAAGGCCTCGTAGGCCTCGATCGCGGAGGTGATCGGCTCGTGCTGGGTGAGGACGGTCAGCGGGTCCACCGTCCCGTTGCGGACCCAGTTGACCAGGTCCGACAGGTACTTGCGGTGGTTGCAGTTGCCCAGGTTGATCGAGAGATTCTTGTTCATCGCCTTGCCGATGGGGAAGGCGCGGGCGGTCGGCGGGTAGACGCCGATGATGCCCAGGGAGCCGGCCTTGGCCAGGGCCTCCACCGCCCAGCTCAGCACCTGCGAGGGCCCCGAGCCGGGGATCCAGTTGCGGCCCTTCCGCGCCGCCGGCGCGGCGCCCACCGCCTGCTCCTCCGGCGCGGCCTTGTCCGCCGCGGGCCCCCGCGAGGGGCGGTTGGCGTCGATTCCCACCGCGTCGATGGCCCGGTCGACCCCGATCCCCAGCGTCAGCGCGTGGATGGCCTCCACCGGATCCTCGCGGTTGAAGTCGATCGCCTCGGCCCCCTGGTCCCGGGCCATGACCAGGCGCGTCGGCTCGGTGTCGACCGCCAGGATGCGGCCCGCCCCCTTCAGCTTGGCGCTGGCGATGGCGAACTGGCCGACCGGCCCGCAGCCGAAGACCGCGACGGTGTCGCCCGGCTTGATTTCGGCCAGTTCCGCCCCGAAGTAGCCGGTGGGGAAGATGTCCGAGAGGAGGATCGCCTGCTCGTCGGTGACCGAGCCGGGCAGCTTCACCAGCCCGACGTTGGCGAAGGGGATGCGGGCGAACTCCGCCTGGAGGCCGTGGAAGGGCCCCGATTCCTTCGGGCCGCCGAAGAACGCCGTCCCCGCCCGGCTGCCGTTGGGGTTGGCCTGGTCGCACTGCGCGAAATACCCCGCCCGGCAGTAGCTGCACGAGCCGCAGCCGATGGTGGAGGGGATGACGACGCGGTCGCCCGGGTGGAAGTTTCGGACCCCCTTCCCCACCTCCTCGACGATCCCCACCCCTTCGTGGCCGAGGATGGTTCCGGGCACCATTCCCGCGATCGTCCCGCGGACGAAGTGCAGGTCCGTGCCGCAGATGGCCGAGGCGGTCAGCCTGACGATGGCGTCGTTTTCCGCCTCGATCCGCGGTTCGGGAACGTTCTCGAGCCGGATATCCCCGACCCCGTGGAAAACAACCGCTTTCATCCGCCTAAGGCTAAGTCCTAGCCGGCTTTCCGGGAATCGGGGAAATGATCCAATCCGGCCCGATGGCAACCCGGCGCCCTCCCCTGGAATCTTCCCCTAAGGGCGGGTTCGGCGGCTCAGTTCAGGCCGGGCCCCGATGGGCCGCGGTCCGACCCGCGCTGGGGGCGCGCCGACGCGCCTCCGGAAACAGGCGCGGGCCGGAGGCCAGCTGCCCCAAGTCCGGGCGCTGGGATCAGGCGCCGGTGGGCTCTGCCGGCAGAGGCGGCTTCGGCTGGAAGCGGTCGAAGGCCGCCACCGCGGGGAACCACCTCATCCACAGCAGCACGACGATGAGGGTGCCGATCCCGCCGGCCACGGTCGCGCCGACGGTGCCGAGCAGCGAGGCGGTCACGCCCGACTCGAACTCGCCCAGCTGGTTGGAGGTGCCGATGAAAAGGAAGTTCACGGCCCCCACCCGCCCGCGCATCTCGTTGGGGGTCTCCAGCTGCACCAGCGACTGGCGGACCACGACGCTGATGGTGTCCGCCGCCCCGAGGACCACCAGCGCCGCCATGGAAAGGGCGAAGGAGCGGGAGAGGCCGAAGACGATGGTGGCCGCGCCGAAGACCGCCACGGCCCCGAACATGCGCCGGCCCATCCGCCGCTGCAGCGGCCAGCGCGCGAGGTAGAAGGACATCGCGAGCGAGCCGAAGGCCGGCCCCGCCCGCAGCCAGCCCAGGCCGGCCGCCCCGATCTTCAGGATGTCCCGCGCGAAGGCGGGCAGCAGCGCGGTGGCCCCGCCCAGCAGCACCGCGAAGAGATCCAGCGAAATGGTGCCGAGGATGATGGGGTGGCGGCGGATGAAGTGGATGCCGGAGAAGATCGAGTCCGCGGTGGCGGCCGGCTTGGGCCGCACCGCGCGCTCCTGGCGGATCAGGGCGATGCAGCCGCAGCCGGCGAGGGCGAGCCCGGCGGCCAGGCCGTAGGGGATGGCGGGGCCGAGGATATAGAGGAAGCCGGCCAGGGTCGGCCCCACGATGGAGGCGGTCTGGAAGGTGCCGATCGACCAGGCGATGGCCTTCGGCACCAGGGCCTCGGGCACCAGCGTGGGCAGCAGGGCCTGGCCCGCCGGCCCCTGGAAGGCGCGGCCCACCCCGAAGAGGGCCACCGCCGCGTAGATCGCCGGCAGGCCGATCGCGTGGCTCCAGCTGCCCCAGGCGAGCACGCCGCCGGCGATGGCCTGCGCGAAGAGGGAAAGCCCGTAGATCAGGCGCCGGTCGAAGCGGTCGACCAGGTGCCCGGCGACCAGCGCCAGGCCGACCACCGGCAGGTACGGGACGAGGCCGACCAGCCCCAGCTGGAAGGTGCTGTGGGTCAGGTCGTAGACCTGCCAGCTCACCACCGTCGCCTGCATCTGGAAGGCCAGGGCCGAGACGATGCGCGCGCTCCAGAACCAGCCGAAGGCGGGGTGCTCGAAGATGATCGCCCTGTCCTTGGGCTGCGCCGGGGCCATCCGTTCTTGAAATCGGACCGCGGCCCGGGGTCAAGGCCCCCTCGATCCGCGAGCCCCGCCGCCGGCCGGGCCTCCCGGAAGGCTCGGTTCCCGGAATTTTGCGAAAATCGCGCCCCGGCCGGAGAGTTCGTGACCCGCGCGGCGTTTCCCTCTATTCCGGGGGGCGCTTCCTTGAATCCGGAACCTCCAGAGGGTCGGCCCCCGCCCGGCGCCAGAGGGCGGCCTCGCCCGTGGATCTCCCTGGTCTGCGCCCCCAGCCGGGGCCTCCGCTGGCTGGCGGCCGCGCTGGCGCTGCTCCTGGTGGCCCTGATCGGGCTGGCCGACTACCTCTCCGGCTTCCAGGTGTCGCTCCTGCCGTTCTATTTCGTGCCGGTCTGCCTCGCCACCACCGCGGGCGGCTGGGCGCTGGGGGCGGCCGTCTCGTTCCTCAGCGTCGGCAGCTGGATGCTGGCCGACTTCGCCGCGGGCGCCCGCTACCCGAACCCGGCGGTGGGGGCCTGGAACGGCGCGATCGCGCTGGCGGTCTGCGGCGTGGTGGTCTGGCTGCTCTCCAGCCTGATCCGCGCCCACCGGGACGTGGAGGAGCGGGTGCGCGAGCGCACCGCCGCCCTGCAGGAGGAGATCGCCGAGCGCGAGCGGCTGGAGCGAGAGGTCCTGGAAATCGGCGAGCGCGAGCGCTGCACCATCGGCCGGGACCTCCACGACGGCCTCGGCCAGCATCTGACCGGCACGGCCCTGATCGCCCAGGCCCTGGGCACCGGCCTCTCCGCCCGCCACGCCGCCGAGGCCGGTGAGATGCGCAAGGTGATCTCCCTGATCGAGGCGGGGATCGAGCAGACCCGCAGCCTGGCCAAGGGCCTGCTGCTGGCGGAGATCGAGGCGGAGGGGCTGGTCGACTCCCTGGCGGAATTCGCGGCCGCCACCAGCCAGTCCTTCCAGGTCGAATGCCGCCTGCACTGCCCGGAGCCGGTCGCGCTGCGCGGCAGCGGCGCCGCCACCCACCTCTTCCGCATCGCCCAGGAGGCGGCGCGCAACGCCATCCGCCACGGGCGGGCCCGCCGGGTGGACATCGCGCTCTGGCGCCAGGGGGAGGGCCTGAGCCTGACCGTCAGCGACGACGGCTGCGGCCTGCCTCGCCCCGGCCCCGGCACGCCCCAGGGCCTGGGGCTGCGCATCATGGCGCACCGCGCCTCCCTGATCGGCGCGAGCTTTTCCATCGTCTCCCACGCCGGCGGCGGCACCGTGGTCGCCTGCCGCCTGCCGCGGCTTCCCTCCCCTTCATGACCGAATCCCCCTCCGAACGCCGCCGCCGGGTCTTCCTGGTGGACGACCATCCCCTCGTGCGCGAGGGCCTGCGCAAAGTCATCGACCAGGAGCCCGACCTCGAGGTCTGCGGCGACGCCGAGGAGGCCGGCCGGGCCTTTTCCGAGATCGCCCGCCTCAAGCCCGACGTCGCCATCGTCGACCTCTCCCTCCGCGGGGAGTCCGGCCTCGACCTGATCAAGCGCCTGGGCGCGGAGGAGGCGCCCCCGCGCATCCTCGTGCTCTCGATGCACGACGAGGCCTCCTACGCCGAGCGGGCCCTGCGGGCCGGCGCCCAGAGCTACGTGATGAAGCGGGAGAGCTCCGGCAAGGTGCTGGAGGCGATCCGGCAGGTCCTGGCCGGCCGCGCCTTCGTCAGCGAGCCCATCGCCGCGCGCTTCGCCGAGAAGTTCGTGGGGCTGAAGCGCGCCCCCACCGGCTCCCCCGTCGAATGCCTCAGCGACCGCGAGCTGGAGGTTTTCCGCCGCATCGGCCAGGGGCAGATGAACCGCGCCATCGCCGAGGAGCTGCACCTGAGCCTCAAGACCATCCAGACCCACTGCGCCCACATCAAGGAGAAGCTCGGCTACCGCAACGCCACCGAGCTGATCCGGGAGGCGATGCGCTGGGTGGACGCCGAGCCCCGGGCCTGATCGTCAGCCGGCGGCGGCCGGCCGGCCCGTCCCCCGCGCCCGGAAGCGCCGGCCGCGCGGCAGCGCCATGAAGGCGCCGAGGGCGGAGCCGGCCAGGATGTCGACGGCGACGTGCTGCTTGAGCGCCAGGGCCGACCAGAGGATCGCCACGCACCAGGCCCCGTTGAGGAGCTTGAGCGGTTCCGGGGCCCCCATCTGCCGCAGGATCCGGTGGAGCCAGAGCCCGGAAAACACCGCGAAGGCCGCGTGGAGCGAGGGGCAGGCGTTGCCCGAGGCGTCCACCGACTTGAGCCAGAGCAGCGAGGGGAAGCGGTTCCAGTCGATGTCGGGGTTGGGGACCGCCGTCGGCCAGAAAAAGAAGATGAGCAGCCCGGCGAAGGCGACCGCGCTGGCGGCCGCGCCGTAGAAGACAAGCTGGGAGCGGTCCTTGAGCAGCGCGGGCGGGACGACCACGTAGACCCAGAGCGAAGCGTAGAGCCAGAAGCTGTGCGGCTGGAAGGGAATGGCCCGGTCCAGCGCGGTGTAGGGCATCTGGGTAACCAGGAAGAGCGGGTACTTGAGGGTGAGGAAGTAGGCGGCGAAGAAGGCCGCGCCGAAGATGGTGACGCCCGCCGCCTTCAGCCGGGCTTCCGCCCGGAGGCGCTCGCTCACTTCCCGGTGCCAGGCAGGCGGTTGCATTGCTCCGGCGAACAGACAACACCTGGCTCGCAATGTCACCCCCCTTTTGTCATCCCCGGGAGAACCCCATGAGAACACCCCTCTGCGCCTGCCTCCTCGCCCTCCTCGCCCTCCTCGCCGCCGCCCCCGCCCGGGCGGGCCAGGCCGACGGCCGCCTGGACATCTACTGGAACGACGTCGAGGGCGGCGGGGCGACCCTGATCGTCACCCCCGCCGGGCAGTCGGTCCTGATCGATTCCGGAAACCCCGGCACCCGCGATGCGGGGCGGATCCACCAGACCGCCGCGGCGGCGGGCCTGAAGGAGATCGATTTCTTCATCCTCACCCACTTCCACATCGACCATTTCGGGGGCATCGGGCCCCTCGCGGCGCTGATGCCGATCGGCGAGGTCTACGACCGGGGCATCCCCCTGCACGCGCCCGACGACGGCACCAGCGAGGCGCTCTGGATCCTGACCAGCCGGCCCTACCGCACCTTCCGGGCCGTGGCCCGCAACCGGGTCGTCCCCGGCCTGGCCATCCCCCTCCGCCAGAGCGGCCCGCTCGCGCTGTCGCTGCGCTGCGTCGCCTCCGGGGGCGAGGTCATCCCCGCGCCCGCGGGCGCGCCGGCGAACCCCCTCGCCCGCGAGGACAGCCGCAAGGACCTCCATCCGAGCGACAACGACCGGAGCAGCGCCTGGATCCTCGACTTCGGGCCGTTCCGCTTCTGGGACGGGGGCGATCTGACCTGGAACCAGGAGGCCAAGCTGGTCGTGCCGGTGAACCGGATCGGCCAGGTGGACGTCTACCAGGTCGACCACCACGGCCTCGCCTTCAGCAACAATCCGGTGCTGATCCACACCCTCGCGCCCACCGTCTCGGTGATGAACAACGGGCCGACCAAGGGCACGGCCAAGCCCACGGTCGAGTCGCTTCGCTCCTCGCCCGGCATCCAGGCGATGTACCAGCTGCACAAGAACCTCCGCGCGGGCGATCCGGAGGACAACACCGCGGACGGGTACATCGCCAATTTCGCGGGCGAGGCGAACCACCCCGGCGCCCGCTGCCTCAAGCTCTCGGTGGCCCCCGACGGGCTCAGCTACACGATTTCGATCGCCGGAACCGGGACCCAGCGGACCTACCGGACCCGCCTGGACAAGTCGTAGGCCGGCTGCGGACCGCCTCCTCCGCCGGCGGGCCGGGAATCCCGGCCCCAAGCGGGGCTAAGGCAGGGCGCCGAAGAGGGCGGGCGCCTCCGGAGCCGGCGCGCTCGCCAGCTCGGCGGCGGCCTCCCTCAACCCGTCCGCCCGGGCGGTGACCCGGATCGGGCCCGCCTCGCGGCGGGTCTGGATCACCGCCAGGCAGAGGCCGTGGAAGGCGTCGCGGCGGCCGGCCTGGTAGGGCTCGTGGCTCTGGGGATCGCCGTTGTCCACCCCCAGCAGGACCGCCGGGCCCTCGACGGAGAAGCTCACCCGGTTAGAGGCGCCGGGCACCACCGTCCCCTGGGCGTCGACGACCCGGACTTCCAGGCTGGCCGCGTCGCGCGCGTCGGCCCGCAGGGCCGTCCGGTCCGGGACGATCTCGAGGGCGGCGGGGACCCCGGCCGTGCGGACGGTCTCGGTGCAGGCCACCGCCCCGCCGCGGTAGCCGACCGCCTTGAGCTCGCCGGCCTCGTAGGGCACATCCCACTCCAGGTGCAGGTCCGCCGTGGTGGGGAAGACCGGGGGCCGGGCGTAGGTGTTCCAGCCGCCCTGGGTTCCCGGCCGCGGGAATTCCCGGGCCTTGGCCCCCAGGCTGCGCCCGTTGAGGAAGAGCTCCACCACCTCGCAGTTGGTGTAGGCGAGGACGGGGACGACCTTCCCCTCCCGCCCGGGCCAGGTCCAGTGCGGCAGCAGGTGCAGCATCGGCCTCGGGCTGAAGATGCTCTGGTAGAGATAGTAGGTGTCCTTGGGGAATCCGCAGGTGTCGAGGGCGCCCGAGGAGGAGGCCTTGGCGGGCCAGCGCGATTCGCCGAGGTAGTCGAAGCCGGTCCACATGAAGTGGCCGATGACGTAGGCGTGGGTCAGCGCGAACTTCCAGAGCTGCTCGGTCCGGACCGGGGCGGAGAGGTAGAGCGGCCGGGGCGGCGTCCCGGCGGGCGCGGCCCGTTCCGGGTACTCGCCCCGCACCGCCGGGGCGGAGGCGTCCTCGGTCCCGACCATCCGCCGTTCCGGGAAGGCAGCATGGTCCGGCCCGAAGTAGGTTTCCCGCCGGTCGAGCCAGCGGTCGACGTAGTTGTAGCCCACGATGTCGAGCAGGCCGGTGAAGGCGGCCGGGGCGCGGCCTGCGTCGGTGAAGACCCGGTCCATCGCCGCGGTCACCGGCCGGGTCGGGTCCTCCCGGTGGAAGGTCTCGACCAGCTCCCGCAGGATCGCCGGGCCCCGCGGCGACCACTGCTCGCCGATCTCGTTGCCCGCGCTCCACATCACGACCGAGGGGTGGTTGCGGTCGCGCCGGATCATCGCCTCCAGGTCGCGCTGGTGCCATTCCGGGAAGAAGGCCGAGTAGCCGAACTTGATCTGGGGCTTGCGCACCGTCCACTCGTCGAAGGCCTCGTCCATCACCAGGAAGCCCAGGCGGTCGCAGAGCTCGAGCAGCGCGGGATCGGGCGGGTTGTGGCTGGTGCGGATGGCGTTGCAGCCCATGGCCTGGAGGAGGCGCAGCCGCCGCTCCCACACCGCCTCGGGCACGGCCGAGCCGACGGCGCCGCCGTCCTGGTGCAGGCACATCCCGAGCAGCTTCACCGGCCGGCCGTTGAGCAGGAAGCCCCGCTCCGCGTCGTAGGCGATCGCGCGGACGCCGACGCTCGTCTCCACCGCATCGGTCCCGATGTCCGTGCGCAGCCGGTAGAGCGCGGGGTGCTCCGGCGACCAGAGCCGCGGATGCGGGAGGGTCAGGACCGAGGTGACCTCGGCCTCCGCCCCCGCCTCGAGGCGGAGCGCGGCCGGCTCCTCCTCCAGCGCCCCCTCCAGCCGCTGGCTCACCCGCACCTCGGCGGCCTCCCCCCGGCCGTTGCGCACCCGGGTGCGCACCTCGAGCGTGGCCGCATCCGCCGTCGCGCTCCGGGTCACCACCGTCACCCCCTCCGGCGCGATCCGGAGCGGATCGCTCGCCGTCAGCCAGACGTTCCGGTCGATCCCCGACCCCGAATACCAGCGGCTGCCGGGCTGGCGGGAATTGTCCACCCGCACCGCGATGACGTTGGGGCCGCCGAAGACCAGGTAGGGCGTCAGGTCGTAGCGGAAGGTGGTGTAGCCGTAGGGCCAGCGGCCGAGGAGGTGGCCGTTGAGCCAGACCTCGCTGTCCCGGTAGACGCCGTCGAACTGGATCTCGATCCGGCGCCCGGCCTGCGCGGCCGGCGCCTCGAAGTGCTTCCGGTACCAGCCGACGCCCGTCGGCAGGTACCCGCCGGGGCCGCCCGAGGGCGCGGCCGCGTCGTAGGGGCCCTCGATGCTCCAGTCGTGGGGCAGGTCCAGCCGCCGCCAGCCCCCGTCCGGGTAGCTCAGCGCCTCGGCCCCGGCGGCGTCGCCCCTGAGGAAGCGCCAGCCGAAGTCGAAGTTCTCGCGCAGGCGCCCGCCCTCCGCCCGGGCCAGGGGCGGCAGCAGGCCGAGCGCGAGCAGGAGGCGGAGGCAGCGCATGGAGCGGGTCAGGGGACCTCGAGGAACTGGGCGCATTCCGGCGAGCGGACGGGGAAGCTCTGGCCGGTCGGCGCGGGGATGAGCGTCTGGGGGTCGATCCGGAAGAGGGCGATGTTGTGGGTGTCCTGGTTCGCGCTCACCAGCCAGCCGCCCTCCGGGTCGATGCCGAAGCCGCGGGGGGTGCGGCCCCCGCAGGGCACGAAGGCGCGCGGGGCCAGCCTCCCTTCCCCGTCGATCGCGAAGACCGCGATGGAGTTGTCGCCCCGGTTCGAGGCGTAGAGCACCCGGCCCGAGGGGTGCACCACCACCTCGGCGGCGGTGTTCCTCCCCGAAAAGCCGGGCGGCAGGCTCGAGAGGCTCTGGATGGCGCGGAAGCGGCCGCGGGCGGGATCGTAGGCCAGCACCGTCAGCGTGCTGGCGATCTCGTTCAGCGCATAGGCCACCCGGCCGTCCGGGTGGAACGCGAGGTGGCGCGGGGCGGAGGCCGGGGGGAGAGCGAGCGAGGGAGGATCGGCCGGGCTCAGCGTCCCGCGCCCCGGATCGAAGCGGTAGACCATCAGCCGGTCCGTCCCGAATTCCGCGGCGATGGCGAAGCGGTCGTCGGGCGAGACGTTGAAGGAGTGCTCGTGGGGCCCCGCCTGGCGGGGGTTGGGGCCCGAGCCGCTGTCCTGGACGAAGGCGGAGGCCTGGCGGAGGCTGCCGTCCGCGGCCAGGGGGAAGACCGCCACGCTCCCGCTGCCGAAGTTGGCCGCGAGCAGGTTGCGCCCGGTGTGGTCGACCCGGACGTAGCAGGTGCCGGTGCCGCGGGCCGAGACTTGGTTGAGGAAGGCGAGCCGGCCGGTGCCGGGGTCGATCCGGAAGGCGCTGACCGCCCCCGACTGCCCCTGGTAGTGGTAGAGCTCGTTGGCGGCGTAGAGCACCTTCCCCGAGGGGGCGAAGGCCACGAAGGTGGGGTTGTCCGTGCGGGCCGCCAGCCCCAGGGGGGTCATGGCCCCGCTCGCGGGATCGAGGCGGAAGGCGTAGATGCCCTCGCTCCTTCCCCCGGGCGGGGTGTGGTGCGCCGGCACCATGTCCTCCCAGTCGGTGTAGGTCCCGACGTAGACCAGGTCGGACTTCGCCGCGGCCGGGAGCGCCGCCAGCAGCGCCGCGAGGCCGGCCAGGATTCCGCGCGCTTTCATCGGAGCTGGCAGAGCTCCACCACGTGGCCGTCCGGATCCTCGAGGAAGATCTGGCCGGCGCCGTCGGGCCGGCGGAGGGGGCCGCGGAAGCGCACGCCCCGGGCCCGCAGGTGCGCGGCGGCGGCCTCGATGTCGGGGACGCGCATCGCGAAGTGCCCGCCGCGCGAGCCCTCGTCCACCGGCCCGTTCAGCCGCTCGCCGATCAGGTGCAGCTCCTGGACCGCGCCGATCCGGAACCAGGCCCCGGGGAAGTCGAAGGCCGGCCGCGGCAGGGCCGGCAGGCCGAGGGAGTCGCCGTAGAAGCGGGAGCTCCGCGGCACGTCGGAGACGTGGAGCGCCACGTGGTTCAGTTCGTCAATCTTCATGGGAGGAGGAAAGGAGCCGGCCGGCCCACCCGCCCACGACCGGGGCGGCGAGGATCGCGAAGAGCGGGTCGAAGGGCAAGCGGTAGCGGGTCTCGCTGAGGGTGGCGCCGTGGACCAGCACCAGGCCCGCGACCAGGAGGGCCAGCCCCGCGAGCAGGCTGCGCTCGGCGGCGCCGGCGGCGCGCCAGCGCCGGGCCCGCACCAGCGCCCCGGCGAGGATGAGGGTGGCCGCCGGCACGCTGGCGAAGGCCCAGGGATCGAGCTGGAAATGAGCCACCCTCACGCTCTCGCCCGCCGGCTCCAGCTCCCCGTAGCCCAGCGGCACGCTCACCGGCGAGAACAGCAGCGCCACCTTGCAGAGGCCCTTGGCCGCCCAGTTCAGCGGCGAGGCCGCGATGGCGCGGAGCGTATCGGCGCGCCAGGCGCGGTCACGCTGCAGGATGCTCTCCCCCGGCCGCGTCCGCGCCTCCCGGGCCACCAGCCAGGCGTCGAGCAGATCGTAGTCCACCTTCGGAGTCAGGGCCCAGTAGGCCGGCAGCGCTCCCTTCAGCGCGGTGTTGCCGCCCTCCAGGTCCTCCAGCACCGGCCCCCCGAAGTTCCGGATGGCGTAGAGCTGCCAGGGCGCGATGCAGGCGGCGGCCGCGGCCAGGGCGAGGCCGGCGCAGAGGAGCCAGGAGGCGGGCAGCGCCCGGCGCGCGGCCCAGATCCAGGCCGGCAGCGCGGCCACCAGCAGGAACCCCGTCGGGCGGAGGAGGTAGCCGGCGCCGGCCGCGAGGCCGGCCCCCAGCAGCGCGCCGAAGCCCACGCGCTCCGAGGCGAGCGCGCTGGCCAGCCCGGCCAGCGCCAGCGCGAACCAGGCGCTCTCGCGGAAGGACAGCGCCTCGGCCGCCCAGGCCACGTGGCCGGCGAGCAGGAGGGCGCAGGCCCAGGTCGCGGCGGCGGAGCGGTGCAGGCGCGCCGCCAGGCGCGTGGCCAGCCCCGCGGCGGCGGCGAAGGCCGCGGCGTTGAGCGCGAGCGCCAGGGCGCGCCAGGGCGCCCCGCCCGCGCGGATGGCCAGGGCGAGGATGGCCGGGTAGAGCGGCATGCGCTCGAGCGTCGGCCCGCGGCCGTCGGAGGAGTAGAGGCCGCTCCGGGCCAGGTTCTCGGCGATGCGGGAGAAGCTCGCGCTGCCCGTCCAGCCGGCGAAGTGCGGGAAGAGCCCGCGCATCACCAGGGCGGCGGCGGCGGCGGCGAGGGCGGCCAGGCCGAAGCCGAGCAGGAAGGGGCGGTCGGCAAGCCGGCGCATCGGCTCAGAGCTTGGCGAAGTCGACGAAGCCGCGCTCGACGTCGAGGTGGACCAGCCGGGCGCGGAAGCGGTCGCCCACCCGGCAGGAGGCGCAGTTCTCGACCAGCTTCCCCTCCACGTTGGGGTGCGACACGCTGATCCAGGTGTCGAAATCGGTGATGGCGGTCACCACCACCTCGAAGACCTCGCCGAGGCGCGGCGAGAGCAGGATCGCGGCCGCCGACTTGGCCACCTGCCGCTCGACCTTCTTGGCCGCATCCTCCTCCTCGGTGCAGTGGGCGGCGAGCTGGGCCAGCTCCTCGTCCGGGTACGGCGGGGGCGCCCCCGCCAGCGCGGCCTTGACCAGCCGCTGGGTGATGAGGTCGGGGAAGCGGCGGTTGGGGGCGGTGGAGTGCGCGTAGTCGCGCACCGCCAGCCCGAAGTGCCCCTGGGGCTTCCCCCCGGGCAGCTCGACGACGTATTCCCCCCGGCCCATCAGCTTGATCACGACCAGGGAGAGCGCGGTGAAGCCCGCGGGATCGCGCTCCTTCGCCGCGTCGAGGAAGCCCTGCAGCGCCTTGGCGTCGGGCGCCTCCGGCAGCTCGAAGCGGTAGGTGGCCGCCAGGGCCACCAGCCGGTCCCAGCGCCGCGGGGTGCGCACGATCCGGCGGATCGCCGGAAACTTGCGGGCGGCGAGGAAGCGGGCCACCACCCCGTTGGCCGCGATCATGGAATCCTCGATCAGGTCGCGGGCGCGGTTGCGCATCTCCGCCGCCAGGTCGACCAGCTGCCCGTCCGCGAACACCGGGCGCGGCTGGTTGGTCTCGAGCACCAGCGCGCCCTGGCTGTGCCGGCGGGCCCGGAGCCGGCCGGTCAGGTCGGCCTGCAGCCGGAGATTCTCGGCCAGGCCCGGGACGGCGCCGATCGCCGCCGGCGCCGGGCCGGGGCCGCCCAGCCAGGCCGCCACGCCGTTGTAGGCCAGCTTGGCGCGGTTCCTCACCGCCGCCCGGCTGACGTCCGCCCGCAGCAGCGCGCCGTCGGCCCCGATCGCCATGTCGATCACGATCGCGACCCGGTCCTCGCCGAAGCTGAGCGAGGTCCGGTCGGTGGAGAGCGGCTCGGGCAGCATGGGGAAGGTCTCGGCCGCGGTGTAGACCGAGGTGGTGTTCCTGCGGGCGTGGGCGTCGAGGGCCGAGCCCCGCTTCACCAGCGCGTCGACGTCCGCCACCGCCACCAGCAGCCGCCCCGCCCCCTCGGGCAGGGCCTCGGCCACGGTCAGCTGGTCCAGGTCGCGGGAGTCGTCGTTGTCGATCGAGCACCAAGGCAGCGCCCGCAGGTCTCGCACCTCCGCGCCGCCGGCGGGGGCCGGGGCCTGGATCCGGGCCAGCTCGGCCAGCGCGGCCGCGGGAAAGTCGGGCTCCAGCCCCCGCTCCTGCATCACCCGGCGGGCGATGCGGCGCAGGCGGGCGCTGGAGGCGGCGCCGCTCGCTTCCGTCATGGGCCGGCCGGACCGGCCTTGGCGACCTCGACCGCGAATGCATAGGTGTCGCCGAACATGTCCGAGCGGAAGATGACGTACTTCCGGTCGGGAGTAAAGAAGGGGTTGGGCTCGAGCAGGTAGTTGTGGCGGACCAGGTGCACCAGCTTTTCGCTGTGGAACAGGCCGGCCCGGACCACCGGATGGCCGTAGTCCCAGTGCATCGAGCGCCAGGGGGCGCCGTTGATCTGGTCGTCCGGGAGGAAGAGGTAGATCCAGCGGTTGGCGGCGTCGGCCCAGGGCGCCGGGGGGTTGTCGGAGCCGTCGCCGCAGAAGAGCTTCTGGTCGTCCGACTGGTTGAAGTGGATCGACCATTCGCTGCGCTCGATGTGGTAGGAGATCCGCTCGCCGGTCGCGACGTTGTAGCCGCTGACCCAGAAGACCGTGCCCCAGGGGGTCTGGTGGTCGTACCAGATGGTCTTCCCGTCGTGGCTCCAGAATTCGTGGCCGCTCGCCTCCATCTCCATCGTCCGCGGCTGCACCAGCGTGTTCCCGGTCCCGTCGGTGCGGATGGTCCAGATGCGGTCCACCTTCCACCAGGGGCCCTCGTGGCAGTACATCAGCAGCCCCGGGTCGGTGGGGGAAAACTGGAGGTGGTTCAGCCAGTCCCGGTTGCGGATCAGGCTCTTCCGCTCCCCGGTCCGGAGGTCGATGGTGTAGATCTCGTTCAGGAGGTGGGCGGCCAGGCGCCGGTCCATCATCTCGTGCTTGTCCTCGGCCTGGTAGCCCTTGCCGTTGCCGGTGGGAAAGCGCCGCGGGGCGTCGTCCGGGTCCAGCACCTCGGTGCCGGCGGCCAGGGTCTCGTCCGCGTTGATCGCGGAAATCCCTCCCCGGCCCGCCAGCTCCGCCAGCTTCTCGGTCCGGCCCGTGTCCAGGCCGGTGGCGTAGAGGGCGCTCTTCCCTCCCTCGGCCTTGAGGTAGAAGACCCGGTTCGTCTTGTGCCCGACCATGATCACCCGCACCCGGCCGGGCACCAGCCGGCGGTTGGCCCAGGTGGCGAGGTCGACCACGTCGACGCCGCCTTCGGCGGTGGTGACGATCATCTCCTTCCCGTCCGGGCTGATGCTGTTGTCATTGAAGTAGAGGCTCTCGGTGTCGGGCTCGTCGCTGATGCGGATCACGCGGTGGCCGGTGTCCGGGTCGATCCAGCTGCGGGGCGGGTTCTTGACCACGGGCGGAGTGGTCGGCTCGGGGCCGCGGCCGGTGACCGGATCGAGCGCCGGGCGGCTCTGGGCCAGCGCGGCGAGCGGCAGGAGGAGGAGGGCGAGGACGAGGCGGGGGTTGGGGCGCATAGGGGTCAGGGGCCGGCGCGGGCGACCTCCACCGCGAAGAGGTAGGTCGGCCCGAACAGGTTGGAGCGGAAGATCACGTACCTGCCGTCCGGGGTGAAGAAGACGTTCGGCTCGAGGTAATAGTTGTGGTGCAGCAGGTTCACCAGGCGCTCGGGATGGAGCACGCCCGGGTGGATCAGGTTCTCGCCGAGGGTCTCGTGGTCGTCGAGGCGCTCCGGCCGGAAGAGGTAGATCCACTGGTTCTCGGTCGAGGCCCACTCCACCGGGCCCAGCGCCCCGCCGTCGCCGCAGAAGAGCGAATTGTCGTAGGAGAGGTTGTAGTGGATCGACCAGGCCCGGGTGTCCACGTGGTACCAGACCCGCTCGCCGGTCGCGACGTTGTAGCCCACGGTGAAGAAGTCCACGCCCCAGGGGAAGCGGTCGTCGTACCAGATGGTCTTCCCGTCCTGGCTCCAGAACTCGTGCCCCACCGCCTCGAGCCCCATCGTCCGCCGGTGCACCAGCGTGTTATGGGTGCCGTCGGTGCGGATGGTCCAGATCCGGTCCACCTTCCACCAGGTGCCCTCGTGGCAGTACAGCAGCAGCGCCGGGTCGGTGGGCGAGAACTGGAGGTGGTTGAGCCAGTCGGTGCTCCGGAGGATCGTCCGCCGCAGGCCGCTCGCCAGGTCGATGACGAACAGCTCCATCGGCAGGCGCTCCTTCAGCCGCTCGTCCATCATCCGCGGCTTGTCGGCGGGCTCGGTCCCGGGCCCCGCCCCGGGGCGGCGGCCCGCGCCGTATTCCGAGCCCTCCCCCGCCGTCAGGGTGCCGCCCGCCAGGGTCTCGTCGGCGTTGATCGAGGAGACGCTCCCGCGCCGCGGCAGGTCGGCCAGCCTGCGGTCCTCGCCGGTGTCGATGTTGATGGCGTAGAGCCCCGCCGGGCCACCCTCCCTCCCGCCGCCGCGGGTGTAATAGAGCGTCGGCGTGCGGCGCCCGACCACGATCGGCCGGACGGCCCCGCGCAGGAGCGTCCGCACCTTCCAGGTGCCGAGCTCGATCACGCCGACCGAGCCCGGGGCGGTGAAGACCATCTCCTTCCCGTCCGGGGTGATGGAATTGTCGTTGAAGTAGAAGCTGGCCGAGCCGGGGATGTCGGTGAGGCGGATCACGCGGTGGTGCGTGTCCGGGTCCACCCAGCTCTTCGGCGGGGCCTGGCCGGGCGGGAGCGGGACCGGCCCGCCTTGGGCGGTGGAGCGGATGCCCGGCACCCCGCCGAGGGACTGCCCGGCGGCGGAGCCGGCCAGGGCCGCCGCCAGGGCCGCGCCGAGGAGGCCGCGGCGGCTCATTGCGCCTTCGCCACCTCCACCCCGAAGACGTAGGTCGGCCCGAACATGTTCGAGCGGAAGATCACCAGCTTCTGGTCCGGGCTGAAGCTGACGTTGGGCTCGAGCCGGTAGTTGTGCCTCGACATGTTCACCAGCCGCTCGGCGCGGAGGACGCCGGGGTGGATCAGGTTCGTGCCCATGGTGTCGGCGTCGTTCCGGCGCTCGGGCCGGAAGAGGTAGATCCATTCGCCGTCGGGGGCGCGGGCCACCTGGCCCGGGTCGCCGCCGTCGCCGCAGAAGAGCGTGTTGTCGCGGGAGACGTTGAAGTGGATCGACCACTCGTTGCGCTGGAGGTTGTACCAGACCCGCTCCCCGGAGGAGACGTTGTAGCTCGCCAGGTAGAAGACCTGGCCGATCGGCAGCTGCAGGTCGTACCAGACGTTGCGCCCGTCCGGGGCCCAGAACTCGTGGCCGGCGATCTCATCGCCCATGATCCGCTTGTGGACGAGGGTGTTGCGGGAGCCGTCGTCGGTCCGCACCAGCCAGATGCGGTCGACCTGCCACCACATGCCCTCGTGGCAGTACATCAGCAGCTTCGGGTCGGTGGGCGAGAACAGCAGGTGGTTGATCCAGTCGGTGCTGGCGACGAGCGGCTTGCTCTGGCCGGTGGCGAAGTCGACGGTGAAGAGGACGATCGGGATGCGGGAGGCCAGCCGCTCGCGCATCATCTGGCCCTTGTTGTAGGCCTGCTCGAGCGGATGGGTCTGGGCCACGCCGGAGGCCGCCGCGCCGGGGCCCTCCCGGGCGGGGGGCTCGGCCGCGAGCGGGGCGCTGCCGGGCAGCGGCACCAGCGGGACGGGCGGCGGGGTGCCCTGCGGCGGGG
>DASZWO010000078.1:0-6517 GCA_035546595.1 Opitutaceae bacterium
CGCTGCTCGGCAGTTTAATCGGTCAATAGGGTAAAATACCCAATATATATTCCATCTATTTCAGTCTTTTTAGAAATTCACCTAGACAACACAGCTATAATTTATCCAATCGCCTCTCGAACGCGATGGTGGATCGTACCAGCCGAATTCTCCTGGTCGCGGGAGGAGCTCTTTTCACCGAGGTTTGCGGTGCTTTGCCGCCGACCTTGTCGCCAGCGTTTGCCCAGGATTACGAGTGGGCTTGGCGTATTTTCCAGGGAAGCAGGACGGAATTGATCGTAGTGCGGCTGCCCGGGGCCGAGGTGGCTGCGGGACTGGTCTTGATCCAACGCTGCCGCGCTGCCAACCCGGCTGTATTGATTTTGGCGGTCATCGAGGATGACCCGCTCCTCGCCATCGCGGTTTTAGCGGCCGACGTGGACGGCCTTGCGACCATATCGCTGAATGCCACGACGCTGGGGGGCCGGATCCAGCGGCTGCTGAGACGGAATCCCGGACTGACTCCGGCCGGGAGCGGAGGGCAAGAGCGGGGCGGCTTCTTCTTCGCCGATGCGAAGGTTCGCGACGACCTAGTCGTGGAATTCCGCGACGGGATTGAAGAGCCGATCCGGCCCAAGCAGCACGCGATGCTCAGGCTTTTCGCCGGCAACCCCGGCCGCCTGATATCGAAGGAGGAAATCGGAGCCGCGGTCTGGGGGTACGAGGTGCCGAACGGCGGAAACTCAATCGACCAATACCTTTCTGCGCTGCGCCGGATGTTCCGGCGCCATGGCCACGACCTTGACCGCTGGATTTCGAGCGTGCCCAAGGCGGGTTGGCGTGTCGGTGTCTCGGCGCCGCGCGGCGGCGCGATTCGCCCAGCACAAGAGGCGCCTCACCATCCGTCGCTCCGGAAGGGAGCGGCGGGCAGGCCGGCGCCGTCGTACAAATTGGCTTCCGCGTAGTCGCGCCAGGCGTACCGGACCGCGACCGGCGCCGGGACCTCGGGGGCCCGCACCACCACGGTCGCCCCCGCAATCGCGGCGGAGGCGGGGTGGAACTTGCGGTCCGCCCCCGCCACCTCGAAGGATTGGAGCGGCTTGTCCGCCGAGGTCAGCCCGGTGTCGGCATAGAGGAAGCGCACCCGGAGGGCCGAGCCCTCCCGCTCCGCCGACTCGAAGACCGGGCCGGAGTAGTCGCCGGTGATGCCATAGACCTTGGCCTTGGCGATCAGCGCGAGGCGGCGCCCGACCTCCTGCTTGTTGTGGGGGTGGACGGTCTTGGCGTCGCCGATGTCCATCGTCACGGCCATGCCGGTGGCCGGCAGGCTCAGGGTCTGGGCCTGGGCTTCGCGCAGGTAGGGCCAGCTGTTGTCGGCCGGGTTCTTGGGATCGACGTAGGCCGCCAGCTGCACCCAGTAGAAGGGCAGCTCCTCCTGGCCGAAGCTCTCGCGCCATTCGCCGATCATCGCGGCGAAGAGCCGGTGGTATTCCGCCGCGCGGTTGGTGTTGCTTTCCCCCTGGTACCAGAGCGCCCCGCGCAGGGCGTAGGGAAGCAGCGGGTTGATCATCCCGTTGAAGAGGGAGGCCGGCTCCCAGGAGGGGCGGTGCAGGTAGACGGGCGAGCCCTTGGCCCAGCGCTCGCCCACCACGGCGAAGGCGGGATCGGAGGCGAGGGTCCGCGCGCCGGTCCAGGCCTCGAGCGGCGTGCCACCCCAGGTGCTGTCGATGATGCCCACCGGGACGCCGAGGCGGCGGTGGAGGTCGCGCGCGAAGAAATAGCCCACGGCGCTGAACTTCGCGACCGTTTCGGGCGAGCAGGGAACCCAGGAGCCGGCCGCCTCGTCCGCGGGCGCCGGGGCCGCCTTGCGCCCCACCTCGAACTGGCGGATCAGGGGCCAGCGGGCGGCGGCGACCTCCGCGGCCGCGTTCTGGAGCAGGAACTGGCCCCCGTGGGAGTCGTCGACCGGAAATTCCATGTTCGACTGGCCGGAGCAGAGCCAGACCTCGCCCACGACCACGTCGTGCCGGGAGAGGGAGGACTTCGCTCCGGCGACCTCGAGGTCCGCGCCCGTCGCGGAGGGCGCGAGCGGCGCCAGCAGGACGGCCCAGCGGCCGTCCGCGCCGGCCACGGCGCCCACCTTCTGGCCGGCGAAGGCGACGCTCACCCGCTCGCCCGGCTGGGCCCGGCCCCAGACCGGGACGGGCATGCCCTGCTGGAGCACGGCATGGTCGGTGAAGGGCGGGGCCAGCGTCACGGCGGCCCGCAGCGAAGCGGCGGCGAACAGGCAGCAGAGGACGGCGCGGGAGGGCACGGGCTGGGTCCTACGCTAGGGTGCCGCCGCTGGCGAGGCTTCTCCGGCCGCCTTGGTCTGATGGAGGAAGGCGTGGACCTCCGCGGCGAGCTTCGGGCCGAAGCCCTCGACCGCGCGGATCTCCTCCACGCCGGCGGCGCGCAGCCGGTCGATTCCCCCGAAGTGCCCGAGCAGCGCCGCCCGCCGGGCGGCGCCGAGGCCGGGCAGGTCCTCCAGGACGGACTCGCGGATCTTCCGGGAGCGCAGGTCGGCGTTGTAGCTGTTGGCGAAGCGGTGGGCCTCGTCGCGGAGCCGCTGCAGCAGCTGGAGCCCGGGGTGGCTCAGGGGCAGGTTGAGCGGCTCCCGGCCGTCGGGGAAGATGATCGTCTCCTTCTTCTTCGCCAGGCCGATCAGGGCGGGGGGCGCCAGCTCCAGGCCGAGGAACGCCTTGAGGGCGGCCGCGACCTGGCCCGGGCCGCCGTCGATCACCACCAGGTCCGGCATCGGACGGCCCTCGTCCCGCAGCCGCCGGTAGCGCCGGCCGACCACCTCCTCCATCGCCCGGAAGTCGTCGTTGCCCACGAAGCTCTTGATCTGGAAGCGGCGGTACTGGGACTTGTCCGGCCGGCCGTGGGCGAAGCGCACCAGGGACGCGACCACGAAGGTGCCGGAGATGTGCGAGATGTCGAAGCACTCCAGGGTCGCCGGCGCGGCCGGCAGGTTTAGGGCCTCGCCCAGCAGCCGCCCCGCCGCCTCGTCCGGGCTCGGGGCGGTGGGATCGCGGCGCTCGAAGCGCCGCGTCTTCGCCAGCGTGCTGCGCAGGGCGTAGATCACGTCCCGCAGCTCGGCCGCCTTCTCGAACCGGCGCGCCGCGGCGGCGGCCTCCATCTCGACCTGCATCGCCTCGAGCCACCCGCGCGACTTGGCCTCGAGGAAGCCGCAGGCCTGCTCGACGCGCACCCGGTATTCCTCGGGGGTCACCAGGTTGGGGAAACCGGAGATTTCCCGCCGGGCGTCGTCGTAGAGGCGCCAGCGGCCGTCGGGCTGCGCCTGGGGGTTGGCGTCGCCCAGCAGGATGCCGTACTGGCGTCGCATCTGCGCCAGGGTCTTCCGCAGCAGGCCGGCGTGGGCGAAGGGCCCATAGTAGCGCGAGCGCTCGTCCTTGCGGAAGCGGGTGAGGCGGAAGCGCGGCAGGGGCTCGGCCGGGTCGACCCGGACGAGGAGGAAGGCCTTGTCGTCGGTGAAGCTGGTATTGTACGGCGGCCGCCACTGCTTGATCAGCTTGCCCTCGAGCAGCAGCGCCTCCGGCTCGGACTTGACCGAATGGGTCTCGAGGTCGGCGATCAGCCCGACCAGGGCGTGGATCTTCGGCGGCAGCCCCGCCTTGCGGCCCCGCTGGAAATACGACCCGACCCGCTTCTTCAGGCTCTTCGCCTTGCCCACGTAGAGGATCCGGCCTAGCCTGTCCTTCATCAGATAGACCCCCGGTCCGTCAGGCAGGCGCCGCACCTTCTCCTTGAGAGTCACCACGGGTTCGATATCTCGGGGAGCGGCTGGCATTTTACCCCAGATTAGCTTAATTGGCTCGTCCGAGCAATGGTTTCACCGAACACCCATCAAGGGGGGCCGCGCCCCTCCGTCAGGCCGGTTCGCTACGAGCTGCTGACACTCGGTGACGAGCTGCTGCTGGGGCTGACGGCGAACAGCCACCTCGCCTTCATCGGCTCCCAGCTCGCCCGCCGCGGCGTGACGCTGCAGCGCAACGTGACGGTGACGGACGACGCCGACGCGATCGCCCGGCAGTTCCGCGAGAGCTGGGCCGCGTCCGACGTCGTCATCACCACCGGCGGGCTGGGCCCGACCTGCGACGACCGCACCCGCGAGGTTCTGGCCGGGGTCCTGGGCCAGAAGCTGGTCTTCGACCCGGCCACCGAGAAGGCGATCGCCGAGCGCTTCGCCGCCTTCGGCCGGCGGATGACCGAGAACAATCTAAAGCAGGCCTACGGCTTCGAGCGGGGCGAGCTGCTGCCCAATGCCAACGGCACCGCGCCGGGCCTCTGGGTGGAGCAGGACGGCAAGATCCTCTGCATGCTGCCCGGGCCGCCCAACGAGATGCAGCCGCTCTTCGTCGAGCAGGTGCTGCCCCGGCTGGCCGCCCTCGGCCTGCTCCAGGCGCGCGAGGCCTACGTCCAGCTTCGCACCGCCGGGATCGGCGAATCGCTGCTCGAGACCCGCCTCCAGCCCTTCTTCGACCGCGCCGGCCCGGGCCTGAGCGTCGCCTTCTGCGCCCATGCCGGCCACGTGGACTGCCGGCTGAGCTCGCCCGACGGCAGCCTGGGCCTCGCCCAGCTGGAGGAGCTCGCCGCCCGCTGCGCCGGGTCGCTGGGGGAGGACTTCATCTGCTACGGGCACGACTCGCTGGCGAAGGTCTGCGGCGAGCACCTGCGCGCGCAGGACAAGAAGCTGGCCGTCGCCGAGTACGGCTCGGGCGGCCTCCTGGCCCACGCCTTCGCCGACCTCTGCGGCGCCTCCAAGTTCTTCGCCGGCGGCTGCGTCTGCTGCTCGAACGACGCCAAGATGCAGCTGCTGGACCTGCCGGAGTGCCTGCTGCTGCAGCACGGCGCGGTCAGCGCCGAGTGCGCGGTGGCCATGGCCACCGGCGCGGCCGAGCGGATGGCGGCGGACTACGCCCTGGCGATCGCGGGCTTCTCCGGGCAGTGCAGCGGGGGCAAGGACAACCCGGTGGGCACGATCTACATCGCGCTGCACGCGCCGCACGGGATCTGGTCGCGGAAGCTGAGCTATCCGGGGCCGCGGCCCACGGTCAAGCAGCGGGCGGTCAACGCCGCCCTCGACTGGCTGCGCCGGGAGCTGGTCCGCGACCCGCGGGGCGCGGCGGAGGCGCCCGCTATCCGAGCAGGCTCCTGAGGGCCGCCAGGTACTTCTCCTGGGTGCGGGCGATGACGTCGGCCGGCAGGCGCGGCGCCGGCGGCTGCTGGTTCCACTTGATGGCGGTGAGATGGTCGCGCACGAACTGCTTGTCGTAGCTCGGGGGCGATTGGCCCGGCGCGTAGCTCTCGGCCGGCCAGTAGCGGGACGAGTCCGGGGTCAGGACCTCGTCGATCAGGATGAGGTTGCCCTGGGCGTCGGTCCCGAACTCGAACTTGGTGTCGGCCAGGATCACCCCCGCCTTGGCCGCGCGGTCGTGCCCGAACTTGTAGAGCTGGATGCTGACCTCCTTCACCCGGCGGTAGAGGTCGGCGCCGATCGCGGCCGCGCCCTGCGCGTCGTCGATCGGCTCGTCATGCTGCCCCTTGGGGGCCTTGGTGGTCGGGGTGAAGATCGGCTCGGGCAGCCGGTCGGCCTGGCGCAGGCCGGCCGGCAGGCGCAGCCCGCAGACCAGCCCGGTCTTCTGGTAGGAGCTCCAGCCGCTGCCGACCAGGTAGCCGCGGACGACGCACTCGATGGTCAGGGGCTTGAGCTTGCGCACCACCATGCTCCGCAGCTGCAGGTCGCGGTCCTTGATCCCGCGCCGGGAGAATTCCGCGGCCTGGTCGGGCAGGAGATGGTTGCGGATGATTGGCTCGGTCTGGGCGAACCACCAGTTGCTGATCTGGGTCAGGATGATGCCCTTGCCGGGGATGCCGTCGGGCAGGATGACGTCGAAGGCGGAGAGCCGGTCCGAGGCCGCCAGCAGCAGCGCGTCGCCCAGGTCGAAGATCTCTCGGACCTTGCCGGAGGCGATTCGCGGGAAGGGGACGCCCTCGACGGCGGTGACGGCCTGTTTGGGCATGGCGGCGGCGATCTCGGAGGATTTCATGCAATTCCAGCAAACGGAATTGCCCGCGCCAGGGAAGGAGAAATCCGGGCGGCGCGCCGATGCCCCAGGGAAAATTCACCTTGCCCGCCCCGGGGGCGCGGGTACTTTCGTCCGCTCGGCTGCAGGGTCCCCATCGTCTAGCCCGGTTAGGACACCACCCTTTCACGGTGAGAACAGGGGTTCGAATCCCCTTGGGGACGCCATCATTACAAGGGGTCTAGTGGGGTCTAGTTCAAAGTTTGGGGACATTTGGGGAGGAGGGAGAGAGGGTTAGCCAGATTTTCGGGTCTAGTTCAAAGTTTGGGGACATTTAGGGAGGAGGGAGAGAGGGTTAGCCGCATTGGGCGATGACCCGGAGGCGGTAGTTGGAGAAGGATCTGAAGCCGTAGGCGCGGCGCTGGATCAGCTTCATTTTGCGGTGGAAG
>DASZWO010000079.1:0-59581 GCA_035546595.1 Opitutaceae bacterium
GGGGCGCCTCGGCGGGAACCGGCGCCGGGGCCTTCTCGGGGGCGGGCGCGGCGGGCTGCGCCGCGGCCTCCGGGGCGGCGGATTTCGCGGGGGCGGCGCGCAGCCGGTCGAGTCCCACGACCTCGTAGCCCAGCTGCTCGAGCTGCGCGTAGCAGGCGTGGAGCCGCCGGCCCAGCGGCGAGTCGAGGTCGCAGGTGGCGTGCAGGTCGCCCGCGCCCCCGGGAGCCCGCCAGACCAGGTGGAGGCCCTCGCGGTCCGCGCACACGCTGCGCAGGAGCGGCCCGGCCGCCTTCGCCTCGGCCGCAACGGGCTGCGGCGCCGGCGCGGCGGTGCGGACGGGGGGCGGGGCCTCCGGCGCAGGGCGCGCGAGCGGGGGCGGCTGCGGCCCGGCCGCGGACCCCTCCCGGAGCCGCCCCAGCCAGCTGCCGAGGCCGCCGAGCAGCCGCCCCCACCAGGTCGGACGGCGGCCCGCGCGGCCCAGCCGCTCGCGGTAGTCGGCCAGGGCGGCCTCGTGGAAGTCCTGCAGGGCCGCGACGGAGGCGCCCTGGGTGCGGGACTCGAGGCGCACCGGGCGGCCGTCCAGGGTGAAATGCGCGCCGTCGGGGCCGAAGCTGACGTTTTCGAGCAGGGAGGTGCGGGAGGGCGAGGGCATGCCCGGGATGATAGCAACCTTGCTATCCTCACCGCCGATGGGATGCGTGCCCTTCACCGCCGCGGATGCCGACGCCGCCGCCTACGCGGAACTGCGCGAGGCCTGCCGGCGCCACCGCTTCCTGCCCTCGTTCCGGGAGGGGCTGCTGCTCGACCTCGCCATGGTCTCGCCGGGGGACGAGGGCGCGGTGGCGGCGATCCGGCGGCTGACCCACCAGGAGGTCCGGCGCTTCCCCATCAGCCGGGAGGACTTCGAGCGGGCGGCGGCGGAGCTGGACGCCGCGGCGGGGGAGGGAGGGCCGGCGCTGGAGGAGGCGGCGCCCGCCCCCGCCTGCCCGGAGTCCTGGGGCTGCCACGGCCGCCCCGGGCGCGAGGTCGCCGCCGAGCTGGTGCGCTTCGCCCACGCCTGCGGCGCCTCCGACCTGCTGCTCGACGAGCAGGAGCGGTGGATGGACGTCGCGGTCAAGATCGACGGCCGGAAGGAGATCCTGCCGCCGGTGGAGAAGTCCGCCGCCGGCCCGCTGCTCCGCGCCTTCAAGGAGATCGCAGGCCTTTCCGCGCGGGAGTCCCCGCGCTGGCAGTCCGGCGCGGCGAGCTTCCCGGTCGGCGGAGGCGGGCGGGCCGAGCTGCGGATCGAGATCGCGCCCACCGTGCACGGCGAAAGCCTGGCCGCCCGGCTGCAGGACCGCGCCGCCCAGCTCGGGCGGATGCGCGGGCTGCCCTTCGCCGACCCGGCGCAGCGCGAGCTGGTGCGGGCCTGCCTGGGGCGGAGCCAGGGGCTGATCCTGGCCACCGGCCCGACCGGGCAGGGCAAGACCAGCACCCTCTACGCCTGCCTGGGCCAGCTCGACCGCTCCGTGCTCAACATCCGCACCCTGGAGGACCCGGTGGAGTTCCCGGTGCCGTGGATCACGCAGATCCCGGTCGGCGCGGGCACGGGCCGCGCCTTCGGCGAGGGGCTCAAGAGCCTGCTGCGCCAGGCGCCCGACGTGATCCTCCTCGGGGAGATCCGCGACGGCCCGGCGGCCCGCACCTGCGCCGAGGCGGTCGAGACCGGCCACCTCGTCCTGGCCACGCTCCACACCCGGGACGCTCCGGGCGCGGCGGCGCGCCTGCTCGACCTCGGCCTCTCCGGCCGCCAGGTCGCCTCCTCGCTGCTGCTGGTGATCGGCCAGCGGCTGCTCCGGCGCCTCTGCCCGCGCTGCCGCCGGGCGGCGGAGCCGACCGCGGGGGAGGCCCGGCATTTCGAGCGGCACCGGCTCGCGCCGCCCGCCCGGCTCTTCCGGCCGGCCGGATGCCCGGAGTGCGGCGGCCGCGGCGAGCGCGGGCGGATCCCGGTCTTCGAGCTTTTCCAGCCGGCCGAGGCCCTGGAGGACCTGCTGCTGGCCGAGCCCTTCGAGGAGCGGGCGCTGCGCCGGGCGTGGATCGCGGCGGGCGGCTCGCCCCTGGTGCGGGAGGGGCTCCGGCTGGCCGCCGCGGGCGAGGTGGCCTACGCCGAAGCCGGCCGCCACGAACGCCTGCCGGAAGGTTGCTTCTATCCTCCGCATGCCCCGCCCGCCGGCCGATGAGATTCCGATCCCCGAGCGGATCGAGCTGCCGCCCGCCCTCTGGCGGCATTACCGCAGCTTCGCCTGGGTCGTCCACGAGCAGCGCCTGATGCTGCTCCTGATCGCCGTGGTGCTGGCGGCGACCGGCATGGTCTGGCTGCTGGCCTGGGACCTCGGGCGCAAGCCGCCGCTGGTGGTGCGGGCGCCGCCCTCGCTCAAGGAGAGCGCCGCCGCCTTCTACGGCGTGCCGGAGATCTCCTACGACCAGATGGCCTTCTTCCTCCACGGCTGCCTCCCGCTGCTCTACGCGGCGGACGAGGAGGGGCACCGCTTCCTCCCGCTGGTCCAGGGCCTGGTGGCCCCAGAGATTTATTCCGAGGCCGAGCGCCGGCTGGCGGCGGGGCAGCCGGCGGCCGCGGCGAACCGCCTGACCCAGGCGCTGACCCTCACCGGGATCGGCGAGGTCGTGGCGGACGCGCGCAGCCGCCGCGCGGGGGCCTACGTGCGGGGCTACCTCACCGTCACCCTGCGCCACGCCGAGGCGGAATTCTTCCCCTGGCGCGGCGAGGTCGTGCTCGAGGTCAACCCGCCCGGCCGGCTCAACGCCTCGCCCTTCTATCTGGCGCGGCTGGAGGAGCGCACCGGGCCGGCGGCGCCGGCCTGGGACCGCTCGCACGGGGAGGGGAGGCTGCTGCCGTGAGCCGGGAAGCCGATCCGCCGGCGCACGAGGAGCCGGCGCACCACCCGCGCTGGGCGCCGGCGGAGGAGAGCGACGACTTCTTCCTCGACGAGGACGGCCTGCGGCTCGGCTTCTGGCTGCTGCTCGCGGGCTCGGCGGTCGTGCTCGGGACGCTGGCGGCGGGCCTCTGGCGGCTGCGCCGCGCCGCGCTGGCGCCGCCGCCGCTGGTCGGCATCTCCCACGGCCTCGTCTTCAGCGCGCCGGCGGCGGGCCTGGCCGCGGTGCGCGAGTCGGATTTCGACCTGGAGCTGGCGGACACGGTCGAGGTCCTGTTCGGGCGGACCGAGAAGGGCCTGCCGCCGGAGATCGGGCAGTTCTGCGCGCCCGAGGCCGTGGCGGCGGTGGCGCAGGCCTACCACGGCGCGGGGGCGCAGCACCCGGCCGGCTTCACCCAGACCCTTTCGCTCCTGGAGTCGCGCGCGATCGAGCAGCGGCCCGGGCGCCGCCGCGTCTTCTACCGGGGCCTGCTCTCCTCCCGGTCGCTGGAGGCGGCCCAGACCAGCCCGATCTACCTCGACTGCGTCTTCGCCATGGGCCCGCCGGCCCCGCTCAACGCCGCGGGCTGGCGGCTGCTGCGGGTGACGGCGCTGGGCCGCGAGGACTTCTACCGCCCCGAGCGCGAGGCCGCCGCCCGCTCGAGCCTTGGTCTCGCCCCGCGATGAGGCGCCCCGCAGCCTGGCTCTGCCTCCTGGCGGCCGCGGCGCGGGGCGCCGCGCCCGACGCGCTCGAGCCGGGCCGGCCGGCGGAGGTCTACGTCGCGCCCGGCCACGCCACCACCATCCAGCTGCGCAGCGCGGAGAAAGTGGCGGCGATCTCGCTGGCCTCCCCGGTGGTGAGCTACCGCTACGACAAGGCGCTCAACCAGATCGAGCTCACGCCCGCCGCGCGCTCCGGCGGCTCCGAGACCAACCTCAACCTGCGCATCGGCGAGGACGTCTACATCCTGCTGCTCAAGGTGGTGACCGACGTCCGCGCGCAGTACCTGCGGACCTTCGTCCTGGCCGGCGAGGCGGGGGCGGAGGACGAGGCGGCGATCGGCCGGGCGCCGCCGCTGCCGCCCGCGGACGTCGACCTGGTGGCGGCGGCCCGCGCCCTGGAGCGCGCCGAGGCCGACCCTGTCTTCCGCGCCTCCCAGCCGAACCTCCGCTTCGAGCCGATCGGGCGGCGCTACCCCTGGAACGGATGCGAGGTCGTCCTCGACGAAGCGGCCCAGTTCGTCGACCGCGACCTGCTCGTCTTCCGCGTCCGGTGGGCCAACACCGGGTCCGACGCGCTCTACCTCGACGAGAGCCAGTACCGGCTTCGCGCCGGAGCCCGCGAGATCCCGATCACCGCCCGCTACCGCGAGGGGGAGGGCCCGGTGGTCCTGCCCGGCCAGGAGCAGCGCGCCTACCTCGCGGTCCAGGGCTACCGCCTCAGCCGCCACAACGACTGGCGCCTGGAACTTCCCCCCGACGCGGCCGCGATCGGGCGGTTGGCCTCCCCGCCGTGAGCCTCTGGATCCGGGAAAGGCGCGACGGCACCCGCGGCCCAGGCTACCTCGCCTACCTGGCGGCCGCCCTCCTCGCCGCGGCGGCGGTCCTGGCCCTGCACCGGCGGGTCGTCCGGGCGGCGCCACCCGCGCTCCGGCCGCCGCCGTCCGACGTCGGCCCGATCACCCAGCCGGCGGCGGCCCTGACCCGCGTGCGGGTCGCCGACCGGCCGGCCCCGCCGGAGGCCCGCAGCTTCCGGCTGCCTGCGGCCGGCGCGCCGCCCGCCCCGCCCGCCAAGCCGGGCCTCCCGGCCTTCGACGCGATGGCGGCGGCGCTCCAGGCGGCGCCGGCGGGGGAGGACCGGGGAAACCCGGCCCCCCTGGACGAGGCCGCCGCCACTCGGGCTCCGCCTCCGGCCTATCCGGAGCTCCCGCCGGCGTTTGTCGCGGAGGCCCGCGGCGATCCGGGCGGCCAGCTGCTCGGCTACCGCGACGCGGCGGCGGACCGCGCCCCGGCCGCCGCGCCGGTGGCCGATCCGGGTCCCGGGCCCCTGCCCCGCGGCACCCTGGTCCCGCTCTGCCTCCTGACCACCGTCGACACCTCGAACCCGGCCGCCGTGCTCCAGCTCGCGGTCGCGAAGGAGATGACCCTCGGCGGACGCCATCCGCTGCCGTTCGGCACGCGGCTCCTCGGCCGGCTCTCCGGGCCCCCGCGCCGCAACCGCCTCAACCTCGCCATCGACACCGTGCTCTATCCCGACGGCCGGGAGCGGCCGATCCTCGCCTCCGCGGTGGAGGCGGACGAGACGGGGGCCAACCTCCGGCCCGGGATCGCGGCCTGGTATTTTCCGCCGCCGGCCTGGGCCCAGCTCGCGCCCTACCTCTCGGACGCGGCCACCGGCTACCTCGGACTGCTCGAGTCGCGGCTGCGCCAGCCGGTGACGATCGGCCTGGGCGGGCTGGGCCTGCAGGCGGCGGCCCCGGACGCGGGCGCGCGGGCGCCCCTCGCCCAGGCCTCCGCCCAGGCCCTGCAGGACTTCACGGCGGCGCGGCTCAAGGAGATGAGCGAGCGCTACGCCAGCTATTATCTCATCCCGGCCGGCACGGCGTGCTGGCTGCAGCTCGACGCCGACTACCATGAATAGCTGTCCCCTCCTCTGCGCCGCCCTGCTCGCGGGAGGCTGCGCCTCGCGGCCGGCGCCCCCTCCCGCTCCCGCGCCCCCGCCGGCCGCGGCGCCCGCTCCGCCCGCTCCGCCGCCCGCGGAGCCTCCCGCCGCGGTCTACCGCAATCCGCGGATCGGCAGGGTGCTGCTGCGCGCCCACCAGGACGCGCAGGGCCGCCTGCTCGGGCCCCAGGTCATGTACCAGATCGTCGATCCCGGCGGCTGGAACCTGGCGGCGCTCGATCGCGCCGGCGAGCCCGGACCGCCTGGGGACCCGCCGACGCCCGCGGAAGGCGTCGTGGTCACCGGCCGCCGGCATGCGGAGGAGCGCGCGGAGGCCGAGTCCCAGGCGGCCGCGAGGGGGCCGGGCTGGACGGCGCTCTTCGATCCCGGGGCGGGGTGGCTGCTGCTGCCGCCCCCGCCGCAGAAGCCCGGCGAATAACCGCCCGGCGAGGTCCCGGGGGGACTTTGGGGGAAGCGCTGGCATACGAAGTGCTTCATTCTGGGCGTAGTACGCTCCATTCAAATCGTAACACTAATTAATATGAAGCTCTCCCGCTGGATTCCCTGCCTGCTCCTGCCGCTGGCCGCCCTCGGCTCCTCCGCCTCCGCCGATCCGATCAAGATCGGCTACAGCGACTGGCCCGGCTACACCGTCTTCGAGATCGCCGTCCAGAAGGGCTGGTTCAAGGACGCGGGGGTCGACGCCCAGATGGTGTGGTTCGACTACGGCCCGTCGATCGACGCCTTCTCGGCCGGCAAGATCGACGCCGACTGCATCGTGGCCTCCGACGCCATGGGCGCGGGCGCGGCGGGCGCGAAGAGCAAGTTCGTCGCCCTGCTCGACTACAGCGACGGCTCGGACATGATCGTGGGCAAGCCCGGCGTCACCACCATCAAGGACCTGAAGGGCCAGAAGGTGGGCGTGGAGCTGACCCTGGTGGAGCACATGCTCCTGATGGAGGGCCTGGAGCGCAACGGCATGTCCGCCAGCGACGTGACCCTGGTCGGGACCTCGACCAACAACACCCCCCAGACCCTGGCCTCGGGCAGCGTGGCGGCCATCGGGGCCTGGTACCCGATCTCCTACCAGGCCCTGACGCAGGTCCCGGGCTCGAAGAAGGTCTTCACCAGCGCGGAGGCCAAGGGCCTGATCTACGACGTGCTGGCGGTGAGCCCGGCCAGCCTGGCCGCGCACCACGAGGACTGGGCCAAGATCGCCGCCATCTACTACAAGTGCGTTGCGTACCTGATGGACCCGGCCACCCGCGACGACGCGATCAAGATCATGGCCGCCAAGGTGGGGCAGGATCCCGCGGTCTACGCCAAGTACGTCCCGGGCACGCACTTCGAGACTCTGGCCGAGGCCAAGGCCGACTACGCGGGAGACGCCGGCGGGGCGATGAACATCCACGACTCCCTGGCCAAGAGCGACCGCGTCCTGCTCGAGATCGGCGCCTACAAGAACAGCCAGAAGCCCGAGGACTACATCTATTCCGGCATCGTCAAAGCCCTGCCCTGAGCGGGGCTCCTGGCCCGGTTCCTGCGAGGGAAGGTCTCCATGGCATTGCGCGACCGGCTCGGCCTGAGACACGAGCTGCCGCCCCGGCGGCGGCTCGTGCTCGTCGTCCTGTCGTTCGCCCTGCCGCTCGCGCTGTGGTCGGCGGTGAGCTACGTCCCCTGGATCTGGCACCCGCTGGTCCATGTCACCGACCCCGGGGGGGTGGATTACTTCCTGCCGGGAATGGACATCGACCGGGCCACCTTCGCCCGGGAGTCCGCCAACGCGGCCAAGGCCCACCTCAGGCTGCCGCAGGGCCGCCCGGCGAACCCGATGTACCTCCCGCCGCCGCACAAGGTGGCGATCGCCATGGTCACCGCCTTCACCACGCCCCCGCGGCTGCCGAGCGAGCCCTGGCTGCACCAGAGCCTGGGGCGCAGCATCGCCACGATCTTCTGGGGGTTCGCCCTCTCCTCCGCCATCGGGGTGCCGCTGGGCGTGCTCTGCGGCACATACCGGGTCTTCGCCAAGCTGCAGGAGCCCTTCATCGAATTCTTCCGCTACCTGCCGGCCCCGGCGTTCGGCGCGCTCTGCGTCGCCATCCTGGGCATCGACGACGCCCCCAAGATCGCGATCATCGTGATCGGCACGTTCTTCCAGCAGGTCCTGGTGATCGCGAACACCGTGCGCAAGGTCGACCCCTCGCTGGTGGAGGCGGCGGAGACGCTCGGCGCCCGGGGCTGGCGCCTGCTCACCGCCGTGGTGCTTCCGGCCTCGATCGCCGACATCTACACGGACATGCGGATCCTGCTGGGGTGGGCCTGGACCTACCTGATCGTGGCCGAGGTCGTCGGCACGATGTCCGGCATCACCTTCTTCATCACGCTGCAGGCCCGCTACCGGCAGTTCGACAACGTCTATGCCGCGATCGCCATGATCGGGGTCATCGGCCTGGCCTGCGACATGACCCTGGCCTGGCTGGCCACCGCGCTCTTCCCCTGGAAGCGGCGCTCGCGGCGGGGCCGCACCTCCCAGCTGAAGCCGGCGCCGGCGCTCGCCGCGGCCGAGCCGGCCGGCGCGGAGCGCGCCGCCCCGCTCGAGGCCGCGGGGGCCAAGACGCTCGGCACCGAGGCGGCCTGATCCCGTGAGCTTCGCCCCCCTCGAGCTTCCCAACTACCGCGAGCAGAGGCCGGAGGTCGCGGCCCGCTTCGCCAAGATCCGGCAGCGGCCGGTGGTGCTGCGGGTGAGCGACCTGCACAAGAACTTCGGGGGGCACGTCGCCCTGCAGAAGATGTCGCTCGACGTCCACCGCCGGGAATTCATCTGCATCATCGGCCCCTCCGGCTGCGGCAAGTCCACCCTGATCCGGATCGTGGCGGGCCTGGAGGACGCGACCGGCGGCGAGATCCTGGTCGACGGCAGGCCGGTCTGCGGGCCCGGCCCCGACCGGGGCATGGTCTTCCAGGGCTACACCCTCTTCCCCTGGCGCACGGTGAAGCAGAACGTGATGTTCGGGCTGCAGATGCGGGGCAAGGAGCACTCCTCCGCCGACGTCGAGGCGCGGCAGTGGCTCGAGATCGTCGGCCTCTCCAAGTTCGCGCACGCCTACCCCCACGAGCTCTCCGGCGGCATGAAGCAGCGCGTGGCGATCGCCCGCGCCCTGGCGAACGAGCCGCGGATCCTCCTGATGGACGAGCCCTTCGGCGCGCTCGACGCCATGACCCGCTGCAAGATGCAGACCTACCTGCTGCAGATCTGGAAGAAAGTGGACGTCACGGTGCTCTTCATCACCCACGACCTCGAGGAGGCCTGCTACCTCGCCGACCGCATCATCGTGATGGGCACCGGCCCGGGCCGGGTGCTGGAGGTGATCGAGAACCCGATGCCGCGGCCGCGGACGCAGGAGCAGCTGGTCTCGCCCGAGTTCATCGCCCTGAAGCGGCGGCTGGACGAGCTGATCCACGGCTCCCCCGGCGAGGCCGACGAGGAGAGGCTGCCGGTGATCAGGATGACGGAGGCCGGCGATGAGGTCGAATAGCGCCCGCTTCTCCCCGGCCCCGCGCTTCGCCTGGCCCGGCGGCCACCGCTGCGCGGCGATGCTCTGCTTCGACGTCGACGGCGAGACCACCGCCCTGGCGGAGGACGCCGCGCTCGGCCGCCGGCGCACCCTGATGTCCCAGTGCGAGTACGGGCCGAGGATCGGCGTGCCCCGCCTCCTCGGGCTGCTCGCGCACCTCGCGGTCCCGGCCACCTTCTTCATCCCGGGCTACGTCGCCGAGCGCCATCCGCGGATGGTCGAGGCGGTGCTGGCCGCCGGGCACGAGATCGGGCTGCACGGCTACCTGCACGAGAAGCTGGCCGGCCTGGGCGAGGCCGAGGAGGAGGAGATCCTGGGCCGCTGCCTCGAGCTCCTCGAGCGGCTGACGGGGACCCGGCCGGTCGGCTACCGCGCGCCCTGGTTCGAGACCAACCCCTGGACCGCCGCGCTGCTGGCGCGCCGCGGGCTGAGCTACGGCGCGAGCGAGATGGGGGACGACGTGCCCTACCTCCATCCCGGCGGGCTGGTCGAGATCCCCGGCCAGTGGCTGCTGGAGGACTGGGAGCAGTTCGCCTTCAACGCCGATCCCGCCTGGGGCTTCGTGCCGGAGAACTGCGCCAAGGTCTACGACCTGTGGTGGCGGGAGTTCGAGGCCATCCACGACTTCGGCTGCTGCTTCACCCTCACGCTGCATCCCTGGCTGAGCGGCCGGCCCTCGCGGGTGCGGCTGCTCGAGGACCTGGTCGAGGCCATGCGCGGGCGCGGCGGGACCTGGTTCGCCCGCGGCCGGGAGATCGCCGACCACGTCCGCGCCCATCCGGAGGCGCGCCGCGAGCTCGACCTCGACCGCGGCGCGGCGCCCCCCCGATGAACGCCGCCTTCGAGGAGATCGCCCGGGACGTGGCGGCGGCGGCGGACCTGCCGCTGGAGCGCGCCCGCACGCTGCCGGCCGGCGCCTACGCCAGCGCCGATTTCTACCGCTGGGAGGAGGAGACCCTGCTGCGGGGCGACTGGCAGTGCCTGGCCCACCTCTCGCAGCTGCCCAAGCCGGGCGACTTCCTCAACGTCGACCTGCTGGGCGAGCCGCTGCTGGTGGTGCGCGACAAGGACGGCGCGGTCCGGGTCCTCTCGCGCGTCTGCCCGCACCGCGGGATGGACATCATGCCGCCGGGCTTCGGCTACGCCGGGCACGGGCCGGCCGAGGCGCGGCCGGGCGGGGAGGCCTGCGGCCACACCCGGATCCTGCTCTGCCCCTACCACGCCTGGACCTTCGAGCTGGACGGCCGGCTCAAGGCCTGCCCGGAGATGCACCAGGCGGCCGGGTTCGCGCGCGACGATTTCCGGCTGAAGTCCTTTCCCTGCGAGGTCTGGGAGGGCTTCGTCTTCGTCAACCTCGGCGGCGGCGCCGGCCCGCTGGCCGGGCGCCTCGCCGAGATGGGCGCCGACGTCGCGGCCTACCGGCTGGCGGACCTGCAGGTGGCGGTGGCCCGCGAGTGGGAGTGCCCCTTCAACTGGAAGGTCCTGGTGGAAAACTTCATGGAGAGCTACCACCACCTCGGCATCCACCACAAGACCCTCCAGCCGACGATGCCGGCGCGGGACACGTGGACCGAGCGGGAGCGCCCCGGCTACGTCCGCTCGCACCTGCCCTACCGCGAGTCGGCGCGGGAGGACCGGCGGGCCTTCGAGGCGCGGGGCGATTTCGCGGCGGATCCGCCGCCCCTGCCCGGGTTGAGCGGGGAGCAGCGCTTCGAGTGGGGCCTCTTCCTGGCCCCGCCCAGCTTCCTGCTGGCGACCGCCCCCGACCGCGTCATCTGGTACCGCCTCCAGCCCGAGGGGCCCGAGCGCCTGCGCCTGCTCACCACCGCCCTGGTGCCGGCCGAGGTCGCGGCCGCGCCGGGCTTCCCGGCGCTGCGCGAGCGGATCGCCGCGCAGCTCACCGAGTTCCACCTCGAGGACATGCAGGTGTGCACCGCGGTGCAGCGCGGCCTGCGCTCCCAGGGCGCGCAGCCGGGCCGGCTCAGCCACCTGGAGATGCCGATCTGGCTCTTCCAGCGCTACCTCGCGGCGCGGCTGCGGGGCGCCTGGCCGGCGACCGACCGCCCCGCGGCCCCCGGCCAGCGGGGCTGACGCGCGATGTTCTCCCTCGCGGGCAAATCGGCCGTGGTGACCGGCGGCGCCTCGGGCATCGGCCGGGCGATCGTCCGGCGCTTCGCCGCCGCCGGCGCGCGGGTGCTGGTGGCGGACCGGCGCGCCCCGGAGGACGACGTGGCCTACCAGCCCGCCGACGTGGCGCGGGAGGAGGACGTGGCCGGCGCCCTGGCGGCGGCGCGCGAGCGCTTCGGGCGGGTCGACATCCTGGTCAATAACGCGGGCATCCAGCCGCTGGGGGTGGGCTTCGAGCAGCTGACGGGCGCGCTGCTGGAGCGGACGCTGGCGGTCAACGTCGCCGGGGTCGCCTTCGGGATCAAGCACGCCGGCCGCGCCCTGCCGGCGGGCGGGCGGGTGATCAACACCGCCTCCTTCGTCGGGCTGCTGGCGACGCCCGGCGCCGCCGCCTACGCCGCCTCGAAGGCGGCCGTGATCCATCTCACCCGGCTCGGCGCCGTCGAGCTCGCGCCCCGGCGCATCACGGTGAACGCGGTCAGCCCGGGAACGATCCGCACGCCGGCGGTGACCGCGATCCCGGACAACCCGGAGATCCCCTTCATGGAGCGGCGCACGCCGCTGGGCCGCCTGGGCGAGCCGGACGAGGTCGCCGCCCTCTGCCACTTCCTGGCCTCCGACGAGGCGGCCTACATCACCGGCCAGAACATCGCGATCGACGGCGGCCTGACGGCGGGCTGGACCGAATACGACCTGGCCGCGCCGGCCAACGTGCGGGAGGGGAGGTGGGTCGATGATCCGTGAGCTCGCCCCGGCGCCGGCCCTGATCCGGCTCCCGGCCGGCTCGTTCCTGATGGGCGAGAGCCCGGACGACAAGTTCGCGCTCGATACCGAGCGGCCGGCGCATCCGGTCGAGATCGCCCGGCCCTTCGGCCTCGGGCGCCACCCGGTGACGGTGGCGGAGTTCCGGCGCTTCGCCCCCGGCTTCGCGCCGGGCGAGCCGGCGGACTGGCCGGCGGCGGGCGTGAGCTGGGACGACGCCCGGGACTACTGCGCCTGGCTGCGGGCGGAGACCGGAGCGCCCTACCGCCTGCCGGCCGAGGCCGAATGGGAGTACGCCTGCCGGGCTCGCAGCCGCGCGGCCTTCTCCGGCTCGTCGGAGATCACCCCGGCGGAGGCCAACTTCCTCTACGCCGAGGACGGCAGCCGGGTCGGCCCCGGGGCGCGGACCGCCGTCGGGCGCTATCCCTGCAACGCCTTCGGCCTCTACGACCTCCTCGGCAACGTCTGCGAGTGGGTGGAGGACGCCTGGCACCGCGACTACCGCGGCGCGCCCGGCGACGGCTCGGCCTGGGTGGACGGGGCGGACCCCGGGGTGCGCACGATCCGGGGCGGCGCCTGGGACTACCTCCCGCGCCTGCTGCGCAGCGCCTGGCGCGACTCGCTGCCCCGCGGGCTGCGTCGGGACAACGTCGGCTTCCGCCTCGCGCTGAGCCTGGCCTGAGATGAGCCTCCTGATCCTCCGCTCGCTCTGGACCAACGGCTTCGACTTGGAGGCGGCGCTGGCGGACTGCGCGGGCGGGGCCTACGACGGGGTCGAGGGCCCGGTCCCGGCGCCGGCGGCGGAGCGCCGGGGATTCGCGGCGCGGCTGCGGGCCGCGGGGGTGCCCTTCGTCGCCGAGATCGCCACCGGCGGCGGCTATGTGCCGGCGGACTCCTCGCCCGAGCGCCACCTCGAGGACTTCCGGCGCCAGGCGGGGGCGGCGGCGGAGTGCGGGCCGCTTTTCGCCACGGTGCTGGCCGGCTGCGACCGCTGGGAAGCCGGGCTGAGCCTGGACTTCTTCGGCCGGCTGCTGGAGGCGGCGCGGGAGGCGGGCGTGGCGGCCAGCGTCGAGACGCACCGCAGCCGCCCGACCTACAGCCCCTGGGCGACGCGCGGGCTGCTGGAGGGCCTGCCCGCCCTGCGGCTGACCTGCGATTTTTCCCACTGGTGCTGCGTCTGCGAGCGGCTGGTGCTCGACGGCGAGCCCGCGCTCCTCGCGCTGTGCGCCGGGCGGGCCCGCCACGTCCACGCCCGGGTGGGCTACGCGCAGGGGCCGCAGGTGCCCGATCCCCGCGCGCCCGAGCACCGGGAGGCGCTCGAGGCGCACGAGCGCTGGTGGGACGCCCTTTGGGCGGCGCGGCCGGCCGGGGGCCCGGCCACCCTCACGCCGGAGTTCGGCCCCGACGGCTATCTCCAGGCGCAGCCCTTCACCGGCCTGCCGGCCGGGGACCTGGGGGAAATCAACCGCTGGATGGCGGAGCGGCAGAGGAGGCGCTGGCGTGAACGCGCGCAAGGCTAGGCCCCGGTCCCGGGACTGGGCCCGGGCCACCTGGGAGGAGATCGGCCGCTGGCCCGCCGAGGGCGCCGGCGCCGTCCTCCTGCCCGTCGGCGCCACCGAGCAGCACGGCCCGCACCTGGGCGCGGGGATGGATTCCGCCCTGGCCGGGCGGCTCTGCGCCGAGGTGGGGGCGCGCACGGGCGCGCCGGTCCTGCCCCTCCTGCCGTACGGCTGCTCGCTCGGGCATTCCCGGAAGTGGCCGGGGACGCTTTCGCTCAGCCCGCAGACCCTGATCGCGGCGGTGAGCGAGATCGGCGACTGGGTCGTCGCCTCCGGCTTCCGCCGGCTCTTCCTGGTCAACGCCCACGTGACCAACGCGGCCCCGCTGCGCTGCGCCCTGGAGGTGCTGCGCGACCGCCACGCCGACCTGATGGTCGCGGTGGTCGACACCGCCGCCCTCAGCCCCCGCGTCGCCCGGGCCTTCCGGGCCGACGGGGCCGACTGGCACGCCAACGCGGCCGAGACCTCCCTGATGCTGGCGCTCGAGCCAGGGCTGGTCCGGCCGCGCCGCCGCCGCGCCGCCGACGACCCGGACCGCACCGCCGGCCTGGTCTTCGCCCATCCGGTGAACCGCACCAGCCGCAACGGCGTGACCGGCCGGCCCTCCCTCGCCTCCGCCGCCTCGGGCCGCCGGCTCTTCCGCTGGATGGCCGAGGACCTGGCCGCCCTGGTGCGCCGCGGCCTGCGCGAGCAGCCGCCCCTTTCATGAAACCCGACTCCGAAATCCGCAAAATCCAGTCCGAACTGAAGGCCAAGGGCGTGAAGTACTGCGTGGGCGCCTACGTGGACATCCACGGCGTGCCCAAGGGGAAGTTCGTGCCGATCGACCACTTCGACCACTTCGCCCACGGCTCCGAGCTCTACACCGGCTACGCGCTGGACGGGCTGGGGCAGAGCCCGAACGACGACGAGATCAGCTCGGTCCCGGACCTCGACGCCATCACCGTCCTGCCCTGGCGCCCGGAGGTGGCCTGGATGCCGGCGGACAACGCCTTCCACGGCCGGCCCTACGAGATCAACACCCGGGTCGCCCTGAAGAAGGTCCTGGCCGACGCCGCCGCGCTCGGCTTCGGCTTCAACCTCGGGATCGAGTGCGAGGTCTTCGTGGTCAAGCTGGGCGACGACGGGAGCATCTCGATCCCGAACCGGGACGACGACCTGGTGAAGAGCTGCTACGACGTGAAGCGCTTCTTCGACCGCTTCGCCTGGCTGGACAAGGTGGCGGGCGCGATCAACGCCCTGGGCTGGGACCTGTACTCCTTCGACCACGAGGACGCGAACTCGCAGTTCGAGTTCGACTTCAAGTACGCCGACGCGCTGACGATGTGCGACCGCTACATCTTCTTCCGGATGATGGCCAAGCACTACGCGGCGGAGGAGGGGCTGCTGGCCACCTTCATGCCCAAGCCCTTCGCCGACAAGACCGGCAACGGCGCGCATTTCAACATGTCGCTGCGCCGGCTCGAGACCGGCGCGAACGCCTTCGCCTGCGACCCGAAGGACGATCCGCGCGGCCTCGGCCTCAGCCCGGTGGGCTACTCCTTCATCGCCGGCGTCCTCCGGCACGGCCCGGCGCTCTGCGCCGCGTTCGCGCCCACGGTCAACAGCTACAAGCGGCTGGTGCGGCGGGGGCTGATGAGCTACTACTCCTGGGCCCCGGTCTTCAACTCCTTCGGCACGAACAACCGCACCAACTCGGTCCGGGTCCCGATGGGCGGGGGCCGCTGCGAGAGCCGCAACGCCGACTCGGCCTGCAACCCCTACCTGGCCGCCGCGCTGGTGCTGGCGGCGGGGCTGGAGGGGGTGCGGGAGAAGCTCGACCCCGGCTCCCCGCAGGAGGACAACCTCTACGAGCTGGGCGAGGCCGAGCTCGGGGCCCGCGGCATCAGCTACCTGCCCCAGAACCTGGAGGAGGCGGTCGGGGCCTTCGCCGCCGACCCCTTCGTCGAGCGGGTGCTGGGCCGGGGGCTGCGCGACGAGTTCATCGCCTGCAAGTCGGCCGAATGGCGCACCTACCACCAGCAAGTCAGCCGCTGGGAGGTGGACAATTACGCCCGGCTCTTCTAGCAAGGCGTGAATGGCCCCCCGCGAGAAAGTCGCCCGCTTCAGCATTTCGCTGCCGGCGGGGCTGGCCGCCCAGCTCGACGGGATGGTGGGCCGCCGCGGCTTCAAGAACCGGTCCCAGGCGATCGCCGAGATGGTGCGCACCCACCTCTCGGAGCTCAAGGTGGAGGAGGGCGGCGGCAGCACCGCCGGCACCATCTCCCTGGTCTACGACTATCGGAAGCGCAACCTGCAGGCCGCGCTCTCGGCCATCCAGCACAAGTACTACCTGCTGATCGTCTCGAGCATGCACGTCCACCTCGAGCACCATCACTACCTCGAGGTGCACCTGGTCCAGGGGCCGCCCCGCCAGGTGCGCCGGCTGGCCGACGAGCTCATCACCTGCAAGGGGGTGAAGCACGGCAAGCTGCAGCTCACCGCCGTCGGCATCCCGCCCCTGCTCTGAGCGCCCCCGCCGGGCGCTTGGCCCGGGATTTGCTGTTGCCTGCGTCACACGAAACGTTAGAAACGTAACACTTTTATGGAGCTCGCCATCGACCCCTCGCCCGCCGCCCCGGTCTATTCCCGGACCCTGGCCGGGGCCGGGATGTGGTCGGCGGTCCTCTCCCGGGGCAAGTCCCTGCGGCTGACCGCGCTGGAGGCGGGGGCCAACGTCGGGATGCTGCTCTACAACGCCGACCTGCCGGTCGAGCGCTACAACATGCCCGACACGCTCAAGGGCCAGCACCTCTTCCGCCTCTGCCGCCCCTACTGCCTGCATTCCGACATGGGCCGGGTGCTGGCCTCGATCACCGACGACACCGTCGGCTGGCACGACGCGGTCTGCGGGGCTTCCGATCCCGAGCTGGTGGCGGAGCGCTACGGCCTCCGCACCTACCAGGAGGCCCGGAACGAGTTCCACCGCTGCGGCCGGGACTGCTTCCTGATCGAGCTGGCCAAGTGGGGGCTGGGGCCGCGCGACCTGCTCCCGAACCTCAACCTCTTCAGCAAGGTGGTCGCCGACGAGGCGGGGAAGCTGAGCTTCGTCCCCGGCCACGCCCCGGCCGGCAGCCGGGTGGAGCTTCGCTTCGAGATGAACACCCTGGTGGTCCTGAACGCCTGCCAGCATCCGCTCGACCCCGACCCGCGCTACCATCCGCGGGCGGTGCGCCTCGACGTCTTCCGCGTCCCGCCCCCGGCGGAGGACGACCCCTGTCGGAGGTCCCGCCCGGAGAACGAGCGGGCCTTCGCCAACACCGAGGACTACTTCGCCCTCCGGACATGACGACGAGCCCCCTCGATCCCGCCCGGGCGGCCTTCCGCCAGGTCATCCTCGCCGGCGACCCCTGGACCCGGGAGATCCAGCGCGGCCAGGTCCTGCGGCTGGTCGACCTCGAGGGCAACCAGTCGGCGGACACGCTCTTCTACGACGCCCGCGAGCCCGCCGACCGCTACAGCGCGGCCGACACCATCCGCCGCCAGGGCGCGCTGTACCTCACCACCGGCACGAGGCTGGTCTCGGCCGCCGGGCGGGTGCTGCTCACCATCGTGGCCGACACCTGCGGCCGGCACGACACCCTCGGCGGGGCCTGCTCCCGCGAGAGCAACACCATGCGCTACGGCTTCGACCGCGAGCCGATGCACGCCTGCCGCGACAGCTTCATCCGGGGGGCGCAGGGCTGCCGGCCGGAGCTCGGGAAGCGGGACCTCGCCTGCAACATCAACTTCTTCATGAACGTGCCGGTGACCCCGGACGGGCGGCTGACCTTCGCCGACGGGGTTTCCGGCCCCGGGCGCTACGTCGAGCTCCGGGCCGAGCGGGACGTGATCGCCCTCGTCTCCAACTGCCCGCAGCTCAACAACCCCTGCAACGCCTACAACCCGACCCCGATCGAGGCGCTGATCTGGGATCCCCCCGGGGCCTGAGCCCCCAAGCCGGCATGTTCGCCAAGGTCCTGATCGCCAACCGCGGCGCCATCGCCTGCCGCATCGCCCGCACCCTTCGGCGGATGGGGGTGAAGTCGGTCGCCGTCTACTCGGAGGCCGACGCCCACTCCATGCACGTCGCGGCCTGCGACGAGGCGGTCGCGATCGGGCCCGCCCCCGCGGCGCAGAGCTACCTCGTGGCGGAGAGGATCCTGGAGGCCGCCCGGCGGACCGGCGCGCAGGCGATCCACCCCGGCTACGGCTTCCTCAGCGAGAACCCGGGCTTCGCCGCCGCCTGCGCCGCGGCCGGGATCGCCTTCATCGGCCCGACCGCCGAGCAGATGCGCGCCTTCGGGCTGAAGCATTCGGCGCGCGCCCTGGCCCAGGCGAGCGGCGTGCCGCTGCTGCCGGGCAGCGGCCTCCTGGCCGACGCGGACGAGGCCGGGCGCGAGGCCGCCCGCATCGGCTACCCGCTCATGCTCAAGAGCACGGCGGGCGGCGGCGGGATCGGGATGCAGCTGATCCGCGGGGCGGCCGAGCTGCCCGCGGCCTTCGCCTCGGTCGAGCGCCTGGCCCGCAACAACTTCAAGCAGGGCGGGGTCTACCTGGAGAAGTTCGTGGAGCGGGCCCGGCACGTCGAGGTCCAGATCTTCGGCGACGGCCAGGGCCACGTCGTGGCGCTGGGCGAGCGCGACTGCTCGGCCCAGCGCCGCAACCAGAAGGTGGTGGAGGAGACGCCGGCGCCGGGCCTGAGGCCCGCGGCGCGGGCCCGCCTCCTGGAATGCGCCGCGCGCCTGGGGGCGGCCGCCGGCTACCAGAACGCCGGCACGGTGGAGTTCGTGCTCGATGCCGACTCCGGCGAGTTCTACTTCCTGGAGGTCAACACCCGCCTGCAGGTCGAGCACGGGGTGACGGAGGAGGTCACCGGCGTCGACCTGGTGGAGTGGATGGTGAGGCAGGCGGCCGGCGAGCTCGGCTCGCTGGCGGGCTTCCGGGCCGAGCCGAAGGGCGCGGCCATCCAGGTGCGGCTCTACTCCGAGGACCCGGGAAAGAACTTCCAGCCGGCCACCGGCGTGCTCACCGACGTGCATTTCCCGGCCGCGGCCCGGATCGAGACCTGGGTGGAGCGGGGCACGGAGGTCTCGCCCTTCTACGACCCGCTGCTGGCGAAGATCATCGTGCGCGGCCCGGACCGGGCGGCGGCCCTGGCGGGCCTGGCCGCCGCGCTGGCCGAGACCCGCGTCCACGGGCTGGAGACCAACCTCGACTACCTCCGGCAGGTGGCGGATTCCGCGCCCTTCCGCCGCGGGCGGATGACGACCCGGACCCTGGCCGAGCTGCCCTACGACGCGGCCACGATCGAGGTGATCGAGGGCGGGACCCAGACCACCGTCCAGGACTACCCCGGCCGGGTGGGCTACTGGGACGTCGGCGTTCCGCCCTCCGGGCCGATGGACCACCTTTCCTTCCGGCTGGGCAACCGGCTGGTCGGCAATCCCGCCTCCGCCGCGGGCCTCGAGCTCACCGTCCAGGGCCCGGCGCTGCGCTTCAACACCGACGCCCTCGTCGCCCTGACCGGGGCGGAGATGCCGGCCGAGCTCGAGGGCGCGGCCGTCCCGTTCGGCCGGGCGGTGCCGGTGAAGCGGGGCCAGACGCTGCGGATCGGATCGGCCGCCGGGGCGGGCCTGCGCGCCTACCTGGCGGTGCGCCACGGCCTCGACGTCCCGGACTACCTGGGCAGCAAGGCCACCTTCACCCTCGGGCTCTTCGGGGGCCACGCCGGCCGGGCGCTCCGCGCGGGCGACGTCCTGCGGGTCAACCGCTCCGGCGCGGCGGAGCCGCCGGCCCGCCGCGACCTGCGCGCGCTGCTGCCCCCGCTGACCCGGGAGTGGGAGATCGGGGTCCTCTACGGCCCCCACGGGGCGCCGGACTTCTTCACCGACGAGGACGTCGGCGACCTCTTCCGGGCCGCCTACGAGGTGCACTACAACTCGGCGCGGACCGGCGTGCGGCTGATCGGCCCCAAGCCGCGCTGGGCCCGCCAGGACGGCGGCGAGGCCGGCCTGCACCCCTCCAACATCCACGACAACGCCTATGCCATCGGCGCCATCGACTTCACCGGCGACATGCCGATCATCCTCGGGCCCGACGGGCCGAGCTGCGGCGGCTTCGTCTGCCCGGCGGTGATCGTCCAGAGCGAGCTCTGGAAGGTCGGCCAGCTCAAGCCCGGCGACAAGGTGCGCTTCCGCGCGCTGGGCGCGGCCGAGGCCCGCGCGGCGGAATTCGCGCAGGACGCGCTGGTCGAGACGCTCCGGCCCGTCCGCGCGCCCGCCCGGGGGGCGCGCCGCGCCGGGCCGGCCCCGGCGGAGCCGGCGGTCCTCCACGCGCTGCCGGCCCGGCCCCTCGCCCCGGCGGTGTGCTACCGCCGCTCCGGCGACCGCTACCTCCTGGTCGAGTACGGCCCCCTGGCGCTCGACCTCAACCTTCGCTTCCGGGTCCACGCGCTGCACCAATGGCTGGTCCGCCACCGCCCGCCCGGGCTGGTCGACCTCACTCCGGGAATCCGCTCGCTCCAGGTCCATTTCGACCCGCGCTCCCTGCCGCTGGAGCGGCTGATGGAGACGCTGCTCGAGGCCGAGGCGCGCCTGCCCGCGGTCGACGAGATGGAGGTCCCGACCCGCGTGGTGCACCTGCCGCTCTCCTGGGAGGACGAGTCCACGCTGCTCGCGATCCGCAAGTACATGCAGATCGTCCGCAAGGACGCGCCCTGGTGCCCGAGCAACCTGGAGTTCATCCGCCGGATCAACGGCCTGGAGTCGGTCGACCGGGTGAAGGAGATCGCCTTCGGCGCGAGCTACCTGGTGCTGGGCCTGGGCGACGTCTACCTGGGGGCGCCGGTGGCGACGCCGGTCGACCCGCGCCACCGGCTGGTCACGACCAAGTACAATCCGGCGCGCACCTGGACGCCGGAGAACGCGGTCGGCATCGGCGGGGCCTACCTCTGCGTCTACGGCATGGAGGGGCCGGGCGGCTACCAGTTCATCGGCCGGACCTGCCAGATGTGGAACCGCTACCGCCAGACCGCGGAGTTCGCGGAGGGCAAGCCCTGGCTCCTGCGCTTCTTCGACCAGATCCGCTTCTATCCGGTCAGCCACGGCGAGCTGCTGCGCTTCCGCGACGACTTCGTGCAGGGCAAGGCGCGGCTGAAGATCGAGCACGAGACCTTCCGGCTGCGGGAGTACAACGCCTTCCTGGAGCGGAACCGGGAATCGATCGACGCCTTCAAGGCCCGCCAGCAGGCCTCCTTCGAGGCCGAGCGGCGCCGCTGGGAGGAGAGCGGCCAGCTCAACTTCTCGGCCGAGGCCGAGGCGGCCGCGGCCCCGGCGGAGGCGGAGGCCCTGCCCCCGGGGTGCACCGCCGTGCCCGCGCAGATCCCGGGCAACGTCTGGCGGATCGCGGCGGAGCCGGGGGCGCTGGTCCGGCCGGGCGACCCCCTGGTGATCATCGAGTCGATGAAGATGGAAATCACCATCGGCGCCCCCCGGGGGGGGCGGGTGCGGGAGGTGCGCTGCATCGAGGGCAAGCCGGTGAGCGCGGGCGAGATCCTGGTGGTGCTGGACGCCGCATGAAGGGGGAGCCGCTCGACTTCGCCTCGGTGCGGCGGCGCTACGCCGCCGGGCTCCGGCCCGCCGAGCTGATGGAGGAGGTGTGGAGCCGGGCGGAGGAGCTGGCGGACCCGGCGGTGTGGATCCGCCGCGCCGGCCGCGACGAACTGCGGGCCCACGCCGTGCGGGTGGAGGCGAGGGGCCCCGCCGCGCAGCCGCTCTACGGCCTGCCCTTCGCCATCAAGGACAACCTCGACCTGGCCGGGGTGCCGACCACCGCCGCCTGCCCGGAATTCGCGCGCGTCCCGGACCGCTCGGCGGCGGTGGTGGCGCGGCTGATGGAGGCGGGCGCGATCCCGGTGGGGAAGACCAACCTCGACCAGTTCGCCACCGGCCTGGTGGGCACGCGCTCGCCCTACGGGGTTCCGCGCAATCCCTTCCATCCCGACCTGATCCCCGGCGGCTCGAGCAGCGGCTCGGCGGTGGCCGTGGCCGCGGGCCTGGCCAGCTTCAGCCTGGGCAGCGACACGGCGGGCTCGGGCCGCGTGCCCGCCGCCTTCAACAATCTCGTCGGGCTCAAGCCCACCCGGGGCCGGCTGAGCACCCGCGGGCTGCTGCCCGCCTGCCGCTCGCTCGACTGCGTCTCGGTCTTCGCGCTCACGGTGGCGGACGCCCAGGAGGCGGCGCGGGCCGCCGGCGGCTTCGATCCGGAGGATCCCTATGCGCGGCGCGAGCCGGCGTCGCCGCCGCCCGCGCCGGCGGAGGGGGCTCCCTTCCGCTTCGGCGTCCCCGCCGACTCCCAGCTGGAATGGTGCGGGGATCGCCACTCGCCCCGGGCCTTCGCGGCGGCGGCGGAGAAGCTCGAGGCCCTGGGCGGCGCCCGGGTGGAGATCGACTACGCCCCCTTCCAGGCGGCCGCCCGTCTGCTCTACGAGGGGCCCTGGGTGGCCGAGCGCTGGGCGGCGCTGCGCGAGTTCGTCCGCGGGCATCCGGACGCGGTCCACCCCGTCACCCGGCGCATCCTCGAGCCGGCGGCGGAGCTGAACGCCGCCGACGCCTTCGCGGCCTTCCACGGCCTCGAGGCCCTGCGCCGGGAGACCGAGGCCGCCTGGGCCCGGATCGACCTCCTGCTGCTGCCCACGGCGCCGACGATCTTCACCCGCGCGCAGGTCGAAGCCGACCCGCTCGCGCTCAATTCGCGGCTCGGGACCTACACCAACTTCGCCAACCTCCTCGACCTCGCGGCGCTGGCGGTCCCGGCCGGCTTCCGGGGCGACGGCTTGCCCTTCGGCGTCACCCTCTTCGGGCCGGCCTGGAGCGACGGATGGCTGGCGCGGGCGGGCGACCGGCTGCACCGCGCCCTGGGCTCCACCCTGGGGGCGACCGGGGCCCCGCTGTCCGCCTCGCCGGCCCTTCCGCCGGAGCCCGCCGGCGGACGGATCCTGCTCGCGGTGGTGGGCGCCCACCTGCGGGGCCAGCCCCTCAACCGGCAGCTGACCGAGAACGGCGGCGAATTCGTGCGGGCGGCGCGGACCGCGCCCCTCTACAAGCTCTACGCCCTGGCCGAGAGCCGGCCGCCCAAGCCCGGGCTGCTCCGGGTCGGGGCGGGGGAGGGCGCCGCCATCGAGGTGGAGGTCTGGTCGCTGGCGGCGGAGGCCTTCGGAAGATTCGTGGAGGCGATCCCCCCGCCGCTGGGAATCGGCACGCTCCAGCTGGAGGACGGCACCGGGGTGAAGGGATTCATCTGCGAGCCGGCGGCCCTGGCGGGGGCGCGGGACATCACCGGCTTCGGCGGCTGGCGGGCCTACCGCGCCGCCAACGGCTGAGGGCCCGGCTCTTCCGGGCGGAGGACCGGCGGCCCCCGTCCAATCCGGGTTGACCGCGCGCCGCCGCTTTCGCTCCCATAAGGGATCGCGCCGACCCCGACATTCCCCAATCGTCCGGCGATGAACCGCCCGGGCTGGAAAGCGCCCATCCTGATTGCGCTGGCCTCGCTGGCGGCCTACGCCCCGGCCTGGAACGGCGCGTTCGTCTGGGACGACGACGGCCACGTCACCAAGCCGGAGCTGCGCTCGCTCCACGGCCTGGTGCGGATCTGGACGGAGCCGGCCGCGACCCAGCAGTACTATCCCATCCTGCATTCCGCCTTCTGGGTCGAGCACCGGCTCTGGGGCGACGCGCCGCTCGGCTACCACCTGCTCAACATCCTCCTCCACGCCGCCGCCGCCTGGCTCTTCGTCCTGGTGCTGCGCAAGCTCGCGGTCCCCGGCGCGCTGCTGGCCGGCTTCCTCTTCGCGCTGCACCCGGTCTGCGTGGAATCGGTCGCCTGGGTCTCGGAGCAGAAGAACACGCTCTCGGCGGTGTTCTACCTGGCGGCGGCGCTGGCCTACCTGCGCGGGGAGGAGAGCGGGCGCCGCGGCTCCTACGCGGCGGCGACGGCGCTCTTCGTGCTGGCCGTCCTGAGCAAGACGGTGGCCGCGACGCTGCCGGCCGCGCTGCTGGTCCTCGCCTGGTGGAGGCGGGGCCGGATTTCCGGCCGGGAGATCCGCCGGCTCGCCCCCTGGCTGGCGCTGGGGGCCGCGGCCGGCGCGGTCACCTCCTGGGTGGAGCACCACCTGATCGGGGCGAGCGGCGCGGCCTTCGAGCTCGGCTGGCCGCAGCGCTTCGTGCTGGCCGGGAGGGTGGTGTGGTTCTACCTCGGGAAGCTGCTCTGGCCGGCGGACCTGATCTTCATGTACCCCCGCTGGACGATCGACGCCCGCGACCCCGCCGCCTGGCTCCCGCTGGCCGGGCTGCTCGCCGCCGCGGCGCTCCTCGTCTTCTTCGCCCGCTCCGGCCGCGCCCCCGCCCGCGCCGCGCTGGCGGCGGGCCTGATCTATGTCGGCACGCTCTTCCCCGCGCTGGGCTTCATCGCGGTCTACCCCTTCCGCTATTCCTTCGTCGCGGACCATTTCCAGTACCTCGCCTCCCTCAGCGTGATCGCGCTGGCCTCGGCGGGCGCGGTCCGCCTCGCCCGCCGCCTGGCGCCGGCGGCCCGCGGCGCGCTCGCCGCCCTGCTGCTGGCGGCGCTCGGGGCGCTCAGCTTCCGGCAGGCCCGCGCCTACGCCGGGCCGGACCAGCTCTACCTGGCGACGCTCGCGCGCAATCCCGGCTGCTGGCTCGCCCACAACAACCTGGCGGCGCGGCTGCTGATCGCCGGGCGGGCGGAGATCGCCGCCGGGCATATCCGCGAGGCCGCGGGCGTGCTGGACGAGGCGGTGGCGCACTACCGCGCGGCGCTGCGCTACGACCGGGCCGACCCGGAGGCCCACGACAACCTCGGCCTGGCGCTGGCGGCGGAGGGCCGGGGCGGGGAGGCGATCGCGGAATTCCGGGCGGCCCTGCGCATGAACCCCAGCCTCGGCATGGCGCACTACAACCTGGGCCTGGCCCTGGTCGAGGCGCGCCGGGTGGACGAGGGCATCGCGCAGTACCGCGAGGCGCTGCGGCTCAACCCGGAGCGGGCGGAGATCCACAACAACCTCGGGGCCGCCCTGGCGGTCTCGGGGCGGGTGCCGGAGGCGGCGGCGGAGTTCGCGCGGGCGCTCCAGCTCCAGCCGGACTACCCCGACGCGCGGCGCAACCTCGACCTAGCGAACCGGATCCTGGGGCGGTAGCCAGCCGTAGCTCCGCAGGTCGGCCTGCAGCTCGGGCGTGTCGACCGAGAGCGGGCGCAGCCAGATCTCGACCGGCTCGCGGATCCACCAGCGGCGCTGGGGGTCGTCCGGCGGCGCGAAGCGGTAGCGGAAGAGGACGGCGCGGATGTAGCGCGGCGGCCGGTCGGGGAAGGGGTTGCCGCCGAAGAGGCTGAGCGTCCCCGGGTCGTTGTGCAGGAGCTTCCAGATCAGGTTGAGGGTCCAGGCGTAGTTGCGGTTGGGCGGCCCCATCGCCGCGAACCACATCTGCCAGTCGAGCCGCGGCTGGTAGGGGGCGACCTGCCGGGGGCGCCGGTTCACGTCCACCGGCTGGGCCAGGTAGGGGTAGTCCCTCCACTCCGCCCCGCCGCCGTGCGGGGAGTCGGAATCGGTGCCCTGGAAAACCACCGTCATCCGCTCGCGGGTCACCGAGCCGAAGGCCCCGTAGGTGTTGACCAGGTCCAGCGGGTCGTAGCTGAACGAGGTGTTCATGATCTGGCGCGGCGAAAGCAGGTTCAGCACCGGGGCGACGCTGAGCAGCGCCACCGCCAGCGCCAGGGCCCAGGAGGCGTAGATCCCCGACATGCTGGGGCTGGCGTCGGCGGCGGCGCGCTCGGCCCGCCGCGCCAGGCAGCGGGGGACGATCCTCGCCCAGAGGTCGTCGTCGAAGCAGGCCAGCGCCGGGACGATGGTGAGCCAGTTGAGGAAGGAGAGGTTGCCGCTCAGGATCAGGACCACCTGGAAGAGGACGATCACCCCGCCGGCGATCCGGCGCGCGAGCCTGGGCCCGAAGACGAAGAACGGCGCGGCCAGCTCGGCCAGGTGGTTGAAGACCACCCCGCCGCGGAGGACCCCGTGGGGCAGGAAGTCGAACCAGCGGCTGAGCCCGTTCGGGATCGGCTGGGTCTCGAAGTGGTAGAAGAGGGCGGTCAGGTCGCGCCAGGCCGGGTCGCCCCGCAGCTTGATCAGCCCCGAGCCCAGCATGATCCGGAAGATGAGCCAGCGGAAGAGCCAGATGACGGGGGTCGGCGGCGGGCGCCGGCCGAAGGGCCGCGGGTCGAGCAGCGGGCAGAGGAACACCGCCAGGAATCCGGTCTCGAGCAGCTGCGTCTCCCACCCGTAGCCGTACCAGATCTGCCCGGTGTGGACGATCGACATGTAGAGCGCCCACAGCACGAGCAGCGCGACGCTGTTGGCGAAGCCGAGGACGACGGCGCAGGCCAGGGCGAAGCCGGCCCAGGAGACGATGAGCAGCGCCGCGTCGGTGTGCCAGAACCAGAAGAGCGAGGGGGCGCGGGTGAAGGCGCCGCCGACCGAGCCGAAGTACGCCGCGTAGTGCCTGATCATCAGGTCCAGCGGCGTCAGGCCGTGCGCGCCCATCAGCGGCACGAGCTGGAGGGCGGCGGCGAGGAAGGCGAACGCGTAGACCACCCCGAGCAGGCGGAGGATCATGAACCGCGTGAGCCAGTGGTCGGCCGGCGAAAGAGGTGGTGCATCCTCCGGGTTCACGGATTAGGGAATCTATCCCTTATGGCCGCCGCCCCAAGGCGAAACCTCCCTTTTTTGGACCGCCCCGGGCGGGGCTATGGCCTGCTCCTGGCCTCGCTGGTGGCGGCGTTCGCCCTCCTCCGGCTGGCCTGCGCCCGGGGCGACCTCTGGCTGGACGAGATCTGGTCGCTGCGGCTGGTCGCCCAGGTCCGCCATCCCTGGCAAATCCTCACCTCGATCCGGCACGACAACAACCACCCCCTCAATTCGCTCTTCCTCTACCTCGTGGGCCCTGGCGCCCCGCCCTGGGCCTACCGGCTGCTTTCCTGCGCGGCGGGCTCGGCCTCGGTCTGGCTGGCGGCGGACGTCGGGCGGCGGCAGTTCGCGCGGCTGCACCCCGGCGCCTTGCGGGCGGGGGCGCAGGCGGCCGGGCTGGCCAGCGCGGTGCTCTGCGGCGGCTCCTACCTGCTGGTCCTCTACGGCTCGGAGGCCCGCGGGTACGCGCCGGCCCTGGCCTGCGCGCTGGCGGCCTACTGGGCGCTGCTGCGCGCGCGCGCGCGGCCGGCGCTCTGGCGCGGCGTGTACCTCGGCGCCTGCCTGCTCGGGCTGCTGGCCCACGCCGTCGCCTTCCAGGTGATCGCGGCCGGCGCCATCGCCTCGCTGGCGGCGCGGGGGGACGCCAGGAGCGCCTGCCCCGGGCGCTGGCGGGACCTCGCCTCGTGGCACCTCCTCCCGCTCGCGGGCTTCGCCGCCTACTACCTCCTCTACCTCCGGCCGATGAACGTCGGCGGGGGCACCTTCCTCGGCGGGGCCCACGCGCCGGTCCCGGGGGTGCTGGGCGACGCCGCGGCGTACGCCCTGGGACTCCCCGATCGCTGGGGCTGGGCGCTGGCCGCGCCGCTCGCCGGGCTGGCCGCCCTCGCCGCGCTCGCGCTGCTCTGGCGCCGGGAGCCGGCCCTGGCGGCCGGGCTCGCGGCCGGGATCTTCGCCGCGCCCCTGCCCGGCGCGCTCCTCGGCGGCGAGAGCGTGCTCTATCCGCGCTACTTCATCCTCAGCGCGGCGGGCGTGCTGCTGCTGCTCGGCTATCTGGCGGGAAGGCTCTGGCTCCTCGGGGCCGCGGCGCGGGCGGCCTGCCTCGTCCTGCTCGCCGCCTTCCTGGCGGGCAACGCGGTTCCGCTGGCCCGGCTGGCCGCGGTCGGACGCGGCCAGTACCGCGAGGCCCTCCGCTACGTCCTGCGGCGGACCCCCCGCGCGCAGGTGAGCGTCTCCTGCGACTTCAGCGACTTCCGCAACGGGATGGTGATCGGCTACGACGCCCCGGCGGTGACCCCGGCGGGGCGCTCGCTGCGGTACGTGCCGGCGGGGCGCTGGCGCAGCCCCGGCCCCGACTGGATCTTCACCGAGCGGCTCGACCACGAGCCGCCCCCGCCGGAGCGGATCTACGACGCCTACGGCACGCTCTACCAGCTGGAGCGGACCTTCCCGCACGCGCCGCTCTCGGGATGGACCTGGTACCTCTACCGCAACACCCTGGCCCTGGGCTTTGCCGGGAGGTGAGGGGAGGACGGGGGAACAAGCGCGCCGTCCGGGCGCTCCAAGGGACCAGCCAGCGATCTCACTGCCATGTCGCGGATTCCACAACTTGCTGAAAATGACGGCCTAGGGGCGGCCGCCCCGCGGGCCGGCGCGGCGCCGCGCGGCCAGCCCGCGCGCTGGCTGCCCACGGTGGACGAGGCCTACCGCCAGATGCTGGCGGCGATCGAGAGGGCCTGCTTCTCCATCCGCTTCGAATTCTACATCTTCCGCGCCGGCGATCCCGGCGACCGTTTCCGCGAGGCCCTGGTGGCGGCGGCCCGGCGCGGCGTCCGGGTGCGCGTGCTGCTCGACGACTTCGGGTCCGGGGACCTCCACCGCGACTACTGGGACCGGCTGCGGGCGGCGGGCGGGGAGATGCAGTGGTTCAACCGCCGCCCCCTCCTGCGGCTGCCGGTGCGCAACCACCAGAAGCTGGTGGTGGTGGACGACGCGGTGGGGTTCGTCGGCGGGTTCAACCTCGCGCCCGAGTACGCCGGGGACGGGGTGGAGTCGGGCTGGCGCGACCTCGGGCTGATGCTTTCCGGCTCCCTGGTCTCCGGCCTGGCCTCCGCCTTCGACGCCATGTGGCAGCACCGGGACTTCAAGGGCTACCGCGCCATCCGGGCCCTGGGCTCGCGCTGGCGCCACCGGCTGCGCCGGGCCTCGAACTCGATGCTCGCCCTCACCGGGCCCGCCTTCGGCCGCAACACCTTCCAGGAAATGGTGATCAAGGACATCCTCGCCGCGCGCGACGTGCGGATCATCGCCGCCTACTTCACCCCGAGCCTGCGGCTGCGCCGCGCCCTGCGCCGGGTGGTGCGGTCCGGAGGGCGGGTCCGCGTCATCCTCGCCGGCAAAACCGACGTGCCGATGGTGCAGGCGGCCGGGCGCACCTTCTACCGCCGGCTGCTGCGGGCCGGGATCGAGCTGGCCGAATACCAGCCGCAGGTGCTGCACGCCAAGCTGGTGCTGGCCGACGACGTCGTCTTCGCGGGCTCGGCCAACCTCGACGTCCGCTCCCTGACCGTGAACTACGAGCTGATGGTCCGGCTGGCCGACCGCGGGCTGGCCGAGGGGGGCCGGGCGATCTTCGACGCGGACTGGGCGCGCTCCCGCCCGATCCTGCGGGAGGAATGGCGCCGGACCCGCACCTGGGCCGACAAGCTCTACGGCGCGGCCGCCCGCTTCTGCCTGACCAAGATCGACCCCTGGTTCGCCCGGGTGCGCCTGCGCAATCTGGCCTAGCCGGAGGTAAGTCCTTGTCGGGCCCGGGAAAGGGGGCACCATCGTCCCCCGCCCCATGAAACTCACCCCGCTCGCCCTCGGCGTCCTCCTGGCGTCCGCCGCGCTCGCCCAGCCCCCCGGGGACTGGATGTCCGGCTTCAAGCCCTTCACCGTGAAGGAGCCCGCGATCCCCTCGCGCACCGTTTCCCTGCCCGACTTCGGCGCCGTCCCCGGCGGGAGGGCGCTGTGCACCGACGCCTTCGCCCGCGCGATCGACGCGCTCGCCGCCCAGGGCGGCGGCCGCCTCCTCGTCCCGGCCGGCCTCTGGCTGACCGGGCCGATCGCCCTCAAGAGCAACATCGAGATCCACACCGAGCGCGGGACGCTGGTGCAGTTCTCCAAGGACGTCTCGCTCTACAAGCTGGCGCCCGGTTCGGCGGGGGCGTCGGCCGGGGTGCCGGGGTTCGCGCCGGAGGGCCGCCGCCGCTCCCCCCTGGTCCGTGGCCTGATCACCGGCGAGAACCTCGAGAACGTCGCCATCACCGGCCCCGGGGTCTTCGACGGCGGCGGGGAGGCCTGGCGGCCGGTGAAGAAGTCCAAGACCACCGAGCCGCAGTGGCAGGCCCTGCTCGCCTCGGGCGGGGTGCTGGACGCGGACGGACAGACCTGGTCGCCGCGGACGGGGGCGGTCTTCGCCCGGCCCCACCTGCTGGTGCTCAGCCGCTGCCGCCGGGTGCTGCTGGAGGACGCCACCTTCGAGAATTCCCCGGCCTGGAACCTCAACCCGTCCTTCTGCGACGACGTCACGATCCGGCGCGTGACCGTGCTCAATCCCTGGTACGCCCAGAACGGGGACGGGCTCGACCTGGAGTCCTGCCGCGACGTCGTGATCCGGGACGACCGGCTGGACGTGGGCGACGACGGCCTCTGCATGAAGTCCGGGGCCGGCGCGCAGGCCCGCAAGAGCGGGCGGGCGACCGAGAACGTCCTGATCGAGAACTGCGTGGTCTACCACGCCCACGGCGGCTTCACCATCGGCAGCGAGATGTCGGGCGGGGTCCGCAACATCCGGGTGGACAACTGCCTCTTCCTCGGGACGGACGTCGGCCTGCGCTTCAAGACCACCCGCGGCCGGGGCGGGGTGGTGGAGGACATCTACGTCAGCAACATCCGGATGACCAACATCGGCACCGACGCGATCAGCTTCGACATGTACTACCAGGGGGCGGCCCCCGGCGAGGAGGGCGGCGCCGGCGCCGCGCCCAAGCCGGTGCCGGTCTCGGACGGGACGCCGCAGTTCCGCAACCTCTACATCGAGAACATCACCTGCCTCGGCGCCCGGCGCGCGGTCCAGCTGCAGGGGCTGCCGGAGATGCCGATCCGCGGCATCCGCCTGCGCGACATCTCGATCAGCGCCGAGCGGGGCCTGCTCTGCGAGGACGCCGACGACATCACCCTCGACCACGTCCAGATCGCGAGCCGCAGCGGCGAGCCCCGCACCTTCATCCGCAGCCAGAACGTGCGGACCTTCGGCCCGCCGGACCCGGCGCGGCCGCCGTCCGCTCCCGCCGCGGCGCCCCGGAGCTGAGCCCGCTCAGTTCCCCGGCCGGCCGCCGAGCAGGCCGTGCAGCACCATCGCGGCGCCGAGCAGCAGCAGCGGCACGAAGGCCAGCCGGATGCGCGGGCCGCTGATCAGCTGGGTGAGGTTGGCGCCCAGCTGCGCCCCGATGGCGGCGCCGGTGTGCATCACCAGCGCGATCAGGATGTCGACGTTGCCCTTGAGGGCGTGGGAGAAGGTGCCGTAGCCCGCGGAGACGATCACTTCGAAGAGGTCCGTCCCGACCGCGACATGGGTGGGGATGCCGAGCAGGTAGATCATCGAGGGCATCCGGATGTAGCCGGCCCCGCCGCCGAGGAAGCCGCTGAAGAAGCCGCCCACCAGCGCCACCCCTAGGATCGACCAGAGGGAGATGCGCTCGATTCCCGAGACGGGGAGGGCCAGGTGGGGCCCCGGGGCCGCCCGCTGGATCCGCCGGGTGAAGGAGCCGAAGGCCGAATAGTCCCCCTTCCGGGAACGCCCCCCTCCGGCCCGGCGGGCCCGGGCCGTCCGCCAGCCCTCCCAGGACATGAAGCCGGCCATGGAGACGAGGACGGCGATGAAGATCGCGCCCACCACGCCCTGGACGTGCCCGGCGCGCTTCAGGGCCTGGATCGCCTGGGCGCCCAGCTCGACGCCGGGGACGGTCCCGATCATCATCAGGCCACCGAGCTTGAAGTCGATGTGCCCCAGCAGGTGGTGCTTGCGCGCGGCGACGATCGACTTGCCCACCAGGTGGGCCAGGTCGGTGCCGACCACGAAGTTCATGGGGACGCCGAAGACGAAGAGGGCGGGCCCGGCGAGGAAGCTGCCGCCGACGCCGAAGAAGCCCCCCAGCACCCCGACGAGGAAGCCGGTGAGGATCAGCTCGAGCGGCGGGATGTGGACCCCGGAGATCGGAAAATACATGCCTAGGAGCCGGGCTTGATCCGGAAGAGCCGGAGGAGGAGATGGGTCAGCTGCTCGAGGGCGATGCCCTGGATCACCACGGCGGCGAGCGCCACCACCGCGTAGAGCGGCCGGTCATGGGAGAAGAGGCGCTGGAGCCAGGGGCCGAGCAGCCGCAGGACGAGCGCGACGTAGGCCGCCACCAGCCCGGCGTAGACGGCGCCCTCGGCGGCGAACGTGCGGACGGTCGGGCGCGGCGGCCGGGGCATTCCCCTTGGACCCATCGCCGCGGATTCCGTGTCCGCAAATTTTTAGGGAATGGCCTTATGGATACCGGGGGGACTTCCCCGATGCGACGACCACGTTTTTTGTGCCCCGGAAAATCGAGCGCCGAAGGCTCCCGGGAGCCGGGGCAGGGTCTGATGAGGCGCCGCCCTATGGATACTCCAGCGGAGCCACTCCGCGCGCGCCGCGCGCCATGAAGAACGGAACGACCGAGACAACCGGATCGGGCCTGCGCGCCGCGCTGGCCCGGGTGGAGCTGCCCGACGCCCCGGCGGATGCCGCGCTGCTGCCGCTGCAGCAGTCGATGGCCCTGGCCCACCGCCTCTCCGGCTCGGCCGGGCTGGACCTGGAGCAGCTGGTCTGGCGGATGCGCCCGGCCATCCCCACGGTCCAGCTCGAGGCGGCCTGGGGCAACGCCCTCCGCCGCCACGAGGCGCTGCGGATCTCCTTCTCCCTGCTCGGCGGCGGCGCGCCCCGGCAGCGGGTCGAGTCCGACGTGACCGCCCCGCTGCGCGAGGTGGCGGTGCCCGGCGAGGAGGCCGGCCGCGACGCGGCCCTCGAGCGCTTCCTGGACGAGGACCGGCGCATCGGCGTCGACCTGACCGCGGCGCCGGCCTGGCGCCTCACCCTGCTGCGCTTCGCCCCGGACGACGCGGCGCTGGTCTGGACCTTTCCCCACGCCCTCCTCGACGGCCGCTCGGTCAGCCTGATCCTCGAGCAGGTGGCGACCTGGATCGCCGCCCTGCGCGCCGGCCGGGCGCTGGTCGGCGAGGCGGCGGGCGTCTGGCTCGAGCGCTACCTGCAGTGGCGCACCGGCCTGGACCACCGCCCCGCCCTGGAATGGTGGGCCGGGCAGCTCGGGGAATTCGCGGGGCCGGCCCGCTTCCCCTCCGACCCGGCCGCGCCGGCCGAACGGACCTGCGCCCAGGAGATGGTCCTGGGCGAGGCGGCGATGGCGCCGGTCCTGGCCGCGGCGGCGCGGCTCGGGGTCACGCCCAACACCTTCTGCCAGGCCGCCTGGGCCCTGGTGCTGGCCAGCCAGTCGGGCCAGCGCGACGTCGTCTTCGGCGCCGTCCGGGCCTGCCGCCGCCACGGGGAGCGCGGATACGCCACGCTCGCCGGCATGCTGATGAACAGCGTGCCGGTGCGGGCGCCGGTCCCGCCCGAGCAGCGGGTCGGGGAATTCCTCGGCGAGCTGCGCCGCCGCCAGGTCGAGGCCCGGGACTGGGAGCTCGCCCCGCTGGAGGAGATCCAGCGGGCGGCCGGGATCCAGCCGGGGGACGAGCTCTGCAGCTCGGTCCTGATGGTCGACCGCGAGCGGGTCTGGGCCCGCGCCGCGGCCCTGCTGGGGGAGGGCCACCGCTTCTCCCTGCTCGAGCGCCCCTCCTTCCCCGTGACCCTGAGCGTCGCCGCCGGGCCGCGGCTGGAGGCGCGGCTGATGGCGCGCGGGGGCACCCTGGGCGAGGAGTCGGTCGACCGCGTGCTCCGCCAATTCCTCCACGTCCTGCAGGTGCTGCCGCGCCAGCCCGAGGCGCGCCTGGGCGAGCTCGACCTGCTCCCGCCGGAGGAGCACCACCGCAACGTCTCCCTCTACAACGCCACCGCCGCGCCCTTCCCGGAGGCGGCCTGCCTCCACCACGCCTTCGAGGCCCAGGCCGACGCCATCCCCAGCCGCCCCGCGGTCATCGGCCCCGACGGGACCCTGACCTACGGCGAGCTGGAGCGGCGCGCCAACCAGATCGCCCACCACCTGATCGCGCTGGGCGCCCCGCCGGGCGGCTTGGTGGTGGTCCGGCTGGAGAAGACCACCCAGCTCGCGGCCGCCCTCTACGGCGTGCTCAAGGCGGGCTGCGGCTACGTGCCGGTCGACCCCGCCTGGCCGGACGAGCGCTTCCGCTTCATCGTGGAGAGCACCGTCCCCGCCGCGGTCATCACGACCGGCGCGAGGCTGACCGCCCGCTTCGAGCGGACGCCGCTGGTCCTGCTCGACCGCGACCGGGCGCTGCTCGAGTCGGCGCCGTCCGCCCGCCCGCCGCGGCGCGGGAGCAACGCCGACCCCGCCTACATCATCTTCACCAGCGGCTCGACCGGGGTGCCCAAGGGCGTGGTCATCGGCCACCAGGGCGCGGTCAACACCATCGCCGACTGCAACGCGCGCTTCCGGATGGGGGCGGCGGACCGGGTCTTCGGCATCTCCTCCTGCACCTTCGACCTCTCGGTCTACGACCTCTTCGGGCCGCTGGCCGCGGGCGGGGCCGTGGTCCTCTGCCCGGCCAAGGACGCGCAGGACCCGGACGGCTGGTCCCGCCTGGTCAGGCAGCACGGGGTCACGATCTGGAACAGCGTGCCGCAGCTGGTGGAGATGCTGGTCGAATCCCAGCGGGACCGCGCGCCCTTCCTCGCCTCCCTCCGGCTGGTGATGATGAGCGGCGACTGGATCCCGGTCGGACTGCCCGAGCGCGCCCGCGCGCTGCTGCCGCAGGCGGAGCTCTGGAGCCTGGGCGGGGCCACCGAGGCCTCGATCTGGTCGATCTGGCGCCCGATCCACCGGGTCGACCCGGCCTGGCCCAGCATCCCCTACGGCCGGCCGATGGCCAACCAGAGCTTCTACGTGCTCGACGAGCAGCTGCGCCCGAGCCCGACGCTGGTGCCGGGCGACCTCTACATCGGCGGGATCGGGCTGGCCCAGGGCTACTGGGCCGACCCCGAGCGCACCGCCGCCGCCTTCTTCGTCCACCCCCGCTACGGCCGGCTCTACCGCACCGGGGACCGGGGCCGCTTCCTGCCCTCCGGCGAGATCGAATTCCTGGGGCGGCGCGACCACCGGGTGAAGCTCGGCGGCTTCCGCATCGAGCTGGGCGAGATCGAGCAGGTGGTCTCGCGCCTGCCCTGGGTGCGCGAGTGCCTCGTGACCAAGAGCGTGCTCGGCGCCGGCGCCGAGGCGCTGGTCGCGTACATCGTGCCCCGCGAGGGCAGCGAATTCGACGCCGAGGCGGTCCGCGAGTACCTCGCGGCCAAGCTGCCGCGCTACATGGTGCCCTCCTTCCTGATCAAGCTCGAGCGCCTGCCCCTCAACAGCAACGGCAAGGTCGACCGCAGCGCCCTCCCGGTCCTGGCCCAGACCCAGCCCAAGGCCAAGGTCGCCTGGACCCCCGCCGAGGAGCGGATGGCGGCCCTGTGGGAGGAGGTCCTCGGCTTCCGGCCCGATTCGCCCGACCGCTCCTTCTTCGAGTGCGGCGGCAACAGCCTGCTCTCCTTCCGCCTGATCGAGCTGATCAAGCGCAAGACCGGCGGGCAGCTCCGCCCCGGCCGGATGTTCGAGACCCGCCCCACCGTCCGGAGCATGGCCCGCGAGGCGCTGGCGGCCGGCCCGGCCGCCCCCGCCTCCGCCTCCGCGGCGGAGGAGAGCGACCGGCCGCGCTGGCTGGTGCAGGTGCGCAGCTACGGCTCCAAGCCGCCCTTCTTCTTCATCGGCCAGTACCTCGACGTCGGCCGCTTCTTCTCGCCCGACCAGCCCTTCTACGGCGTGCTGCTCGGCTTCGAGATCCGGAACGAGCTGCCCTCCCAGTCCTTCGCCGAGATCGCCGCCACCATCCTCAAGGAGATCCGCCGGGTGCAGCCGCACGGGCCCTATTACCTCGGCGGCTACTGCTTCGGCGCCGTCCTCGCCTTCGAGATCGCCCTCCAGCTGCGCGAGCAGGGCGAGGCGATCGCCTACTTCTGCATGGTCGAGGCCTCCGCCCCCTCCAGGATCGGGCCCTCGTCCCTGAGCCGGCGGGAGCGGCTGGCCTACACCCTTTCGCAGATCAGGCAGCGCTTCCTGCCCGCCCCGGTCACCTTCGTCACGAAGGCCCTGGGGCGGGTGCTGGACAACGGCCGGCTGTGGTGCCTCGGCCTCTACGGCGAGCGGCCCTTCGCGGACTTCCGGCCCCGCCGCTACGACGGCCCGATCGACCTCTTCGTCTGCTCGGAGGGGCCCTACCGCTACATCCCGGCGAAGGATCCCCGGCTGGCCTGGGAAAAATGGTGCGCGCGGCTGCGGGTCGACGAGGTGCCCGGCAACCACATCACCATGCTGCGCGAGCCGCTGATCCGGAGCCTCGGGCCGCAGATGGACGAGCGCCTGCGGCAGGCGCAGGCCGCGCAGGTGGCCGCCGCCTGAGGCGGCGGCCCGGCCCCGCCCTCACCAGACCGCCTTGCGGCTGCTCAGGCTCGGCGTCTCGACCGCCGGGATGATGTCGACGTGGTCGAAGCTGATCCGGCCGACGCTCTTGACCACGTCGGCGGTCTCGACCCCGTTGAAGGTGCAGTGGGAGAAGGTGATGCCGTCGACGGTGGCCGCCGGGAAGCTTTCCACCCAGAGCACGCGCGGGCTCGACTTGCAGGTCACCCGCTCGATCGTGACGTCGCGCAGGACGGGGGGGAAGTCGCCCTTCGCCCCCTCCTCGTAGAGGAAGTCGACGGTGAGGATGGCCTCGGCCACCCGGCCGACCTGGATGTCGCGCATGTGCACGCCCTCGACGGTGCCGCCGCGGCTGGCGTTGGACTTCACCCGCAGGGCCCGCTGGAGGTTGGGGCTGTCCATCCGGCACTTCTCGATGAAGATGTTGCGGCAGCTGCCCGAGACCTCGGAGCCGATGGCGACGCCGGCGTGGCCGTCCTTCATCACGCAGTCGCGCACGATCATGTTCTCCATCGCCACCCCGACGCGGCGGCCGTCCCGGTTGCGGCCGGACTTGATCGCGATGCAGTCGTCGCCGGTGGCGAAGGAGCAGCCCTCCACCAGGACGTCGCGGCAGGACTCCGGGTCGAAGCCGTCGTTGTTCGGGCCCTTGGGCGAGTCGATGGTGACGCCGCGCGCGATGACGTTGGTGCAGAGCACGGGGTTGAGCTCCCACATCGGGGAATTGACGATGGTGATGCCCTCGATCAGCACGTTCCGGCAGCGGTTGGGCTGGAAGAAGTTGGGCCGCAGGTAGTGGCCCGCGCCGAAGACCCGCTGCTCCACCGGCACGTCCCGGTCCGCCATCGCCACCAGCTGGGCGGCGTCCCGGCTGGCCGGGCTGGTTCCGCTCCGGTCCCGGTCCGTCCAGGACCACCAGTTGGACGGGCCCGCCTGGCCGTCGAGGGTGCCCGGGCCCGTCACCGCGATGTTCTCCTGCTCGTAGGCGTAGATGAAGGGGGAGTAGTTCATGCACTCGGTGCTCTCCCAGCGGGTGAAGACCGCCGGCAGGTAGGCCTTGGGGTCGGTGCTGAACTGGAGCACCGAGCCCTTTTCCAGGTGCAGGTCCACGTTGCTCAGCAGCCGGATCGCCCCGGTGCGGAAGGTGCCGGCCGGAACCGACACGTGTCCGCCTCCGGACGCATGGCAGGCCGCGATGGCCTTCGCGATCGCGGCCGTGCAATCCTCCCCGCCGGCCCGGGCCCCGAAGTCGGTGATGGCGAAGGTCCGGTCCGGAAACGCGGGAGCGCGGATCCGCCCCAGAATTTCCCGGGCCTGGTCCCAGCCCCCGCCCGCGCCGCTTTCGGCCGGGGAGGCGGGCGGCGCCGAGGCGGAGCTTGGGCCCGCGCCGGTGGCGCAGGCGGATAGCAGGCCCGCCGCAGCGAGCATCGCGACCAGGGAGGACGTGAGTTTCATGATTGGGCTAGAGGATCGGTCCGGGAAATGGGCAAGACGCAGGCGCCCCGCGGGCGTGACGCGGAGCCCCGCCTTCGGCCGCAACGCCTCCGAACCGGCGCCGGCGCGGGGCAAGGCGGAGCCGCCGGGCGAGGATAGGGGAGGGGACGGCCATCGCGTGGGAGCTTCCTCGATGGCGGAAAGCCCCGGTTTAGGCAAACGATCTCGCAAATCCCTGACTGGCCGCTTTATGACGGTTTCATGATGAAAACCCTCGGCATCGGCCTGGCGGGCGCGCGGTACGGGGCCCGCATGCATCTGGCGAACTATGCGGCCCTGCCGCCGGGCTCGGCCGAGGTCCGGGGAATCTGCTCCCGGAGCCGGGAAAGCGCGGAGGCCCTGGGCCGGGAGGCCGGCATCCCCTTCATCACCCAGGACTTCGACGCCCTCCTGGCCCGGCCGGACATCGACGCGGTCGATCTCTGCCTGCCGCCCGCCCTGCACCATGAATTCGCGATCCGGGCGGCCCGGGCCGGCAAGCACATCATCATGGAGAAGCCCCTGACGGGGTATTTTGGGGAGCCGGGCGATCCCGAGCCCATCGGCCGGAAGGTCTCTCGCGCGAAAATGCGCGAGGGGGCCCGCCGCAACGCCGAGGCGGTCCGGGAGGCCGTCCGGCAGGCGGGGGTCCGCTTCTGCTACGCCGAAAACTGGGTCTACGCGCCGCCGATCGCCAAGATGCGGCGCCTGATCGCCGCCTCCAAGGGCTCGGTGCTGGAATTGCGGGCGGAGGAGAACCATTCCGGCTCCAATTCCGCCTTCTCGCGCGACTGGAAGTCCGTCGGCGGCGGCGCCCTCCTGCGGATGGGAGTCCATTCCGTCGGAGCGCTGCTCCACCTCAAGGACTGGGAGGGGAGGCAGCGCCTGGGGCGCGGGATCCGGCCGGCCGCGGTCCTGGCCGACACGGCGGACCTGGTGCACACCCCGGCGGCCGAGCGGGCCGCCGCGGCCGGCGCCCACCGCTGGATCAGCGCCAACCCGCTCGACGTCGAGAACTGGGCCAACCTGGTCATCCGCTTCGAGGACGGCAGCCGCGGCCAGGTCACGGTGAGCGACGCCGGCCTGGGCGGCCTGAACACCCGGGTCACCGCCTTCATGACCGACGGGGTGATCAAGGCCAACATGACCGGAAACGACGCGATCGAGACCTACGCCCCGGATCCGGCCGTCTTCGAAAAGGAATATTTCACCGAGAAGCTCGAAACCAGGGCGGGCTGGAACCGTCCTAGCTGCGACGAGGACTGGTTTCGGGGCTTCGCCCAGGAAATCGAGGACTTCGTCGGGGCGATCCGCGGCGGCCGCGAGCCGTTTGCCGGCATCGACCTGGCCGTCGATTGCGTCAACGTCATCTACGCCGCCTACCTCTCCGCCGAGGAAGGCCGGCGGATCGATCTTTAACCCCTTCCCCCATGGTTACCCCCCGCCTGCTCCGCCCCTGCCTCGCACACGTGTCCGGCGGCCTCTGCCTGCTGGCCGGGCTGCTCGCCCGGCCCGCCGCCGCGGCCGGCGACAGCGGCCTGCTCTTCTACCTTTCCGGCGACCGGGGCCCGGTCGCTGACTATTCCGCGGGCCGCACGCCCCGGCCCACCTTCCTCTCCGGCATCACCCCGATCGCGGACGGCGCCAAGGGCGGCGCCCTGAGCTGCAGCGACGACCAGCTGCTGGCCTACCGCGCCCCGGGCAACATCGGCGCCCAGCGCGGCACGCTCTCCTTCTTCTGGCGCTCCCGCTACCCGGTCGGTCCGACCCAGTTCGCCCTCTTCCGGGTCGGCTACGCCGACCATTCGAGCTGGGACATGGTCTGGCTGCGGATCGACTACAACGGCCACGGCTTCGACGCGTTCGTGACCGACGCGAGCCTGGCCCGCACCCGCGTCTCCGTCACCCTGCAGCCCTTCCCCGGGCCGAAGGAATGGACCCACCTCGCCCTCTCCTGGGACGAGACCCGCGGGATCCGCTTCTACGTCGACGGCAAGCTGGCGGCGGTGAAGGAGGGGCAGGCCCGGTTCGACACCGGCCTCGACCAGTTCGGGCCCCACTCGCGCATCATCGCGCCCTACAACGTCCAGAGCGACTACAACTTCACCCGCGGCGGGGACATCGACGAGGTCCGCACCTACGACCGGATGCTGCCGGACGCCGCCGTGGCCGCGCTGGCCCGGGGCGAGGCGCCGCGGCTCGCGCCCCTGGCCGCGCGCACGCTCGCCGACCCGCGCTGGCGCGCGGAGTGGTACTTCCGCTACGGCTGGAACCGCGCGGGCGACCCGCCGCCGGAGCTGCCGGCCGGCCCGGCGGCGTCCGTCCGCAAGGTCGAGATCCACGACGCCTTCGACGGCGGGCGCTGGTGGTGGAAGGCGAACGACGGCATCCGCGAGACCACCTGGCCGGGCGTGTACAACCGCTCCCGCCTGCCGGGCCGCCACGACTACTTCGAGCTGCCGGACTGGGACTGCTATGTCGGCTCGGGAAAGTCGGTGACGTTCACGCTGCCGGACGAGCCCTGGAACCAGCTGGAGATCTCCGGCGCGGCCTGGGGCGCGATGAGCCTGCTCGACGCGGGCGACGCCGACGACGGGCCGGCGCGGGCGCTGCTCTTCGAGCGCCCGCAGGGCCAGGAGCGGACCTACCACCGCCTGGCGCGCGCGATCGTCGGCCACAAGATCCGCTTCACCAACGTCCAGCAGGAGGAGCCGATCGGGGAGCTTTCGGCCTACAATGTCACGGCGGGCGCCGAGCCGGAGGGAAGCGGGAAGCTGGCGTTCACCCTCCGGGCCCAGCCGGACGGCGCGGCCGCCTCCGGCCTCGAGGCGCTGCGGAGCTTCGTCGCCGGGCGCTACCCCGCCGACGAGCGGGGGACGCTCTACGCGGTGCCGGACCGGGATGGCGGCCCGGCCGAGGCCGCGGCGGCGGCGGGCTCCAAGCCCGGGATGCCGATCGTCCACCTCCTCGTTCCCGACGTCTGGGATGGCCGCGGCGACGGCCTCGACGGCATCGCCCTCGACCTGCCGGCCCTGGACCTCAAGCCCGCCGGGGGCGGGGTGATCCCGTTCAACCTCCAGGTGAAGGATCCGCTCTGGCCCGCGCGCGACATGCTCGACTTCTCCTTCAGCGTGAAGCCGGGCGAGGCCAAGACCCTCTGGCTGGACCTGCGCGACCGGGTGCTGCCCGCCGGCAAGGGGTTCTACCTCACCCTGGCCTCCGCCAGCGGCGGCTTCGGGCCGGGCTCGCTGGCCGGCGCCCGCCTCCGCCTGGTCTTCAAGCCCCGGGCCCAGGCCATCCCGGAGCAGACCATCGACCGCTTCACCCAGGCCCGCGACAGCTACGCCATGCTGGTCGAGGAGCATCCGCAGGGGAACGACCGCTTCGACCTCTGGAACCGCTGCCGGGCCGACCTGGAGGACCTGCACAAGGTCGCGCCGGGGATGGATCCGGGCCGCTCCTACTACATCCTCAACCTCTCCCACCAGCTTCCGGCCTACCAGCACGCCGACCCGGCCGGCGTCCCGCTCTGGGCCTCGCGCCAGGTGGCGCTGCTCGGGGACCTGAAGCGCTTCGTCGACTGGTACATCGACCACCGCCAGTCCGCCTACGGCGATTTCGGGGGCGGCATCTCCGACGACGTCGACTTGCTCAACTCCTGGCCCGGCACGGCCCTGATGGGCTCCGACCCCGACAAGATCAGGCGCTCCGACCGGGCCCTGATCGAGGCGGCCTACAAGAACGGGATGTTCACGAACGGCCTGCCCACCATCCAGGCGGACTACCTCCACAGCTTTGAGGAGGGGACGAACTGCCTCGGCCAGAACATGATCCTGGACTACGGCAATCCCGTGCTCTTCGAGCGCGCGATGGAGTCCGCCCGCGGGGTCATCAGCCTGACCGGCGTCAACGCCGCCGGCCACCGGCACTTCAAGACCGCCTACTTCAACGGGAAGAAGATGGCGACCGAGGGCGTCTGGGGCTGGTCGCGGGGCTACTCCAACCTGATGCTGCTGCCCGGCTCCCTGCTGGTGGAGTACAACGGCAACCCGACCTTCCGGAAGATCGTGACCGAGCTGGCCGACGGGCAGCTGGCGCACCGGCGCCGGGACGCCCACGGCAGGTACGTGCTGCCGGTCGCCGTCGAATACTCCACCGACAAGGAGGCCTTCTCCGGCCACACCTGGTTCCCCTGGCCCCTCTTCTGGGCCAGCTACAAGTGGACCGGCGACGCCCGCTACCTCGCTCCGATCTACGACCAGGGGGTCGACGGCATCACCAACGTGAACGCCGACATGCTCGACCAGCTCCACCTCCGCGCCTCCTGGGGCCCGCGGCTGGTGGCCGGCGCGGAAAAGCTCACCGACCCGGCGGCCGCCGAGGCCTACCTGGAGAAGTCGCGCGGCTCCGAGTACCGCAACGCGGCCACCACCGCGCTGGCCTGGCAGGTCACCGGCGACAAGTCGTACCTCGAGCGGCTCTACGCGCTGCAGATCGCGGAGGCGGACCTCACCCGGTTCATCAACACCCAGGGCAGCCTCTGGATCGACCGCGTGGGCGTGTGGCACGCCGACCTCCAGCGCGTCCGCCTGGGCGGGATCGCCCTGGTCCGCAACGGCTTCTTCCCCGGCCACACCGTGAGCTGGCGCTTCCGCGCCCCGGCCAACGATCAGAGCGTCGCCATCCTCATGCCCGAGGCCACGCCCACCTCCTTCAAGGTGATCGCCTACAACCTGGACACCCTCCCGGTCCACGCCGCGATGACCGGCTGGAACGTCGAGCCCGGCACCTGGGAGATCACCCAGGGCGTCGACACGACCGGCGACGACGGCGCCGACCAGGGGGTCCGCACCTGGACCTCGGCCTTCGAGCGCTCGTCCTCGGTCGACCTCACCTTCGCGCCCCGCGCCACGACGGTCCTGACCTTCACCCTGAAGGCGCCCGGCACGCCCTACTGGCGCCGCCCCGACCTCGGCCTCAGCCGGGAGGACGTCGCGGTCGACGGCGGCACGGTCAGGGTCCGGGTGCACAGCCTCGGCGGGGTCGACGCCCCGGCCTCGGAACTGGCGTTCCGCGACGCCGCCGGGAAGATCGTGGCCACCGCGCCGGTCCCGCCGCTGCGGGCCCCGGCCGACCTCTATCCGAAGACGGCCGACGTGGTCCTGACCCTGCCGGCGGGGGTCTCGGCGGTAGGCGGATCCGTCGAAATCGACCCGCAGCACGCGCTCGAGCAGATCACCCGGCTCAACGACTCGGTCTCACTCTGAGCGCTGCGCGGCCGCCAGGTTGGCCCGGGCCTCGGCATTGCCGGGGTTCAGGCCGAGCGCGCGGCGGAAGTGGAGGAGGGCCTCGGCCGTCCGGCCCATCGCCGCGTAGACCGTGCCGAGGTAGTTCTCGACGTCGGAGTCGTTCGGCTGGAGCCGGAGCGCCTCGGTGAAGGCGGCCGCGGCCTCGGGCAGGCGGCCGAGGCTCTGCTCCGCGTTGCCGAGGTAGTAGTAGGCCTGGGGATAGTCGGGGCGGAGCTGGAGGGCCCGCTGGAGCAGGGGAACGGCCTCGGCCGGCCGGCCCCCCGCGACCGCGATCGCGCCGAGGTTCAGGTAGCCCTGGGCCTGCGCCGGGTCGAGCCGCACGGCCTGCTCCAGGTCGCGCCGCGCGGCGGCGGTCTGGCCCTCCGCCAGCTCGATCGAGCCGAGGTTGAGGTAGGCCGGGGCGATGGCGGGGTCGAGCTGCAGGGCGCGGCGGAAGTCGGCCGCGGCCTCCGGCAGGCGCCCGGTGGCGAGCTCGACCGCGCCCAGGTTGAAATAGCCCTTGGGCAGGCCGGGGTTGAGCCGCAGCGCGCGGCGCAGGTCGGCCTCGGCCGCCGCCATCCGCCCGGCGGTCCGCTCGCTCGCGCCCAGGTTGATGTAGGCCTCGGCGAAGGTGGGATCGAGCTCCACCGCCCTCCGGAAATCCGCCTCGGCCTGCGGGTTGCGGCCCGCCTTCTCCTCCTCGAGGCCCAGGCCGTTGTAGGCGAGGAAGGCCCGCGGGTTGCGCGCGAGCGTGGCGCGGAAGAGGGTGCCGGCGTCGCGGTAGTTGAGGGTCTCGCGGAAGGTGAGGGCGGCCAGCAGCGCCACCGCGGCGGCGGCGGCGGCCCGTTTGAGCGGGAGGGGGGCGGACCAGCCGCTCCAGGCGGCGCCCGCGAGCGCGGCGGCGCCGATCATCGCCAGGTGGGGATAGGCGTTCGCCACCAGGGCGTACCGCATGTGGTAGACGTCGGTCAGGCCCAGGACCGGCACCAGCATGACCCCGAAATACAGCCACGCGGCCAGCCCCGCCGCCCAGCGGCTGCCGCGGCCCCCCGCGCGGGCCCTGAGCGCGAGCAGGAGCGTGAGGGCGAGGGCCGCGAGCAGCGGCAGCCACCAGAGGACCGAGCCCGGGTCGATCCGCCACTGCGGGTAGACGAAGGCCAGGTTGAGCGGCAGCACGGCCTTGAGGGCGTAGAACCACACCACCGCCCCGGCCCCCAGGATCCTTTCCAGGGGGCCGGCGTGCCGGATGGCCTCCTGGAATCCCCGGGTCTGGAACCACAGGTTGACCGCGACCAGCGCGGCGGCGACCGCGAGGAAGGGCGCGAGGGAGAGGAGGTCGCGCGCGGCGGGCCGCCGCCTCCAGGCGATCAGCCCGAGCAGCACGAAGGGCAGCATCGCCACCGACCCCTTGCTCAGCATGCCGAGCGCGAAGGCGAGCAGGCTCAGCGCGTACCAGCGGCCGGCCGCCGCGGCCCGCGGCCGGCCCGCGCCGAGCCAGCGCGCGAAGGCGCCGACCGAGAGCAGGTAGAACAGCATCGCCATCAGGTTCTTCCGCTGGGTGATCCAGGCGACGGATTCGACGTTGAGCGGATGGACCGCGAAGAGCGCCGCGGCCAGGGCGGCCCCGGGGACCCGCAGCCTGCGGAGGACGCCCCAGAGCAGCAGGGCCTCGGCCAGGTGCAGCGCCAGGTTGGTCGCGTGGTAGCCCCGGGCGTCCAGGCCCCACAGCCGCCATTCCACCCAGAAGGTCGAGAGCGACACCGGCCAGTAGTCCGGCTGCCGGGTGGTGGCCCACATCCGCGCCAGGCCGTCCGGGGCGTGCACCAGGGCGTTCCCCGCGACCATGGTGTCGTCGTCCCAGACGAAGCCGTTGCGCAGGGTCGGCAGGTAGGCGAGGAGGACGACGGCGGCGATGGCCAGGGCCGTCCGGAGGTCCTTCCGGTTCATGGCCGGGAGAGGGCGCGGGCCGCGGCCTGGCTCTCGCGCTCGGCGTCCTCCGTCCTGCCGCCGCGCCGGTAGCAGTCCGCCAGGTCGTGGTGGGCGGCGGCGTTGTCCGGGTTGAGCGCGATCGCGCGCTGGAAATGCCGCAGCGCCAGCTCGTCGTTGCCCATCGCCGCGTAGACCGTGCCGAGGTAGTCCTCGACGTCGGAGTCGCCGGGGCGGAGCCGCAGCTCCGCCGCGAAGGCCTCCGCCGCCTCCGGCAGCCGGTTCAGGGCCTGGTAGGCGTTGCCCAGGTAGTAGTAGGCCTCGGGATAGTCGGGCCGCAGCCGCAGCGCCTCCTGCAGCTCCGGCACCGCCTCGGCGGAGCGCCCCAGCGCGACGTCGGAGGCGGCGAGGTTGAGGTGGGCCGCCGACTGCAGCGGGCCGAAGCGCGCCGCCTGCGCGAAGTCCGCGTGCGCCGCCTCCATCCGGCCCGCGGAAAATTCCAGGGCGCCGCGGTTGAGATGGGCCTCCGCGAACTCGGGGTTGAGGCGCAGCGCCTCGTTGAGGTCGGCGAGGGCGTCCCGCGGCTGGCCGGCCTTCATCGCCAGCATGCCCAATCCGTTGTAGGCCATCCAGCAGCCCGGGTTCTCCGCCAGCGTGGCCCGGTAGAGCGCCGCCTCGTCCCGGTAGGCCCGGGCGCGGCGGGCGGTGAGGAGGGCGAGCGCGAGGACCGCCGCGGCGGCGACCGCGCCCTTGGCGGGGGCGCTCCAGCGCCAGGCCGCCCAGGCCCACCCCGCCAGCGCCACCACCCCGATCAGCGCCAGGTGCTGGTAGTGGTCGGCGACGAGCGAAAAGCGCATGAAGTACACGTCGGTGAAGCCCAGGGCGGGCGCGAGCATCACCCCGAAATAGAGCCAGGCGAAGAGCGCCGGGCGCAGGCGGCGGCGCGCGGCAAGCAGCGCGGCGGTCAGGCCCGCCGCCGCCAGGAGCGGGAGCCACCAGAGCGCCGAGCCCGGGTCGATGCGCCACTGCGGATAGACCAGGCTGAGGTGGGCGGGCCAGAGGGCCTTGCCCAGGTAGAACCACACCGCCGCCCCCGCCCCGAGCAGCCGCTCGGCCGGGCCGGCCTGGCGCAGCGCCCCGTGGAAGCCTCGGGATTCGAACCAGACGTTGACGGCCGCGAGGGCCGCGGCGACGAGGAAGAAGGGCAGGAGCGCCAGCCAGTCGGAGCGGGTGGGGCGGCGGCGCCAGGCGATCGCCCCCAGCAGCACCAGGGGCAGCGGGGCCACCGAGCCCTTGCTCAGCATCGCCAGCGCGAAGGCCAGCAGCGACAGCAGGTAGGGGGCCCGGGCGCCCCGGCCCGGCCCGCGCTCCAGCCAGGGCAGGAAGAGCCGGGCCGAGAGCAGGAAGAAGAGCATCCCGAGCAGGTTCTTGCGCTGGGTGATCCAGGCGACCGACTCGACGTTGACCGGATGGACGGCGAAGAGGAGGGCGGCGAGCGCCGCCCCCGGGATCCGCAGCCGGCGGAGGACCGACCAGAGCAGCAGGCAGCAGGCGAGGTGCAGCGCGAGGTTGGTCGCGTGGTAGCCCGCCGCGTCCGTGCCCCACACCCGCCACTCGGCCCAGAAGCTCGCCAGGGAGACGGGCCAGTAGTCGGCCTGCTGCGCGGTGGTCCAGAGCCGGAGGATTCCGTCCGGGGAGCGGACCAGCGCGTTGTGGGCCAGCACGGTGTCGTCGTCCCAGACGAAGCCGTTGCGCAGGGTCGGCAGGTAGGCCGCGAGGCCAACCAGCGCGATCAGCGCCGCCGCCCCGAAATTGCGGAGGCGGCTCATCGGCCCTGGGCCGCCCGCAGCCGGAGGGCCTCCTGGTAGTGCTCCGCCGCCTCGTCCGTCCTGCCCAGCTGGCGCAGGACCAGGGCGAGGTTGTAGTGGGCCTCGGCGGAATTGGGGTTCTCGGCCAGGGCCTTCCGGTAGTGCGCGATGGCCTCGTCCGGCCGGCCCAGGGCGGTGAGGCTCACCGCCCAGCCCAGCTCGGCGTCGGGGTAGCCCGGCTGGAGGCGGATGACCCGCTCGAAATGCGCGAGCGCCTCGGCCGGCCGGCCGCTGCTGGCCAGCGCGAGCCCGAGGTTGAACTGCGCGACCGGATAGTCCGGGCGCTCCGTCACCGCCGTCTCGAACTCCGCCAGCCCGTCGGCGGGCCGGCTCACGCCCATGTAGGCGGCGCCGAGGTTGTTGTGGGCCTCGGGATAGACGGGCTGGAGGCGGAGGGCGTGCTGCAGCGGCGCGATGGCCTCCGCCGAGCACCCGAGGCGGTTCAGGGCGTCGCCCAGGTCGTTGAGCACCTCCGGATTGTCCGGACGCAGGCGGAGCGCCTCCTCCAGGTTGGGCAGCGCCTCCGAGAAATGGCCGTCCGCCACCTGGGCGCTGCCGAGGTTGCCGTAGGCCAGCCAGCAGCCGGGGTTCCGGGCGATGGTGGTCCGGTAGAGGGTGTAGAGGTCGCGGTAGGTCCGGGCCTGCCGCAGGGTCAGGATCCCGAGGACGGCCAGCAGGCCGGCGGCCGCGGCGGGGCCGGCCGGCGCCGGCCACCGGCGGGCCAGGACGGCCAGGCCCGCCGCCGCCGGCACGATCACCCCGAGGCAGGCGAGGTACTGGAAATGGTCGGCGACATAGGAGAACTTGAAGGGGTAGACGTTGACGAACCCGAGCGCCGGAAAGAGCGTGGCCAGGAAGAAGGCGCCGCCGCAGAGCGCGGCCCAGGCCGCGCCGCGCCCGCGACGCCCGAGCCAGAGCAGCGCCGCGGCCGCGGCCAGCAGCGCGGCGAGCGGCAGCCACTGCAGCGGATCGGCCGGCTCGATCGTCCAGTGCGGATAGATGAAGACCAGGTTCGCCGGCCAGAGCGCCTTGAGGACGTAGAACCAGGCGATGCGGCCGGCGAGCAGGCAGCGGCCGAGGGCGCCCAGCCCGAATTCCGCGCCCTGCGCGCCGATGAAGTGCCGCTCGATCCAGGCGGTGACGAGGCCGCCGGCCGCCCCGGCCGCGAGCCAGGGCGCCAGGGGCAGCACGTCCCGCCTCCAGTCGATCCGGCCGCGCCGCCAGACGCAGGCGACGATCAGCCCGGCGGGAAGCATCGCCGTGACGCTCTTGCTCAGCAGGGCGAGCAGGAAGAGGCCGGCCGCGGCGAGGTAGAGGCGGAGGGGCCCGGGCCGGGCCGCGTCCGGCCCGCCGTGCCAGCGCAGGTAGGCCAGGGCGGAGGCGAAGTAGAACACCCCCGAGAGGGTGTTCTTCTGCTCGGAGACCCAGGCGACGGACTCGACGCAGACCGGGTGGAGCGCGAAGATCAGCCCGGCGAAGAAGGCGCCGGGGACCCCCAGGCGCCGCAGCACGGCGACCAGCAGGCAGGCGGAGGCGGCGTGGAGCAGCACGTTGAGCAGGTGGTAGCCCGCGGCCCAGCCGCCCCAGAGGTGGTGCTCGATCCAGAAGGCGGTGTGCAGGACGGGGTAGTACTGCTGGGTGGCGCCCGGGCTGGCCCAGATCCGCCAGAGGCCGGCGAGGGAGCGCAGCGCCGGGCGGGTGACGTGGCCGTCGTCGTCCCAGATGAAGCCGGCGTGCAGCACCGGCAGGTAGGCGAGCAGGACGGCGGCGAAGAGGACCGCGGTTTCGCGGCGGCGGCGGATCATGGGCGGCCGGTCTGCCGGCCGAGGCCGGCGGCGAACTGGGCCACGTCGGGCCGCCGCTGCCACGACTCCGAGCCGACGGCGCGGGCCTGCTGGAAGTCGGAAAGGGCCGCGCCGGCCTCGCCCAGGGCCAGGTCGGCGTGGGCGCGGTAGAACCAGCCGTCCGGATTCCGCGGATCCTCCCGCGTCACCTCCGTGAAGTCCTCGCGCGCCTCGGCCAGCCGGTTCTCGGTGGCGCGCAGCAGGCCGCGCTGCTGGTAGGCGCTGGCCGGCTTGTCCCCGAAGCGGATCGCCATGGTGAAGTCGGCCTCGGCCGCGCCGTAGTCGCCCTGCTGCATCGCCAGCATGCCCTGCAGCTCGTAGAATTCCGGGCTGCCCACGCCCGCCGGGTGGTCGAGGGCGGCCAGCTCGTGGTACAGGTAGAAGACCGGGTTCACCCGGTTGCTCACCACCAGGTGGGCCGGAAGGAGCAGCGCGGCGGCGGCGGCGGCCAGGAGTCCGCGGCGCAGCCAGCTTGGCCGCGAGCCGGCGAGCAGAAGCGCCCCCAGCAGCGCGGCGGGCGCCTCGAGCATCATCGAGCGGCCCAGGTCCTGGGCGGTCGCGAGGCCCGCGACGAGCACCAGCGCCACCAGGGCGGCCAGCGCCGCGCCGGGCCTGGACCGCGGCGCGGCCAGGGCCACGGCCGCGATCACCAGCAGCCAGCCCAGCCGCAGGCCCGACCAGGCCCCGAAGAGCAGCCGGCCGAAGGGGGCCGCGCCCGGATGGAAGGCGGCGAGGTAGCCCGACACGGTCGCCATCGGCGCCGAGCGCCCCCCCAGGATCCCGAGCCGGACGGCGACGAAGGCGAGGATGAGCGCGGCCGGCACGCCGTATTCCTTTTTCCAGTCGGCGGCCGAGGCCGGCTTCTGCGGCCAGAGGTGGCGGCAGCAGAGGGCGAGCGGGGCGGCCAGGACGAAGCGCTCGTCGACCCAGGGAGCCCAGAGGCAGGCGGCCCAGACGGCCCGGCGGGTCCGGGCGAAGGCCGTCAGCAGCAGCGCGAGCACGAGCCAGGAGTCGTAGTATCCCAGCCAGCAGAGCGAGGTGAAGTACCACGCGCCGGCGCCGAGGACCACGGCGGCGGCCGCGGTCTCGGTCCAGCCCATCCTCTGCCGGCGCAGCACCGTGATGATGAAGGCCAGGGCGCAGAGGCAGCCCAGCGGGGCGAGCGCGAAGAGGGCCGGGCCGGGCAGGCCGAGGACGTGCCCGATCACGGGGAAGAGCAGCCGCCACTGGATCGCCGCGTGCAGGGGATCCCGGAGCGGGGCCCCCGGATGGGCGGCCTGCTCTAGGACGCTGGCCCCGCGCCGGACCTCGATCAGGTCGCGCAGCTCGGGGGTGCGGGACCAGGCCAGGAAGGCGCCGAAGGGGGGGCTGAAGAAGAAGCCCAGCAGCCCGAAGCAGCCCAGGGCGAGCAGCCAGCGGCGGGGGCCTTCGCGGCGGGGGATTGGCACGGCGCCCATCAGGCCAAAATCCCCGGGCCGGGTCAAAAAAAAGCGGCGCCGGTACCCAACCGGCGCCGCCGAACCACTACCCTAGGTCAACCTCCGGGCTGTACGACTCAGAGGTTGAAAGTGACGGTGAGCGTCCAGTAGGTCGGATCGACGATCCGGTAGCCGATGGGGGTGCCGTCGGGGAAGGCCGCCACCGGCTGGAGGGTGGTCCCGCGGAGGGCCTCGAGGTCGCGGGCGTTGAGCTGGATCTTGGTCGGCACCTTCCCGCCCCAGAGCCGGGCGGAGTAGGAGACGAAGGCGTCGACGCCGGCCGGCTGGCGGTACCAGATGGGCTTGTCCGGATCGAGCGAGGTGATGACCGCCGGCAGCTGCTGGGCGCCGTAGTAGCCGATCGAGCTGGCGGACTGCCAGCGGACCGCCCCGCCGAGCGTGAAGCGGGACAGGACCGGGTGGGCCGTGAACTGGGCCAGGCCGAGGCTGCTGAGGAGGTAGGCCTGGTACTGCGGGTACTGGGGGTTGGACTTGCCCTGCGTCTGCTGGACGATCGAGAAGGGCGCCTGGACGAACGTCTGGTAGTTCTGCTGCGCCGTCTGGGAGCCGCCGTAGTTGCGGGTCCACCAGAGCTGGCCGGTGTTCTGGTCGATGATGGTGGTCCAGATCGGCATGCGCTGGGCGATCCAGGCCTGGATGTCCCCGGAGACGTTGGAATTCGTGGAGCGGGCGTCGGTGAAGGAGGCCTGCAGGGTCCAGTAGCGGGTCGGGCTGTAGTTCAGCACCGCGCTCGTGCCGGTAGCGTTGACGTCGTTGGTCGAGGAGAGGGTGCCGGCGGCGAAGCCGGCCTGGATCGCGGTGATGGTGGAGAAGGGCAGCCCGAGCTCGTTCGCCACCTCGGTGCTGACCTGGTCGGCGCTGAAGCCGGGGTGGGTGTTGGCCACCCAGTCCTCCGCCTGGCCGAAGAGCAGGAAGGCGGCGGTGGAGGTGAGGTCGATCCGGGTGACGCGCTGGGCGATGGTGCCGGCGTCGCCGTTGCGGGCGTTGACCGACTTCGTCTCGTAGTGGTTGAGCCGCAGGTCCAGCTTCCCGTCGAAGGCCTGCACCTCGAGCCCGTATTCCTTGTCGGCGCCCGAGGGGTTGGGCAGGGGCTGGAGGAAGTTGTTGGTGGCGAAGGGCGCCGGGATGAAGCTGTTCGAGTTGTTGAGGAAGACCGAGGTGTTGAGCAGCGCCGACTCGAGGCCGCCGACCAGCCCGCCCTGGGCCGCCCCGCGCTGGAGCCAGGGCAGGTCCTTGAAGGGCCGGAGGACGTAGCCCACCTGGGTGGTCTTGCCGCTGACGTATTTGTAGTCGCCCGCCGCCCAGGAATTGACCGAGGCGTAGTTGAGGGACTCGCCGTCGGGGTTCAGCAGCTGCGGGATGGAGCCGCTCTTCTGGTACTGCTTGTCCTCCCGCAGGCCCAGGGTGGTGACGAGCATGTCGTCCGCGAAGTGGCTCTGGACGAGGCCGCCGGCGGTCTTGAGGATGGTCTTGAGGTTGCTCGGTCCGCCGGTCGAGTCGGTCACCGCGACCTGGCTCAGCCCGGTGGGGGCGCGGTTGAAGACGCCGGTGGCGGAATTGCCCCAGACGAAGGGGTAGTCGCCGTAGCGGAAGTCGCTCGGGGCGTACTGCACCGCCCCGGTCCCGCCGGCGTCGCCGACGTAGTAGCGGAAGTAGCCGCGGGTGATGCCGAGCGCGGCCGCCGGCCCGCCGATGATCGCGCCCTGGTTGGCGCGGGAGAGGCCGGCCGGGATCCAGGGCTCGGGGGTGCTGATGGCGTCCTTGAAGCCGTAGCTGCGGCTGATCTGGTACTTGTACTCGTCGTAGCCGGTGAGGTTGTGCAGCCCCAGCCACCGGCCCCAGCCCTTGAGCTGGGTCAGGTCCAGCCGGTAGTTGAGCTGGGCGCGGTAGGTGTCCCACTTGGCGGGAAGCTGGAAGGTGAGCGGCTGGTCCTGGCCGATGTAGGGCCGCATGAAGTACGGATTGGGCGTCCCGTCCAGGTTGCGCTGGTTGACGTCGACCAGGACCTGGCCGGACTGGCCGTTGGCGTTGGCGATGCCGACGATGTTGCGCAGGTAGCGCTTCGAGTCCTCGCGGAAGAAGCCGATCTGCCCGGTCAGCGCCTGCAGCGGGCTGTCGAAGAACACCTGGTCGAGCGTGAGCTCGGAGGTCTTCATCTCGTCGGTCTGGCGGTTGATCGAGGCCAGGTTGACCTTGGTGTAGTCGTAGAGCGCGCGCGAGGCCTCGGTCGGCGTGGTGGAGAAGAGCGGCTGCCCGGTGAACTTGCCCAGGTTGGTGCCGGCGCCCGGGCTGGGCGAGAGGTAGCGGTCGCCCTGGGTGCCGGAGATCGGGCCCAGCGTGTTCGAGAAGGTGGTGGGCGCCGACCAGTAGCCCAGGCCGTTCTGGTCGATGAAGAGGTAGCTGTGCCCGCTGCCGGTGAAGGTGGCGTTGAAGTAGTCCGGCAGGCCGGTGGCGGTGGGGAAGGTCGTGGTCGGGGCCTTGCCCGAGGTGTTCTGCACCAGCTGGCCGCCCAGCGTGATGGTCTGGGTGACCGGGTCCCAGGTCGGCTTCCCCTGCGAGAGCCAGTAGCTCACGCTGTCGCGCGGCATGTCCTGGTTGGGCCGCGACCCGATCGACTTGTATTCCTCGTATTCGGCGTGGAGCGTGGTCCAGGGGAACGGCTTGTAGGTGATCATGCCGTCGTAGCGCTGCTCGCTGACGCCGGAGGGCTTGCGGACGAAGCCGGTGTGGGTGTACGCGCCCGCCACCCGCACCGCGAGGTTGTCCCGCAGGCGGCGGTTGACGTCGAGCGAGGCGCGCCAGCCGCCGAGGCTGTCGCCGCGCACCTGCACGGTGGTGAAGTCCTTCGAAAGGTTGGCCTTGGCCGCGACGGTGTTGACCGTGCCGGAGGGGGCGCCCAGCCCGAAGACGGTGCCGTTCGGGCCCGAGGTCACCTCGACGGCGTCGACGTTCAGCGGGTCGATCGGCGTGCGGCCCATCAGGTTGAAGTTGTCGCGCGCCTGGTTGGCGGGGGCGAGGCCGCGCACCTGGTTGGCCTGGGTGCGGTTGAGCTGGTTGGCGTTGGAGACCGAGCCGTTGCGGTCGACGGTGTTGGCCAGGAAGGTGTTCGCCCCCTGGGTGTTGGCCGTGTACATGAACACGTCGTTGATATCCAGCATGGCGAAGTCGCTCATCTCCTCCTTGGAGACGACCTGGATCTGGGCGCCGATGTCGGAGAGCTTGGAGTTGATCCGGGTTCCCGACTCGGTGGTGGCGGTGTAGTAGCCGCGGGTGTCGGTCACCACCTCGAAGGGCGAGAGCACGACCGTCTCGCCCGCGCTCTTCGGCGGGGCGGCGGCGATCGGGGCGGGGCCGGGGGGCGCGCCCTGGGCGCGGGCGAGCGGGGCGGCGGCGAGGAGCAGGCAGCAGGCCGGAACGAGGTTCAGCCTGGGGAGGAGCGACGATCCTTGGTGTGAGGGCATAGTCGGGGACGGAGGCGCCTCGCGGGCGCCCCGATTTTTTTTGTCAGGGGCGGTTAGGGGGAGCCCGCCGAAGTTGGAACGGCGGGCGATCGGCAGGATTAACACCGCCTTCGCGCGCAGCCCTTCACCTCCGCCGCGCGGGGTCTTCCGGGCAAAAAAAAGCGGCGCCGGTTTTCACCGGCGCCGCGAGGCAAGTCAGCTCGGGGGTCGCGTCAGAAGTTGAACGTGACCGTGAGCGTCCAATAGGTCGGATCGACGATGGCCCACTGGGTGGGCGTGCCGTCGGGGAACGTCGCGACCGGCTTGAGCCACGAGTTGTGGTTCTCGATGTCGCGGGCGTTCAGCTGGATCCGGGTCGGCACCTTTCCGCCCCACAGCCGGGTGTTGTAGGCGATGAAGGCATCGACGCCGGCCGGCTGCTTGTACCAGATTGGCTTGTTCGGATCCAGGGCGGTGATGACCGCGGGCAGCTGCTGCAGGCCGTAGTAGCCGAGGGAGGAGGCGGACTGCCAGCGGACCGCGCCGCCCACGATGAACTTCGAGAGGATCGGATTGGGCGTGAACTGCGCCAGGCCGATGCTCGAGACGAGGTTCGCGCTGTACTCCGGGATCTGCGGGTTGCGCTTGCCCTGGGTCTGCTGGATGATCGAGAACGGCGCCTGCACGAACGTGGAGTAGTTCTGCTGGGCCGTCTGCGAGCCGCCGTAGTTGTGGGTCCACCACAGCTGGCCGGTGTTCTGGTCGATGATGGTCGTCCAGATCGGCATGCGGGCGGCGATCCAGGCCTGGGTGTCGCCCGACACGTTCGAGTTGAACGAGCCGGTCTGGGTGAAGGTGCCCTGGAGGGTCCAGAACCGGGTCGGGTTGTAGTTGAGCGCGACCTCGGTGCCGACGGCGTTGACGTCGTTGGTCGAGGAGATCGAGCCGGCGTTGAAGCCGCTCTGGATCTGGGTGATGGTCGAGAAGGGCAGGCCCATCTCGTTGGCCACCTCGGTGTTGACCTGGTCGTCGCTGAAGCCGGGGTGGGTGTTCCTCACCCAATCCTCCGCCTGGTTGAAGAGGAGGAAGTCCGCCGACGAGGTGATGTCGATGCGGGTCACGCGCTGGGCGATGGTGCCGGCGTCGCCGTTGCGGGCGTTGATCGACTTCGTCTCGTAGCGGTTGATGCGGAGGTCGAACTTCCCGTCGGGCGACTGGATCTCCATGCCGTACTCCTTGTCCGTGCCCGAGGGGTTCGGGAGCGGCTGCAGGAAGTCATTCGTGGCGAAGTTCGCCGGAATGAAGCTGTTGGAGTAGTTGAGGAAGACCGAGGTATTGAGCAGCGCGCCCTCGAGATAGCCGATGACGCCGCCCTGGGCCGCCCCGCGCTGGAGGAAGGGGATCTCCTTGAAGGGACGCAGCACGTAGCCGTACTGGTCGGTGATGCCCTTGTTGGCGTGGTAGTCGCCCGGAGCCCAGGCGTTGACCGAGGCGTAGTTCAGGGTCTCGCCGTCGTTGTTCAGCAGCTGGGGGACGGCGCCGTTCTTCTGGAACTGCTTGTCCTCGCGCTTGCCGAAGTTGGTCACGAGCGAGTCGTCGAAGAAGTGGCTCTGGATGAGCGCGCCCTCGGTCTTGAGGATGGTCTTCAGGTTGGCCGCGCCGCCGGAGTCGTCGGAGGCGACCAGCTGGCTGAGGCCGGCCTGCGCCCGGTTGAAGACGCCGGTGGAGGCGTTGCCCCAGACCAGCGGGTAGTTCCCGTAGGTGAAGGGCGTGGGGGCGTACTGGATCTGGCCGGTGCCGGCGTTGTTGCCGACGTAGTACCGGTAGTAGACGCGGGAGGCGCCGAGCGCGGTGCCATAGACCGTGGCGCCGGCGGCGTTCAGGGTCGCGTGCTGGTTGACGCGCGGCAGCGGGGTGCCGGTCTGCGGATTGTTCGGAATCCACGGCTCGGCGCTGCTCAGGCCGTCCTTGAACTGGTAGACGCGGTTGATCTGGTACTTGTACTCGTCGTAGGCCGTGACGTTGTGCAGGCCCAGCCACTTCAGCCAGCCCTTCTGCTGGGTGAAATCCAGCTTGTAGGCGATCTGGGCGCGGTAGGTGTCCCACTTGGCGGGGGCGAGGGTGGTCTCCGGGTCGTCCTGGCCGAAGTAGGGGCGCAGGAAGTACGGGTTGGGCGTGCCGTCGAGCAGGCGCTGGTTGACGTCGATCAGCAGCTGGCCGGACTGGCCGTTGTTGTTGGCGATGCCGATGATGTTGCGGGTGTAGCGCTTCGAATCCTCGCGGAAGAAGCCGACCTGGCCGGTCAGGCTCTGCATCGGGGTGTCGAAGAACACCTGGTCGAGCGTGACCTCGGAGGTGATGTCCTGGTTGGCCTCGCGGTTGACCGCCGCGATGTTGACCTTCGAGTAGTCGTAGATCGCCTTGCTGAACACCGCGGGGGTGGTGGAGAAGAGCGGCTGGCCCGTGAACTTGCCCAGGTTGGTGCCGGCGCCGGGGCTGGGGGCGAGGTAGCGGTCGCCCTGGGTGCCGGAGATCGGCCCGAGGGTGTTCGAGTAGGTCGTCGGCTCGGCCCAGTAGCCCAGGCCGTTCTGGTCGATGAAGGCGTAGCTGTGGCCGGAGCCGGTGAAGGTGTTGTTGAAGTAGTCCGGCAGGCCGGTAGCGGTGGGGAAGGTCGTGGTCGTCACCGAGGTGCCGGTGTTCTGCACCAGCTGGCCGTTGAGGGTGATGGTCTGGGTGACCGGATCCCAGGTCGGGGAGCCCTTGGAGAGCCAGTAGCTGATGCTGTCGCGGGGCTGGGCCGAGTTCGGGCGGTTGCCGTTCTCGCGGTACTCCTCGTACTCGACGTGGAGGGTCGTCCAGGGGAAGGGCTTGTAGGTCAGCATCGCGTTGTAGCGCTCGGTGTTGAGGCCCGAGGGCTTGCGCTGGAAGCCGTCATGCTGGAAGACGCCGGCGACGCGGACCGCGAGGTTGTCGCGCAGGGCCCGGTTGAGGTCGAGCGAGGTGCGCCAGCCGCCCTGGCTGTCGCCGCGGACCTGCACGGTGGTGAAGTCCTTGGTGAGGTTGGCCTTGGCGGCGACCTCGTTGACCGTGCCGGAGGGCTGGCCGAGGCCGAAGACCGTGGCGTTCGGCCCGCGGGTGATCTCGACCGCGTCGACGTTGATCGGGTCGATCGGGGTGCGGCCCATCAGGTCGAAGTTGTCGCGCGACTGGTTGGCCGCGGCGATGCCGCGGACGATGTTCGCCTGGGTGTGGTTGAGCTGGTTGGCGTCGCTGACGCTGCCGTTGCGGTCGATGGTGTTCGACAGGTAGGTGTTCGCGCCCATCGCGTTCGCCGTGTACATGAACACGTCGTTGATATCCAGCATCGCGAAGTCGTTCATCTCCTGCTTGGAGACGACCTGGATCGAGGCGCCCAGGTCGGAGAGCTTCGAGTTGATGCGGGTGCCCGACTCGGTCGTGGCGCTGTAGTAGCCCTTGGTGTCCGAGACCACCTCGAAGGGCGAGAGGACGACGGTCTCTCCGCTCTTGGTGGTGGTGGTCGCCGGGGCGGCGGCGGCCGGGGCCGCGGGCGCGGCCGGCGGAGCCGGGGGTGGGGCCGCCTGGTTGGAGGCGTCGGGCGCGGTCTGCGCCTGCGCCATCGAGGCGGCTGCTATCATCATGCAACAGGCCTGAACGGAGCTCAGCCTGGGAAGGAACTTATACAGTCCTTTGCGGGTGTTCATGGTCGAATTCAGAGAAAAAACGCCCCGGGTGAGGCGTCTGACATTTCTGATTAGGGGGGGTGTACGGTGCCTGGCCGGTGTAGGGGCCGGCCGGGCGGGTTAGGTAGTCGGAGCGAAGTTAATAGGGTTCAACGCCGCTCCAATTAGGACACCTATCCGAATTCCAAATGCCGAGTCCAGAAAATTTGCTGAAAAGTAAGATTGGGGACGCAAAAAAGGCGCCGGTCGTGAGACCGGCGCCTTGCAAATGATTGTACTATAACAGCTTACAGATCAAACGATACCGTGAGCGCCCAATAGGTCGGATCGACCAGCCGGTAGGCGGTCGGCGTCCCGTCGGGGAATGCCGCCACCGGCTGGAGGTACGTGCCGTGGTTGTTCTCGAGATCGCGGGCGTTGAGCTGGATCCGGGTCGGGACCTTTCCGCCCCAGAACCGGGTGTTGTACGAGATGAACGCGTCCACGCCGGCCGGGGGCCGGTACCAGATCGGCTTGTTCGGATCCAGTTCGGTGATGACCGCGGGCAGCTGCTGGAGTCCGTAGTAGCCGATCGACGAGGCCGAGCTCCAGCGGATGGCGCCGCCGATCGTGAATTTCGAGAGGATCGGATTGGCCGTGAACTGGGCCAGCCTGAGGCTGGTGAGGAAGTTCGCGGCGTAAGCCGGATACTGCGGGTTGGATTTGCCCTGGGTCTGCTGGATGATGGAGAACGGCGCCTGCACGAACGTGCCGTAGTTCTGTTCGGCGGTCTGGGAGCCGCCGTAGTTGTGGGTCCACCAGAGCTGGCCGGTGTTCTGGTCGATGATGCTCGTCCAGATCGGCAGGCGCTGGGCGATCCAGGCCTGGGTGTCGCCCGAGACGTTCGAGTTGGTCGCGCGGGCGTTGGTGAACTGCGCCTGCAGGGTCCAGTACGGCGTCGGGTTGTAGTTCAGCACCGCGGTGGTGCCGACGGCGTTGATGTCGTTGGTCGAGGAGATCGACCCGGCGTTGAAGCCCGCCTGGACCGCCAGGATGGTGTCGAGCGGCAGGCCCATCTCGTTGGCCACCTCGGTCTGCACCTGGGTGGTGGTGAAGGAGGGGTGGGTGTTCTGCACCCAGTCCTGGGCCTGGTTCCAGAGCAGGAAGCGGGCGCTCGAGGTGATGTCGATGCGGGTCACGCGCTGGGCGATGGTCCCGGCGTCGCCGTTGCGGGCGGCGAACGCCGTCGTCTCGTAGTGCTGGAGGCGGAAATCGAGCTTCCCGTCCGGCGACTGCACCTCGAAGCCGTACTCCTTGTCCGTGCCGTAGGGGTTCGGCAGCGGCTGGAGGAAGACGTTGGTGGCGAAGTTGGCCGGGATGAAGCTGTTCGAGTTGTTGAGGAAGGCCGAGGTGTTGAGCAGCATGCCCTCGAGGTAGCCGACGACCCCGCCCTGCCGGGAGCCCCGCTGGAGCCAGGGGATGTCCTTGAAGGGGCGGACGACATAGCCCACCTGCGTGGTCTTGCCGCTGTTGAAATGGTAGTCGCCGACGGACCAGCCGTTGATCGAGGGATAGTTGAAGGAGATGCCGTCGGCCCCCAGGAGCTGGGGCGTGGCGCCGTTCTTCTGGTACTGCTTGTCCTCGCGCTCGCCGATGGTGGAGACGAGCATGTCGTCGAAGAAGTGGCTCTGGAGCAACACGCCGTAGGTCTTGAGGATGGTCTTGAGGTTGCTCGAGCCGCCGGTGGAGTCGGTGATCGCCACCTGGCTCAGCCCGGCCTGGGAGCGGTTGAAGACGCCGGTGGTGGCGTCGCCCCAGACGAACGGATAGTTGCCGTACTTGAAGTCGGTCGGCGCGTACTGGATCTGGCCGGTGCCCGAGTTGTTGCCGACGTAGTACCGGAAGTAGCCGCGGGTGATGCCGAGGGCGGCGGAGGGGCCGTGGCTGATCGCGCCCTGGTTGGCGCGGGAGAGCGCCAGGCCCGTGACGGGGTCGACCGGGATCCACGGCTCGGGGCCGGTCAGCGCGTCCTTGTAGGAATACCGCCGGTTGATCTGGTACTTGTACTCGTCGTAGCCGGTGAGGTTGTGCACCCCCAGCCACTTCCAGATGCCCTTGAGCTGGGTCAGGTCCAGCTTGTAGTTGGCCTGCACGCGGTAGGTGTCCCACTTGGCGGGCAGGAACTGGGTGAGCGGCTGGTCCTGGCCGATGTAGGGGCGCAGGAAATACGGATTGGGCGTGCCGTCGAGGTTGCGCTGGTTGACGTCGACCAGCAGCTGGCCCGACTGGCCGTTGGAATTGGCGATGCCCTCGATGTTGCGCTGGTAGCGCTTCGAGTCCTCGCGGAAGAAGCCGACCTGGGCGGTCAGCGACTGCAGCGGGGTGTCGAAGACCACCTGGTCGAGCGTGACCTCGGTGGTCTTCATCTCGTCGGTGTTCCGGTTCAGCGCCGCGAGGTTGATCTTCGAGTAGTCGTAG
>DASZWO010000080.1:0-38212 GCA_035546595.1 Opitutaceae bacterium
TTGTACACCAATTGGTCCCTGGCTCGGCCTCATCCGGGGCGGCCCATCCTGAAGGGCTGAAACCGCCGAGCCGCGAAGTTTCCCGAGCCCGCGGCCGGTTCGCCTCAGGCTGCGATGATCTTCCCCGGTTCGCTCTTCTTCGCTCCGGTGGCAAAGAGGGCGCGGAATAGGAGATCCAGCGAGACCGCGGCTTCGCCCGCCTCGAGCTTGGCGATCCGGGACTGGCTCGATCCGATCCGGCGGGCGAGTCCACCTGGGAATACCCCCTCTGCACGCGCCGGCGCCGCACTTGCCGGGCCAGCGACAGCCCGAGTTCCACCAGGGCGCTTTCCTCCGGCGAGAGCCGGAGAAATTCGGAGACGGTGCCGGCCTTGAATCCGGCGGCCTCGAGGCGGCGTTTTCTTTCGGGGGTCCTGCGGTGTCTTGATAGGCCTTAAGTCGGTGCCGGGACGCGGCGATGGCGCCGGGCGGGGTCTTCGGCGTCTTCTTTTGGTGGATTTCTAGGATGACGAGCTCCTGCACGGAGAGGGGGTAGAATATGCGCCGGTCTCTGGTTTCGTCGCGCACGCGCAGTTCATGGCAGCGCGCCCCGATCTGCGGCCTGGGACGGGAGTGCGGCAGGCCGGGGTTTTCGCCCTGCTGCAATCGCCGGAGTAGCATGCCGGCCTCGAGCCGAGCTTCAGGCGAGAACGGCGGGGTCCTAATCCTCCCCGCCATCCAAACGAGAGGCTTGTCGCCCATCTCCCTTCGGCGCTTCCAGGTGGAAACGGCGCTCGGCAACCCGCGGCCTCCTAAAGCCTGCGTGGCTTGGCCGGTCGTGAATGCCCATGGAGGTATTCTAGCAACCGTCGAAGCTGGAGATTCTCGGGGCGGCCGCCTCTCTCCCCCCTCAGCGATTCCGGCCTCCACGAACAGCTTTGGGTCGGGCCCGTCGGCCACATCATCGCCCGCATCCGCGGCCAGCCCGACAACGCGGACGGGATGCCCCGAAGCGGCGAAACCGCCTTGGCGCCGCCGGAGAGCCGCCTCCCCAAAAATAATTCGCGCCTCCGGAGGCCGGCAAAGCCGGCAGATCCGCTCCCTCTAGGGTTATTAACGGTTTTAGGGGCTATTCCCTACGCGCAAACCGCGCGCTTCGGTTACTGTAACCCTCCGAGGGGTTGGAGCTTTGTGGCCGGTTGGACTTCGTTCCGGCCCGCACCCCATTTCTCCCTTCGGCGCTGGCCGCCGGCCCGGATTTCTTAGCCATGAACTACCCAAACATCGCTTGCGGCGCTCTCTGCGCCTTGGCCCTGGCCGCCTCGGCGGCGGCCTTCCCCATCACCTCCCACCTCTACATCCAGCCCGGGAGCGAGCCCTTCATCGAGGAGTCCGGCGAGCAGGTGGTCACGGTGACCGACTCCTCCGGCTCGATCTCGACCGCCCAGTCGGCAATCAACAGCGCGCGGAGCGCGCATCCCAGCGCCATCCTCGTCATCCACCTCAACGCCACGACCTACACCGTCAGCAGCACGCCCCTGGTGCTGACCTCGAACGAGTGCCTGGTGCTGGGCGGCAGCACGACGATCGCGGCCTCGTCCTCGTCGGCCACCGCCGCGGCGCTGATCTCGGTCACGAGCCAGGACCACGTCTCGATCGCGGGCGGGACCCTCGACGCCAAGGGAGCCAACATGGACTGCATCGCGGTCACCACCTCCAACCGGGTGAACATCGACAGCGTGACCGCGAAGAATGCGAAGCTCGACGGCATCCTGGTCACGGGCCACGGAGCCACCTCGTTCGACAATGAGCTGACGGTGACGCGCTGCACGGTGACGGGCGGGACCAGCACCCACTACGGCATCAGCCTCCAGAACGCCTCCCAGGCGGTCATCATCGACAACACCTGCAGCGACAATGCGGGCGGCGGCATCTACCTCTCCTCCAACAACCACTGCACGGTCACGAACAACACCTTCGAGGACAATGGGATCGACGCGATCCACGTCGTGAGCGGCACCGGGAACTTCATCAGCGACAACCAGATGGACGGCAATCCGGTCGGGATCAGCCTGGGCAGCGGCAGCTCGGGGAACATCGTGGCCTCGAACCACCCCTACACCTGCAGCACCGTCGGCATCAGCGAGGCGGGGACGGGCGACACCATCTTCGAGAACTACTACAAGGGGAACACCAGCGACTTCTCCAGCGGCGGCTCGGGCAACCACGTGATGGCTTACAAGGCGGCCCTGAGCGCGCCCTCCCAGGACTACTTCTACCCGCCGATCTTCGCCAACCAGCACACCACCACGACGATCGTCAACGGGCTGGGCCGCTACGACCTGACGATCGGGGCCACCTCCATCTCCAGCGTCCAGAGCCAGTACAACAGCGCCCTCAGCGCCCATCCCAACACGGTCATCGTCCTCCACCTGACCGGGACGAACTACACCGGCGGCAACTCCCCCCTCACCCTCTCCTCCAACACCTGCGTGCTCCTCACCGGGAAGATCTCCATGCCCTCCAGTTCCACCGCCACCTCGGCCGTGACGGCGGCGAGCGGGAGCAGCCACATTTCCTTCTCGGGCGGCACGATCGACGGCGGCGGCCGCGGCGGGTTCCCCGGCATCAACTTCAACGGCTGCCACATGGTCTGGGTCCAGGGCACCATCCTCCAGAACTTCGGGGTGCCGACCACGCGGACCAACGACGGGATCCTCGACATCCACTCCCCCGGCGGCCCGGCGTTCGTGTCCTCCTGCACGGTCAACAACGGCGGCGGGCGCGGGATCTGGACCGAGGGCACCGGGCCCTTCGTCATCACCGACAACACCTGCAGCAACGTGAACATGGACGGGATCGACTGCGACTCCCGCACCTCGCTCGCCCTGGTGAAGTTCAACACCTGCGACAACAACACGCGCTGCGGCTGCTTCATCGAGCAGGGGGCCACCTTCGTCCACCTCATCGCCAACGCGTTCTCGGGCAATGGGCGGTCCGCGTTCTCGGTCTGGAACAACGGCGTGAGCGGCAACGAGCCGGCGACGCAGGACCACACCCTGGCCTGCAACGACTGCGTCTCGGGCGGCATCGGCTTCGAGACCGGCTCCCAGTCCGGCTCGCCGTACGTCGAGAACGTCGCCCACAACTTCTTCTTCAACAATTCCGCCTCGTCCAACCAGACCGGGCAGGAGGATTCCACCATCGGGCAGGGTTCGAGCGGCTCGAACAGCGTCCAGAACTACTACGGCCAGAATTACGTGCACGACAACACGACCGACCTCGACCTGAGCCCCGGGGGGCTGGAGGTCTTCTTCAATTCCAGCGAGCCGTGATATAGGGGTCACCGCTTGTTGCGACGAGTGGGCCGGTGGCGTGGCGGCAGCCTCCTTGTGGGGCTGGCGCCATGCCGCCGGCGACGTCGTTCCCGCCGGTTCCGCTCGCGCCACAAGTCGCTCCCGTGGTTCCCGGCATCCTCCGCCTTCCCCAGCCTGCTTTAAAAGCGGCGGAGGGCTTTGAACAGCGCTTTAAAAGCCCATCCAGGCTTCGCTCCCGACGGTGATCGAGATCGGCCAGGTCGAGGAGGGCGGGGGCTTTCGTCTCCCGCGATCGGCGGATCCTGTTCAACGCCAGCCCAGGGCCGGCGCCACCGTCGTGAGCAGAGCCTCCAGGACGTGCGCGTTGTACGCCACCCCCAGCTGGTTGGGGATCGTCAGCAGGAGCGTGTCCGCCTCCGCGATGGCCTCGTCCTTCCGGAGCTGCTCGGCCAGGACGTCCGGCTCGGCCGCGTAGCTCCGGCCGAAGACCGCCCGGGTGGTCGCGTCGAGAAACCCGATCTGGTCCCTCTGCTCCCCGTCCTGGCCGAAGTAGGCGCGGTCGGTGTCGTTCATCAGCGGGAAGATGCTCCGGCTCACGGAAACGCGCGGGGCCCGCTGATGCCCCGCCTCCGACCAGGCGGCGCGGAAGGCGCGGATCTGCGCGGCCTGCTGGATGTGCAGGGGCTCGCCCGACTCGTCGAACTTGAGGGTCGAACTCTGCAGGTTCATGCCGAGCTTCGCCGCCCAGACCGCCGTCGCGTTGGTCGCCGAGCCCCACCAGATCCGCTCCCGCAGTCCCGGGGAGAAGGGCTCGAGCCGGAGCAGCCCCGGCGGGTTGGGAAACATCGGACGCGGGTTCGGCTTGGCGAAGCCCTTCCCCTCCAGCAGCTGCAGGAAGGTCTCGGCGTGGCGGCGCCCCAGGGCCGCGTCGTCCTCCCCTTTCCGGAGCTCGTAGCCGAAGTGCCCCCAGCCGTCGATGACCTGCTCGGGCGAGCCGCGGCTGATCCCGAGCTGGAGGCGGGAGCCGGCGATCAGGTCCGCGGCGCCGGCGTCCTCCGCCATGTAGTGCGGGTTCTCGTAGCGCATGTCGATGACCGCGGTTCCGATCTCGATCCTCCTGGTCCGGGCGCCGACCGCCGCCAGCAGCGGAAACGGCGAGGCCAGCTGCCGGGCGAAGTGGTGCACCCGGAAGTAGGCCCCGTCCAGCCCCAGCCGCTCGGCCTCGACCGCCAGGTCGATCGACTGCAGGAGCACGTCCGAGGCCGAGCGCGCCTGCGAGTGAGGCGAGGCCGCCCAGTGGCCGAAGGACAGGAAGCCGATCTTCTTCACGGGCTTAAGCGGTATTCAGGCGGGGGCCGGTTGGCAACGCGGCCGGACGGCAGGCCGCTCGACAATCCGGTTGCGGCCGGACCGGCCTTGCCCTTGCCTCGGCCGCGCGGGCTTCCACCCCGCCTCAGCTTCAACCCCCCAAAGGCACATGCCGATCTCCACCCCGGCTTCCGCGGCGAACGTTCCGGCGCCGCCGGCGCGCTACGCGCCCAACCACCCCTGGGACCGCAACTTCCACCTCGCGATCATCGCGCTCGCCTGGCTCGGCATTCTGCGGGGCTTCGGCGGCGACATCGTCGATCACATCACGCAGCACCGGCAGGCCTATCCCTTCATCGTCCACGTCCATGCGGCGGTGTTCGTCGCCTGGCTCGCGCTCTTCACCGTCCAGATCTACCTGGTCCGGGGAAGGCGCCTCGCCGCTCACCGGCGGCTGGGCTTCGGCCTCGCGTGGCTGGCGGGCCTAATGGCGATCCTCGGGCCCGCCACCGCCCTCACCGTGCAGCATTTGCGCCTGGTCAATCACTGGGAGGTGATCCCGCCGGTCGACCTGCCGCAGTTCATCAGCGTCCAGTTCACGGACATCATCGCCTTTGTCGCCCTCACGGCCGCCGGGATCCTGTACCGGAACGAGCCCGCCGCGCACAAGCGGCTGATGCTGCTGGGCACGCTCTACATCACCGACGCGGGCTTCGCCCGCTGGCTCGCGCCCGGGTGGAACGCGCTGCTCGGGCCCGGGTTCTGGCCCTTCTGGGTCGCCAGCTACTTCGGGCCGGCCGTCCTCGTCGCCCTTGTCGGGATCTATGACCTGGCCACCCGCCGGCGGCTGCACCCCGCCTACGTGGCCGGGGCCGCCTGGGTGTTCGGGATCCAGCTGCTGGCGACGGCGCTGTTCTTTTCGCCGGGCTGGGCCGTCTGGGCGAGGCGGATCATCGCCGCCTGGCCCTGGTAGCGGCCCGGCGCCCTCGACAGCCGGGTGCTCCGGCCTATCGTGGGCCGCCGTGCCGGAATTCGCCGAAACCCTCTGCCGCGCCTGCGGCCTCTGCTGCGACGGCACCCTCTTCGACCTGGTCAAGCTCGAGGCGGGGGACGACGCCCGCGAGCTGCGGGCGCTCGGCCTGCCCGTGGCCCTCTCGCGCGGCCGGCAGCCCGTCGCCCGCTTCCCCCAGCCGTGCGCGGCCCTCTGCCAGGACCGCAGCTGCCGGGTCTACGCCAGCCGGCCGCGGCAATGCCGGACGTTCGAGTGCGGCGTGCTCAAGGCGGCCAAGGCGGGCCGGCTGGACGGCGACGCCGCCCTGCGCCTGGTCAAGCAGGCGCGGCGCCGGGCCGACCGGGTCCGGCTGCTGCTGCGGGACCTCGGCGATGCCGAGGAGCACCGGCCGCTGGGCGAGCGCTTCCACCGCGTCTCCGAGCGGCTGGAGTCGGGCCAGCCCGCACCCGAGCAGAAGGCGAAATACGCCGACCTCAGCCTGGCGGTGCATCACCTCAAGCTGCAGGCCTGCCGGAGCTTTTACACCAAGGCCGAGGGGCCCCGCCCTGGCTCGGACTGACGGCCTGCCGCGTCCCCCCTTCCGCCCTACTCCCCATCGTCCTCGAGCTCCGGCGGCCGGATCGGCATCAGCAGGCGGTCCAGCTCCGCCTGGGTCGGGTTGCGGATGGAGCGGACCGTGAGGACCGCCTCCCCCGCGGGGAGCCTGACCCGCGCGCTGACGTTCGGCGCCAAGCCCAGGAGGGCGGTGGCCAGCGGGGAATTGTGCGGGAGGCATTCGATGCCCGACTCCTCGTCGGTCCCGGTTTCGCCGTGGGTGGCCACCAGAAAGACGAAGCGGTGCCCCCGCTTCGTACCGACGTCCTCCTTCTCCACCTCCGCCACGTGGCCGAGCTGCAGGGTGTCCGTCGGCTTGGCCAGCCAGGCGGAGGGATCCACCTCGACGAAGGTGTTGCGGGCCACGAACCGGTCGAGCGCGGTCATCTTGCGGTCCACCGCGCGGATGGCGTCCTTCGCCGCCTTGAACCCGAAGTTCTCCCGCAGGTCGCCCTGGCTGTGCGCCTCGACCTTGTCCTTCACCAGGTCCACCCGCTTGGCCTTGAGCGCCTCGAACTGCTCGGCCAGCACGCGGTTGTAGCCGGGCCGCACGTAGATGGTCGCGGGCGCCGGCGGGGGCGGGCGGAAGAGGTTTTTGCGGCGCAGCGGCAAAACGGGCCGAATTGAGCAGGAGCGGCCCGGGCAAACAAGCCCGGCCTCAGCCCCGGCGGGCCGCCTCGATCTTCGCCACGTCGATCTTGCCCATCTCCATCATCGCCGCGAACGCCCGCTTGGCCTCCTCGCCGCCCGCGGCCAGCGCGTCGGTCAGAACCCGGGGCGTGATCTGCCAGCGCAGCCCCCAGCGGTCCTGGCACCAGCCGCAGACGTTCTCCTGGCCGCCGTTGCCGACGAGGGCGTTCCAGTAGCGGTCGGTCTCCTCTTGCGTGTCGGTCGCGACCTGGAAGGAGAAGGCCTCGCTGTGCTTGACGTCGGATCCGCCGTTGAGCCCCACGCAGGGGATGCCCATGACCGTGAATTCCACCAGCAGGACGTCTCCGGCCTTTCCCGAGGGATAGTCCAGCGGCGCGCGGTGCACGGCGCCCACCCGGCTGTCCGGGAAGGTCGCCGCGTAGAAGCGCGCGGCGTCGAGGGCGTCCTGGTCGAACCAGAGGCAGACCGTGTTTTTGGGGGCGGGAGTCTTCATCGGGGGACTGGGACCGCGGATCACGCGGCCGGGCTCAGGAAAATGGCGCGGATGTCCGGCCGGCGCAACCCCAGGCCCAGCCAGATCAGCACCCCGAAGTACACCGGGAAGAGCGTGCCGCTGAAGAGCGCGCTGTGCAGCTGCACGTTGGCGCAGACCGCGCCGCCCAGGTACCCCGTCAGCACCAGGGCGCCCCAGGCCGCGGTGCGCGGAATCAGGTACAGGACGGCGGCGAGGACGACGATGACCCCGAGGGGAAAGAGGGCGCCCAAGGGAAAGCCCGTCTGCGCGGTGGATTTGACCACGAAGTCCGGCTGGATGACCTTGACGGCGCCGTCGAAGAGCATGAAGAGCGCGGACAGGCCGGTGGCGATGCGGCCGGCCCAGAGGGCGGCCGGGGAGCTGGAGGAGGACGAGGGATTCATGGGTAAGGGTGGTTTCGGTGCGTTATACACCATCCCTACGAACGGCGCCACCCCGTCCGGACAGCCTGCGGGCCCGCCCGGGACGGCTCGGCCTGCGCCGGGCGCGGGCAAAACCGCGCCCCGCCGGGGTCCCTCACGTCGGGCCGTAGGAGACGGAAACGACCTCCAGCGCCAGAGGACCCCGCGGCGAGGCCACCGTCGCCTTCTCCCCGGCCCGGCGGTTGATCAGGGCCCGGGCGAGCGGGGACAGGTAGCTGATGTCCCCCCGTTCCGGATCGGCCTCGTCGACCCCCACGATCCGGTAGCGGGACTCGGATCCCTGCGGGTCGCGCACGGCGACGGCCGCCCCGAAGCGGACGCGGTCCCGCTCCGCCGGGGGCGGCGGCGCCACGGCCTCGGCGGTGCGCACGCTGCGCTCCAGCGGGCGGATCCGCTCGTCGAGCAGCATGAGCTCCCGCCGCGCCTCCTCGCCGGCTTCCCGGGACCGTTCCGCCCGCAGGGCGGCGAGGCCGGCCAGCCGTTCCCGCAGCCGCGCGAGCCCCTCCGGCGTCATCAGGTTCCGGGCGCCCGCCGGCAGCGCCGACAAGCCGGGGGGCCGCACCTCGGGCTCCTCCAGGGTCGATTCCTTGAGAAAGGCGCGGCTCACCCCAACAGGGACAGGCGGCGGCTCCGGGTGTTTCCACGCGGCCCCTCCGGCCCGGTGCCCGCCTCCAGGAAAGACCCGATGGAAGTCCACCGGGGCTGGGCTATGGTGGCGCCATGGCGCGGGCGCACCCCTCCGGGAAGGACGAACAGGCGGCCCAGGCGGCGGAGCGCCAGTCGCCCAGCAGCCGCATCGTCCACCAGGCCATCGTCCAGGAGGGCACCGAGGAATTGCGCCGCCCCGCCGCCGCCCTCTTCTGGTCGGCCGTCGCGGCGGGCCTCTCGATGGGCTTTTCGCTCGTGGCGCAGTCGGAGCTGCGCGCGCGGCTCTCCGACCAGCCCTGGCGGCCGCTGGTCGACAGCCTCGGCTACAGCGTCGGCTTCCTGGTGGTGATCCTCGGCCGCCAGCAGCTGTTCACCGAAAACACCCTCACCCCCATCCTGCCGCTGATCGACCGCGACGAGCCCATCCGGATCCTGGAGGTGGCGCGCCTGTGGCTCGCCGTCCTGGTCGGAAACCTGGTCGGCGTCGTCGCCATCGCCTGGGTCCTGGGGCGGAGCGATCTGCTCTCCCCCGAGGTCCGCCGCGCGGCGGCGGAGCTGGGCCGCGAGGCGCTCGCGCCCGGCTTCGGGGTGGTCCTGCTGCGGGGCATCATGGCGGGCTGGCTGATCGCCCTGATCGTCTGGCTCCTCCCCGCCGCCGAGACCGCCCATGTCTGGATCATCATCATCATCACCTGGCTGATCGGCGTCGGCCACTTCTCGCACGTGATCGCGGGGTCGGTGGACGTCTCCGTCCTGGCCTGGAGCGGGGAGGTGGGCTGGCTGCGGGCGCTGGGGAGCTTCACCGCCCCGGCGCTGATCGGGAACATCATCGGGGGCGTCACGCTGGTCGCCTTCCTCAACCACGCCCAGGTGAAGACCGGCCGCCGCTGACCCCGGCCGCCCGGTCCAACGTGAGACCGCCGCGGGGCCTTGCCCGCCGCCCCGAAATCCCGGACGGTGGCCCCGGCGTGATCCCGCACCCCCTCCTGCCCCGCCCCCCCGCCTCCTTCCGCCGCGCCGCGGCCCTGCTCGCCGGCGCGCTGCTGGCGGGGCTCCTGCCGGCCCGCGCCGCCGAGGCCCGGCCCTTCCTCAGCCCGGTCTTCGGGGACCACATGGTGCTGCAGCGCGGCCGCCCGAACCCCATCTGGGGCTGGGCCCCGCCCGGAACGCGGGTGCGGGTCAGCGCCGCCGGAAAATCCGCGGAGGCCGAGGCCGGCGCGGACGGCCGGTGGCAGGCCCTGCTCGAGGCCCCGCCCGCCGGCGGGCCGTACGAGATCCGGGTCGAGGGCCCCGAGACGGCCGTGCTGCGCGATGTGCTCTGCGGCGACGTCTGGCTCTGCGGCGGGCAGTCCAACATGGAGCTGCCGCTGTCGGCGACCGACGGCGGCCCGGCCGCCGCGCGCGCCGCCACGTACGCCAACCTGCGCCTGTACCGCGTCGCCGACCGCTCCGGCTACGCGCCGGTGGCGGCGCCCAAGGGCTCCTGGGAGCCCTGCAGCCCCGGCGCGGCCGCCAGCTTCTCCGCCGTGGCCTTTTACTTCGGGCGGGCGCTCCGGTCGAAGGTCGACGCCCCGATCGGCCTGATCGAGTCCTGCCTGGGGGGCAGCCCGGCCGAGTCCTGGATGAGCGCCGGGGCGCTGGCCCGCCTGGGCGAGTTCGGGCCGCAGCGGGCGCAGATCGAGAAGCTGCACGAGGAGGGCGCGCCCGAGACCGGCAGCTTCCTCATGAACTGGCTGGCCGAGTACGACGGCGGCGGAAAGGGCGACGCCTGGGCCCAGCCGGGGCTGGAGGAGCGGGACTGGAAGCCGGTGACGATCCCCGGCGGGGTGGCGGAGCTGGGGATGGCCGGGGTGCCCTCGGTCTGCTGGTTCCGGCGGGAGGTCGACCTTCCCGACCCGCTGCCGCCGGGCCAGGCCCGGATCTATCTCGGGGTGGTCGGCAAGATGGACACCACCTACCTGAACGGGCGCTGGGTGGGCGCCAGCTCCTGGGTGGAGAACCCCCGGGTGTACCCGGTCCGCGCCGGGCTGCTCCATCCCGGCCGGAACCTGGTCGCGGTCCGCGTCTTCCAGTCCGGCCCCGGCGGCGGCTTCAAGTCGGACGCGAAGGTCCTGCGCCTCGTCCTGGGGGACGGGCAGGCGGTGGCGCTCGCCGGCCCCTGGCGCGGCAAGGTGAGCGTCGACGCCCGGCCGCCCCACCCGCTTCCCCTCGACCTGGAAAACTATCCCACGATGCCGACCGTGCTCTACAACGGCATGATCGCGCCCCTCGCGCCGCTGGCGATCAGCGGCGTCATCTGGTACCAGGGCGAGGCGAACCAGTTCAAGCCGGCGCAGTACCGGAAGCTCCTGCCCGCGCTGGTCGCCGACTGGCGCGGCGCCTTCCGCCAGCCCGACCTGCCCTTCTACATCGTCAGCCTGCCCGCCTTCACCGCCCGGCGCGCCGCGCCCGGCCCGGACGGCTGGACGGAGATCCGCGAGGCGCAGGCGGAAACCGTGCGCGCGGTGCCGCACACCGCGCTCGCGGTCACGGTGGACACGGGCGAGGCCGACAACATCCACCCGGCCCGCAAGCAGCCCGTGGGCGAGCGGCTCGCGGCCGACGCCCTCGCGCTCCACTACGGGATGGACGTGCCCTGCCGCGGCCCGGAATTCTCCTCGCTCGAGACCCTGCCCGGCGCCCTCCGGCTCCATTTCGCGCACGCCGACGGCGGCCTCGCCGTCCACGGGCCGGTCCTGGGGGAGTTCTCGGTCGCGGGCGCCGACCGGGTCTGGCACTGGGCCCGGGCGAGGATCGACGGCCCGGATACGGTCGTCGTTTCCGCCCCGGAGGTCCCCGCGCCGGCCGCCGCCCGCTACGCCTGGCAGGCCAACCCCCTGGCGAGCCTCTTCAACGGCGCCGGCCTTCCGGCCGAGCCGTTCCGCACCGACTCCTGGCCCGAGGATCCAGCCCGCTAGCTGGCCGGCGCCGGGATTTTCCGGGGATTGCGTTCGCTTTCCCGGGGGCGCAGCGCATGTTAAAAGCAATGACTGGACGACGACCGCGGCAGCGCACGGCCACCGCCCGCACGCATGGCCATGCTTCCCTCTAGCCGGCTGGCCAAGGTCGCGTTTCTCGGCGACTACCTGCCGAGGAAGTGCGGAATCGCCACCTTCACCACCGACCTGCGCTGCGCCATCGCCGCGGAGTACCCGGGCCTGCACTGCCCGGTGGTCCCGGTGAACGACATCGAGGAGGGCTACGACTATCCGCCGGAGGTCCGCTTCGAGATCGACGAGCAGGACCTGCCCTCCTACCTGCGGGCGGCCGACTTCCTCAACATCACCGGCGCCGACCTGGTCTGCGTGGAGCACGAGTTCGGGATCTTCGGGGGCCCGGCCGGCAGCCACGTGCTGGCCCTGCTCCGGGAGCTGCGGATGCCGATCGTCACCACCCTGCACACCGTGCTGCGCGAGCCCAACGACGACCAGCGCCGGGTGATGCGCGAGCTGATCCGCCTCTCCACCCGGCTGGTGGTGATGAGCCAGCGGGGGCGGAGCTTCCTGGAGGAGATCTACCATGTGCCCGCGGCCAAGATCGACGTCATCCCCCACGGCATCCCCGACCTGCCCTTCGCCGACTCCGACCTCTTCAAGGACGAGTTCGGGGTCGCCGGCAAGCAGGTTGTGCTGACCTTCGGGCTGCTCTCGCCCAACAAGGGGATCGAGTACGCGCTGCGCGCCCTCCCGGACGTCATCCGGGAATTCCCGGACGTCGTCTACATCGTGCTGGGGCAGACCCACCCCAACCTGCTCCGCAACGAGGGCGAGGCCTACCGCCTGGGCCTCAAGCGCCTGGCCAAGGAGCTCGGGGTGCAGAAGCACGTGGTCTTCTTCAACCGCTTCGTCGAGATCGACGAGCTGATGCGGTTCATCGGGGCGGCGGACATCTACCTCACCCCCTACCTGACCGAGACGCAGATCACCTCCGGCACCCTCGCCTACGCCTTCGGCGCCGGCAACGCGGTCGTCTCCACCCCCTACTGGCACGCGGCCGAGCTGCTGGCCGAGGGCCGGGGCCGGCTGGTCCCCTTCCGCGACAGCCCGGCCATCGCCGCCGCGGTCATCGCCCTGCTGCGCGACGGGGCCGGCCGGGCCGCGATGCGCCGGAACGCCTACGCGCTGGGCCGGGAGATGATCTGGAGCCGGGTGGCGCAGCGCTACATGGCCTCCTTCGAGCAGGCCCGCCTCGACCACAGCTTCGTCGGCACCCGGCTCTCGCCCATCCGCACCCTGGACGAGCAGCCCGACCTGCTGCCGGAGCTGAAGCTGGACCACCTCTACCGGCTGAGCGACTCGACCGGGATCTTCCAGCACGCCAGCTTCATCGTTCCGAACTTCGCGGAGGGCTACTGCACCGACGACAACGCCCGGGCGCTCGTCCTGGCGCTGCTGCTGCAGCAGCTGGGCAAGGCCTCCCCCCGCCTCCAGGCCCAGGCCGTGGTCTACACCGCCTTCCTCAACCACGCCTTCGACCGGCAGAGCGGTCGCTTCCGCAACTTCATGGGCTTCGACCGGCGCTGGCTCGAGGCCACCGGCTCGGAGGACTGCCAGGGCCAGGCGCTCTGGGCGCTCGGGCTCGGGGTGGCGCAGGCCGGAGGCGACAACTACCCGGTGCTGGCCGCCCACCTCTTCGAGCGCGCCCTCCCCGCCGTCGTCGACTTCACCTCGCCGCGCGCCTGGGCCTTCGCCCTGATCGGGATCGACGCCTACCTGCGGCGCCTGAGCGGCGACCGGCGGGTGATGCAGGTCCGCGAGGCGCTGGCCGCCAAGCTGCGCCAGCGCCATGCCGACGCCGCCGGTCCCGACTGGGACTGGTTCGAGGACGGGCTCTCCTACGCCAACGCCAAGCTGCCCCACGCCCTGATCCTGAGCGGGCGCGGGATGGGCGACGACGCGCTGCTGGAGCTGGGCCTGTCCAGCCTGCGCTGGCTGGTGCGGCACCAGACCTCGGACGCGGGCTCCTTCCGCCCCATCGGCTCGAACGGCTTCTACCCCCGGGGGAGCGAGCGGGCGGTCTTCGACCAGCAGCCGATCGAGGCCCAGGCCACGGTCTCGGCCTGCATCGAGGCCTACCACGCCACGCGCGACCCCTCCTGGACGGTCGAGGCGCGCCGCGCCTTCGAGTGGTTCCTCGGCCGCAACGACCTGGCGATCGCCCTCTACGATTCGGCCACCGGCGGCTGCCGCGACGGCCTGCACCTCGACCGGGCGAGCGAGAACCAGGGGGCGGAGTCGACCCTGGCCTTCCTGCTCGCCCTGACCGAGATGCAGGCGCTGCGGAACGCCCAGAGCAGCTTCGCCGAGCTGGCGGGCCAGGAGTCCGCCGCCGCCGCCCGATCGTCATGAGCCCAGCGCACCCGCCCGCCCTGCACGTCCAGCGCATCGGCCCGACCCTCCGGCCGGACCCCTCCCGCGTCCTGATGCGGCCGTTCCGGCCGACCAGCGACGAGATCGCCCGGCGGGTCGCCGGGCGGGTCACCGCCCTGCCGGAGGCGGAGGTGGGCCGGCTGCTGCAGGAGGTGCTGCGGGAGTTCGGCAGCCGGCACCACGCGGTGGAGGACTTCTTCCGCAACCGCTTCCGCGCGGTGCGGGACGCCCTGGGCGAGGGCTGGACGGAGCTCTCCGCCAGGCGGCGGGCGCTGATCGGCGCGTATTTTACCCACGAATACTCGCCGGAATCGGCGGCCCTCTTCAACCCGTCGATCGTGCCCCATCCCGACCAGGCGGGGCTGCCGCCGGGCGCGCTGCGCTTCATCCTCAGCCTGCGCGCCACCGGCGAGGGCCACATCTCCTCCATCACCTTCCGCGTCGGGGTGATCAGCGCCGACCACCGCGTCAGCCTGGAGCCCCCGGTCGCCCTGGCGGTCGAGCCGGAGCGCGTCCCCAACGCCCTCTACGAGACCCCGCTCTTCGCCCGGAAGCTGGACGAGGCGGGCGTGCGCAACGCCTTCTCGCGCGCGGTGCTCGGGCAGCTGGGCAAGACCTTCACCATGGACGACCTCCACCGGGTGCTGGAGCAGGAGCGCGGGCGCACCGCGGAGAGCCCGGCGGTCGCCGACCGCGCCGCCCGCGGCATGCTGCTGCTGGCGGAATCGAACTACGAGGTCCGCTTCGACCCGGCCCAGCCCGTCTCCCAGCGGGTGATCTTCCCCTCCTCGCCCAGCCAGAGCAACGGGATCGAGGACGCCCGCTTCGTGCGGTTCCGCGAGGACGACGGGCAGGCCGCCTACTACGCCACCTACACCGCCTACGACGGAAAGATCATCCTCCCCCAGCTGCTGGAGACGACGGACTTCGTCCACTTCCGCTTCATCACCCTGAACGGGCCGGCGGCGCAGAACAAGGGGATGGCGCTGTTCCCGCGCCGCATCGGCGGCCGCTACGCCATGCTCTCGCGGCAGGACGACGAGAACATCCTGCTGATGACCTCGGACAACCTCCACTTCTGGGAGTCGCCCCGGGTGCTGCTCACCCCCGCGCAGCCCTGGGAGTTCGTCAAGATCGGCAACTGCGGCTCCCCGATCGAGACGGAGGCCGGCTGGCTGGTCCTGAGCCACGGCGTGGGCGCGATGCGCAAGTACTGCCTGGGCGCCTTCCTCCTCGACCTCGAGGACCCCTCCCGCGTCATCGGCCGGCTGCGCCAGCCGCTGCTCTCGGCGGTCGAGGGCGAGCGCGAGGGCTACGTGCCCAACGTCATCTACACCTGCGGGGCGATCCTCCAGGGCGGCGAGCTCATCATCCCCTACGCCATGAGCGACTCGGCCACCAGCTTCGCCCGGGTTGCGCTCGCCGAGCTGCTGCGGGCGATGGAGTGAGCCCGCCGGGGCCCCGGGGCCGCCCCCGGCTCCCGCGCCAGCGTATTACCGGGGCAACCACGCGCCGGCCGGGCTGTCCATCCCCAGCGCGCCGGGATCGGCGCCGGACCCTTTACCTTATGAAAAACAACTCCAAAGAAAACGACGAAGAGACGAACGGCAACGGAATGAACAGGGAGCTCCACGAGCTCTTCCTCGACGAGCTGGCGGATGTCCTCAGCGCCGAGGTCCAGCTCACCAAGGCCCTGCCCAAGCTGGCCAAGGCCGCGGAGAGCGAGGAGCTGAAGGAGGCGCTCGAGTCCCACCTGAAGGAGACCGAGGGGCACGTGGAGCGCCTCGAGCAGGTCTTCGAGAAGCTGGGCGAGAAGCCCAAGCGGAAGACCTGCAAGGCGATGCAGGGGCTGGTCGAGGAGGGCTCGGAGGTGATCCAGGAGCAGAAGGGCACCAGCGTGATCGACGCCGGGGTCATCGCCGCCGCGCAGAAGACCGAGCACTATGAGATCGCCTCCTACGGCACGCTCATCGCCTGGGCCAAGGAGATGGGGCACGAGGAGGAGGCCGACCTCCTGGCGGAGACGCTCGAGGAGGAGAAGGCGGCCGACGAGAAGCTGACGGCGATCGCCGCCGAGGTGAACTAGGCTTTCGGCCGCGCCGGGCCCGGCCGCCGGCGGCCGGCCCGGCCCCCCAGGGGCCTGTTCCGGTCTCGCCCATGGGGCGCTTGCGAGAAACGCCGGCCGCCGCCTGCGCGAAGTGTTGCCAGGAGCCTGGCCGGCGGCTAATTGGAGGGCTGCGCATGCCCTCCTCCCCGACCCCAACCCCCTCCCCGGCGGCAAAGACCGAGGAGTTTTCGCTGCCCCTGTTCTTCCTGACCGTCTTCGGCACCCTGGGCGTGCTGTTCGCCGCGCTGCGCTTCATCGCCCCGGGCGCCTGGGAGGCGCAATGGCTCGCGCCGCCGTGGAAGTGGGCCGCCGTCTTCGCCGCCATCAGCCTGGTGAACTGCTTCGTGGAGTTCTTCTTCCACCGCTACGTGCTGCACCAGCCCGCGATCCCCTTCCTGCGCTACCTCTACAAGCAGCACACGCTGCACCACGCGCTGACGCGCATCGCGCGCCGGCCCAGCCGCGACGGCCGCGGGATTCTTTTCATCGAGAACAAGTTTCCGATCACCGAGCCGGAGCAGGGCGAGGCCTCCTTCTTCCCCTGGTACTCGCTGGCGGTCTTCGCCGCCGTCCTCTCCCCGCTGCTCCTCTGCCTGCAGTGGCTCTTCCCCTCCTTCCCCTGGTTCGTCGCCGGTTTCGCGGCGCTGGCGTCGTCCCTGACGCTCTACGAGGTGCTGCACGCGCTCAGCCACTGGCCCTTCGAGCGGTGGGAGCCGCTGATCGTCCACCGCCTCTGGGGCCGGCTCTGGATGCCGGCGTACGCCTTCCACCTCCGCCACCACGCGGTGATCGACTGCAACGAGTCGATCTCCGGCTTCTTCGGCCTTCCGATCGCCGACTTCGCCTTCCGCACCTGCGTGATCCCGCAGACCGTCTACGCCGACGGCGAGGAATGGACCCCCGACAAGTTCCGCAGCCCCCAGCCGCGCTGGCTCATCCGGCGGCTCGACGCCTGGGCCGGGCGGACGGTGGAACGCCGGCGCCAGCTGGCCTCCAATCCCGAGGCCGCGAAGGCGTCCCCCGGCGCCGCCCGCCGCGCCTACACCCGCGGGGAGGAAATCGCCCACTGGATCGCCCATGGGGTCGGCCTCGCCGCCAGCGCCGTGGGCCTGGCGCTGCTCATCGTCTACTCCAGCCTCCGCGGCGACGCGTGGCACGTGGCGAGCTTCACCATCTTCGGCCTGACCCTCCTGATCCTCTACGCCGCCTCGGCGATGCACCACGCCCAGCGCAGCGAGGGGGCCAGGCAGCTTTCCCGCAGGTTCGGCCGCGCGGCGGTCTTCCTCCTCATCGCCGGCACCTACACCCCGTTTCTGCTCACCCATCTGCGCGGGCCGCGGGGCTGGTCGCTCTTCGCCGTGATCTGGGGCCTGTGCGGAGCGGGCGCGGTCTGCCAGCTGCTCTTCGGCGAGCGCTACCGGATCACCTCGGTCCTGGCGTATGTCTTCCTCGGCTCGGCGACCCTCGTCGCGATCGAGCCGCTGCTCACCCACGTGCCGGACGGCGGCCTCTGGCTGCTGCTGGCCGGAGGGGTGTCCTATCTGGTCGGCGTCTGCTTCCGCATCTGGCAGCGCACGCCCTACCACCGGACGGTGTGGCACACCTTCGTCCTGGGCGGGAGCACCTGCCACTATCTGGCGGTCCTGCTCTTCCTGCTCCCGCACTCCGGGTAGGGCCTGTCGCCCGCCGGTTATTCCGTCGCAACCGCCCTGTCGATCAAGGGGTTGCCGACGGCGGCGGCGAAAGCGCCGCCAAAGGTCGCCTTTGCGCCGAAACCGTCGGAAGATTGCGCATGAAACCCAAGGCCGCCGTCCGCCTCGCCGCCGTCAGGTCGCGGCGCCGCGCCGACGCGAAGTCCATGGGAACGAGCGAGTTGGCGCGGCTTTCGGCGCCCCACCCCTTCCTGGTGCACACGCTCCGGCTGCGCTCGCGCAAGCCGCCGCGCTAAGCCGCGCCCGCGGCCGGGACCTTCATCCTCCGGAGATAGGCGTCGAGCGCCGCCAGATCGGCCTCCTCGGTCTCCCCCAGCTCATAGCTGGCGCGGTGCGAGCGCGCGACGAAGGCGTTCAGCCACTCCAGCAGGTCCTCGCGGCGGGGCAGCCAGGTGGCGGGAGATCCGACGATTTCGGAGCGGAGGGTGCAGGCGTGGGTGTGCTGGGCGGAGTGCATGGCGGGGCTTCTTGGCGGTTCGGGAGTTGCGGTCAAAAGGCGGCCGGCGGGGCGGCGCCCCCCGCGCGATGGCCGGAGCCGGTCCGCCGCCCGGGGCGGCGGCGACTTTCCCCGCCCCTTCCATTCCAGCGGATTGCCATCGAACAGCCCCAGACTCCGCTCATCCGGCGCAAAGTCGACGACCATCGCCGAATCCGCCCGCCGCGGACCCAACCGCTTGCGGTGGGGGCGGTTGGGGCGAAACGAGCGGGCCCGCCCCGGGGCCCGCGCCAGCGCAAAGCGCCGATGGCCCTTGCGTTCCCGGCCCGATCTGCGACGCTGGCGGCTCTCGTAAATTACGTTAGATGACAGTGGTTGGTGAGTCCTCAGTTGAGCTTCCGGTTCAGTGACGATTCGAAACCCCATTCCGGGGAACGCGCTGACAAAAGACGAAGCCTACGAAACTCATCCCGATGAATTCCAAACTGTATGTTGGAAATCTATCCTTCAAGACCACCGAGTCCGACCTGCGCGACGCCTTCGGCCAGTTCGGCCAGGTCACCGACGTCTACGTCGCGAGCGACCGCATGACCGGCCAGCCCCGCGGCTTCGCCTTCGTGACCTTCAGCACCGACGCGGAGAGCAAGGCCGCCGTCGAGAAGATGAACGGCGCCGACCTCGACGGCCGCGCGCTCAAGGTCAACGAGGCCAAGCCGCGCGAGGAAATGGGCGGCAGCCGCTCCGCCGGCCCGAGCCGGCGGTTCTGACCCCTCCCTCCTGAACGACCGAGGCGGGGCGCCCCCGGGCGCCTCGCCTTTTTCATGCCCGCGGGCGGCGGGCGGCCGGGCCGCGGCCCCGCCCGGAGGACTGCGCCTGGCGGGCGCGCATGATCGCCGGGATCAGCCCGGGAAAGCGCCGCTCGATCTCCGCGCAGCGCGAGGTGCTCCGCATCTCCACCCCGCGGCGCTCGCTGCGGATCAGCCCCGCCTCCCGCAGGACCTTGAAGTGCTGCGAGAGGGTCGACTTGGGGATGGCCCGCTCCCGCACCTCCCGGAAGTCCGAGCACATCTGGGCCGCGCCGGAGCCGGCGAGGCGGGCGAAGATCTGCGCGCGCACCGGGTCGGAGAGCGCGTGCAGCACGCCCTCGACGGTGATCTCCTCCGGGGCGGGATGGAGCAGTTGGCGCATGAAAAGAGCGTAGCGCTCCTTGACTCCTTGTCCATAGTTCATAAATCCCGAACTATGGAACAAATCACTCCCATGAAAAAACTCGCCGGAAAAGTCGCCGTGGTCACCGGAGCCTCCAAGGGCATCGGGGCCGCCATCGCCAAGTCCCTCGCCGCCGAGGGCGCGGCCGTCGTCGTCAACTACGCCTCGGGCAGGTCCGGGGCCGAGCAGGTGGTCGCGGCCATCGCCGCCGCCGGGGGCCGGGCCGTCGCCGCCGCCGGCGACGTCTCCAGGGCCGCCGGGGCCCAGGGCATCATCGACGCCGCCCTCCGGGCGTTCGGCCGGCTCGACATCCTGGTCAACAATTCCGGGGTCTACGCCTTCACGCCGATCGAGGAGGTGACGGAGGAGTCCTACCGCCGCCAGTTCGACACCAACGTCCTCGGCACGCTCCTGGTGACCCAGGCGGCGCTGAAGCACCTGGGCGAGGGCGCCAGCATCATCAACCTCGGCTCGGTGGTGTCCCGCATCACCCCGCCGGGCAGCTCGGTCTACACCGGCACCAAGGGCGCGATCGACGCCATCACCGGCGTCCTGGCGCGGGAGCTGGGCCCGCGGAAGATCCGGGTCAACGCCATCAACCCCGGCATGGTCGAGACCGAGGGCACCCACAGCGCCGGCTTCATCGGCTCGGACTTCGAGAAGGAGGCGGTCGCCCGCACCCCGCTCGGACGGATCGGGCAGCCCTCCGACATCGCCTCGATCGCGGTCTTCCTCGCCTCGGACGACTCGGGCTGGCTCACCGGGGAGCGCCTGACCGCCAGCGGCGGCAACCGCTGAACGGGCCTCCTAACCTTGGATGTCCGGCTCGACCAGGAGCGCCAGCTGCATCAGCGACTCCTGCCACCCCAGGTGGCAGGCCTCCGCCGGAATCGCGGCGGGGACGCCCTCCTGCACGATGGTCAGGTCGGTGCCGACCGAGACCTTCCTCAGGCTCACCGTGACCTGCAGCTCCCCGGGGCAGGTTCGGGTCCTCGAACCGGTCGGTGTGGCGGATCCGCTCGCCGGGCGTCAGCTCGAGGTAGGTCCCGCCGAAGGCGTGGCTCTGCCCGGTGGTGAAGTTGGCGAAGGACATGCGGTAGGTGCCGCCGACCCTGGGGTCGCAGTGGTGGACCCTGCCGGTGAAGCCGTGCGGCGGAAGCCACTTGGCCTTGGCGTCGGCGTCGAGGAAGGCGCGGTAGACCTTCTCGGGCGGGGCCCGGAGGACGCGGTGGAGGCGGATGGTATGGGTGGATGACATGGGAAGCCTTTCGATGGGATTGGTGGATCGCGGGCCGTTCCCTTCCTCAACGAAGCAGCCCGCCCGGCCCGGACATCCCGCCTAGCCGAAGAGGCCGCCCAAGCCCGGGCGCTTCAGGATTTCCTTCGTCCGGCGCCGGATCGCGGCGTTCCATTCCGGGTGGGTGAGGATGTAGAAGCGCTCGGCGCGGATCGCGGCCAGGACCTGCTCGCCCACGGCCCGCGGGCCGATGGAGCGCCGGAGGGCCTCCGCCGCCGCCTGGCGCAGCCCGGCCAGCCGCCGCTCCTCCTCCGCCGACGGCCGCGGGGCCGCCTCGTCGAACGCGGCCGGGCGCCGGCGCCGGGAATTCTCGACGATGCCGGTGTCGACGAAGCCCGGGCAGAGCACCGAGACCCTGGGCTTGAGCCCGCGAGCCTGCAGCTCCTCCCGGAGGTTCTCCGAGAGGCCGACCACCGCGAACTTCGTGGCCCCGTAGAGCACGCTCCCGCCCGTGACCAGCCCTCCCAGGGAGGCGGTGTTGACGATGTGCGCCTCGGAGTCCTGCTCGATCATCCGGGGCAGGAAGGAGCGGATGCCGTGCACCACGCCCATCAGGTTGATGCCGAGGATCCACTGCCATTCCTCGAGCGGCCGCGTCCAGCTGGTCTCGCCGCCGGCGAAGACGCCGGCGTTGTTGCAGAGCACGTGCACCGCCCCGAAGCGTCCCGCCGCCTCGCGGGCCAGGGCCTCGACCTCCTCGGGTTTGGAGACGTCCGCGGGGACGGCGTGGACCTCGGCCCCGCCGGAGCGCAGCGCGGCCGCGGCCGCCTCCAGCGCGGGGGCGTCGACGTCGCTCAGGACGACCCGCATCCCCGCGGCGGCGAAGCTCTCCGCCATCCCGCGGCCGATGCCGCTGGCGGCGCCGGTGACGACGGCCACCCTGCCCTGGAAGGTTTTCAACCCCGCCATGCAACGGGCCGGCCGGCCGGCGCGCAAGGCTGCCGCCGGCATCCCATTTTCGGGATGCCGGATTCCCGAATCCGGCCAGATCCTCGACATCCCCGCGGCGTGGGGCTTCCGTTAGCGGCTGGACCTGAGCCGGTTGCGCCCCGCGGCGCCGCTGGCATGCGCCCTGCGAATACAGCCCCGCCCATGGCCGCCCTCCGGATCGCCGTCCGCTCCCTCCTCAAGACCCCGGGATTCACCGTCACGGCCGTCCTCACCCTCGCCCTCTGCCTGGCGGCCAACGTCGCGATCTTCGCGGTCGTCGACGCGGTGGTCCTCCGCGCCCTGCCCTACGCCGACCCGGGCCGGCTGGTCACGCTCTACAATTCCTATCCCGGCGCGGGGGTGCCGCGCGGCGGGACCTCCTTCGTCAACTACTACGACCGCCGCGGCGCCCTCAGGTCCTTCTCGTCGATGGCGATCTGCAGCGACGCCACCACCACCGTCAACGACGCGGGAGACCCCACGCGGGTGCAGATCTACGACATCTCGCCGGGGTTCTTCAAGACCCTCGGGGTGCCGCTGGCGATGGGCCGGGAATTCACGGACGGCGAGATGGCCTACGGCCCGAACCAGGTCGCCATCCTCACCCACGAGTACTGGCGGAACCACTTCGGGTCCGACCCCAAGGTCCTGGGGAGGCGGTTCCTGAACGACGGCCTCGAGACCACCGTGGTGGGCGTCCTGCCGCCGGGATTCCACTACCTCTCGAACCACGCGTCGTTCTTCCGGCCCGCCGCCCACGACAAGGACGAGATCGTGCCGAAGAACCGCCACAACGGCGACGCCGAAACCGTGGCGCGCCTGGCGCCCGGGGTCACCCTGGCGCAGGCCCAGGGCGAGGTCGACGCCTTCAACGCGGCCCAGCTGAGGGACGATCCCTACCGGGAGGTGGTGACCAGGGCCGGCTTCCACACCACGGTCGCGGGGCTGCGGGAGGACCACGTGCGGGAGGTGAGGCCGATGCTGCTCATCCTGCAGGCCGGCGTCGCGCTGCTGCTGCTGATCGGCGCGGTCAACCTGGCCAACCTCTTCCTCATCCGCGCGACCAACCGGACCAAGGAGATCGCGGTGCGCCGCGCGCTCGGCGCCCGCGGCCGGCATCTCGTCTCGGAGGTGCTGGCGGAGACCCTCCTGGTCGGCCTGGCCGGCGGCCTGCTCGGGATCCTGCTCGGCGCCTTCGGGGTGCGCCTGCTCGGGCTCCTCGGGACCGACGCCCTTCCGCTCGGCGCGGACGTCCGCTTCGACGGGCCCGTCGCCGGGGCGGCGCTGGCGGCCGCGCTGGCCGCCAGCGTCCTCCTGGCCGTCCCCGCCTCCTGGTTCGGCGTCCGCGGCGGCCTGGCGGCCGGCCTGCGGGCCGAGTCGCGGAGCGGCACCGCCGGGGCGGCCGTCCAGCGCCTGCGGCAGCTCTTCATCGTCATCCAGGTGGCGCTGGCCTTCGTCCTCCTCTCGGGCGCGGCCCTCCTCGCCGTCAGCCTCCGCAACGTGCTGGCGCGGCCGCCCGGCTTCCGCGCGGAGCACCTCTACGGCGGCTACATCGCCCTGCCCTGGCACAGCTACCAGACCACCGCGCAGCGCGAGCAGTTCGTGCGCCGGCTGCTCCCGGCCCTCCTCGCCCTGCCCGGCACCCGGCACGCCGCGGTCACGACCAACCTCCCCTTCGACGGCCCGCCGAACAACACCGCCGTGACCGTCTTCGACGATCCGGCTCATGCGCCGGTGCGGGCCCACTTCCTGAACTGCGTGAGCGGGGACTACTGGGCGGCCCTCCACATCCCGCTGCTGCGGGGGCGGCTCTTCAGCGACGACGAATGCCGGCAGCGGCGCCGGGTGGTGGTCGTCGACCAGGCCTTCGCCAGCCGCTACTGGCCGGGGATGGACCCGGTGGGGAGGCAGCTGACCGACGACGTCGTCGCCGACCGCGCCAACGCCTACACCGTCGTGGGGGTGGTCGCCACCATCAGGGAGAGCAGCCTCACCGAGGCGGCCGACCACGGGACGGTCTACTTCCCCTACCCCAAGGAGGATTTCTCCACCGGACACTTCGCGATCGCGATCGAATCGGCCGCCCCCGCGCCGGCCGTCGCCCCGATGGTGCGGCAGGCGGTGAAGGGGGTCGATCCCGAGATCCCGCTGGCCAGCCTGCGCCCGATGGAGGACCGGATCGGCGACACCCTGGTCAGCCGCCGCTCGCCGGCGATCCTGGCGGGGATCTTCGCGGGCGTGGCGCTGCTGCTGGCGGCGGTGGGCACCTTCGGGGTGCTCAGCTACACCGTCTCGCAGCGCCGGCGCGAGATCGGCATCCGCATGGCGCTGGGCGCGCGGCCGGAGCAGATCCGCTCGCAGTTCCTCTCGGCCGGACTCCGCATCCTGGCGCTCGGCGCGATCGCCGGCGCCGCCGGCTCGTGGATCGCCGGCCGGTGCATGCAGTCCATCCTCTTCGACGTCCCGGCCCTGCAGCCCCTGTCCCTGGCCGCCTCGCTGCTCTTCATCGGGTCCGCCACCCTCTGCGCCTGCCTCTATCCCGCCCTGGCCGCCTCGCGGATCGACCCGATGGCGGCGCTCCGCGAGGAGTAGTCGGCGGCGCCCCGGCGGCGGGAACGGCGTCCGCCCCGATGGCGGCCCCCGCCGCCGGAGCCTAGGTTCGCCGCATGAACGACGAACGAAAGCAACTGGTATCCTGGCTCAACAACGCCTACGCGATGGAACGGAGCCTCATCAAGGTCCTGGAGCACCATGCCAAGGACGCGGCCGACCTGCCGGAGGTGCGGGAGCGCGACGAGCTGCACATCGCCGAGACCCACCGCCACGCCGAGCGGATCGAGGAATGCCTGCGCTTCCTCGGCGAGTCCCCCTCGCGGGCGATGGGCGTGATGGGCGGCATCATGGGCCTGGTGCAGTCGATGGCGACCGGGCCCTTCAACGACGAGCTGATCAAGAACTTCCTGATGGACTACGCCGCCGAGAGCTTCGAGGTCGGCGCCTACCGCTCGCTGATCTCGGCCGCGGACAAGCTCGGCCTCACCGAAATCGCCCGGCTCCTGGGCGAGAACCTGCTCGAGGACGAGGCCATGGCCCTCTGGCTGGGCGAGCGGATCCCCGACATCACCCGGCGCTGCCTGGCCCACTCGGTGGCGGCCTGAGTTCAGGGCGCCGCGGCCCGCGCGAGCAGCTCGCGGGCGGCGGCGTTGCCCGGCTCCAGCCGGAGCGTCTCCCCGAACTGGGCCGCGGCCTCCGCTCCCCGCCCGGCCCTGAGCAGGGCGCAGCCCAGGTCGAAGTGGGCGTCGGCGTAGTCCGGCCTCAGGCGCAGCGCCTCCCGGTATTCGGCGATGGCCTCGGCCAGGCGGTCCTCGGCGTTGAGGGCGTTGCCGAGGTTGTTGCGCGTCGTGGCGTCGTCCGGCCGCAGCTCCAGCGCCCGGCGGTATTCCATCAGCGCCCCGGGCAGCCCCCCGGGCCGGCCGGCCAGCGCCAGGCCCAGGTTGTCGTGGGCCTCGGCGTAGCCCGGGTCGAGCTGGAGGGCCCGCCGGTACTCGGCGATCGCCTCGTCCGCCCGCCCCAGCCGCCAGTAGGCCGCCCCCAGGTTGTTGTGGGCGATGGCGTGGCTGGGCATCAGCCGGAGGGCCTCGCGGTATTCCGCGACGGCCTCCGGCAGCCGGCCCTGCTGCGCGAGGACGTGGCCGAGCTCGTTGTGGGCCCGGACGTAGTTGGGGTTGGCCCGCAGCGCCGCGCGGTACTGCTCCGCCGCGCCGGGAAGCAGGCCGGCCTCCGCCAGGGCGTCGCCCAGGTCGGTCCGCGTGATCACGCCCGGGTCCAGCTCCCACGCCCGGCGGTATTCCGCGACGGCGTCCCCGTCCCGGCCGGCCTGCTGCAGCGCGTAGCCGTAGGCCGCGTGGGCCCGGGAGCTGCCGGGCCGCCGGGCGACGGTGTCGCCCCAGAGCGCGAGGCCGCTGCGGTACGCCCGGTTGCGCTGGGCCGTCAGGACCGCGCCCGCGGCCGCGAGGAGCGCGAGGGGGACGTAGATCCGGCGGCCCCAGAGCGCGTAGGCCCCCGCCACCGCCCCGGCGAGGACGGGCGCGAGCGCGAGGTACATCCGGTGCTCCACGATCATCTGGGTGGCGCCGGGGACGAGCGAGGTCGGCGCGAGCACCGCGAGGAACCAGGCGCCGAGGAAGCCGAGCGGCGAGCGGCTCCGGAGCCCCGCCAGGGTCGCCCCCGCGAGCAGGGCGGCCAGCGCCAGGGGCGCCAGGACCGGCCTCCAGCCCGCGACCCAGAAAGTCCCGTAGTCGAAGACCAGCGGATGCGGCCAGAGCGCCAGCCGGAGGTAATGGACCAGGGCGGGCGCCTGCGTCTTCCAGTAGGCCGCCGCCGAGACCCCCACGTCGAACCCGGAGGATTCGCCGCGGCGGCCGCCTTCCGCCCAGAGGAGCGCGAGCAGGGGGATCCAGGTGGCCGCGAGGCAGAGGTAGTAGCGCCGGCGGCGCCTCCAGGCCCCGGCGAAGGAGCCGGCCGCGAAGGTGCGGTCGTAGAGCAGGACGATCACGGGGGCGGACACCATCACCTCCTTGCAGAGCATGCCCAGGAGGCAGGCGGCGGCCGACAGCGCCCGCCACCCCGGCCCCCCGTCCTCCGCCCGGGCGAAGCCGTACAGCGTCAGCAGGTAGAACAGCCCCATCATCGACTCCGCCCGCTGCACCACGTAGGTCACGGCCTCGGTCTGGAGCGGGTGCACGGCCCAGAGCAGCGCCGTGGCCAGCGCCAGGCCGCCCGCCGCCGCCCCGAACCTCCGCTCGAGCACGGGCCGCCGCAGGGTGCGCCGGACCAGGCCGAAGAGCGCCAGCGCGGCGCCGAGATGGACCGCGAGGTTGAAGGCGTGGTAGCTCCAGAGCCGCCGGCCGCTGACCGCGTAGTTGAGCGCCAGCGAGAGGTTCACCAGCGGGCGGCCCTCGGGCGTGGTGTTGGCCGGCCCGCTCCAGGGCGGCGGCCAGAGGTGGCGGATCGTGGGATTGTCCACGATCCCGGGGAGGTCGTCGAAGACGAAGGCTCCGGCGAAGCTGGTGGCGTAGGCCGCGGCCGCAGCGAGGACGAGGATCAGCGCGGCCCGCCGCGCCCCGCCGGGGGCGCCGGCCGGCCTGGGCATGGGGTGGGCGCCGCGCATCGGGCCGCCACTCTTCCCAAAAACCCAGGAAAATCCAAAGGAATCGTCCGGCCCGGGGGCCCTGGTTGCGCCCCGGGGGCCGCCGGCCCCGGACCGGGCGGGGGGGTACAGCCCCCGCGGCTCAAGGCACCGTCAGGACGACCTTCCCGCGCACGTGCTGGTTCTCGAGCGTGTCGTGCGCCTCCTTCGCCCTTTCCAGCGGGAGGGTCTTCTCCACCAGGACCGTGACCTTGTCGGCGTCGATCATCCGGCCGATCTCCCGCAGCTGCTCCGCCTTGGCCTCGGCCATGAAGACCTTGCCCTCCGCCTGGCGGGCGCGGGCCTGCTCCGGCGAAGGCTGCTCCAGGGTGGAGACCATCCGGCCGCCCGGCTTCAGCACCGCCCAGGAGCGCCGCTGGGTGTCCCCGCCGACCAGGTCCAGGACCAGGTCGACGTCGCGGGCCCGGTCCTCGAAGCGCTCGCTGTGGTAGTCGATGACCTCGTCGGCGCCCAGCTGCTTGAGCATGACGGCGTCGTCCTTGCCGGCGGTCGCGATCACCGTCGCCCCCTTGGCCTTGGCGAACTGCACCGCGTAGTGCCCCACCCCGCCCGCCGCGCCGTGGATCAGCACGCGCTGGCCGGGCTGGAGCCTGCCGTGGTCGAAGAGGCCCTGCCAGGCGGTGATCGCCGCCAGCGGGACCGCGGCGGCGTGCACGTAGTCCACCGCCACCGGCTTCGGCGCCACCTCCTGGGACTTCGCGATCGCGTACTCGGCGTAGCCGCCGTTCTGGTAGCTGAGGTAGGCGTAGACGTCGTCGCCCGGCTTGAAGCCGTTGACGCGGCCGCCCACCGCCTCCACCACCCCCGCCACGTCGCGGCCGAGGGTGGCGGGAAGCTTGATGTCCGCCTTCTTGAAGCTGCCCGAGCGGATCTTGTAGTCGACCGGGTTGACGCTGGCGGCGCGGACCTTGATCAGGACCTCGCCGTCGTGGAGCTCCGGCTTGGGGGCGTCCTCCAGGGTGAGGACGTTGGAATCTCCGAATTCATGGATGCGCACGGCTTTCATGGGCGGGAGCTTAGCATCGCCCGAAAGGGCCGGTATCGGAGGCAAACCTCAGATTGGGATGGGGCGGACGCCCGGGGCCGCGCGGTGCGTCCGAAATCCGGCGCGGAGCGGAAATGACTTGTCCCATCCGTTGAAATGACCACTCTGACCATAATGACCTATCCGGAAACTCCGGACAACGCATGGACGGTCGCCGAGGCGAAAGCCAAATTCAGCGAGGTGATTGAACGCGCCCGGACCCGGACTCCCCAAATGATCAGCCGCCACGGCCGGCCCGCGGTGGTCGTCGTTTCGGCGGAGGAATGGGCCCGGAAAACGGGGCGGCGCGGAACGCTGGCGGACTTTCTCTCGCTCTCGCCCCTCAAGGGGGTGGAGCTGGATCTTCGCCGTCCGAAGGAAAAACGACGGCCCTTGGCGCTGTGAGCTATCTCCTCGACACCAATGTCATCTGCGAAGCGACCCGGCCCAGGCCGGATCCCGCCGTGATGGAATGGCTCGCGGCAGCGGAGGAGGACTGCCTTTACCTCAGCGCGGTCACCCTCGCCGAGGTGCAGCGGGGCGTCTCGCGCCTGGCGCCGGGCACGCGTCGGCAGGGGATTCAACGATGGCTCGACGAGGACGTGCGGGAGCGCTTTGGCGACAGAATCCTGCCGCTCGACGATGCCGTAGCATCCGCCTGGGGGCGTCTTATGGCCGAAATCGAATCGAAGGGGCGCCCGATGGATTCTCTCGACGGCTTCATCGCTGCGACCGCGCGGGCGCATGATCTGACGGTGGTGACCCGCAACGTGGCTGATTTCAGCCCCTCCGTCTCAAGGGTGCTGAACCCCTGGCGGGGCTAAGCCCTCCGGCGCGGGCGGCCCCTGGACCGGCCCGGCCGCCGGGCCGCGCCGCACGTCGCCCGCCATCGGGCCGCGGTGGTCCGGCGCGCCCGGGCCGCCGGGACGGGCCGGGTCGAGCTGCGGGTCGGGCGGCAGGCGGAAATCCTCCACCGGGTCGGGATGGGAGGGATCGAACGGCTTCCAGTCGTCCGCCAGGTTGCCCTCGGCGAACGGCAGCCGGTCGGCCAGGATCCCCATCACGACGCACTTCGAGAGCTCGTAGGAGCCGTACATGTTCTGGTGGGTCCCGTCGACGAAGGCGCGGGCGATCCGCTCCGGACCCCAGGCGGTGTAGAGCCGCAGGCTCATCGCGTTCAGGTCGATGAAGGCGGCATGGTTCTCGGCCGCGGCCTGCCGCATCGCCTCGGGGAAGCCGCGCAGCGTCGGCACCGCCTTCCCATCCGGCCCCAGCCGCCTGAGGTTCTGGGAGGAGACGAGGACCGGCGTGGCGCCGTGGGCGCGGGTGTCGGCGATGAACCTCGGGAAGAAGCTCTTGAACTTCTCCACCGGCTGGCGCTGGTCGTTGATCCCGAACTGCATCAGGACGTAGTCGCCGGGATGGATCTCGCTCAGCAGCTTCCGCCAGCGCAGCTCGCCGATGAAGCTTTCCGCGGTCTCGCCCGACTCGGCGTAGTTGGCGATCAGCACCGGCGGCTTGAACCAGCGCGGCAGCTGCTGGCCCCAGGCGCCCCAGGGCCCCATCATCTGGTCGGTCACGGTCGAGTCGCCGATGAGGTAGACCGTGACCGGGTGCCGGGCGGGGGCGATCTCGATCTGCCGGAGCGCCGGATGGGCGCCGCTGAACTCCAGCGTCAGCTTCTCGTCCCAGTCCAGCTCGACGAAGGGCTGGCGGGTGGAGGGGTCCCCCGGGTCCCACTGCACCCAGAGGATGGGCTCCTTCTCGCGCGCCTTGAGCCGCACCAGGCCGCCGCCGGGCAGGCGCGGGTCGCGCAGATGGACCAGGAAGGTGAAGCTCCTGGTCCGTCCCGCGGGGACGCGGACCGCCTCCAGCATCAGCCGGCGGGTCTCCGACTTCACCGTGGCGACGCTCTCCGCCGCCGGGTCCCCCAGGGTGACGGTCACCCGGTAGGCGCCGGGCCCCAGCCGGGAGGAGAAGAAGAAGGGCCGCCCGTCGCGGCCGGCGACGAAGCCGTCCCCGGCCGCCACGGCCGAGCCGAGGTCGAAGCCGTAGGTCCGGTCGACGTTGTAGGCGTCCGCCGGGGCCACCCTCACCGCGCCTTCCTCCGCCCGCGCGCCGAAGGAGTACCTGAGGTCGAGCGGCTCGCCGGCGCGGGCGGCGCCGGCCAGCGCGGCCGCGGCCAGGAGGCAGGCGAGGGGTTTCACGCGAGATTCAGCCCGGAGATCTTCAGGGTGTGGGCGGGCCCGGCGGGCCTCGCCTCGGGCAGGCGCGCCCGCAGGCCGGAGGCGTCCTGGGAGAAGCGGAGGACTCCCGCCCCCAGCAGCTCGACGCGGGCGGCGCGCCCGGCCGGCCCGCCCTCGGGCAGCGAGGCGACGACGGCCTCGCCGTCCTCCGGCCAGCCGAGCAGGAACGCGTAGAGCGCGCCCCCCTTGCGGGTGAAGCGGATGTCGGCCGCGGTGTAGGGATGGCGGCGGACGTCGCTCGCGCCGCCGAAGCGGCCCGCCTCGGCGGGCTGGAGGGTGGCCGGGCCCTCGCCGTAGCGGGTCCAGGGACGGCTGCCGAAGATGCCCTCGCCGTTCACGTCCATCCAGGCGGTCAGGCCGTCGAGGAAGGCGGTCTCGTCCTCGTCGATCGTGCCGTCGCCCCGCACCGGGATGCTGAGCATGAGGTTGCCGTTCTTGCTGACGATATCGATCAGGTTGGGGACGACCTGGGCGACGGTCTTGTACCTGTGCTCGGTGAAGAGCCTCCGGTCGTAGTGCCACCCGCCGATGCAGGTGTCGGTCTGCCAGGGCGCCGGGCGGATTTCCGTCGCGATGCCCCGCTCGATGTCCTCGACCAGCGCCCCGCGGTGGGCCTCCGGCAGCTTCTTGCCGTTGACCACCACCTCGAGCGAGCCGTGCCAGCGCAGGGAGGAATTGTAGTAGTGCGCCGCGATGTCGAGGCCCGCCTGGCCGAGCGGCAGGCCGGTGTTGTCGAAGTACACCACGTCGGGCCGGTAGGAATCGATCAGGTCCTGGCAGCGGAGGAACCAGCTCTCGACGAAGCCCGGGTTCTGCGCCGGCGGGTCCTCGTTCCAGACCCGGTCGTTCTTCTCGTGCCAGGCGTTGGCGGCCTCGATCGAGGCGAGGCCGTCGGGCATGACCAGGTTCCGGCCGCAGTAGAGCTCCTGGGGGTCCAGCCCCTCCCACCACTTCCCCTTCCCGTCGGCGGCGCTCAGCCGGTAGGCGTCGTAGCGCACCCCCGCCTTCGGGCCCACCGGGTCGTAGCCGTAGGCCACCTGGAACCAGTGCCAGGCGTGGGCGGAGTGGTTGCTGACCCCGAACTTGAGGCCGGCGGCGCGGGCCGCCCGGCCCCACTCCCCGATCAGGTCGCGCCGGGGGCCCACGTTGACGGAATTCCAGGCGTGGTGCCGCGAGCGGTAGTTGTCGAAGTTGTCGTGGTGGTTCGCCAGGGCGAAGAAGTACTTCGCGCCGGCCCTGCGGTAGCGCGCGATCAGCTCCTCCGGCTTCCAGCGCTCGGCCTTCCAGAGATGGTCGATCTCCATGAAGCCCGACTCCGAGGGATGCCCGTAGTGCCTGAGGTGGTGCTCGTAGTCGGCCTCGCCCTGCAGGTACATCCGCCGGGCGTACCAGTCGCCCTGCTCGGGGACGCACTGCGCCGACCAGTGGGCCCAGATGCCGAACTTCGCGTCGCGGAACCACTCCGGGCACCGGTAGCCGGCGGCCAGCGATTCCCAGGTCGGCCGGAAGGGGCCGGGGGCGATGCGCCGGGGGCCCGCCGGGCCCTGCGCGCGGGCGCGGGCGGCCGGCAGCCCGCCGGCGGCGGCGGCGCCCGCCGCCAGGGCGGAGGTCTTGAGGAAGCGGCGGCGGGAGATGGGGTCGGGGATCATGCTTCCATCGCGGGCCGGCCGGGGCCGGAAGGCCAGCGCCCGGCCGCCTGACGGTCCGGGCGCCGAAACGATCCGGCTCAGCCCCGCATGTCCTGGCCGCCGTCGACGGTCAGGGTCATGCCGGTGACGAACTGCGCCAGGGGGGAGAGCAGGTAGGCCGTCGCCCCGGCCACGTCCCCCGGCTCGCCGATCCGCCCCAGGGGGAACCCCGCGATGACCTTCTCGCGGCCGATCTTGTCGATCGGGCCGCGGGACATGTCGGAGTCGGTCCAGGCCGGGGCCACGCAGTTCACCCGGATCCGGTCCTTGGCCAGCTCCTTCGCCATGCTGCGCATGAACAGGATCTGCCCGCCCTTGCTGGTGGCGTAGGCCGAATAGACGTCGCTGCCGCGCTGGCCGGCGGTCGAGGTGTAGATCACGATGGCCCCGCCGCGGCCGGTCCGGCGCAGGTGCGGCACCGCGGCCTTCACCGCCAGGAAGGTGCCGGTGAGGTTGACCGCCATCGTGCGGTTCCAGAATTCCAGGCTCATCTCCTCGACCGGCTGGCCCTCGAAGATCCCCGCCGAGACCACCAGCCCGTCCAGGCCGCCGAAGGCCTTCGCGGCGCCGTCGATCGCCGCGGCCAGCTGGGCGGGGTCCGTCACCTCGGCCGGGAGCGCGAGGCCCCGGCGCCCGAGCGCCTGGACCTTGGCGGCCACCTCCTGCGCGGCGGCGGCGCCCCGGCTGTAGCCGACGGCGACATCGGCCCCGGCCTCGGCGGCCATGAGGGCGGCGGCGCGGCCCAGGCCGCGGCTGCCGCCGGTGATGAAGATGCGGTGCCCTTGGAGGTCGATCATGGGGAAGAAGGCGGGGGTTACGGGAACCCGAGGGGACAGCTTGACCCCAACCCGCCGGTCGGCAACGGATTACTGCGCTTCGCCGGCCCACCCCATGCCCGCCCCCTCCACCCTGCTCACCCTGGCGCCGGTCGACTACGGGATCATCGCGTCCTACTTCGTCCTGATCCTGGGCCTGGGCTGGTACCTGCGGCGCTTCGTCAAGACCGGCGAGAGCTTCTTCATGGCCGGGCACCAGATGACCGCCTGGATCGCCGGCCTGAGCTTCATTTCCGCCAACCTCAGCACCCTGGAGACGATGGGCTGGTCGGCGATGGCCGCCGAGAACGGCATGGTCGGGGCCCACGCCTACCTCATCGGCGCCATCCCCGCCATCCTCTTCCTGGCGGTGGTGATGATGCCCTTCTACTACACCTCGCGGATCCACTCGGTCCCGGGCTACCTCAAGCTGCGCTTCGGCGAGGGCAGCCGCTCCCTGGCCGGGGTCTCCTTCGCCGTCATGACGGTCTTCGTCTGCGGCGTGGGCATGTTCTCGATGGCCAAGGTCCTGAACCTGGTCCTGGGCTGGTCGATGGGCCCGACCATCATCTTCTCCTCGGGCTGCGTCGCCGTCTACGTCATGCTCGGCGGCCTGCTCTCGGCCGTCCTCACCGAGGTGCTGCAGTACTTCCTGATCTGGCTCGGCCTGCTGCTCGTGCCCATCCTCGGCCTCTGGGAGATCGGCGGCTGGCACCACCTGACCGCGGCCATCGACCGGATCCAGCCGGGCATGACCCACCTCTGGGCCACCCTGGACAAGCCCCAGCACAACGCCGGCGGCTCCGACTGGTTCGGCATCGTCTTCGGCGACGGGGTGGCGATCAGCTTCGGCTACTGGTGCACGGACTTCCTCCAGGTCCAGCGGGTGATGGCGGCCAAGGACCTGCGCGCGGCGGAGAACGGGACCATCATCGGCGCCGGGCTGAAGATGCTGGTGCTCTTCATCGTCACGGTGCCCGGCCTGCTCGGCCTGGCGGTGCTGACCCAGCACGGCATCCACCTGGTCGGCGAGGGCGCCCCGCAGCTGCAGCAGCACCTGCCCGGCTACCACAGCTACAACGACGTCCTGCCGCTGCTGATGTGCCGCTACCTCGGCCCCGGCCTGCTCGGCCTGGGCGTGACCGCGATGATCGCGGGCTTCATGTCCGGGATGGCCGGCAACATCAGCGCCTTCGCCACCGTCTGGACCTACGACGTCTACCAGCCGCTGATCCGCCGGCAGGCCAGCGACTCGCACTATGTCGCGGTCGGCCGCTGGGCCTCGATCGTCGGCGTCCTGATCGCGGTCGCCACCGCCTACCTCTGCTTCTACTTCGACAACATCCTCCAGGAGCTGCAGATCCTGGTGCTCTTCTTCATCGTGCCGCTCTTCGGCACCGTCATCCTCGGGATGCTGTGGAAGCGGACCAGCCCGGCGGCGGGCTTCTGGGGCTTCCTGATCGGCATCCTCGCCGCCGTCGGCCAGTGGGTCTGGATCCACCTCCTGCCGGGCGCGGGCGGCTCCGGCTGGCATTTCGACCTGGGCAACGTCTACCCCGCCCACGTCGCCGACCTCACCGGCTACGCCGGCTCGGGCGGCTTCGCCCAGAACTGCTACATGTCGGGCTGGGCCCTCCTGGCCACGGTCGCCGCCGTGACCCTCATCAGCCTGGTCACCCCGCCCAAGCCCGAGGCCGAGCTGCGCAACCTGGTGATGGGCCTGACCCCGCGGGAGAAGGTCACCGGCCCGCTCTGGCGCCGGCCGATCTTCTGGGCCGGCGTGGTCGCCGCGGTCCTCGTGGCCATCAACCTCTGCTTCTGGTGATGACGACCGACCCGGACAAGGAGCCGCAGATGATCCCGATCTGGTTCTTCATCGGGATCATCATCCTGGCCTACGGCGTGGCCATCGCCGTGACCGGCCTGGTCACCTGGAGCCACCCGCCGGCCGGCGTCGCCATGACGCGGCTCCACGCCGATTTCTGGTGGGGCCTGTTCATGACCGCCCTCGGCCTCTTCTACGTGCTCCGCTTCCGGCCCGGCCGCGGCCGGTAGCTACCGGCCGCCGGTCAGCCGCTCGACCTGCGCCAGGTTCCGGCGGGCCGCGGCGAGGCCGGGCTCGAGCCGCAGCGCCTCCGCGAACTGCGCGCGCGCCTCCGGGTAGCGGCCGGCCTGCGCGTAGAGCCCGCCGAGCTCGTTGTGGGCCTCGGCCGAGTCCGGCCGCAGCTTCACCGCCCGCTCGATCTCCGCCAGCGCCTCGGCTCCGCGGCCCTGCCGGAAGAGGATGGCCCCGAGGTTGTGGTGGGCCTCGGCCAGGCCGGGCCGCAGCCGGAGCGCCGCGCGGTACTCCGCGGCGGCCTGGTCCAGCCGGCCGGCCATGCCCAGGGCGTTGCCCAGGTTGACGTGCGCCTCGGCGTAGTCGGGATCGAGCCGCAGCGCCTGGCGGTAGGCGGCCTCCGCCTCGTCCATCCGGCCCAGGTCCGCCAGGGCGATGCCGCGGTCGTATTCCGCCTCGGGGTATTCCGGCTGGAGGCGCAGCGCCTCCCGGAATTCGGCGAGGGCCTCGGCGTACTTCCCCGCCGCGATCAGCGCGTTGCCGTAGTTGTTGTGGGCCTCCGGGAAGTCCGGGTTGAGCCGCAGCGCCTCCCGGTACTGCGCGAGGGCCTCGGCCAGCTTGCCCTGCTTGATCAGGACGTTGCCCAGGTCGACCCGCACGTCGGCGTACCGCGGGTTGAGCGCGAGGACCTGGTCGTAGTAGTGCTCGGCCTCCGCGGTCCGGCCCTGCTTCGAGAGGTCGTAGCCGAGGTCGTAGAGGGCGTAGGGGTTGTGCGGGCGCTTGGCGACGGTGTCGCTCCAGAGGACCTCGTCGGAGCGGTAGAAGCGCACCCTCCGGGCGGTGAGCGCGAGGCAGCCGGCCGCCACCAGCCCGAGGAGGACCGCGCGGGCCGCGGGCGGGCGCACCAGCCTGCCGGCGATCGCCGCCAGCGCGACCAGGACCGCGGCCAGCGGCAGGTACATCCGGTGCTCGACGATCATCTGGCGGGTGCCGGGGACCAGCGAGGTCGGGGCCAGGATGGCGAAGAAGAAGAACCCGAGGAAGCCCCAGGCCGGCCGCTTCCGCAGGGCCCAGGCCGTGGCCGCGATCAGCGGCGCCACCGCCAGGGCGTAGGGCAGGACCTGGCCGGCCGAGGTGGCCCAGAACGGGCCGTATTCGAAGACGAGCGGATTCGGCCAGACCGAGAGCCTGAGGTAGGTCCAGACCGCCTGGAACTGCGTGAACCAGTAGGCCGGCCACCGCACCCCGACGTCGAAGCCGGAGGTGCCGCCGCGGTTGCCCCCGGTGCGGGCGACGAGCAGCAGCAGCGGGATCCAGGTCGCCGCCAGGGCGAGGTAGTAGCGGCGGCGCCTGCGCCAGGCCGCGGCGAAGGAGCCGGCGACGAAGGTGCGGTCGTAGAGCAGCACGATGACCGGGGCGGACACCATCACCTCCTTGGTCCCCATGCCGAGCAGGCAGGCGGCCCAGGACAGGGCGAACCAGCCGGCCGGGCGGGCTCCCTGCACGCCGCGGACGAAGCCGTAGAGCGTCAGGAGGTAGAAGAGGGCCATGAGCGACTCCGCCCGCTGCACGACGTACATCACCCCCTCCGTCTGGAGGGGGTGCACCGCCCAGACCAGCGCGACGGAGAAGGCGAGCAGCGGCGGGCCGGCGGTGCGCCGGACCAGGCCGTAGAGGCAGAGCGCGGCCGCCAGGTGGATCAGGAGGTTGAGCGCGTGGTAGCTCCAGGGATCGAGTCCGCTGATCGCGTAGTTGACCGCCAGCGACAGGTTGAGGATCGGCCGGCCGCTGACGGTCATGCCGCCGGCCAGGGGCTTGAGCACCCGCCCGATCGGCCAGAGGTGGTGGATGGTGGGGTTGTGGACGATCGCCGGGTTGTCGTCGTAGGTGAACGTTCCGTGGAATCCCCCCGCGTAGGCCGCCGCCCCGAACAGGGCGATCAGCCCCGCCTGCAGCCGGAGCTGGCGGCGGGAGACGGGCGCGGGGGGGGAGGAGGCGGCGAGGGGCACAGAAAAGGGCTGGACTAGGGTGTTTAACCTAAGGCACTATCCCAACAGGGGAAGCGCGCTTTCCCTGTCGGCTGCTGTACCCCACTTTTCCCTACTTCGCCGCCCCGCGGCGAGGTGAAACGCATACCCCCACCCTACCGGCACCCTTACCCGGTCTGCCGGATTTACCTATGAACACCAGCAAAGGACCCTGCTCGTTCCTTGCCAGGCTGAGCTCAGTTCAGGCCTGCTTGTTGATCGCCGCCACCTCGTTCGCCCACGCCCAGACCGCGCCGGCGGACGCCACGGCGGCGCCCCCCGCCCCGCCGTCCGCCCCCGCGGTGGAGCAGAGCGGCAACGCCACCCCCACCACCACGAACAAGAGGGGCGAGACCGTCGTCCTCTCGCCCTTCGAGGTGGTCTCGGACACCAAGGGCTACTACAGCGCCACGACCGAATCGGGCACCCGCATCAACTCGAAGCTCTCCGACCTGGGCGCCTCGATCCAGGTCGTCTCCAAGGAGGAGATGAACGACTTCGCGATGCTGGATATCAACGACGTGTTCATGTACACGGCGAACACCCAGGGCGCGAACACCTTCCTGGCCAACACCGTCGACCGCAACGGCTCGGTCTCCAACGCCAACCAGCTGAACCACACCCAGGCCAACCAGGTGCGCGGCCTCGCCCCGGCCAACCAGGCGCGCGACAACTTCGATGTGATGGGCCGCACCCCGATCGACCCGATCAACGTCGACGCGGTCGAGGTGACCGCCGGGCCCAACGCCACGGTCTTCGGCCTCGGCCAGCCCTCCGGCACGGTCAACGAGGTCGCCGCCAAGGCCAACCTCTCGAAGGACTTCACCACCATCCAGCTGCGCGGCGACAGCTACGGCGGCTGGCGCACCTCGCTCGACGTCAACCGGGCCCTCCGCGACAACCTCGCGGTCCGCGTCTCCGGCGTCTTCGAGCACGACGGCTTCCAGCGCAAGCCGGCCGGGATCAACCAGCAGCGCTACAACGGCATGATCACCTACAAGCCGTTCCCCTGGACCACCCTCCACGCCGAATACGAGGAGTACAAGTCCGTCGGCGCGCGCCCGAACTACGACATGCCGCGCGACAGCATCAGCTACTGGCTCTCGCAGGGCTCGCCGACCTGGGACCCGGTCACCCAGACCATCACCCAGGGAGGCCAGCTGGTGCAGAACACCTCGGGCAAGACCCCGACCACCACCTTCCCCACCGCCACCGGCCTGCCCGATGTCTTCAACATGACGTTCACCGGCAGCGGCCGCAGCTACCTCTTCATCGACCAGAACGGCCTCGGCTACTGGTCGGCCCCGACGACGTTCTCGAGCACCCTCGGCCCGATCACCGGCACCCAGGGGGACCGCTACCTCTCGCCCAGCCCGGGGGCGGGGACCAACCTGGGCAAGTTCACGGGCCAGCCGCTCTTCTCCACCACCCCGGCGGTGGTCAGCAAGGCGATCTACGACTACTCGAAGATCAACCTCGCGGCGCTGAACCGGAACACCGACGAGATGAAGACCACCGAGGTCACGCTCGACCAGGTGGTCTTCGACACCCCGCTGCAGTCGCTGACCGCCCAGGTCGGCTT
>DASZWO010000081.1:0-58837 GCA_035546595.1 Opitutaceae bacterium
CCGCCTTCGGGCGGCGCGCCTTCTGCCTGTCGGGGTCAGCGGACGTAGGCCGCGACCCAGGGGTGGCGGGCGGTGGCGGCGGCGAAGCGGGCGGGGCCGAGGTCCTCCGCGAGCAGGGTCAGCAGGTCGAAGAGCTGGAAGTCCTGGGCCTCCGCATGGTGGCGGGAGAGGTGCCGCAGGACCGAGTCGAGGTGCACCCTCGGCGGCGGGGGCAGCTCCTCGCGCAGGTCGGGGGGCACCGCGGCGGGCGCCCCGTCGCGCAGCAGGCAGTAGCGGGCGGGTTCGCCGACGGTGGCGAAGCCCTTCCAGCCGAATTCGGCGGTGGAGAGCCAGGCGACGAGGCGCCTGAGATAGGGCCGGTAGACCGCGGGGTCGAAGGCCGCCAGCCCGCCGCACGGCACGGGCATCAGGTTGTGCGCGAAATAGACGCTGCGGGCGCCGAAGAAGTTATCGACGTCGATCGGGCGCGGAACGCCCAGCGGATGGGTGACCCCGAAGGGGGTGGAGAAGGGGACGATCATGGAGGAAACCGGCGAAAATCGATGCTATGCTTAAGGATAGCATCGCTCCGACCGTGAACCGCCCCATCCCGACGATTGCCCTGCTTTTTTTGACCGCCGCGGCGGCGCGCGCGCTCGTGCCGGCGACGCCCGCCGCCGCGGCGCTGCCGATGCGCTTCCACGAAACGCCGCTGGGCAACGTCGTCCGGGTCTTTTCCGCCCGCTTCGGGGTGCCCCTCACGGTCGAGGCCAACGCGCGGGCGCCGATTTCCGGGGATTTTCAGCAGCTGGATCTCACCGCGGCCGTCAACGAGGCCGCCCGGCAGGCCGGGCTTTTCGCCATACCGCTGGGCCAGGACCCGGCCGCCGGCTTCCGCTTCTCGGCGCACCCGCCACCGCCGCCCGGACCGCCGAAGCCCCCGGCCGCGCGGCCGGAGGAGATGGTCGTCTCGCAGGACGATCCCGCCGCCCAGGCGGCCCGGCAACGGGCCGCCTTGCTGCAAAAACGCGCCGAGCTCGAGGCCGCGGCCGCAGCCCAGGACCGATGAGAAACCCCCCGAAGGCGCTTCATTTCCCTCCCGCCGGGTCCGATAGAGGGATGGACCCTATGAGCCAGGACGATTTCCAGCCGCCGGCGGGCCCGGCCTCGGCCGAATACCGCGTGCAGGTATCGGGCGGGGCCGAAATGCGCATCCGCTGCTTCCTCACCGAGCAGCTGCTGCAGAGCCGCGAGATCGAGGAGCAGACCCGCATCCCCTACCTGGACCGCTCGGTCCTGCTCTGGGAGGCGCTGCGCAGCGTGGCGGAAAGCTGCTTTTCGCTCTGGAGCCAGGCCGACCGCCAGCCCCCCGCCGGCTTCGTGGGCGAGACCCTCGGGATCAAGGAGCGCTGCGCCCAGGAGGGCCAGGAGCTGGTCCTGCTCGCCCTCAGGAACCCCCTCCAATCCAAGGCCATCGCGCGGTCTCTGCTGCTGGGCCACAATTTCCTGCGCACGCTGGACATCTGCTATGAGGCGATGCTGGGCTATCCCTCGCAGAAGTCGCTCACCCGCAAGCCGCGCGAGATCGACGTGGTCATCGACTGGGCGGTCGGCGGCATCCGCGACTGGGCGGTCCACTATCCCTACGCCTTCGAGCCGGGCACGAAGGAGAACCCCGGGCAGCGCCTGGCGCACGTCAACGCGCACTATTCGACGGACAAGGTGGTCCGCAGCCAGATCAGCCACAAGCAGATCGCCAACATCTTCATGCTGCAGGAGACCACCGTGGCCGACCTGGAGCGCCGCGCGCTCGGCAAGCTGCGCGAGGCCTTCCGGGCCGGCGAGGCGGCGGCGCCGCGGCGGGGGCCGGCGGCGAAGGCCTCCTAGGGCTTGTCGACGCGAAGGTGAAGGCGGGCGAGCGGCGCCGGCCGGCCCGGTCGGTTGCTATATTCCTCTGGCATGGACGCCGGACCGTTCCCTACGCAGATCCGGCCCCGCCTTGACCCTGCCGTCTCATGCGTGCGATTTGAGCCCATGAAGCGGAAGCCGGTGTCGCTCGACGTCGATGTCTACCGGCCGGTCAAGTCGATGCAGCGCGAGCCGGCCCGCCCAAGACGCCCGCGCCCGCCGGCTCATGCTCCTTGACACCACCTTCTTCATCGACCTGGAGAAGGAGCTCGCGGGCGTCGGATCGCGGCCGTGCGCGGCCTTTTTGCGCGCGCGCCGGCACCGCCCCAAGTACGTCAGCGTCCCCACCCTGGGCGAATTCGCGGTGGAGGCGGACGCGAGGACGACCCTGAAATTTTTCCGGGGCTATCAGCTCTTGGCGCCCGGCCGGGAGCTGGCGATCTTCGCCGGCCGCCTGCCGCGTCGCCCTGCCGGCCGTGGGCGCCAATGGCTCCCGCCGCCTCCAGGCGGTCCGCAACTTCCGCGGCGGCGGCTCGTCCTGCCGCCCGCCCCATGAATCCCGCCCTCCCGCGCCGCTCGGCGCTCATCCTGTTCGCCTTCGCCGCCGCCCATCTCGCCGCCCAGGACCGCCCCTGGCAGAAGCTGAGCGATCCCACCGTGGATGAAGTCGCGCCGCATTTCGCCCAGCCGCCGTCGGAATACAGCTCCCAGATCGCCTGGGGCTGGAACGGGAAGATCACCCGCGAGGTGATCGCCCGGGACCTCGACCACATCAAGTCCCTCAACCTGTGGTCGGCCTGGGTCGAGCCCGGACGCAACCCCGCCGCCCCCTACCTGTCGCCGGCTTATTTCGAGAACGTCCGGATCGCGGTGGAGGAGGCGAAGAAGCGCGGCATGCACCTCTGGTTCGACGACGACGGGGGCTATCCCTCCGGCTTCGCCGGCGGAATGTTCACGGAGAAGCGGCCGGACCTGGACATGGAGGCGCTGGTGGAGGCCGAGCAGGTGCCGCTCGCGCCGGGCCAGACGCTGTCCCGCCCCCTCGGCGGCAAGTCGATCTGCGCGCTGGCGGTGAACCTCGGCACCGGCGAGGCGTCCGTGATCGAGGCGAAGGACGGCCAGGTCAGCTGGACCGCGCCCGCCACCGGGCGCTGGGCGGTCTCGTTCCCCCAATGGGCCTTCCGTTCCGGGGTCACCCGATCGGCCAACAACAAGTCCGGAGCCAAGGACGGCGAGCATTCCCTGGGCGACTACCTCAACCCGGAGGCCGACCGGCTCTTCATCAACTGGACCCTGGCCTCCTACGAGAAGGCGGTGGGCGACGAGTTCGGCAAGACCCTCCTGGGCTTCCGCGGCGACGAGGCCGCCTACAACTTCAATCCCTGGACTCCGGACTTCCCGGCGCAGTTCCTCCGGCGCAAGGGCTACGACATCCGGCCCTACCTGCCCGCGGTGGCCGCGATCCAAATCGGCCGGATGGGGCGGGGCCGGATGGGCGGGCCGCCGCCGGCTCCGGCCGCGGCCAACCTCGACGCCGCCCACCGGGCCTACGCCGACTACTGCGACGTCTGGTCGGATCTCTTCGGCGAGAACTTCTTCTCCGCCTGCGCCCGCTGGTGCGCGGAGCACGACCTGGAGCTTCAGACCCACATCGAGCACGAGGAAAACCTGCCGATGCTCGCCAGCGCTGACGGGGACTTCTTCAAGTGCATGCGCGACCTGGCGGTCCCGGGCATCGACGTCATCTGGCACCAGATGTGGAACGACGTCGTGACGGACTTTCCCAAGCTCGCCTCCTCCTCCACCCACCTCAACGGCCATCCCCAGGCGATGAGCGAGTCCTTCGCGGCGATGAACGGCGCCTATCCCACGCCGGATCTCAGCGAGGCGGGCTGGATCGTGAACCACCAGATCGCCCTCGGGATCAATCATTTCGAATTCATGTCGATGCGCGCCTCGACCAACGGGACCGTCGGCGCGGGGGCCCCGCCCCGGCCGCAGGAGAGCCTGCTTCCGCGGATGCCCACGCCCGCGCGCGGAGCCGCGCCCGCCGGCTACCGCTACCTCTCCGACCCGAAATTTCCCGAGCTGGCGGCCTACGTGAACCGGACCACCTACGTGCTCGACCAGGGCCGGCCGGGGGCGGAGATCGGCGTCTACATCCCCTCCTCCTCCTTCTGGTTCGGCGACACCGCCAGCAACCGCACCTTCCTCCGGCTGGTCCATTCGCTGCTCGAGCACCAGCGGGACCTCGACTTCGTCGACGATTACGCCCTCAGCACCTCGCTGCAGCTGCGCGGCGCCGAGCTGGTCAACCGGAGCGGACAGGGCTACCGGGCGATCGTGATCCCGCCGGCGGCGGCGATTTCCGAGGCGGCGCTCGGGCGGCTGAAGGCCTTCGCCGCGGCCGGCGGGCGGGTGATCTTCGCCGGCGGCGTTCCCCAGCTGGCGATGGGCCGCAACTTCCTCACCGCGCGGGCGCCGGGCGACCTGGGCTGGGCGACGGTGACATCGGCCGCGGAGGCCACCCCGGAGCTGCTGCAGGCGCTGCCCGATCCCGAGGTCGCCCTCGACGCGGCGGCCCCCGGCCTGAAGTACATCCACCGGCGGCTGCGGGACGGCGAGGCCTACTTCTTCTTCAATGAGGGCGACGGACCCGTCGCCGCGACCGCCCGGGTGCGCGCCGCCGGCTCCGGCCAGCGGGCCGAGCTCTGGGACGCGCACACCGGCCGGATCGCCGCGCTGCAGGGCGCCTCCTTCTCCGAGGGGAAAGCGGAACTGCCGCTGCGGCTGGACTCCTGGGCCACCGCGCTGATCGTGATCCGGGCCGGATCCGGCGCGCTCGCCGCGGCGCCCTAGGACGCCGCCCTAGGCCCCGGGCCCCCGGAATGGATCGACAGCCGGCGGCGATGCCCCAAGGTGGGGCATCCCGCCATGAACAAATGGGTCATCTGGGCGCCGATCCTCGCCTGGTATCTTTGGGTCCGGTTCCGGCGGAATGTCGGCCGCCAGAAGCTGCGGCTCTGGCGGCTCCTGGCCTCGCCCATCGCCTTCGGCCTGCTGACGATCGGCTTCGCGGGTCCGTGCCTGACCCGGCCGGCCCTGGCCCTGGGCTGGGCGGGCGGCCTGGTCCTCGGCGCCGCCCTGGGATGGCTCGCGCTGCGGCTGACCCGTTTCGAGAGCACGGCCGAGGGGCAGTTCTACACGCCCAACGCCCACATCGGCTTCCTGCTGTTCGTCGTCTTCGTCGCCCGCATGGCCTACCGCTTCTCGGTGCTGGGCGGCAGCGAGCCGATTTTCGAGAGCCGGCCCATCCCGGCCTTCGGCTACAGCGCGCTGACCTACCTGATCTTCGAGGTGCTGGCGGGGTACTACCTCGCCTATAATCTCGGGGTGCTGCGGCGCTTCCGCGCCCTGGCGGCCGTGCCGCCGGCCTGAGGGGCGGCGCCGAACGACGCCGGCCGCGGCCCCCGGCGGGACCGCGGCCGGAGCGTCCTCCGCGGATCCGGTCAGGGGGCCGGATCCCAGGGATTGAAGTCCGCGTCGTCGGCGGCGCCCGCGTCGACCAGGCCGCCGTTGCTGTTCACCACCAGGCTGGAGGCGACGACCTCGCCGGTCAGGGTGGCGTGGCTGTTGAGGACCACGCTTCCGCTCGGTGCGATCACGAAGCCGCTGAAGCTCACGTTGCTGTTCAGCGTCAGCCCGCCCGAGGCGATCCTCAGGGTCAGCCACCGGGGATGGCCCGAGGAGGTGATCGCGCCGTTGAGGGTGACCCCGCCGGCGGTGGTGATGACCACCGGCCCGGCGACCTCGATCTGGGAATTGCTGTTCAGCACCAGCCCCTGGAAGTTGTAGACCGCCGGGGTGGTCGCGCCCGCGACGCCGAGGACCAGCGTGCTCGAGCCGTTGACGGTGAAGCTGCCGTAGGTCCCGGCCGGCACCGCCAGCGAGAGGGCGTTGCCGTTGACCGTCAGGTTGTTGACGGTGGTGAAGTCACCCGCCGAGTCGCTGGACCTGTTGATCGAGACGTTGCGGGTGCCGGTCGGCTTGGGCGGCGCCGCCACCGTCGGCATCGCGGCGGCGTTGACCTGCCGGACCACGTGGCTCAGCACCGCGTTGCTGTTGAGCGTGACGGTGAAGTTGGACGGGCTGGCGCTGCCGGGGCCGGTGAGGGTGCTGCCGTAGGTGGGGTGGCTGTTGAGCACCACGCTGGGCGTGCCGACGACCAGCAGGTTGCCCGAGATCATGCCGCTGCTGTTGAGCGTGTCGCTCTCGGCGTTCAGCACCTGGACCGATCCGTCGATCTCGCCGCCGTTGACCGTGACCCCGTGCTGGACCAGGGCGGTGATGGTGATCACGTCCGTCACCGTGCCCGAGGCGTCGGCGTAGTTGCCCGAGGCGTCATGGAATGACCAGCTGTCCTGGGTGCTGCCGGGATAGGTGTGCGCGGTCTGGCTGAGATCGAACCCGCCGCTGAGATCGACGCCGCCCAGCCCGGTGGCCGTGCCGCTCGCGGTGTGGGCGCTGCCGTCGTAGGGCAGGTTGTAGCCGGTGACCGCCACGTTGGCGGCGGCCTTGGCGATGGTCAGGGTGCCCGTGGCCGTGCCGGAGAAGCTCGGGCTGTTGATCGTCGCCACCACCGTGTAGGTCCCGGCGTTGGTCGGCACCGTGCTGCTGCCGTTGTAGGTCACCGTCACCGGCAGGGCCGCCGGCGAGGTGGTGACGGTGACGCCCTGGGGGCTGCCGTTGTAGGTGAGGGCGAGGTTCGACAGGCTGATCGAGGCGGAGCCGACGGCGACCGTGAGGGCCGCCGGGCTGCTCGAGGCCGTGACCGGCAGGCTGTTGGGGGCGAGGCTGCCGGCCGCGACGTTGTAGCCGTCGAGCTGGTTGCTGGCCGTCAGGGCGTAGCTGCCGGCGTCCCCGACCTGGAGATTGGAGATCGTCAGGGTCCCGGTGGCCGAGCCCGAGACCACCGAGCCGTCCGCCTGCGGGCCGTCGGCCAGGGGCTGGTGGTTGAAGGTCCACGCCAGGACCGGCGCGGTGCCGGCTTGGCCGCTCGAGCCCGCCACCGCGGCGGTGAAGGTCGCCGACTGGCCGGCGGTCGCGGAGACGTCGGTCGGCTGGCTGGTGACCGCCAGGTCGTTGGCGTTGACGATCGGGCCGACGCTGTTCGTGCCGGTGAGCTGGACGTTGGTGGCGTCGAAGATCTCCAGGCCGCTGCCGCCGCTGATGTTGACGTTGTTCAGCGTGACGTTGGCGAACAGCGCGTTCTGCAGCGGGATGCCCCAGATGATGCTGTAGGCCGAGGCCCCGGTCGCGGTCAGGTTGCTGATCGTGATGTTCTGCCAGGTCGGGATCGTCGAGCTGCCGAGCGAGTTCGGGGGGTTGGCGTTGAAGGCGTTGACCTTGGCCGGCGTGGTTTGGCTGGAGCCGGAGGCCGCGCCGGGGGAGCCGATCTGGTTGTAGTAGCTGTAGAAGACGATCGGCGAGGGCACGTTCGTCATCGTGATGTTCGAGTAGGTCAGGTTCTGCACCGGGCCGCCCTGGGTGGCGTCGGCCTTGAGGCGCAGGCCGGTGGAGGTGCCGTTGAAGGTGCAGTTGGTCACCGTCATGCCGTCGAGCCCGTCGTTGGTCTGGCCGCCGACCGACAGCCCGTGGCCGGAGCCGAAGGCGCAGCCGGTGATGACGAAGTTCGTGCAGAACGAGTTCTGGGGCTTGACCGCGATGTTGTCGTCGCCTGTCGCGATCGAGCAGTTCTCGATCAGGAAGTTCGCCCCGGCCGGGTCGATCCCGTCGGTGTTGGGCGAGGTCGCCGGGGCCGAGATGGTGATGCCGTCGATGGTGACGTTGTTGCCGGCGTCGACCACCAGGTGCTCGGTGGGTCCATTGGCGAGGGTGACGCCCGCCACCAGCACGTTGGTGTTGGCGTTGAACTTCACCAGCTGCGGCCGCTTCAGGCTCGAGTTGAGGTTGAAGGCGTTCCACCAGGCCAGGCCGTTGCCGTCGATGGTGCCGCCGCCGACGATCTGGTCGTTGCTGCCCTTGCTGAAGGAGATGAAGTTCGGCGGGCTGTTGTTGGTGTCGGGGTAGGCGCTCATCGGCAGCATCTGCAGCGTCGCCCCCGTGTCGACCTGGAGGCTGACGGACGAGCCGATCGTGATCGGCCCGCAGAGGAAGCTGCCGGCCGCGGCCGGGATCTCGACGGTGCCGCCGCCCGCCGCCTGCGCCGCGTTGATCGCGGCCTGGATGGCGGCGGTGTTGTCGGTGGCGCCGTCGCCCTTCGCGCCGAAGGCGGTGACGGTGAAGAGGCCGTTCGGGATCACCGGCAGGGTCGGCTGGCCGGCCGCCGCGGTCACGTTGAGGACCGCCGCGGAGCTGGGCTGGTGGCCGCTGCCGTTGGTCGCCACCAGGGTGTAGGTGCCGGCGCTGGCCGCGGAGACCGAGCCGACCGTCAGGGTGGTGGAGGTGGCGCCCGCGATCGGCGCGCCGTTGAAGAGCCACTGGAAGCTGTCCGCCCCGCTGGCGGCGCCGGTGAAGGTGGCGCTCCCGCCGCTCGCCGCGGTCTGGGACTGCGGCTGGGTGGTGAAGGTCGGCAGGGGGGCGACGACGGTGAGGGCCGAGGCGTCGCTGCCCACCGCGCCCGCGGCGTTGGAGACCGCGACCGTGACGCTGGCGCCGTTCTGGTCCGCCGCGGCGTTCTGGATGGTCAGGGTGGCGGTGGCCGAGCCCGAGACGACGCTGCCGTCAGCCTGGGCGCCGTCGGTCAGGGCGTGGCCGTTGAGCGACCACTGGTAGGACGGCTCGGGCGCGCCGGCCGCCGTGACGGCGAAGCTGACGCTCGAGCCCTGGGCCACCGAGGCGGTGGCGGCGGGCTGGACCAGGATCAGGGGCGCGAGCGAGGGCGTCCAGTTGTTGCCCAGGACGAAGGAGGGCACCTGGAAGTTGGCGATCGCGCTCGGGTCGCTCAGGGCCGCCGCGAACTGCCAGCTCGCGGTGTTGAAGGCGGTGGTCGAGCCGAGGAGGGTGAGCCCGCTGTAGGCCCAGTCGATGTTCGGCGCCGAGGTGGCGTTGTTCAGCTGCCAGCCGGCCGCGTTGAGGGTGTTGGAGAGGGCGCAGTTGACCAGCACCACCTCGCTGTTGGGGAAGACGCCGGGGTCGATGCGCCCGAGGAACGATCCGCTGACGCCGGTGTTGGCGTCGAAGGTGCAGTTGACATAGACGTTGCCGTGGGTGGCGGCGGTGTTGCGGATCTGGGTGTAGAACCCGGCGGAGGTGACGGCGGTGAGCTCGTCGTTGACGAAGTAGCTCGGGCCCTGGCCCCACATGAAGTCGACGTCGCCCGAGATGTGGGAGTCGCTGATGTAGGCCTGGCCGTTGGACTGGAAGGTGTCCTGGAAGCTGACCAGGTTGACGTTGGTGACGATGGCCTGGGCGGAGGCGGTGCCGTTGACGATCAGGGCCTCGGCCTGGGAGCCGCCGTGCGGGGTGGTGTTCTGGATGGTGAGGTTGACGAACGTGGCGTTGGTCACGTGGTCGGCCTCGAAGACCATCCGGTGGTAGGTGCCGCTGACGTTGTTGAAGGTGTTGTTGTTCGGGTAGGCGATGATCGACTGCGCCCGGTCCTCGCCCAGGACGGTGATGTCGTTCTTGCCGGTGTAATAGCACTGCTCGAAGTAGGTGCCCTTGCGCAGGAAGATCGTCACCGGGGTGTTGTTGCCGCCCGGGATCGAATCGAGGGCTCCCTGGACGGTGCTGAAGTCGCCCGAGCCGTCCGCCGCCACCACCAGCCGGGAGGCGCCGGGGGCGGGTCCGGAGGCCTTGGTCGAGAAGGTCCAGGTGCTGTTGTCGCTGATGCCGGGCCAGGTCAGCCCCGTGCCGTCGGTGAAGACGCCGGGATCGACCTGGACATAGTAGCTGTGCCCGTAGGCCAGGACGTTGTTGCGCGGGTAGATCGTCGCGGTGTTGCCCGAGATCGTGATCGGGTAGAAGTTGAAGTTGCTGACCCCGCCGATGGTCTTGTTCGCAACCGGAAGGGCCAGGGTGGAGACGGTGCTCTGGGCCCGCAGGCTGGCCTCGAGCGCGGTGGCCTGCACCAGGTCGATGGTGTCGACCACGGCGTTGCTGGCGGCGTCGATGATCCGGATCTGGCCGGAGACGCCGGCCGCGACGTTGCCGCTGAAGCTGATCGAAAGCCGGGTGTCCGGGTTGAGGGCCGTGCCGCCGGAGGAGGGCGTGAAGGCGGTGGCGGCGAGGGCGGGCGAGAGGACCGCGATCGAGGCCGCGTCGCTGGTCACGGCGCCGCCCGCCGAGTTGCTCACCACCACCGTGTAGTTGCCGGCGGTGCCGCCGCTGGCGGTGATGGTCAGGGTGGGATTGGTCGCGCCCTGGACGGCGACGCCGTTGAGGAACCACTGGTAGGTCGGGGGCGGCGTGCCGGAGGCGCCGACGCTGAGGGTGTAGGTGTCCCCGACGTGGAGGGTGGCGCCGGCCGGCTGGGTGCTGATCGCCGGAGCCTGGACCACGTTGAGGGCCACGGGCGTGCTGGTGATGCTGCCGACCGAGTTGGTCACGGTGACCTCATAGAGGCCGGAATCGGCCAGGGCCACGGGCGTGAAGGCCAGCGACGAGCCGACAGCCCCGGAGACCGGGCTGAAGGTGGCGCCGTTGTCCGCGCTGACCAGCCACTGGTAGGAGAGCGGGGCGGTGCCGCCGGCCACGACGCCGAGGGTGAAGTTGGTGCCGACCAGCACGGTGCCGCCGGTGGGGGCGGTCGTGATCGACGGCGGGACGGCGGCGGCCGTCACCGCCACGGTCGCGTTCTGGCTGGTGGTCGACCCGACCGAATTGGTCGCGACCAGGCGGTAGACCGCCGCGTCGGCGGCCTGGGCGCTGGCGATGGTGAAATTGGGGGTGGCGGCCGAGGGGTTGGCCGCGGCGTCGATGTTGCTGAAGCTGGCGCCGCCGTCGGTGCTGATCTGCCACTGGTAGCTGCCGACCACCCCGCCGACATTGGCGGCGAGGTTCAGCGGGCTGCCGATCGAGACGGTGGTGTTGGCCAGCGGCTGGGTGATGAACCAGGGGGCTCCGCCGGTGGTGTTGACGGTGATCGAGCTGAAATTGATCGCCCCGACCGCGCTCGCGTCCGCCCGCCAGCCGAAGGCCATGGCGTCGAACACCGGCGGGTTCTGCAGGAGGGTGGCGCCGCTGGCCGTGCCGGTGAAGGTGGTGATCAGGGTGTTGGCGCCGGTGTTGGTCGTCCCCGCGCCGTTGTAGAGGCTGTAGGTGGCGGTGAGCTGGGTGCCGGCGGCGTTGAGGGCCAGCTTGTAGTCCAGGGTGTAGGTCAGCCCGTTGGTGAAGGCGGCCGCGGCCGCGGTGGTCGAGGTGATCGTGGCCGAGCCGGCGTATCCGGCCGAGCTGGACAGCCCGTCGATGATCACGTCCTGGTCGGTGTTGTTGACCACGCTCTGGACCGGGCGGGTGAGGATCTTCGAGGCGCCGCCGAAGGTGGTGTAGGCGGTGTAGCCGGTCCAGGGCTGGGCCCCGCCGGTGTCGGCGGTGGCCGAGCCGGTGGTCAGCCCGGAATTGATCAGGGTGTTGAGGGGGGCGCTGCCGGCCGAGTTGAACAGGCCGACCGCGAGCGTGTCGGAGGCGTGGACCAGCACGGTGGTGGGGACGAAGGTCGCCGTCACCTCGACGAAGGTGCCGGGCAGGAGCTGCACCGGCTGGCTGGTGAAGAGGGCCTGGGCCTCGATGAAGCCCGAGCTCGTGCTCACCATGTTGACCTGGAGCCCGCTGGTATTGGTGGGCGCGGGGACGTTCTTGGTCGCGAGCACGTCCCAGCCGGTGCTGGTCGCCGTCACGGCGGGGTAGGTGGCGGGCTGGAGCGAGTCGCCGATGATGCCGTCGTTGAAGACGGTGTTCGTCTGGGCATGGAGGGCCAGCGGCGCAACGAGGGCGACCGCCAGCGCAAGCAGGCGCTGGTTATTCATAAGGGGTGGGGGTAGCGGGCAAGCGAGGCAGCCGTTGCAACGGGTCCGAGGACCCTGGGGAGCGGGAAATAGACACGTGTCCGCGCAGAGTGCACGTCCAAAGTTAAGAATTTTAAGTGACTATTCAGTAACTAGGTAGAACACCCTATGTGCGCTGCTGGACAGGGACGGCTGTATCTCTACGCTCCGCAGCATTCGCCCCCCGATGCGCCGCTTCTCCCCCTGGTTGGCCGCCCTCTCTGTCATCGGTTGCCTCGGGCTGGGCGGCCTCTACCTCCGGCGCGAGGCCGCTTTCGCGAAAGAGGAGGCGGGCTGGGATGCCGGCCGGAAACAAGGCGAGCAGAGGCTGGCGGCCCTGCGGGACGAGGGGGCCGCGGCGCGGAAGTCGGCGGAGGCGGCGCGGCAGGCGAAACCCTCCCCGGTCCGCGCGGCCCCCGCCGGTCCGCACATCGACCCCGACACCGTGATCCTGCATCTCTCGGACCTGGTGCGGGAGCATCCCGAGCTGGCGGAGATGCGGCGCCGCGACTTCCGCAACGCGATGATGCGGAACTTCGGGCCGGTGATCGCCGGCCTCAACCTGCCTCCGGCCGTCGCGGCCCGGCTCAAGGACCTGCTGACCGAGCTGCAGTCGGCCAACGAGGACGCCGCCAACGCGGCGTCGGCGGCGGGGCTGCAGCGCGGCAGCCCCGAGTGGCGGGACGCCGTGCGGGCGGCGGGGCTGCGGCTGCAGCAGGAGATCACCGACACTCTCCAGCCCTCGACCGGCCTCAACTTCCAGCAGCTGCAGGCCATGATCGGCTTCGTCAACCAGGTGCAGAACGACTATGGCCCGGCCCTGGCCGCGGCCGGCGTGCCGCTCACCGCCGAACAGTCCCAGGGGCTGGTCCAGGCCATGGCCGACGCCAACTATGCGGGAAAGGACCTGTCGACGCGGCCGGCCAACTACAACGAGCGCGACGCCAGCGGGCTCACGCCCCACGAGCAGCGGATCCTGGCCGGCGCCGCGGCCAGCCTCGCGCCCGCTCAGCTCGACGCGGTCCGGACCAGCCTGCTCGAGGCGGGCCGGATGCAGACGGTCCTGAAGCAGTACGCCGGCGTGAGCATCCTGCCCTGACGCATGCGCTCGCTTTCCTCCTGGATCGCCGCCCTCGGGCTGTTGGGATGCCTCGCGCTGGCCCTCCTGCTCTGGCGCCAGCAGCGCGAGTTCGGGCGGCTGCGGGCGGGTGAGGCGGCCGCGAGCGGCGCGGCCGCCCGTCAGGTCGAGGAGCTGCGGAAGCAGATCGCATCGGACCGCGCCATCGCGCGCGCCCGGGCGCGTCCGGAGGGCGCCGGCGCGCCGGCGCCCGAAGGGCCGCGGAAGACGGTCCATTTGGCGGACATCGTCCGGGACCATCCGGAGATGGGCCCGGCCTTCGCCCACCAGCTGCGCCAGGCGATCACGCGGCAGTATGGCAGGGCCTTGACCGACCTCGGCATTCCCCCGGACCGGCTCGTCCAGCTGGAGGACCTGATCGGCGAGCGCCTGCTCGGCCAGATCGACCTGCAGATGACCGCGAGGGCGGAAGGGATCAGCGCCTCCGGCGCCGCGCTGCAGGACGCCGCCAGGTCGTTGAATCAGGATGTCGACCGGCAGATCGGGGCGCTGGTCGGCTCGGATGGGACCGCCTTCATGGACCATCTGCAGTCCCTCAGCGGCGGGCTGAATGCGGTCCGCGTCTCCTACGCCCCCGCATTGGAGGACGCCGGCGTGCCGCTCACGCCGGAGCAGAGCCGGGGCCTGGCCGAGGCGGTCGCCGCCGCCCAGCAGGAGGGCCGCCAGCGGCCGGCCGAGCTGTCCGGCGCCGATCCCTCCTCCGAACTCGGCCCCTATGACCGGGCGATTCTGGAGCGGGCGGCGGCCGTGGTCAGCCCGGCCCAGCTGGAGGCCATCCGGGACGGAATGATCGCGAGCGCCCGGGAAGGGGCGATCTACCGCGCCTACGCCAAGGGCAAGCGCTACGAAATCCAGCCGTGAGGGGGACCGCGGCCGGCCGCGGCCTGGCCCGGATCCCGCCCCGACCTGGCGCGGCCGTCATCGTTCCCTCATGTGGGCGGGCTAGAGTAGGGCCTTGATGAAGCTTTCCCTCGCCCTTCTCGCCGCCGGTTTCGTCCTGGCGTCCGCCGTCCCGCTCCTGGCCCAGCCGGCGGGCGGCGACCCCTACCGCGTGCTCCGGCTGGACAAGGTCGGAGGCGACGGCGGCTGGGATTACGTCTACGCCGACGCCGGCGGCCGCAAGCTCTACATCCCGCGCGGCAACCGGGTGACGGTCTTCGACCTCGACACCCTCGCCCCGCTGGGCGAGATCCCCGGGACCAACAGCGTGCATGGCGCGGTGGTGGATCCCAAGAGCGGCCACGGTTTCTGCAGCAGCCGGCCGGTGGTGATGTGGGACGCCCGGACCCTGGCCACGCTCAAGACCATCGACGTCCAGGGCAGCCCGGACGGCATCCTCTTCGATCCGGCGACCGGCCATGTCTTCATCCTCAGCCACCGGGCGCCCAATCTCACCGTGATCGACGCCGCGGCGGGCACCGTGGTCGGCACGGTCGACCTGGGCGGCGCGCCCGAGCAGGGCGCCTCCGACGGGCGGGGCCGGCTCTACTTCGACATCGAGGACAAGAATCAGGTCGCGGTCGTCGACGCCCGCGACCTCAGGGTGCTGGCCAAGTATGGCCTGGGAGGCGAGGAGGCGCCGGCCGGGCTGGCCCTGGACGCGCGGAAGGGCGTGCTCTTCTCCTACTGCCGGAATCCGGCGGCCTGCGTCATCCTGGGGGCGGCCGACGGCCAGATCATCGCCACCCTCCCGACCGGCAGCGGCTGCGATGGCGCGCAATTCAATCCGGAGACCGGCGAGGCCATCAGCTCCCAGGGCGACGGCACGCTGACGGTGATCAAGGCCGGCGCCGACGGGCGGTACGCGGTCCGGCAGACCCTCCAGACCAAGGCGGGCGCGCGCACCTCCACGCTCGACGCCAAGACCGGCCGCGTGCTCCTGATCACGGCGGACCTGGAGCCCGCACCGGTCCCCTCCGGGGGCGGGCCGGCGGCGCGGCCGCGGCGCGGCCGCGGCCGGATGGTCCCGGGCTCCTTCACCATCCTGGTGGTCGGCCGCTAATATGGGCGCCCGGGGCCCCGCGGTCTTCGGGATTGCGGTTCGCGCCTCCCCGCCGCACTTTTCGGGGGCATGGAACCTCTCTCCGACGGCGAAAACATCCTTTGGTTTCTGGTGGGCCTCGGGCTCTGGATCCTCGTCTCGGTCATAAACCTGACCTGGTAGGGAGGAGGGGATTTCGGCGCACCTTTGCGGCCGGGATTGCGTCTAGCCGCGGCCCCATGAATCCCTCCCGCCCTTCCCGCCTCCGTTCCGTTCTTTCCCGCGGCGCCCTGCTGGCGCTGGCAACGCCGTTCGGGCTGCTGTCCGCGTTCGGCCAAGGCGAAAACATCGGCCGCTTCCGGCCGGGCGGCCTGGTGCCGCCGCCGATCAAGGAGCTGCTCTACATCTGCGTGCCGGGCACGCTCGAGGGAGCCTGGGACGGCAACGGCACGGGCATCATCGTCCTCAACGCCCACGACCTCAGTTTCGTCAAGCGCATCCCGACCTGGGAGGTGCCGGCCAGCAGCTTCCCGATGCAGGTGTCCGGCTGCACCGCCAGCCCGCAGGCCCAGGTGATGGTCGTGGCCGCGCGCGGGCGGATGTGCGCGGTCGACCTGCGCACCGAGAAGATGGTCTGGGACAAGGACTATGACGGCAACGGCTTCGAGCGGCCCCAGATGGCGCCCGACGGCTCGTTCATGTACGTCGGCTCCAACCTCAAGGACTACTGGTATGTGGTGAACCCGGCGACCGGGGACCTCATCACCAAGGTCCGCTCGCCCCTCAGCCCCGACGCCCACAACCTCAACCTGAGCCACGACGGGAAGATCGCCTTCATGGCCCCCAACGGCCCGGTGATGGGCCTGGCCGACACCACCACCAACACCCTGATCGGCACGATCAAGTTCCCCGACCACGTCCGCGTCTTCTGCCTCAACCACGACGACTCGCTGCTCTACTCCAACCAGAACAACCTGCTGGGCTTCGTCATCGTCGACGTGAAGCAGCGGAAGATCATCCAGACGGTGGAGGTGGCCGGCAACTGGCGGCAGTTCTGGAATTCGCCCGGCCGGCGGCGCATCCCCCACAACTGCCCGAGCCACGGCATCGCCCTGACGCACGACGAGAAGGAGCTCTGGCTCTCCGACGGGATCAACAACTGCATCCACATCTTCGACAACACCCAGATGCCCCCCAAGGAGGTCGGGACGATCAAGACCACCGGCGGACCCTTCTGGATCATGATGAGCCTGGACGGCAAGCGGGCCTACGTCTCCTCGGGCGACGTGATCGACACCCGGACCCACCAGATCGTCGGCAAGCTGCGCGACGAGTACGGCCGGACCCTCTACAGCGAGAAGCTCCTCGATATGCTCTTCATCCACGGCAAGCTGGCGAAGGTGGCCAACCAGTTCGGCAACGGCCGGCCGGTGGGCAACCAGGTGATGAGCCCGGAGGAGGAGGAGGCCCTGGCCTCGACCTACGCCAACTGACCGGCGGCCGATTCCGGCCGGAAGAACAGGGGCGCCGGCCGGCGCCGGAGATTGTTGGCGATTTGCCCCGCGGTTTCGGCTAGGCCTGGAGGCGCCCCATGCCCCAGCTTCCGATCAAGCGGACGATTGACCGCCTTCCCGGCGGGATGATGTGCGTCCCGTTCCTGGTGGGGGCGGTGCTCCACACCTGCTGGCCGGGGGTCGGGGCGTTCTTCGGCTCCTTCACCGGCTCCCTGCTCAACGGCGCCCTGGCCGTCCTGGCCGTGTTCTACGTCTGCCTCGGGGCCACCATCGATTTCCGGGCCGCGCCCACCATCGTGCGCAAGGGCGGGGTGCTGCTGGCCGGCAAGGTCCTCTTCGCCGCGGCCGTCGGCGTCATTCTCGGCCGGCTCTGGGGCGAGCAGCCCGTGGCCCACGGCTGGCTCGCCGGCTTCTCCACCCTCGCCGTGGTGGCCGCCCTCAACGACACCAACGGCGGCCTCTACATGGCCCTGATGGGCCAGTTCGGCTCCGCCGCCGAGGTCGCGGCCTGCTCGGTCATGAGCGTGGAGGCCGGACCCTTCCTCACCATGGTGACGCTCGGCACCGCCGGGCTCTCGGCCTTCCCCTGGCCCACCCTGGTGGGGGCGGTCCTGCCGATCCTTCTGGGGATGCTTCTCGGCAACCTCGACCGCGAACTGCGCGCATTCCTGGCCGGCGCCGTCCCGGTGATGATCCCCTTCTTCTCGCTCGGGCTCGGTTTTGCCATCGACTTCGGCACGCTGGTGCGCGCCGGCCTGCTCGGCATCGCCCTGGGCGTCTTCGTCGTCCTCGCCACCGGGCTGGTGCTCTGGTCGGCCGACCGGCTGACGGGGGGCAACGGCACCGCCGGGCTGGCGGCGGCCTCGACCGCGGGCAACGCCGCCGCCGTCCCCGCCATCGTGGCGGCGGCCAACCCGGTCTACCGGGCGGCGGCGGCGAGCGCGACGGCGCTGGTCGCCACCAGCGTGGTCGTCACCGCCATCCTCGTGCCGATCGCCACCGCCTGGTGGCACGGGCGGGTCCGCCGCCTCAGGCCTTGATCCAGGGCAGGCGGTCCAGGTCGACGTTGCCGCCGCTCAGGATCACGCCCACGCGCCGGCCGCGCAGCGGGCTGCCCGAGCCCAGCAGCGCGGCCAGCGGGACGGCGGAGGAGGGCTCGATCACGATCTTCATCACCTGCCAGGCCAGGCGCATCGCCTCGACGATCTCGTCCTCGGGCACCGTGAGCACGCCCTCGAGCCGCTCCCGCAGGATGGGAAAGGTCAGCTGGCCGAGCGAGGTGCGCAGGCCGTCGGCGATCGTCCGCGGGTTCTCCTGCGGAATGAACCGGCCGGCCGCGAGCGAGCGCGCCGCGTCGTCGGCCCCCGCCGGCTCGGCGCCGAAGACGCGCAGCCGCGGATCAAGGCCCTTGGCCGCCAGGGCGGTGCCGCTGAGCAGCCCGCCGCCGCCCACCGGCGCGACCACCGCCTCGAGGCCGGGGACCTCCGCCAGGAGCTCCAGCGCGGCGGTGCCCTGTCCCGCGATGATCAGCGGGTCGTCGTAGGGATGCACCAGCCGGGCGCCGGTCTCGCCCCGGATGCGCGCCGCGGCGGCCTCCCGGCCGGGAAGCGTGGCGGGGGAAAAGGTGACCTGGCCGCCGTAGCGGCGGATGGCCTCGACCTTGGCGGCCGACGCCCCTTCGGGCACGACGATGTGGGCCGGGATCCCCCGCCGCCGGGCCGCCAGCGACAGGGCGGCGCCGTGGTTGCCGGAGGAATGGGTGAGGACGCCGGCCGCGGCCTCGTCCTCGGAGAGGGCGAAGACGGCGTTGTGGGCCCCGCGCGCCTTGAAGACCCCCGCCTTCTGGAAGTTCTCGCACTTGAAGAAGAGGCGGGCGCCCGCCCGCTCGTCGAGGACGGAGCTTGTCAGCACCGGAGTGCGCCGCACCAGGCCGCGGATCCGCGCCTCGGCCGCGCGGACGTCGTCGAAGGTGACGGATGGGCCCATCGGGCTGGGAGCAGAGCAGAGCCCGGCCGACGGCTCTAGACAAAAGGCGCCGCGTTTCCGATGCTCTCCGCATGAGACCCCAATCCGCGGCGCTCCTTTTCCTGGGCTGCGCCCTGCGGGCGCTGGCCGCCCCCTCTGTCATCGCCTACGTCGGCACCGGCACCGAGGCGCCGGTCAACGGCATCTACGCCTTCCGCTTCGACGAGGGCAGCGGGGCGATGGCGCCGCTGGGGGTGGTGGCGCAGACGCCCCATCCCGCCTTCCTCGCCGCGGACCCGAGCGGCCGGTTCGTCTACGCGGTCAACGAGTCGAACGTGAACCGCACCAACGGCCACACCGTGACCGCCTTCGCCGTCGAGGGGGAGAAGCTGCGGCTGCTCGACGTGCAGCCCTGCGGCGGCGACCGCCCCGCCCACGTCGCGGTGGACGCGACGGGCAAGCTCGCCTTCGTCGCCGACTACGGCTCGGGCACGATGGCGATCCTGCCCATCCGGGACGACGGCGGGCTGGAGGGGCCGTCCTTCGTCTTCCAGGACCCGCAGCCGACCTCGCCCCTGGAGCGGCAGAGGGAGCCGCACGCCCACGGCATCGCCTTCGACCCCTCGAACCGGTTCGCCTACTGCTGCGACTTGGGGGCGGACAAGGTCATGATCTACCGGATCGATCCGGCCGCCGGGCAGGTGGCCCGGGCGGATCCGCCCTCGGCCGCGCTGCCCCAGGGCTTCGGCCCCCGGCACCTGGCGATCAGCCGGGACGGCAGGCAGGCCTACGTGCTCTGCGAGATCGCCTCCAAGCTGGTGGTCTTCGACCGCAGCCCCTCCGACGGCTCGCTCGCTCAACGAGAGGTCGTTTCGACCGTGCCCGACGGCTGGAAGGGCGTGAACACCGCCGCCGAGATCCAGCTCGATGCCGCCGGCCGCTTCCTCTACACCTCGAACCGCGGCCAGGACAGCATCGCGACGTTCGCCCTCGGCCGGGACGGAGGCGCCCGGCTGGTGGGCACGACCCCCTGCGGGCGCGAGCCGCGGTACTTCTGCCTCGATCCCAGCGGGAGGTTCCTGCTCGTCGCCAACCAGGGCGCCGACACCGTCCGGGTCTTCAGCGTCGATCCGGCCACCGGGAGGCTCGCGGCCACGGCCACGAAGGTCTCGGCCAGCATGCCGGTGACCATCGTCTTCGGCCGGCCGCAGCCCTAGGATGGGGGGCGGCCCGCCGCGCCTAGAACCGCCACTGCAGCGAGAGCTCGAAGCGGGCGCCGGGCTTGGCGGTGGACCCGATGGGCTGCCGGGTGGGGACGAAGGTGCTCTGCAGCTCGAACTTCTCCGTCCGGTGGAGCGTTCCTTCCCGGAGGAAGCGGCGGAAGCGGTTCTCGTAGTGGGGAAGGACGACCCCGGGGATCCGCCGGTCGGTGACCACGAAGGGGGACAGCTTGATCACGTCGGGATCCCGGGTGGCTGCGGGCTCCGGCGCGGAGGCGCCCCGGCCGGCGGCCGCGCGCTGGAAGTCGTCCTGGATGAGCCGGAGGGTCTCGGCCTTCACGTCCGGGGAGGGCGGGTCCGGCTCCTCGGCGTTGATGCCGTCGCCGCTCGCGAGCAGGGTCAGCAGGGCAAGAAATGCGACCGGGCGGCATTCCATGGGGGGCGAGGGATGAGACACCGCCCCCGGGGAAGGTTCCGGCCTCAGTTCTTGGTGACGGAGGCGATCTTCTCCAGCTGCGCCATCGAGAGGTAGTCGACGTAGTGCTTCTTATCGAGGCGGAACCGGTCGACGTCGAGGACGACCACCCCGTCGCCGGCCTTGTCGCCGAAGGCGGGGTAGCGCTGGCAGAGCTCGGCGTACTGCCGGATCAGCTCGGCGTTGACCGTGACGCCCTGGGCGTCGCGGGAAAGGACCGCCGGCCCGGCCTGAACCGCCGGGGCGGCCTGGGCCGCGGAAAGGAGGACGAGGAGGGGGAGGACGGGGGCGAGTTTCATGCCCCGATGAGGGCACATTCCGCGGCGGCCGCCACGGAGGAGACTACCACCGCCGGATGCGTAGAACCCCTTAGGCGCCGCCGGCGGCCCGGGGAAGGTAGAACAGGGCCGTGCGGCCCACCGAGCCGAGGAAGGCGGCGCCGCTCCCCGCGGCGAGCTGCGCGCACAGCTCGGCCTGCTGGTGGCGGTCGACGTCCAGGAAGCGCAGCTTCACCAGCTCGTCCGCCTGCAGGCGGCGCCGCAGCTCGGCGGCGAAGGCCGGGGTCAGGCCGGTCCTCCCGAGCTTGAGCGCCGGCTCCAGGCGCTGGCCCAGCCCGCGCAGGCGGGTCTTCTCGCGTCCGGTGAGGGATTCCATGGCCCCCAGCCTAGCGCTGGGTGGCGACCAATTGGAAGAAAACCCGCCGGTCCGGCTCCGAGGGCTTCTGCAGCGAGAGGGCGACGATGCCGGCGCATTCCGCGAGGGCGCGGGTGGGCGTCGTCACCGCCAGCAGGGCGTCGACCCCGGGCTTGAGGTTGAGGTTGAGGCGGACCGGCAGGGTGTAGGTCGGCAGCGGCACGCGCGCATGGGCCGGCGGCACCTCCCGCACCCCCATCCATCCGTAGTTGAAGTCGACCCGGACCCCGAAGTTCCGCACCAGCGAGAAGACGCTCGGCTTGTCGACCACCTCCTCCAGCACCTCGCGGCAGGCCGGCACCTGCGAGGCCGACCTGAAGATGGTGTTGAGCGCGAAATACACGCTGAACGCCAGCCGCTCCTCGTCGGGCCGCAGGCCGATGCGGGCCGCGCTCTTCCGGCCCTGCGCGAGCACCGCCGGCGACGGGGGCCGCCCGCCGCCGCCGAAGACCAGGTCGGCGGCGCCGCCCGCGGCCTCGATCCTCCGGGCGAGATCCAGGCCGTCGCGGCAGTAGTCCGCGATGCCCTGGCGGAGGTAGTTGGCGTTCACGATGGCGCGGGCCCGGCGGACGGAGGCCTCGGCGGCCGAGCGCGGATCGGAGGTGAAGGGCCCGATCCAGTCGATCGCGAGCGCGGCGCGGGCGTAGGGAAAACGCAGGACCCGCCCGGTCGTGGTGTAGAAGACGTCCTCGGGCGGCGCGGGCCGGGCCGCCTCCTCGGCGCTCAGGGGGTCGAAGCGCAGGCGCACCAGCCACTGCCGCTCCCGGGAGGGCTGCCGGGAGGTGACCAGCAGGACGGCCGCGGATTCGCCGGCCGCGGGATCGATCCCCGAAAGCGGGACGCGCGCGGAGGCGGCGTAGCCGGCCAGCGCCGGAAGCGGCGGGATGGGAACCAGGGGGTCGGGGGCCTCGGCCGCGGCCCGGCCGGCGAGGGCGGCGCCGAGGCAGGCGAGCGCGAGGACGCGGAGGCGGCGCATGTCCTCCAGGACCCCCGCGGCCTCCGGGAGTTGCAAGCTCTTTGGCCCTAGGGGGCCTCCGCCAGCGTGCAGAACTGGATGGCGTCGAGGAGGTGTTCCGCGCCGATCTTGTCGGCCTGGGCCCACTCGGCCGCCCCCCGGGCGAAGACCAGGATCCGCGCGCGGGTCCGCGCGGAGAGGCTCAGTTCCCTGACTGCGGCGCTGAGCAGCGCCGCCTCCTGGGGATCGAGGGTGGGAAGGGGCTCCGTTGGCATGAGGTGATTCTAATACACTCGGACCGCCGAAGCGGTTGCCGGGAGGTTACGATGGCGTGAAGCTTGGGCCCGCCCGCCGCTGCCTGGCGCGCGAGCACGAGGGCCTGGACACCCTCGGCCTGAGGTTCGGCCGGGGCCTGTGACCGCTCAGGGCGCGCCGGGCCCGCGGTAGCCCCGCCAGACCCACTCCAGGGCCTCGGCGATGGTCTGGGCTCGGACCCGCCGGTCGGTGTGCCCGGCGCCCAGGGCGAAGACATACTGGTAGTGGTAGCCCTTGGCCCGCAGCGCCGCGGCCATCCGGTTGTTCGCCAGCACCCAGTCGTGGTAGCCGTCGTGGTTGGTGAAGTTGTCGCGGTCGCCGACCTCCATCCAGAGCCGGATCGGCTTGGCCGGGCTCCCGGGGATGAGGTGGGCGTGGTATTCCCAGGCCCCGTGGGGCGTGGCGGGATCCGCCGGCCAGGCCTGGTTCACGAAGGTGCCGGAATAGGTGATGACCCGGTGGTACCACTCGGGATGGAACCAGGCCATGGTGAAGGCGGCGGCGCCGCCGGAGCTGCCCCCCATGGTGGCGCGCGCGTCGGGATCGCGGCTGATGCGCACGTGGCACTGGGCCTCCACCGCCGGGATCACCTCGGCCTCGATGAATTCCGCGAACCTGCCGGAGACCGTGTCGTACTCCAGGCCGCGCTCGCTGCCCTGGGCGTCGCCGCCCCCGTTCTGGATCATGATCGCGGCCATCGCCGGGACGCGGCGCTGGGCGATCAGGTTGTCGAGCAGCCCCGGCAGGCTGTTGTCGGGGCCGTCGTGGGTCACGATCACCGGGGCGGGAGCGCCCTCCGCGTAGCCCGCCGGCACGTAGACGGTGACCGAGCGGGTGTAGGCCTTGGGGTAGATCCTAAGGTCGGCGAGATCGGCGGGCCGGTAGCTCGCCGGCGCCCCCGGCGGCACGCGGGTGATTCCGGGATAGTACCGGCTGTCCTCCGAGCGCAGGAGGAGGCGGTAGACCCGGCCCCGCGGGACGCCGGCCGCCGCCTTGAGCTCGGGCGCCGGCACGTAGTCGGGGCCGATGACGAAGTTTCCCTCCCGGTCGACCGGCGCGTTTCTTCCCGCGCCCGCGACCACGGTGAACGGCGGGGCTCCGGGATCGGCCGGGGTGCGCTTCGGCGCCGGCGGCCGGGGCGGCAGCTGCGGGGGAAGCGGCACGAGGGCGGCCGCGGCCGGATCGGCCTGGGCCTTCACCGCGGCCGCGAGGAACGCGAGGGCCGGCGGATTCTCGAAGTTGTCCGGCATGTTCGGCCGCTGCACCATCATGACATAGGCCCGGCCGCGGGCCGGATCGATCCAGGCCGCCGTGCCCTCGGCGCCCGGATGGCCGAAGCTGCCCGGGGAAAGCTGGGCCGCGACGCGCCCGCTTTGCTCCCGCACGATCGCGACCCCGAGGCCCCAACCGAGGTCGTGGTTGAGCCTGGACTTGGTGTAGCCGGTCGGGAGGTCGCCGGTTCCGATGGTCGTCATCGCCCGGAAGGCCCCCTCGCTCAGGCAGCGGCGCCCGTCCAGGACGCCGCGGCCGAGCAGCATCCGGCAGAAGCGCCCGTAGTCGCCGGCGGTCGAGAAAAGGCCCCCGCCGCCGTGGGGCGGGATTTCGCCCCGCACCGGCACCGGCCCGAAGGAGCCGATGCCCGGCGAGAGCGCGAGGGTTCCGTCCGCCCGCGCGCGGTACGCCTGGGCCAGGCGGCGGCGCTGGTCCGCGTCCGGGTAAAAGGTCGTGTCGCCCATGCCCAGGGGGCCGAAGAGCCGCTCCTGCAGGAAGTCCTCGAAGGGGCGGCCGCTCACCACCTCGACGATCCGGCCGGCGACATCGAAGCCCGCGCTGGTGTACCGCCAGAGGCTGCCCGGCTCGAACTGCATCGGGCGCGAGGCGATGTAGCGCGAGAGCTGGGCCAGGGTCCGGATCCCGCGGAGTTCGGCCGGGCGGGGGTCCTCGATCCCCGAGGTGTGGCGGAGCAGCTGCGCGATGGTGATGTTCGCGGGCCGGCCGGACGGCGCCTTCAGCCCGGCGAATTCGGGCAGGTACTTGGCGACCGGGTCGTCGACGCTGAGCTTCCCTTCGTCCTGCAGCATCAGCACCGCCGCGCTGGTCACCGGCTTGCTCATCGAGGCGATCCAAAAGACCGTGTCGTCCTGCATCGGCCGCCGCTCGGCGAGGTTGGCGTAGCCGACGGAGGACTGGTGCAGCACCCGGTCCGCGCTGGCGATCAGGGTGACCGCGCCCGCCACCTCGTGGGCGTCGACCGTGCCCTGCATCGCCCAGCTGACGGCGGGGATCTCCGGGGCGGCGGAGAGGGGGAGGGCGGCGAGCGCGAGGAGGGCGGCGCGGAGGGGGAGGGCGGGGTTCATGGGGCGGCGGCTAGACGCGCGCGGGGCGCCGCGGTGACGCCCGATCCCCTAGGCCGGTCCGCGGCTGGAAGCAAGCGACCGCTCCAGCGCGCCCCGCAGGCTTTCCAGCAGCCCCTGGAAGCGGCTGGAGCCGGGGCGGAAGGCGAGCCAGGCGCCGAGCTTGGGCTTGAAGTCGCGGACCTCGACGCGCCGCAGCTTCTTGCGGAGGGGGCTGCGCTGCAGGACGCCCTCGGTCACGAATCCGAGGCCGGCCCCCCCCGCCACCAGCGAGAGCTGCAGGTCGGCGCCGGCCGCCTCGGCCGCCACCTCGAAGGGGAGCCCGCGGGCCTTGAACGCCTGCTGGAGGGTGCCGCGCAGGCTGCAGCCGTCGTTGTTGAGGATCCAGCCCCGGCCCGCCAGGCCCTCGAGCGCGAGGGCCGACGGCAGGCGCTCGGACCGCGCGGCGACCACGCATCCCCCCAGCACCCCGAGGCGCCGCGCCTCCACCCCCGCGGGCGGCTGGAAGTCCAGCGGCAGGGACAGGGCGGCGGCATCCAGCGTGCCGGCGAGGACCCGCTCGAGCAGCGGGTCGGACCAGCCGGTGGAGGCATGGAGCTCCCATTTGGGATGGTCGCGGCGCAGCTGCGCGATCACCTCGGCCAGGACCAGCTCCGTCAGCCGCGGGGTGGCCCCGAACCGGAACTCCCCTCCCGTCTCGGGCGCGCCGAAGGCCAGCTTGAGGTCGTCCGCCGCGGCCAGCAGCCGCCGGGCGAGGCCGTAGGCCCGCCGACCGGCCGCCGTCGGCTTGGGGGGCTTGGAATGGCGGTCGAGAAGCAGCTCTCCGAGGGAATCCTCCAGGCTCTGCAGCCGGCGGCTGACCGCGGGCTGGGTCAGGTGCAGCCGCCGGGCGGCCGCCCCGACGGAGCCGGTCTCGACCACCGCGGCGAAGGCTGAGATTTCCTGCAGCGTCATGTCCAATAAGCATAATCATTATCAAAAATATGCAATAGGATGATGAAAACTTCCGGCTAGAATTGGGGATGAGCCACCCCCGCCGCGCTACGGCCCTGCTTCTGACCATGTCCGGCATCACCGCCCTGGTCACCCTCGACACCACCATCACCGGGGTGATCCTGCCGAGCGTCGGCCGCTCGCTCCACGCCGGCTTCGGGCAGCTGGAGTGGATCATGACCGGCTACATGCTGCCCTTCGCCGCCTTCCTGCTCCCGGCCGGCGCCTGGGCGGACTTCCGGGGGCGCCGGCGGGCGGCCCTGATCGGCCTGGGCCTCTTCGCGCTGGCCTCGCTCCTCTGCGGGCTGGCGCCCTCCGCCGGCTGGCTGGTGGCGGCGCGCGTCGCCCAGGGGGTGGGCGCCGCGTTTCTCGGCGCCTCGATCGCGATCATCGGCCACTCCTTCCGCGGCGAGGCGCGGCTGCGGGCCTTCGCCCTGCTCGGATCGGTGATCGGCATCGCCACCGTGGTGGGGCCGATGGCCGGGGGCTTGCTCGCGTCCTGGGTGGGCTGGCGCTGGGCCTTCCTGGTCAATCCGCCGCTCTGCCTGCTGCTGGCGATTCTCACCCTCGGCCTGGCCGAGGAGTCGCGGGACCATTCGGTCGCGCGCTTCGACCGGCTGGGAGCGGCGCTTTTCGGGCTGGCCCTCGGGCTGCTGACCTACGCCCTGGTCGGGCTCAACAGCGGGGGCCTGCTGCGGGGGGCGACGCTGGCCGCGCTGCTCGGGTGCGTCCTCCTCCTGCGGTTCTTCCTCGGGGCGGAACGGCGCGCCCGCAATCCCATGATCGCCCCGGCCCTGCTCCGGGCGCCGGCCTTTCTCGGCGCCGTGGCCGGCATGGTGGGCTACGCCGCCACCGCCCAGATCCTGATCTTCTACGTCCCGACCTACCTGCAGGACGCCTTCGGCTTTTCCGCGCTGGGCGCGGGCCTGCGGATGGCGCCCTACGCCGTGCCGCTCTTCCTCGCGCCGCGGTGGGCGGCCGGCCTCGCCCGGGTCCACCCGCCGCGGGTTCTGATGGGCGCCGGATTGGGCCTCACCTGCCTGGGCAATGCCGTCCTGGCGCTGACGGCGCCGGCGCACGCCTACGCCGCCTTTGCGGTCGGGATGGCGGTGGCCGGCGTGGGGGGCGGGATCCTCAACGCCGAAACCGCCAAGGCATTCTTCGCCGCCATCCCGCCGGCCCAGAGCGGCGTGGCTTCGGGCCTCGGCACCACCACCCGCTTCGCCGGCCTCCTGGTGGCGATCGCGCTGGTCGGCGCCATCGCGGCGCGGGCCGGCTTCGCCGCCGCCTTCCTCTTCCAGGCGGCGGGGGCGGCCGCCGCCGCCTGCGCCAGCTTCCGGTGGCTGGGCGGCGCCCCGGCGTCGGCATCTCCCGGCCACGCGGCCGGCGCGCTGGAGTGAGCGCGCCAAGACCGGGGATTTTCCGGATACCCAAGGGGGCGGGAATGTCGTAGGATGGCCGGATGAGGTTCTCGTTGAAAACCGCCTGGATGCTGGCCTTCGCCGGCCTGATCATCTGCCTGGTGCTCTGCGGGGCGCCGCGGGCTCGCGCCGACGTGGGCCTCACCTTCCAGGGCGGCACGCTCGGGGCCGGCCTGAACCTCACGCTGCCGGTCTGGCCGCAGGTCCAGGTCCGCGTCGGCGGCAACTACTTCGTCTATTCCTTCAGCCGCACCTACTCGAACATCGACACCCACGACAAGCTGCACCTCGGCTCCGGCATGGGCCTGGTCGACTGGCATCCGGGCGGCGGCGGATTCCGCCTCTCCGGCGGCCTGCTGCTCAACGGCAACCGGATCGACGTCGACGGCCAGCCCACCGGGACGGTCTACGACGTCAACGGCACGCCGTACCCGGCCGCGCTGGTCGGAAACCTCACCGGCAGCGTCAAGGTGAACGCTCTGGCGCCCTACGCGGGCATCGGCTACGGCGACGCGCTGGCGGCAGGCAGCCCCTGGTCGGTTTCGGTCGACCTGGGCGTCGCCTACCAGGGCACCCCGAAGCTGACCTATGTCGCCTCCGGCCCGCTCGCCTCGGATCCGACCTTCAACGCCAACCTCGACGCGGAGGCGGCGCGGGCGCGGCACGATCTGAGCAATTTCCGGTACTACCCCGTCATCTCGCTGGGCGCCTCCTACCGGTTCTGAGCCGGCCGCGGGCCGGGGCGGGGCTCAGTCCAGCACCGCGCGCAGCGCGACCGGGAGGTCCGTCAGGTGGTCGTCCTCGTTGAAATGCCCCTTGCCGGGCTCGACCAGGATCTCGCACCGCAGGTTGCGGGCGAAGGAGTCCCGTGCCTGCGCGTAGGGGATGATGGGGTCGTTGTCGGAGAGGATGACCGTGATCCGGCCGGCCGCGCGGTTCACCTTCTCGCCGTCGACCCCGAGCGTGAGCCAGGGCCGCAGCGCCGCGTCCCCGCCGGTGCGGCGGTCCGCCTCCTCGGCCGACATCCCGGCGGGGAAGGCGCCCGCGATCAGCACGATCTTGCCCACCGCCCGGCCCCGTCCGGCGAGCTGCTCCAGGTAGCGGAGGACCACCTGCACCCCGAGGCTGTGGCCCACCAGCACCGTCTGCTCGTCGGGTTCCCCGACGAGCGCGGCCAGCAGGCCGATCCATTCCGCCATGACCGGATGGTCCGGGCGGGGCATGGCCGGCAGCCAGACGGCCCAGCCCCGCTGTTCCAGCTCGGCCTTGAGCCAGGGCTGCCAGGCCTCGCCGGGGTAGCCCTGGTAGCCGTGGATGATGAAGGCGCGCTTCGGCTTCACCGGACCAGCTTGACCGGAACGCCCAGGAACTGGCCATAGCGTTCCAGCGGAATCTTCAGGGCGCGGCGGACGCCCGCCGGCAGGGGGCGGAAGGGGCGGACCGAGACCTGGGCGGCCTCGCCCCTCCATTCCCGACGCCACGTGCCGAGCACCTGGCCGTCGGCGACCACCGTGGGCTGGAAGATCCCGTTGGAGCCGGGCACCAGCCGGGCGAAGTGCCGCTGGTGCAGCACGTCGCCGCGGTGCTTGTAGCCGAGCACGAACTCGTCGAATCCGGGCAGGAGGTGGGCGGAGCCGTCGGCCTCCGCCTCCTCCGGCAGCCCGCGGTCCATCCAGTAGCTCCTTTCCCCGATTTTCTCCTCCCGCAGCCCGGCGGCGGCCCCGGCCAGCCCGGCCCGCGCGTCGGCGGCGGTGAGGCCGGCCCAGCCCGAGAAGTCGGACAGGGTGGCGGGCCCGTGCCCGGCAAAGTAGCGCCGCGCCAGCTCGGCCAGCGCCTCCCCGCGCTCCCGCGGCGCCGCGGCGGGGACCCATTCATCCAGGAGCGCGAAGGTCGGCCGCTTGCCGGCTCGCGGACCGAAGCAGAGGAATCCCTCCTGGGCCAGCCGGCACAGGATGTGGTAGCCCCGATGGGGCGTCATGGCCACGCCGCCCCGCCCCAGGGCGGCCAGCAGCTCCTCGCGGGCGAGCGTGCGGCCGCCGGCCAGCGCCTTCCGGCAGAGGCTCCGGCAGCGCCGGAACGTCTCCGGCGTCAGCCCGAGCTGCCGCTGGCGCCCGGCGCTGGCGGCGATCGCCCGCGGGGCGAGCAGGGCGAGCATCCAGCGCACGTCCTCCGCCGCGACGAAGTGCAGCGTGCCGCGCATCGGCCAGGTGCGGACGATCGACTTCTCCGCCACCGCCCGCTCGATCTCCGCCTCGGTCGAGCCGGGCAGGCGCAGCGCGATCGACCAGAGCGCGCCGGCGTAATCCTGCGCCTGGAGGGCGCCGAGGGCCCGCACGACGTCGGCCGGCCGGCGGGCGCGGGGCGCGGCCACCTGCTGGCTGCGCAGGCGCAGGCGGCCGATTTCGGGGGCGGTCATCCCGCGACGCTTTCAGCCGCCGCGGGGCTCCTCAAGGCTTTGTTCCCCGTCCGGACGGGCCGAGGGCGGGCGGATTCCCTTCGGCCGGGCAATCGCCACAATCGCCGCAACCAAACCGGACCGGACCGCGTCTGGCCCCCAACCCCGCCCCACCATGAATCGACGCCAATTCCTGAAGAACGTCGGCAGCGCGACGGCGCTGGCCGCGCTCGGCCTCCCCCAGCTCGCCTGGGCCGACGAGAAATCGAAGCTCAAGATCACCGGCATCCGGCTGGCCAAGACCCGGCCGAAGAAGCCCTATCCCGCCTTCACGCCCGCCGCGGGCTCCTGGTCCACCCAGAACGTCGAGGTCTCGGCCCCGCTCAACATCTATCCGGAATACAAGCCGACCCGCAGCCTCTTCGCGCCCATCCCGCCCTTCGTCGAGACCTTCACCGTCGAGGTGACCACCGACAAGGGCATCGTCGGCTACGGCGACGGCGGCGAGGGCGGCGGCCCGATCGTGATGGGCCACATCCGCAAGCTGATGATGGGCCGCGATCCCTTCGATTTGGAGCGCAACTGGGACATCAACTGGAAGGCGACCGAGTCCTACGGCCAGGAGGGCGTGACGATGAACGCGATCAGCGGCTTCGACAACGCCTGCTGGGACATCGTGGGCAAGGCGCTGGGCGTGCCGCTCTACGAGCTCCTCGGCGGGGAGACCAAGCCGCGGGTCCCGATCTACTGCACGGGCAACGACATCGAGCAGCACGTGGCGCATGGCTTCAACCGCCTCAAGCTGGCCATGCCCTACGGGCCGCCGAGCGGGGCCGAGGGCAAGCGCGGCAACGTCGAGCTGGTCGCGCGGGCCCGCCAGGCGGTCGGCCCGGACGGCGAGGTGATGTGCGACTGCTGGATGTCCTGGGACGAGCCCTACACCATCGAGATGGCGAAGCTGCTCGAGCCCTACCGGGTGAAGTGGCTGGAGGAGGTCCTGCCGCCCTACGACGTCGAGGGCATGGGCCGGCTGCGCCGGCAGATCACCTCGACCCTGCTGACCTGCGGCGAGCACGTCTACGGGCGCTACGGCTTCCGGCGGCTGCTGGCGGCGGGCGGCGCCGCCATCTGGCAGCCCGACGTGACCTGGTGCGGCGGCATGACCGAGCTGCGCCGGATCGGGGCGCTGGCCGACACCTACGACATCCCGGTGATCCCGCACGCCGGCGGCCTGAACGGCGCCTCCCACTGGTCGATCGCCAACGTCAACGCGCCCTGGGTCGAGCTGTTCATGCCGGCGCCGGGCGGCCCCAAGGAGGTGTACGACCTCTTCGACGAGAACTACGAGGTGACCCGGGGGCCGGACGGGCTCTACATGCACCCGCCGCGGCGGCCGGGGTGGGGCGTCGAGCTCGAGGTGGTCGGCTGACCGCGGGTCAGGAGCCCGGCGGCCGCGAGGGGGCGTCCTCCCCCTCGATCACCGTGAAGGTCAGCACCCCGGCGGCGACCGCGGGGTCGGCGCGGCCCAGCGCCTCCGCCTCCGCGCGGCCCCGGTAGCTCGTGGCCGTGCTGTAGAGGCGCGACTCCCCGCGCGGGGCGGTGTAGACCTGCCACAGGGTCTTCTGGCGCTCGAGCCGGGCGAGGTACGCCTCGTGCCGCGCCAGCGCGGCCTCCTCCCCCGGTGATCCTCCGCCGGGGCGGGCGGGCAGGAAGGCGATCTGCACCGGCATCCGCCCCTCGGCGCCGTGGTCGTCGGGCATCGGGCCGCGCTCGGGCGCGATCGGCTCGCAGACGTAGCGCAGCCCCTGCATGTAGCTCTCCGGTTTGCCGTCGGCGTGGCGCAGGTTGGGGATGATGCGGAAGCGCAGGCCCTCCTTCAGGTAGGCGCGGGCGGCCAGCCGGTCGCAGAACCCGACGATGCCGCGCCGGAATTCGGGCCACTCGTTCGCGCAGGTGGAGACATAGAGGCGGGCCGTCACCGCCCGGCCCGAATCGGCCATGGCCTGCTCGAAGCCGCCCAGGTCCGCGGTGACCGGGCTGTCGGCCACGTAGCCCCGGAAGAGGTCCGGGCGGGTCAGCATGGCGTAGAGCGCGAAGCCGCCGCCTTTGGAGTCCCCCATCAGGTAGCAATGGGAGAGATCGGCGCGGTACTCGCGCTGGAGCAGCGGCATGGCGGCCCGCTCGATCAGGTCGAGGAAACGGGCGGCATGGCCCTCGGCGGGGTGAGGCCCGGCGCCGAGCGGGAGCAGGTCGTCCAGCCGGAGCGCGTCGTAGTCCAGGCGCTCTCCGGAATAGCCGAGGCCGACCACCAGCATCTCGGGCACGTAGTTCGAGTACCGCAGGTCGCCGTAGATCGCCAGGACGGTGGTGAAATCCCAGTAGCCGTCGGTCACGAAGACCACGGGGTAGCGCCGGGAGGGATCGCGGCGGAAGGACCCGGGCAGGCCGATCTCCAGCTGGTAGAGGCGGTCGGGCCGGGTCCGCGGCAGGACGCGCACCTCCGTGTTGGCCACGACGAAGGGCGGGGCCGTCTCGCCGGCGGCGGCGGGGCCGGCGGCGGCGAGCGCGGCCCAGAGGGCCCACCGAAGCGCGCGGAGCCGGGGCATGCCCCAGGCTGGCCCGGCCGAGCGGGCGGCGCCAGGCCGGAACCGCTCAACTGTTCAGCGCCGCTCGGGCAGGGCGAAGGAGAGGATGGTGCCGCCGGAGGCGATGGCGACGTACTGCCGGCCGCCGACCGCGTAGGTCATGGGGGAGGCCTTGATCGCATGGTTCGCCTCGAAGTGCCAGAGGTGCTGGCCGGTCTTGGCGTCGACCGCGGCGATCCCGCCGCTGGTCTCCCCGAAGAAGACCAGCCCGCCCGCGGTGGAGAGCACCCCCGCGTAGTTGGTCGTCGCCGGGCCCGGCAGCTCGCGCTGCCAGGCCATCCGGCCGGTCTGGATGTCGAAGGCCCGCAGCAGCTTCCGCGCGGGATCGGCGGGGTTGCTGTAGGTGCCGTAGCCGCCGTCCTCCGCCTTGCGGTAGAGCGTGTAGTCCTCGACGGTCATGACGTAATAGAGGCCGGTGTCCGGGTCGTAGGCCGTCGAATACCAGTTGGTGGCCCCGCGCACCGCCGGGCCGGTCAGCACGCCCTTCTCGTCGGTCTCGTTGTTGGGCAGCAGCAGCGGCGCCCCGGTGGTCCCGTTCAGGCCGGTGGCCCAGGTCAGCTTGTCCACCATCTTGCTGCCGAGCAGGAACTTCCCGTCCGTCCGGTCGAGGACATAGAGGAAGCCGTTGCGGTTGGCGTGGAGCAGCAGCTTGCGGTCCTTCCCGTTCCAGGGGCGGTCGACCAGCACGATCGGCTGGTTCGCGTCCCAGTCGTGCAGGTCGTGCGGGGTGTACTGGTAGTGCCAGAGCATCTTCCCGGTGGACGCGTCGATCGCGGCGTCGCAGTTGGTGAAGAGGTTGGACCCGGCGCGGTCGTCTCCGTCGGTGTCGGGATGGGGGTTGCCGATGGCCCAGTAGATCACGTTGTCCTTGGGGTCGTAGCTGCCGGTGAGCCAGGTGGCCCCGCCGCCCTCCTCCAGGGCGCTCCCCTTCCAAGTGTCCGACCCCGGGCCGGGCACGCCCGGCTGCGGGATGGTCCACAGGCGCCAGGCCAGCTCCCCGTTCTCGGGATGATAGGCGGCGACGAAGCCGCGGATGCCGTTGTCGCCGCCGCTGACCCCGGCCACCACCAGCCCGTTGGCGACCAGCGGGGCGGCGGTGGAGCCGTACCGGCCGGGCGCGCCGGGCGGCGGGGTCACCACCTCCCAGAGGAGGGCGCCGGTCAGGCGGTCCAGCGCCAGCAGGTGGGCGTCGTCGGTCTCGTAGAAGACGCGGCTGCCGAGCACCGCGACGCCGCGGTTCACGCCGATCCCGGCGTCCCCGGAGATCCGGGAGGCGGCGCTCTTCGGCCGGCTGTAGCGCCAGATCTCCCGGCCGGTCCGGCCGCTGAGCGCGTAGACCTGGTTGTTGCCGGTGACGTACATCACGCCGTCCACCACCACCGGCGTGGTCTCGAGGCTGCCGAAGGGGATGGGGTAGAGCCACTGCAGCTGCAGGTCCGCCACGTTGCCGCGGTCGATCTGCCGGAGCGGGCTGTGGCGGTTGCCGCTGACCGAGCCGTTGTAGGTGGGCCAGTCGCCGGGCGGGGGCTGGTTGACGGCGTCGATTTCCGCGGCGGTGGGCGGGGGAGGAGAGCCCGCCAGCGGCCCCGGGACGACCCCGGCGAGGCGGCTGAGGAAGGCCAGCAGGTCGCGCCGCTCGGCCTCGGTGCCGGCGAAGGCGGGCATGGCCGGCTTCGGATCGGGCGCGACCGCGGTGTATTCGGTGTCGAGGAGCAGGCGCAGCCGGCCGTCGCCGGTCTGCAGCACGAGGTCGTGGTTGCCCTGGGCCCGCGCGAACCCCCTGAGCGCGCTGCCGTCCTTCAGCGTCACCGTCACGGACCGGTAGCCTTCGGGGATGCGGGCGTCGGGACGGGAGAGCGACTGGATCAGCTCGTCCGGCCGCAGCCGGTCGGCCAGGTCGGAGAGGTCGGGCCCGAGCGAGCTGCCCCGGCCTTCGGCGATGTGGCAGTCGGCGCACCGGCCGCCGCCGAAGAAGATGGCCTCGCCGGCCTTGGGGTCGCCCGGCATCGGCCGCAGGCCCGTCCGGTTCAGGCGCTGGACATAGGCCGCGAGGGCGTCGATGTCCGCCGGCGGCAGGGGGAAGGCCGGCATGCGGCCCCGGCCCTTTCGTATGATCTCGGCGATGGCCGAGGCCGGCACGTTGCGCAGGTCGGGGGCGCGCACCAGGGGGGGCGCGCGGTCCGAGCCCATGCCGTCGTTGCCGTGGCAGAGGGCGCAGGTCTGGAGGAACTGCGGCGGCGGCGGCGGGGGGGGAGGGGCCAGGTGCAGCGCCTGGCGCTGCTCCCACGGGATCCCCTCCTGGGCGCGGGCGGCGGTGCCGGCGAGCGCGGCGCCCGCGGCCATCCAGGCCAGGGTCCGGCGCGCCGTCCTAGCGCGTGGCTTCGGGGTTCCAGCCGCCGAGCACGAAGGCCGGGTCGCTGTATCGGGCGATGAGCTGAGCATCATGGGGCAGGGTCAGTTGCTTGGAAACGGGGTGGCGCCGGCTGACGTCGGCCGGGCGGCCGTCGGCGAGGTTGGTGCTGTGGTATTCCCAGAGATGCAGGTGCGAGGTGTCGTCGTCAATCGGGCCCCAGCCCTGCGGCGGGATGCCCTGGAGCTTGCAGTCGATCAGCACGGCCTCGGCATAGGGATAGTTGATCCCATGGTTGTTCGGCAGGCGGGCGAGGACCGGGTCGCTGTTCCGGCCCAGCCTCCGCGGCGTCGAGGGCGGCCGGAAGGTGCATTCGACGAAGACGTTGCCGTGGTTCGAGGCGGGATTGCGGATCCACATGTAGGCGCCCCAGGAGTTCAGCTCGCAGCGGCGGAAGAAGGCGGGCCCGACCCCCAGGATGGTGTCGCCGTCGCCCGCGATCCGGCAGTCCGCGAAATAGGCCGAGCCGCGCAGGTTGAGGGCGTCGCCCGAGCCGGTGACGTTCACCCGCCGCACCAGGTTGCGCTCGCCCGAGAGGAGGAGCCCCTCCGCCTGCCCCTTGAGGGTGTTGCTGGTGGAGAAGTCCTCGAGGATCAGCCCGCTGCAGTCGTAGGCGGCGAAGGAGCAGCGCCGGGAGGGGCCGCCGCCGCCGGGATAGTAGCCCCCGCCCGGCCTGGGCTCCGGCCCGTTGAAGACGCTGTTGTTGCCGTAGCTGATCTGCACCCCGTCCCGGCTCTCGCCCTGCAGGGTCAGGTCGTGCTTGTCGTGGCAGAAAACGATTTCCTCGTAGCGGCCGTTGCGGATGAAGACGGTGATCCGCCGCGCCGGATGGTCGGGCGCCCAGTCGAGGGCCCCCTGCACGGTGCTGAAGTCGCCCGAGCCGTCGGCCGCGACCACCACCCGCTCCGCGTCCGCCGGCGGCGGGGCCTCCCGGGTGGCGAAGGTCCAGCCGCCCGGCCCGATCCCGCCGAAGCTGCCGTCCGCCAGGGTCAGGACCCCCGGATCGATCTCGACCGCATAGCGGTGACGGTACTCCAGCAGGTTGTTGTGCGGGTAGATCGTGGCGGTGTCGCCGCGGATGATCACCGGCCGGAAATGGAACCCCTGGACCACCCCGCCGATGATGGTGAGCTGGTAGGCCGAGGGCCTGCGCGGGGTGTTGGCGTTGGTGGGATGCCCGGGCGCGAAGCCCCCGGCGCGCGGCAGGGCGGGCTCGCCCGGGGTATGGACCGGGGAGGGCGCCCGCGGCCCGGAGGGGTCCGGGCCGGCCGGCACGCTCAGGTCAAGGGTGTCGACCAGGCGGTGGTCCGCCGCGTCGTAGATGCGGATCAGGCCCGACTTCCCCAGCGCGGGGGGCGAGGAGAACGTGAGCACGAGATGGGTGTCGGGATCGACGCCGCCCGCCCGGTCGGCGGGAAGGCGCGCCACGGGGGCGGCCGCGAGGGGGGCGAAGGCCAGGACGGCCGGGAGGAGGGGGCGCAGCATGGGCGGGGGTGCCGGGGCTTGACGCATCCGGCCCCCCGAGGATGCGGCGCCTATCCGCCGGTGATCAGCTTGAGCGCGACCTGGGCGGACTGGTTCGCCTGGGTCAGCATGGAGACGCCGGCCTGGACCAGGACCTGGTAGCGGGCGAGCGCGGTCGAGACCTGCGCGACGTCGACGTCGCTGATCCGGCTGACGGTGGCCTCCAGATTGGTCCGGTTGGTCGTGAGCAGGCTGGAGGCGAAGTTGATCCGGCTCTGCTCGGCGCCGTTGGTGGCCCGCATCGCGGCCACGTCCTGGATCGCGCCGGTGATCGTCGCGAGGGACAGCCCGGCCAGCGAGGAGGCGGCGGTCACCTGGTGGGTGTTGCTGCCCGTGGCCAGGCTGGAGACGGTGAGCGGGCCGACCGTGGCCGTGATCGCGCCCGCGGTGTCGGCCTCCAGCACGATCGGCTGCGGGCTGGAGGTGCTGACGCCCGAGCGCGCCTGGCCGGGAACCGCCGACCCGTCGACCGACACGGTGGATTGGCCCGAGCTGTCGACGTCGATCTGCAGGGTGTGGGTTCCGCTGTAGACGAAGGTCGAGAGGTCCGCCAGCGTCGTGGCGCCGTAGTTGACGGAAAGGTCGCCGTTGGTGCCGCCCACGTTGAAGGTGGTGGCGATCCGGAAGGGTCCGGAAAAGGACGCGTTCGAGGTGGCGGTGGCCTCCCCCGCCGCGGTGCCGTCGCCGCTCAGCTGCAGGCTGCCGGCGGTGACCGAGACGGTCATGGGGTTGCCGGCGTTGCTGTGGGCCGCCGTCCAGCCGCTCAGGTCCGCCCAGGTTTCCGAGAGGGTGGCGAAGCCGCCGGTGGCGAGGAGGTCCTGCTGGGAGACCGTGACGGCGCCCGAGGCGCTGAGATCCTCGGTGGCGTCGGCCGTCAGGCTGGCGGACCCGAAGAGGCTGACGCCGTTGAAGGTCTGGCCCCCGAGGGCGGTGAGCTCGCTCTGGAGCTGGTAGAACTCGTCGTCGTAGTCGGCCAGGTCCGAGGAGTTCTTGGTCGGGTCGGTGTAGAGCGCGGCCAGCTCGGAGATCCGGTTGAGCACGCCGGCGACGACCTGCAGCGCGCCGTCCTGGGTCTGGGCGAAGGAGCCGGCGTCAGCCAGGTTGGCCTCGATCTGGCTGTCGCGGTTGGCGACGCTCGAGAGCTTGAGCGCCACCCCCTGGCCGCCGGCGTCGTCCGAGGCGTTGACCAGGCGCGAGCCGCTGGAGAGCTGGTTGAGGCTTCGGTTGAGCTGGCGGTTCGTCGCGGCCAGGTTGTTGGCCGCGATCAAGGCCGGCAGGTTGGAGTTGATGACGACTGACATGATCCATCCTTGGAGCAGGCTGGCGGCTTCCGATGCCGCCCTCGCGCCGAAGGGAGTCGGGCGCGCTCGTCGCCGCAGGGGATTGCGGCGACAGCATTCTTTTCGGCCCGCCCGCCCGCGCCGTTAAGCCGCCGCGAAAGATTACATTTTTTCCCTAAACCCCCAACTTCGTCGGGCCGGGCGCGTCTGGCCGGGCACATCCCGCGCCCGACCCCATGAATTCCTCCCATCGCCTCCCCGCGCCGCGCCTGCTGCTGGCCGGCGCCGCGCTCGCCCTCCTCGCCGGCCCCCGCGCCCTCGCCCAGGAGCCGCCCAAGACCTGGATCGACCCGGACACGGGCCACCGGGTCATCCGGATCACGGACGAGCCCGGCTCCGACAGCTTCTACTTCAATTTCAACGCCTTCACCCCGGACGGGAAGGAGATGATCTACACCACCTCCGACGACCAGCTCAAGGTGCTCAAGCTCGGCACCTGGGAGTCGCGGCCGCTGGCCAAGGGCATCACCCGCGCGATCGTGGTGGGGCGCAAGACGCCCACGATCTACTTCACCAAGGAAAACGGCGACTCCTACCACCTCTCGCTCTGGGCCGCCAACATCGACACCGGGGAGATCCGGAAGATCGCGGACCTGCCCCGCCGCGCCAGCGTGGTCACGATCAACGCCGACGAGACGCTCGGCGCCGGCACCTACATCGAGGGCGACGCGGTCGGGCCGGGGGTGTACGGCGGCCGGATGGCGAGGCAGAACAAGATGGGAGAAAAGAACCTCGGCGAACCCGAGAACAAGGGCGAGAACATGGCCCTGCGCCTGGCGGCGAAGCTGCCCAACACCATCTTCACCATCAACCTCCAGACCGGCGCGGTGACCAAGCTGATCGAGCACAGCACCGACTGGCTCAACCACCTGCAGTTCTCGCCGACCGATCCGACGCTGCTGATGTACTGCCACGAGGGGGAGTGGGAGCAGGTCGACCGCATCTGGACCATCCGCACGGACGGCTCGGGCAACCAGCTGGTGCACAAGCGCATCATGCAGATGGAAATCGCCGGGCACGAGTGGTGGGCCGCCGACGGCCAGACCATCTGGTACCAGCTCTCCTTCCCGCGCCGCGTCGCCAATTCCGGCTTCATCGCCGGCTACAACGTGAAGACGGGCGCGCGGGTCTGGTACCACCAGACCCCCGAGTCCGGCTCGATCCACCACAACAGCTCCCCCGACGGAAAGGACTTCTGCGGCGACGGCAATTTCCGCAATCCTTGGATCGTGCTCTGCCACCCCGTCCCGAATCCGGACAACCATTCCCTGGGCGAGAACCTGATCGCCGGCGGCGCGGTCAGCGTCGAGCGGCTGGTCAACATGGGCAAGACGGCGGTCCACGGCGCCCAGAACTACCGGCTCGAGCCCAATCCCATGTTCACCCCCGACCAGAAGTACGTGATCTTCCGCGCCAACATCTTCGGGCCGGACTACGCCTTCGCGGTCGAGACGGCGAAGGCCGCCGGCCGGTAGATGCCCCGGTCGGGCTGGATCGCGCTGCTGCTCCTGGCCGGGGCGCCCCTCGCGGCGGCCCCGGCCGCCCGCGACTGGGCCGTCTGGAACGGAGACCCGGCCGGGGACCACTATTCGCCGCTGGCGCAGATCGACCGCGGCAACGTCGCCGGCCTGAAGGTCGCCTGGACCTACGACACCGGCGAGGAGGGCGGCCTGGAGACCAACCCGCTGGTGATCGGCGGGGTGGTGTACGCCAACACGCCCTCGCGCAAGGTCATCGCCCTCGACGCGGCGAGCGGCCGGCTGCTCTGGAAGTTCGACCCGGGGGTGCGCGGCACCGGGCCGGTCCGCGGGGCGGCCTACTGGACGGACGGCCGGACGGCGCGGATCATCACCTCCGCCGACCACCTGCTCTTCGCCCTCGACGCCGCCACCGGAAAGCTCCTGCCGGACTTCGGCGAGGGCGGCTACGTCGATCTGCGGGCCGGGCTGGGCCGCGACGACTACCGGCAGCAATCGTTCACCTGCACCAGCCCCGGGGCGGTCTACGGCGACCTGATCATCGTCGGCGGCCGCGAGCCGGAGGATCATCCGGCGCTCCCGGGCGACATCCGCGCCTACGACGTGCGCACCGGCCGGATCCGCTGGACCTTCCACACCATCCCGCGGCCGGGCGAGTACGGCTCCGGCACCTGGCCGCAGGGCGCCTGGAAGGGCGCCGGCGGTGCCAACAACTGGGCCGGCATGGCGCTCGATGCCGCCCGCGGCATCGTCTACGTGCCCACCGGCTCCGCCGTGACCGACTGGTACGGGGCGGACCGGGTGGGCGACGACCTCTTCTCCGACACCCTGCTCGCGCTGGACGCCCGGACCGGCCGGCGGCTCTGGCACTTTCAGGGAGTGCACCACGACCTGTGGGACCGCGACTTTCCGGCGCCGCCCGTGCTGCTGACGGTGACCCGCGCCGGACGCCGGATCGACGCGGTGGCGCAGACCACCAAGTCCGGCTACGTCTTCCTCTTCGACCGGGTCAGCGGCGAGCCGCTCTTCCCGGTCCGCGAGGTCAGGGTTCCGCCCAGCGCCGTCCCGGGTGAGGTCGCCGCCGCGACCCAGCCGCTGCCCGAGCTGCCCCGCCCCTTCACCCGCCAGGGCCTGACCGAGGACCTGCTCACCGACCGCACGCCGGAGGCGCACGCGGCCGTGCTGGGCCAGTTCCGGCGCTTCGCCGGCGGCCAGGGCGGGCAATTCGTCCCGCCGCGCCTGGACGGGATCGACGTGGCGCTGCCGGGGGCCAATGGCGGGGGAGAGTGGGGCGGCCCGGCGGCCGACCCCGCCACCGGCGTCCTCTACGTGAACGGCAACGAGACGCCGCGCCTGCAGGGGCTGCTCCGCCCGCGGGCGGCGGCGGGCCCGGGCGAGCGCGTCTACCAGCAGCGCTGCGCCTCCTGCCACGGCCTGAACCGGGCGGGATTTCCGCCGGCCGTTCCCAGCCTCGTCGGCGTCGGCCTGCGGCTGGGAGACGCGCGGATCGCCGACCTCATCCGCCAGGGCAAGGGGCGGATGCCGCCGCTCGCGGACCTGCCCGCCCGCCAGATCCAGGCCCTGCTCGCCTACCTGGACGGCCGGGCTGCTCCCAGCGCCGCCCCCGCCGGGGGCGGCGGCCCGGCGCCCTCGTTCGTCTCCACCAAGGGCTGGTTCAACGACCCGGGCGGCTATCCCGCGGTCAAGCCGCCCTGGGGCACGCTCAGCGCCATCGACCTGAATTCCGGGAAATACCTCTGGCAGATCCCGCTCGGCTACTACCCGGAGCTGGCGGCGAAGGGGAAGGGCGACACCGGCACGATCAACTACGGCGGCCCCCTGGTGACCGGCGGAGGGCTGGTCTTCATCGCGGCCACGGCCTTCGACCGGAAGATCCGGGCCTTCGACAAGGAGACCGGGAAGTTGCTCTGGACGGGGGACCTGCCGCTGGCCGGCCTGGCGACGCCCGCCACCTACCTGCTCGGCGGCCGGCAGTACGTGCTGATCGCCGCCGGCGGCGAATCCGACGGCAGCCAGTTCGAACGGAAGAACGGGGGAGTCTACGTCGCCTTTGCGCTGCCGGAGGCGCCAGCGGATCGCCGCTGAACCGCCCAGGCCAGAAGCGATCCGGCGAACAGCACCGCGACTCCCGCCAGCAGGCTTTGGCGCAGCACCGTGCGGGCGCTCGGAGCGACCGGATTGGGATCCGGCCTTGCCGCGTCGAGCGGCCGGGCCGGCAGCCGGCTGGGGGCCCGGCTCTCCCGGGTTTGCTCCAAGCGCTTGAGAAGGGCGCGATAGTTGGATTCGGCGACGTCCTTTTGAGCGACCGCCGCCTGCATCTCCGGGGCGTCGCCGGCCACCCCCGCATCGCGGAGTTGTTTCACCCTTGCCGAGTCGGAAGCGGCCTCGGCCTTGAGCTTGTCAGCCTGGGTTTGGAGGAAATTTGCGGCAAAGTCGGCGGTGTCTCGGAGGTTGGCCTCGCTGTAGTCCATGAAGGTCTCGACGAACTTGTTCGCCACGACGGCGGCCGCTTCCGGATCGCCGCTTTCGACGGCGATGCGCAGCACGGTCCCGCCGTCCCCGCCCGCAACCGTGACCCGGCCGAGGCGGTCGGGGGAAAGGAGATTTTTTTTCGCGGCTTGCTCGAGGAGCAGGTTCTCCGCAGGGGTGAGGTTTTGCCGGACCAATCGGCGAATCTTGTCGCTTCGGATTGTCTCGGCGTAGACCTCCAGATTCAGGCCGAGGCCCGAGGAAGAGGAGTAGGCGGCACGCACGCCGTCTTTCCGGACGACCGTCACCGGAATTTCGAACAGGAGGGTTGACGATGCGGAATAGACCCGGCGGAAATGGGACCTCCAGCCGGCGAAGAGGATCGCGGCGAGGATCGCGGCGGCCAGGGGCCATTTCCAAGCCAAGCCGGGCCCCTTCCGGCCCGGCTTGTCGGCGACCACCGGCCCGAAGCGGGTGACCAGGCGCTGCACATCCTCGCCCGTGGCGATCAGGATCTTGCTGGCGGCGAGTTCCTCTTCGATATGGCGGCGGAGATCGGCGGCGACCTCGTCGGGATCGGCGCCGGTTGCGGCCAGCGGCCCGCGGATGGAAGCGGTGTAGCGCTCCAGGATTTCTCGGGCGGAATCGGTCCAGGTGATCATAGGGCGGGGGTCATTTTCTTCGCAGGGTTCGGCATGCGGTGAGCAGTTCGGAAAAATAGTCGTTCATCAGAGCCGCGCTCCGGCGCCCCTGGGCCGTCAGCGCGTAGTATTTGCGCGCGGGCCCGTCCGGGGACTCGAGCAGCCGGGTGGAGACGAGGCCTTGTTCGCGCAGGCGCGAAAGAAGGGGGTAGATCGTTCCCTCGGTCACCCCGAAGCCGGGAAGGTTGGTCAGCGCCTTGACCAGCTCGTAACCGTAGCGCTCCTCCTGTTCGAGCGCATTGAGGATGCAGAGCTCCAGGACGCCTTTCCGGACCTGGACCGTCCAGTTGTCGAAGGGATCATTGGAGGCGGCGGCCATCGCTACATGGCATAACAAGGTAGCTTGCTTGTCAAGGCTGTGAAGAAGCCCGGTCGCTCGGGCCCTGGCGGGAGGGGCCGACGCTCACGAAATGCCGCTGGGACGAAGCGGCCGGACACTGGGTCAGGCCGTCGCCGCAGCCAGCCCATGCCGGGCGCAGAATTCCGCCAGGTCCTTCGGCAGCGGCGCGCGGAAGGCGAACTCCAGGCCCGCCGGGCGCAGGTCGATCGCCTCGCAGTGCAGCGCCTGCCGGGGCAGCAGGAGCTTCTCCGCCAGCTCCGGAGTCCATCCCCGCTCGATGAATTCCAGGTAGAGGCGCTCGTCGGGGCCGTAGATCTTGTCGCCCACCAGGGGATGGTTCAGCCACCGGGCATGGGCGCGGATCTGGTGCTTCCGGCCGGTCTCGGGCAGGACGCGCGCGAGGGTGAAGCCGCCGGCGGCGCAGAGCGGGACGAAGCGGGTGCGCGAGGGCCGCCCGCCCTCGGCCACGGCCGTCTTGATGAAGACGGGACTGGCGGTGTCCTCGCCCAGCGGCTGGTCGACGCTCGCCGGCCCCGCCAGCTCCCCGGTGAGGACCGCGAGGTAGGATTTCTGGACCCGTCGCCGCTCCACCGCCTTCTGCAGCCGGGCCGCCATCGCGGCCGCCTTGGCCAGCACGATCACGCCGCTCGTTTCCCGGTCCAGGCGGAAGACGAGGTGGACCGTCTCCAGCCCGGTGTGGATCCGCGCCGCCCCGACCAGGCTGGAGGCCGGCCCGGCCTTCGAAGGGTGGCAGACGACCGATCCGGGCTTGTCGACGACCAGCAGCTGGGCGTCCTCGTGCAGGATCCACCGCCGGAAGTCCTCCGGGGCTATCAGCGGCACGTCGGTCCGCTGCGGCCGGGGCGGCCAGGCGCAGGCGCGCGGCCCGCGCCAGTAGATCTCTTCGGACGGCATCCCGGGAACGATGCCTTCCTTTCGCCCCCGAATCCAGCGCGGGCTGCGACGCTCAGTGCGACACCAGGTCGTGGAGGACCGCGCGCAGGGGCGGCCCGGACACGAGCTCGGCCGGCGGGCCGAGCAGGGCCTCCTTGAGCTCCGCCTCGCCGAGCTTCCACACCAGGATGGAATGCCCGATCTCCGCGTCGGGCGGGCGGTGGTGGCGCAGCCAGGCGCAGAGCCGGCCGAACGTCCACTGGTCGTAGCCCTGGAGGATGCGCAGCAGCGCGTCCTGCTCGAAGTCCTCCGGAAGCAGGGCTCGCAGCTTGGGCCGGCGGGACAGCCGCAGGAGGATCCGCATCCGGTGCCGGTAGATCTGATAGTTGGTCTCGGCGTTCGGGGTCCAGGGCCCGAAGGAGCAGCTCTCGACGGTCTGGAAGTTGGTCGCGCTGATGGCGTAGTAGCCCGGCTCGGGGATGGCCGGGACATGGGGCAGCCAGTTGAAGCCGTCGGAGAACCAGCGGTACTTGAACTTGTAGTGGTCCGGATCGTCGGTGCCGAAGTAGGTGAGGAAGAGCGGGGTCCTCCCGCCGGGGTTGTGGCGGGCGATCCAGTCGCGCAGCTGGGGAAGGTCCATGCCCCAGTCGAGCGAGCTGTCCACCAGCCGCTGGTAGCCGTGGTCGGGGCCGCCCGCCAGGGGGCTGAAGTAGGCCAGGTAGTCCGGGTAGATCCGGAGCGACTCGAAGGCGAAGAAGCCCAGGGACGCGGCCAGGAGCAGCCGCGTCCCGCGCCAGGCGAGCAGGCCGGCCGCCGAGCCGGCCAGCACCTCCAGGGCGGGATAGATCGGCAGGAGGTGGCGGTGGCCGATGTCAACGTTCTGGGTCATCGCCACCGCCCCGTACACGCCGACGAGGACGGCGAACGGGGCCGCCGCATAGAGGCTGGGCGCGGCCGCGCCCGCCATGCCCCGGCGGCGCCGGATCCACCAGACCGCGGCGCCCGCCAGCAGCAGCAGCAGGAATGCCGGGGAGGTCTTGACCCAGAAGGCGTAGGGGAAGAAACCGCGCCAGCCCCCCAGCCACCAGTGGCCGTTGGCGAAGGCCTGCCGGTGGTCGTTGTCCCCCAGCAGCCACTGGACGCCATGGAGGTAGCCCTCGGGGAGGAAGTGGACCCGGCGGCACCAGGAGAGGAACGCCAGGACCCGCGGGCTGATCGCGTCGACCGCGGGCTGCGGCCGGAAGACCACGCCGGGGTCGTTCGGGGCCGGGCTGGCGGAGTAGCGGAAGCCGTAGGCCGCCCAGACGGCCGCCCAGACGACGGCGGCGTGGAGGATGGCCAGGTCCGCGAAGACGGCGAGCTGCCGCCCCGGGCTCTCGATCAGGCGGGGCCGTCCCAGGCGCCATTCGATCGGCCGCCCGCCCGCGAGCTTGAGCGCCACCAGGATCACCGCGGCGGGGATGAGGACGAGGGCCGAAAGCTTGGCCAGCCAGGCGAGGGAGAGGAAGGCCAGGCTGGCGCCGAGCCGCCCCCAGCTCACCCGGTGGAGCAGGCGCCAGAGGGACCAGGCCGAGCCCAGCAGGGTGAGGCAGGTGGAGATTTCGGTGGAGACCATCCCCCCGAAGGCGAGCATGTGCGGGCTGAAGCAGTAGAGGAGGAGCGAGATGAGCCCGCCGGCGGCGCCGAAGAGCTCCCAGGAGCAGCCGAAGATGAGCGCCCCGAGGGCCACGCCCAGGAGGACGTTCATGGCCCGGGCCTGCAGCAGCAGATCCTCCGGACGGTTGCCGCTGCGGAAGAGGAACTCGTAGCCCAGCGCATAGGGGTGGCCGGCCCGCCAGTCCGCGCTGTCGATCTCCGGAAAGCCCGGCTGGGTCCAGAAGTAGGGGAGCGCCACCCAGCGCTTCACCAGGTCGCCGTTGGCCGCCTCCATCCGGAAGTCGTGCCGCAGCCAGATATTGTAGCCCATGGCGATTTCCTCGCCCTCGTCGTAGGAGGGGCCCTTGTGACGGGAGGCGAGCAGGGCGGTCGACGCGTAGAGCAGCAGCAGGGCGGCCGCGCAGCACAGGACCACGGCGCGCCCAAGCCGGCCGCGTCCGGGGTAGGCCAGCATGGGCCGCTTTTTGTTGGGACGCTCCGGCAGCCGTCAAACGGCGCCACCTGACATTTCTGACAGGATGGCGGCGCGCTATGTCCCCGCCCGCAAGTCGAGGGTGAGGAAGCGGCTGTTGGGATCGGGGACGTAGTCCGCGAACGGGGGACAGTCGACGAAGCCGCGGCTGAGGTAGAGGGCGTGGGCCGGCTTGAAGTAGTCCCGCGATCCCGTCTCGAGGCTCAGCCGGGTCATGCCCTGGCCGCGCGCCACCGCAACCAGGTGATCGAGCATGGCCCGGCCGATGCCCCGGCGCCTCGCGGCCGGGGCGGTATGCATGGACTTGACCTCGCCATGCTCGGCGCTGAGGCGCTGGAGGGCGCCGGTCCCGACCAGGAGATCGGCCTCCCAGGCGGTCCAGAAGGAGATCCCGGGGGCGCGCAGCCCCTCCAGGTCGAGCGCGTGCGCGCTGCCCGGGGCGGTCTCGGCCCGGCACTGGCGGAGGTGGAGGCCGAGCAGCTCGACGACCCGCCGGTCGCCGAGGTCGCCGGGGGTGATCCGAAGCGGCCCCATCCCCTCAGGCGGAATCGAAGACCACCACCTTGGTCCAGAGCTTCTCGTGGGCGTTCACGAAGGCCCAGTGGAGGGGGTCGACCTGGTAGGCGTCGTGGGCCGCCACATCGCGGAAGAAGACGGTGAGGGCGAAGGTGAAGGTGTGATCGACGTGGGAGGAGCGCTCGGTCGCGGCCGGCGCGCCCACGTGGACCTTCTCCACCGCCGGGATCTTCTCCAGGCCCTGCAGCGCCTGCCTGAATTCGCTCCGCTGCGCCGGGGAGACGTCGGGCCGGAGCCAGAAATAGACGGAATGGATCAGCATGGCGCGGGGTGCGTGGCCGGATTCTGGCCCGGCCGCGGGCCGGTGCAAGCGCATCGCGCGGGTTGCGGCCCGGAATACGCGATTCCGCCGCTAAAGTGCGGGGCCGTTCCGCCGAATAGATCCGGGGCCATGCACCGCCTTCCCCTCGTTTTGCTCCTGGCCCTCTGGGCCCCCGCCGCCCGGGCCGCCCTGCCGGCCAGCGAGGGGGCCGTCCGGCCGATCGGCGTCGGCTCGCCCGCCCCCACCGCGGTGCTGACCTCCCTCGACGGCAAGCCGGTGGACCTGGCCGCGGTCTTCGCCGCCCAGCCCACCATCCTGGTCTTCTACCGCGGCGGGTGGTGCCCCTTCTGCAACCGGCACCTGGCGTCGCTGGCGAGCGCGGAGATCGACCTGCGGCGCCTGGGCTACCAGATCGTGGCGATCTCGCCCGATCCGGTCCCGGCGCTGGGCCGGACCTCCGCCCAGCTGCACCTGCGCTACCACCTGCTTTCCGACCGCGAGCTGAAGGTCTCCGGCCGCTACCAGGTGGCCTATCGGATTCCCGCCGCCGACGAGCCGGACTACCGCGCCAACGGGATCAACCTGCCCAGGGTCCCCGGCGGGGCGGACTACTGGCTGACGATCCCGACCGCCTTCGTCATCGGGCGCGACGGCCGGGTCAAGTTCGTCTCCTTCAACGCCGATCCCTCGGTGATGATCCCGGCGGACCGGCTGGTGGCAGCCGCGAAGGCGGCGCTGCCGCCGACCGCGGCCAACTGAGGTCAGCCCGCCGGATTCCGCAGGAAGAACTCCATCGCCCCTTCGCCCTCCCGGACGTTGTTGCGCCGCTCCAGCTCGACGGCGAATCCCCTGAAATAATCGTCGAGCTCGCCGCGCCGGTAATAGGCGAAGAAGCGCGGGCCGGTGAGCTTCCGCTTCGAGTCCTCGCCCCCGAAATAGCCCTCGCGCGGGACCTCGAGCCATTCCTCGCCGGAGCCGAGCTTGAGGTTGAGGAAGAGGAGCCCGCCAGGCGCGAGCCGCCGCCGGAAGGCGGCGAGGCAGGCGCGGAACTCGGGCTTGTTCAGGTGATAGAGGCAGGCGCAGGCCCAGATGCCGTCGAAGCGGGCGGCGAGGGTGTCGGCGGCCCGGAAGTCCAGCTGGAGGTAGGTGCCGGACGGGTCGTCCGCGCGGGCCCGGGCCAGCATCCCCTCCGAGAGGTCGAAGGAGACCACCTCGGCGCCGAGATCGCGCAGGAAGCGGGAGTCGCGGCCCTCGCCGCAGCCCGGCACCAGCACCGCCCGGCCGGGCAGCCGCTGGAAGAACTCCCGCATCGAGCCCTCCAGCCAGGCGCGGTTCTCCGGGGTCGCCGCCACGTGGTAGTCCGCCGCGATCCGGTCGTAGGTCTGGATTGTCGCCTGGACGTGGTCGGCCATAGGGGAGTCTGGACTCCGCTTATCAATTGCCGCCTACTCCCTGGCAATGAAAACCCCGCTGCTGGCCGCGCTCGCCGGCCTCCTCCTCGGCGGCCTGCCCGCCGCCGCCGACCCGGTCGACCAGGTTTCCCTGCAGGGCGTGATCGACTTCCACGCCCATTCCGCTCCGGACGTGACCGGCCGCTCCATCGACAGCTTCGGGGTGATCCGCAACGCCAAGGCCGCCGGGATGCGCGCCGTCGTGCTCAAGAACCATTACTTTCCCACCGCCGCGATCGCCCAGCTGGCGATGATGGAGGTGAGCGGGGTGGAGGTCTTCGGGGGCGTGGTCCTGAACCGCTCCAACGGCGGGATCAACCCCGAGGCGGTGCGGAAGATGGTCGAGGTGGAGGGCCACCGCGGGCGGGTGGTGTGGTGCCCGACCTTCGACGCCGAGAACCAGGTCAGGTTCGAGCGCGCGAGCCGGCCCTTCGTCGCGGTGGTCCGGGACGGCCGGCCGGTGCCGGCGATGGAGGAGGTCTTCAAGGTCGTCGCCGACCATGACCTGATCTTCGCCACGGGGCATTCGGCGCCCGCCGAGTCGATCATCCTGCTGCGCGCGGCCCGCGCGGCGGGGGTGAGGCGCCTGCTGGTGACCCACGTGCTCTCCGCCTCGACCCGGGCGTCGATCGACCAGATGAGGCAGATGGCGGCCGAGGGCGCGCTGCTCGAGGTCGTCTACCTGGCGCACCTCGGCGGCGATCCGCTGCCGATGTCCGCCTGCGCGCGGGCGATCCGCGCGGTGGGGGCCGGCCACTTCATCATGTCGTCGGACCTCGGCCAGCCGGGCAACCCGCTGCACACCCGCGGGCTGCGGGAATTCATCTCCCGGCTGCGCGCCGAGGGGATCACCGACGAGGAGATCGCGCTGATCACGCGGAAGAATCCGGCGCGGCTGCTCGGGCTGGATTCCTAGGCTTCCTTTCCGAGGAGATCTTTCAGCACCACGGCGCTGTTGCGCTCCTCGTCGCGGGCGGCGAAGACCAGCGTCAGCGGGCCCCGGGCCGCCCGCTCGCGGAGCAGCCGCACCGGCCCGGGGTTGGCCCTCAGCTCAGCGCGGTAGCGCCTCCGGAATTCCGGCCACTTGGCCGGATCATGGCCGAACCAGGTCCGGAGGCCGGCGCTGGGCGCGATCTCCCTGAGCCAGAGGTCGAGCTTCGCCCGGCCCTTGCTCACGCCGCGGGGCCAGAGCCGCTCCACCAGGATGCGGGCGCCGTCCTCCTTGGCCGGGGCGGCATAGGCGCGTTTCAGGCGGATCATCGCATCTAAGGAACGCGGACGGCGCGGCGGATCAACTCGCCCCGGAATAGATGATCCCACCAACGCAAATGGGGGTTTCCCCCTAGCCGTCACTGGAAAGTTTCAACTTAGGGATTGTACCCAATGCCGCCCGCTGAAGCCTCACCACCGCGCACGGAGGCCGCTGCTTCTCTGGCCCGGGATCCTTCGTTCCGGTCCGGTGCGCCTTCCCCGCCATGATCCCATCCCTCCGCCGTTCGGCCGCCGCCTTCGCCGTCTTCAGCCTCCTGCTCGCCGGGGTCGCGCGCGCGACGATCGACGCCGCGCTGCAGATGCAGCTGGGCGACCCCAGCGCCGCGACGGCCGACCCGTCGAACCACTCCCATTACCTCATCCAGCGCTCGGAGTACGCCCTCGACTACAATGACAACAACCGGGAGCCGAACTGGGTCTCCTGGGACCTGACGAGCGGCGACGTCGGCACCAGCGGCCGCTCCAACGACTTCGAGCCCGACCCGGGCCTGCCCGCGGGCTTCTACGCGGTGACCACGGCCGACTACAACGGGGTCGGCGCGATCAATTTCAACCGCGGCCACATGTGCCCCTCCGAGGACCGGACCGACCTCCTGGCGGACAACCTGGCGGTGTTCTACATGACGAACATCGTGCCGCAGTCGGCCGACAACAACCAGGGGCCCTGGGAGCTCTTCGAGGACTACTGCCGCCAGCAGGCGAGCGCGGGCAACGAGGTCCTGATCACCAGCGGCCCGGGCGGCTTCAACGGCTCGGTCCTCCCCAGCGCGGCCCAGATCCAGGTCCCGGCCTACACCTGGAAGATCGCGGTGATCGTGCCCTTGGGCGCCGGCAGCGCGGTCGACCGGATCAACGCCGCCGGGGCGGACGCCATCCGCGTCATCGCCATCCAGATCCCGAACGTGTCCGGCATCAAGAGCGACCCCTGGGAGAACTACAAGACGACCGTGGCGCAGATCGCCGCGGAGACCGGGCTGAGCTTCTTCAACAGCGCGGCGCTGCAGCCGGCGGTCGCCGCCGGCCTGCGGAACAAGCCGGTCGACGGCCAGGTCGCGACCGGGTTGCCGACGATTTCGGTGCAGCCGCTCCCCCAGTCGGCCCCCGTGGGCGGGTCCGCCTCCTTCTCCGTCACGGCCGCCGACGCGGGGAACCCGCCCCTCGGCTACCAGTGGTCCAAGGACGAGACGCCGATTCCGGGCGCCACCGCCGCCACGCTGAACCTGCTGAACGTCCAGGCCGGCGACGCCGGCAGCTACAGCGTGACCGTGAGCAACCCCCTGGGCTCGATCGTGAGCGCCGCCGCCTCCCTCACCGTCACCGGCCTGCCCGCCGCCATCGCCGGGCAGCCGGCGCCCGCCACCGCCGGCGCGGGCGGCACCGTCGTCTTCTCGGTGACCGCGGGCGGCTCCGCCCCCTTCACCTACCAATGGCGCAAGGACGGCGCGGCGCTGGCGGACGGCGGCCACGTCTCCGGCTCGGGGCTCTCCGCGCTGGTCCTGACCGACGTCCAGGCGGCCGACGCCGGGTCCTACGACGTGGTGGTGAACAACGCGGTCGGCGCGGCCGCGACCAGCAACCCGGCCGCGCTCACGGTGACGCCGGCCGGGCCGTCCATCTCCCGGCAGCCCTTCGCCGCCACCGTCGCGCCCGGGGGCACGGCGACGTTCAGCGTGGCGGCCTCCGGGACCGAGCCGCTGGCCTACCAGTGGAGCCGGGGCGGCGCCCCGCTCTCGGACGGGGGCAACGTCTCCGGCTCCGCCACCGCCACCCTGACGCTGGCGAACGTCACCGCGGCCGACGCGGCGAACTACGCCGTCACGGTCAGCAACGGAATCGGCGCTCCGGTCGCGAGCAGCGCCGCCGCCCTGACGGTCAACGCCAACAGCACGGTCGACTGGAACTTCACCGACGCGAGCGGCGCTCCGGCCGCCGGGCTGCCGCCCACGCTCACCGGCGGGATCGTCACCCAGAACAACAACAACGGGACCACCACCATGATCACCGCCTCCTCGGTCTCGAGCGGGTACGCCGGCGCCTCCGGCGGCAACAACGCGGGCGCGGCCGCGCGCACCGGGGCGCTGAACACGGGGGCGGGCGGATCGGCCTTCTTCTCCTTCACCTTCACCCCGGCCTCGGGCCAGCAGGCGGTCGTCTCCTCGGTGACCTTCGGCTCCCGCAGCACCGGCACCGGCCCGCAGGCCTACGCCCTGTATTCGAGCGCCGACAACTTCGCGGCGCCCCTGGCCACGGGCACCTTCCCCAACAACAGCGCCTGGAGCCTCTACACCCCCTCCTTCCCCTCCGTCTCGGGCGCCCCGAACGCGCCGCTGACCTTCCGGCTCTACGGATCCAACGGCGCCGGCAGCGCCGCGACCGGCACCGCCAACTGGCGGATCGACGACCTGATGGTGGTGGCCGGCACCTCGACGCCGATCCCGGCGGTCGCAGGCACCTCGCCGGCCGCGGGGGCGAGCGGGGTGGCGGCGAACGCCCCGATCACCATCACCTTCAACCTGCCGGTCTCGGTCGGCAGCGGCTGGTTCTCCATCACCAGCGCCCTGAACGGGCCGGTGGCGGCCTCCGTCACCACGGCCGACCAGACCAGCTTCGTGCTCACCCCGCCCGCGAACTTCGCGGACAACGACACCCTGACGGTGACCGTGTTCGCGGCCCAGGTCACCGACCAGGCGACGGGGACGCTGCATCCCGCTTCCAACACCTCCTTCTCCTTCAGCGTCGCCGCCTCGACGCCGGCGCCGACCCCGCCGACGGTGACGGCCCAGCCGGCGCCGCAGTCGGTGGCGGCGGGCGGCAGCGCCGCCTTCACGGTCGCGGCCTCCGGCACGGCCCCCCTGAGCTACTCCTGGCGCCGGAACGGGATCGCGATCGCCGGCAACGCCTCGGCCGCCACCGCCTCCCTCGTGCTCGCCAACGTCGCGCCCTCCGACGCCGGCAGCTACGACTGCGTCGTCTCCAACGCCGCCGGCAGCGACCTGAGCCAGCCGGCCGCGCTGACCGTGACGATCGCGCCGGCCACGATCGCCGCGGCGCCGCTCTCGCAGATGGCGGCCTCGGGCGGCAGCGCGACCTTCAGCGTCACGGCCGCCGGCAGCGGCCCGTTCGCCTACCAGTGGATGCTCAACGGCGCGGCGCTGACCGACGGGCCGAACGTCTCCGGTTCGAACACCGCGACGCTGACCCTGGGCGATCTCACCTACGCGCAGGACGGCACCCTGACGGTGGTCGTGACCAACGCCGCCGGCTCGGTCACCAGCCCCGGGGCGCTGCTGGCGGTGAGCGCCGGCGCCTCCGGCGCGGCGGGCTGGAACTTCACCGACGCCACCGGAGCCCCCGCCGGCGGCCTGCCGGCCGGCATCACCGGCGGCCTCGTCACCCAGGGCAACAACAACGGGACCACCGCGATGATCACCGGCTCCTCGGTCTCGGGCGGGTACCCCGGCGCGTCCGGCGGCAACAACGCCGGGGCGGCGGCGCGCATCGGGGCGCTCAATACCGGCGCCGGCGGCTCGGCCTACTTCGAGTTCACCTTCACGCCCGCGGCGGGACAGAGGCTGGCCGCGACCGCGATCGGCTTCGGGATGCGCAGCACCTCGACCGGCCCGCAGGACTTCGCGATCTTCTCCAGCCTGGACAACTTCGCGGCGCCGCTGGCGCAGGGCGCGGTGCCCAACGACGCCGCCTGGCACCTCTACGCCCCCGGCTTCGCCGGGGCGGCCGGCGCCGCGGGCGCTCCGATCACCTTCCGGATCTTCGGCTACGGCGGCTCCGGCAGCCCCTCGGCCGGCACGGCCAACTGGCGGATCGACGACCTCACCGTGACGCTGGGACTGCTGGCCCTCCCGCCGGTGGCCCCGCTCCTGAGCTCGACCTCCCCCGCGGACGGGGCGAGCGATGTCTCCCCCTCGGCCCCCATCTCCGTCACCTTCAGCGAGGGGGTGAACGTCACCGGGACCTGGGTCGACGTCACCAGCGCCCAATCCGGGCCGGTGCCCGTGGCGATCTCCGGCGGACCCGCCAGCTTCACGCTGACGCCGCAGGCTTCGCTCGCCCTGGGCGACACCATCACCGTCGTCATCCACGGCTCCCAGGTGACCGACCAGGGCAGCGGGACCCTCGCCCTCGGCTCCGACGCGAGCTTCAGCTTCACCACCACGCTGCCGCCCGCGCCGACCATCGTCACTTCGCCCGCGCCCCAGACCGCGACCGCCGGCTCCGACGTGACCTTGACGGTGGCGGCGAGCGGATCCGGTCCCCTCAGCTACCGCTGGCGCAAGGACGGGGCCGACCTCCCGGACAATCCCTCGGCGGCCACCGCCACCCTCGCGCTCCACGCCGTGCACGTCGCGGACGCGGGCAGCTACGACTGCGTGGTCAGCAATCCGGGAGGCAGCGCGACCAGCGCCGCCGCCCTCCTGAGCGTCAACCCGGCGACGGCGGCGGTGACGCTCGGGGGCCTGACCGCGACCTATGACGGCTCCCCGAAGGCGGTTTCGGTCGCGACCGTGCCCGCCAATCTCGCCGTGCAGGTCACCTACGGCGGCTCCGGCTCGGCGCCGGCGAACGCGGGCAGCTATCCCGTCACCGCGACCGTGATCGACCCCGACTACCAGGGTTCGGCCTCCGGGGTCCTGCAGATCGGCAGGGCGGCCGTCCTCGTGACCCTGAGCGGCCTCGCGCAGGTCTACGACGGAACGCCCAAGAGCGTCGCCGCCGCGACCGATCCGGCCGGCCTGGCCGTGACCCTGACCTACGACGGGGGCCCGAATCCCCCGAAGGTGCCGGGCGAGCACGCGGTCAGCGGGGTGGTCGACAGCCCCAACTATGCCGGCTCCGCCGCGGCCACCCTGGACATCACCGTGACCGCCCTGGTCCGGCACGCGCCCACGCTCAATGGCGGCCTGGACGGGTCGGTGCAGGTGCTTTCGGCCGAGAGCACGACCCTGAACGGCGGAGCCTGGGTTTCCGGGGACCTGCTGGTGCCGGGGACGCCGGCCGTCAGGCTCAACGGCAGGCCCACCTTCGGGGGCACCCTCGACGGCGCCGGCAGCGCGGCCCCGGCCAACTACACCGTGACGCTCAACGGCAACGCCGTGCTGCGCGACCTGGTGCGGCGCACGGATCCGATCGACCTGCCGGCGGTGGCCGCTCCGCCGGCGCCGAGGGGCACGCGGGACGTGTCGATCAACGCCGCCGGGCAGAGCGCGGGTGACTTCTCGACGGTGCGAAACCTGACGCTCAACGGCAACGTGGGGCAGGTGAGCGTTCCGCCCGGCACCTATGGAACCCTCACCGCCAACGGCAACAGCGGCCTCGTGCTGGGCGTCCCGGGCTCGAGCGAGCTGGCGGTCTACGACCTCCAGGGCCTCACCCTCAACGGCAACAGCTCGCTGGTCGTCGCCGGCCCCGTCCTGGTCACCCTGGCCCGGGGAGGCTCGGTCAACGGCGCGATGGGGGCGCCGGGCCATCCGGAATGGCTCAACCTCGACGTCGCGTCGGGCGGGCTGACGCTGAACGGCAGCGTCAGCTTCAACGGCACGGTGGTGGCGCCGAATGGGGCGATCGTGATCAACGGCAGCGCGACGCTGAACGGCGAAATCATCTCCGACCAGCTGACGATCAACGGAAGCGGGGTCCTCAAGGAGGCGGGGCATTGAGGCCCCCGGCCCGGCTCATTCGCTAGCTGCTGGCTGGCAGCAGCTAGCGAATGCGGGCCGGCCCGCTTTGCCCTTCATCCGGAGCCGGTTTGTGCCGATGGGGGAGGGGTGATCCGGTTGATTCGACGGACCAGAGAGTCGTGGCTCGGCAGGCTTCTCCTCGGAGAGGCGCCGCTTTCGCCTATTCCCGACTCGGGATACCTCGGGTCCCGCTCCTCGGCCGACGACCGGCCCTGGGCCGCATAGGTCCCGATCCGCCGCAGCGGGCGCGGCGCGAATTTTCCCGCGCGGGCCAGATCAGCCGGCGCGCGGCGCCGTCGGCCGGGGTCCGGCCCGCGGAGCATCTTTTTGCCGGGCTGCGCGTCCAGGCATTCACCCCTATGCATATCTCGCCCATCCCCGCGCGCTTCCTTTCCCGCCTCGCCCTGGCTTTCGGGGCCGCCCTCGCCGGAGCCGGCGTGGTGTCCGCCGCGGACCAGCCCGCCGCCGAGACCATCGATTCGATCTGGCAGAAGTATTCCGGCAATCCGGACCTGGCCTGGAGGGACCCCACCTCCCACACCCGGGTCGTCAACCTGACGAGCGGCTTCGACACCTCCAGCGTCTTCTATTTCCACCAGAACATCTTCACCGCCGATGGCGACCTGATGATCTTCAGCGGGAAGCGCGGGGCGGATGACGGCTACTACGTGCTGAGCCTCCGCACCGGCGAGATCCGCCAGCTCACCCACCAGACCGGGCAGCACCTGGTCGTGCTGCCGCGCCGGCGGTCCGCCGCCTTCGACCGGGGAGACGACGTCTTCCTCCTCAACCTGGACAGCGGGGAGACCCGCAAGGTCGCGACCGTCCCGCACGGCGTGCTGGCGCAGGGCGCGGGCTTCGGCTTCACCGCCGACGAGAAGAAGCTGCTTTTCGCCTACTGCGACCAGCTGGCGGACGAGCATGCCGCGCTGGTCAAGGCCAAGCCCCAGATGGAAGACCCCCACCTGCGGCGGGTCGACTGGGTGGCGGCCTACGAGCACATGCAGCGGCACAACGCCATCTATTCGGTCGATATCGACTCGGGGAAGGTGGCGGTCGTCTTCCAGGACAAGGACAACAACTGGCTGGGGCACGTGCAGGGCTCGCCCACCAACCCGAACCTGGCGCTCTTCATCCACGAGGGGTTCGTGACGGTGCACATCAAGAACCGGCTGCGGCTGCTCGACCTCGCCACCGGGCAGGTGACCACGCCCCGGACCGAGCCGGCGCAGCAGACCGAGGGCATCACCCACGAGTTCTGGGACCGCGACGGCGAATCCATCTGGTACGACATCAGCAGCGCGGGCGCCTTGGCCCACCTGGATGTCAGGACCGGCGTGGAGACGCGCTATTCCTATGGCGGCGTTTCGCTCGCCCCGGCCGCCTATGGCGGCGTGACCGCGACCGGCATCAACCGCTCCAGCAACCGGTCCATCCACTATGCGATCGGCCCGGACGGGAAATGGGCGGTCGGCGACGGCTTCCAGCACACCAACCCGTGGCTCTGCATCTACCGGCTCGATCAGCGCGATCCCAAGACCCAGGAGGTGCCGGTGGTGCACATCTGCGACTTTTCCGGGACGTACGAAAACCCCAAGGCCGAGTACATCGAGCCCAACCCGCATCTGACCCCGGATTTCCGGTGGGTGGTGTTCAGCGGGCATCTCAAGGGGACGGCCAACGACGTGTACGCGGTGGAAATCCCCGCGGCGGCCATCCGCTGATCCCGGCCGCCGGACGCGCGGCCCGGGGCGCGGCAGAGGCCGGCGTGCTGCTATCTGATCGCCGGAACCAGGCCCAATTGACTGGCGGCCCTGGCCAGCGACTGGTCCCGGCTCCAAAGCGCGAGGCCGCCGATGCGCGCGGACGCCAGCAGTTGCACGTCCGACCAGGACAGGCCGCGGCCGGCGAGGGAATGTTCGTCCAGCAGGTGCAGGCCTTCGGCCAAGCTCACGTCGTCCGCCCGCGGCAATTTCCGCAGGTGGCGGAGGATCTCGGCCCGGCGCGGCCCCAGGCGTGCGGACGCCAGCTCGCCTATGACCACCGCATGGGTCCGCACCCTCCCCGCGCGCAGCCAGCCCTGCAAGAGAGAATCGGCCTGGTGGAAATGATCGATCCAGGCCGAAGTGTCGACCAGGATGCTCACGGCTACTTTATGGCCTTCCGCCGGGGGCCCGCGGCGGCCTGCGGATCCTTCCCGCCGAGCGCCGCCAGCCGCGCTGCAGCCTCGCGCTGAATGAGGGCGCGCAGCCCCTCATGCAGCAGGGCGGTCTTCTCCTTAACCCCGGCGTATTCAGCCGCCTCTTCCATCAAGGCGTCATTCCGATTCAAAGTGGTCCGCATGCAAGGCGCCCCAGCGGGCGAAGAAATTGAACCGCGGCCCTGTCTCGGCAGGCTGGTCGCGGGCGTCTTCAGCCCTGGCCCCGCAGGACCATCTGCAAGGGGCAGGTTGCCGGATCGACGGGCTGGCCTGCGCGGTAGCGCGCCAGCAGCGCGGCCGAACGCTGGGCCAGCATCCGGCGCACCTCGCGCCGTTTCCCCCTTACGCGGGGAATCGCCATGGTGTCATAGCCCGTGGTCTGGTGCCGCATCCACGCGATGGTGGCGGCGGCAGCACGCGCCTCGATGGGGATCCGCTCGGTTCTCGCCACGGTGCCGCTGCCGACCGGCACGGCGTGGGTTGCGATCAGCCCGGCCAGTTCGGTGCCTTGGGCCGCGAACATCGGGTGGAAATCGAGGTACCGCAGCACCGCTTCGCGGAAGCTTTCGGCGTACACCGCCTGCTCTTCCGCCCGCCGCCGCCGGCCGCTTTCCAGTTTCTTCTGGTAGGAGGGAGCTTGGCGCTCCCTGGCCAATTCCTCCCGCAGCGTCTTAATGCGGTCGGCCGGCGCCCAGATCCCACGCGAGAACCGCTTCCGGCCCTTCAGCTCGATCACGGTGAGGGAGGGGCCGTCCTGCTTGATGCGCCGGCTGAGAGCCGCGTCGCCAGGCGGCAGCAGGTCCCAGTGGGCCGGTACCGGTTCGGTCACGCCGAACTCATTGAGCACGTGGCGCGGTCCCCCACCGGGGCGGACTTCTCGGCTCTTAAAGGGCATTAGCGATCGATGAAATTCATCTTCTCTGCGGCTGGCGTCCGAATCCGCGCGATCAGCCAGCGGATGGGTTTGGTTTTTCCTCCGCCCTAACCCGCAAATAGAGCTGCTCCACCTTGGCGCGCGCCCAGGGGGTGCGCCGCAGGAAATGCAGGCTGGAGCCGACACTCGGCTCCCATTTGAAGCAACGAATATCGATCTGGCGGGCCATCTCTTCCCATCCGCGCCTTGCGACCAGAAAGTTGAGCATCACCTCAAGCGTGACGCCATGGAGCGGATCTCGGCCGGGCGGGTTCGTCATGACCAAGGAACCGTCGCTGGCGCCGCGCGCAGCGTCAACCTGGGGCCGACGGCGGGGTGCAGCCCGGACCCGCCGGCATCCCCCATTCCTGGGGGGAGTCCGGCGGTCCCTACCTCGTCACGATCGGAACGATCAGGAAGGTAAATGCGATGATTCCGTTGATCGCTGTGTTCAGCCAGAAAAAGCGAGGGGCTGTTCGCCGGTCCTTCGGCCGCTCGAGTATCGGAAGTAACCTCTTTCAGGTCGTGCGCGGTGTAGGTTCTACGCCTGCCGCGAAGCCCTAGAGGATTCCAACAGCGCCTTCAACTGTGGCCCTGTCCTGAGGGAATGAATTCCAGAGCTAACCAATACGACAAAGGGCATGACGACGAATACGATATTAAATAGGTCGCCATGATGACCGCCAAGAAAAGACAGGCCGGTCATAAGCACACCAAAAATAATTTGGGTCCATCCCCATAGCCGATAGTGCCGAAGGGCGAAATTGCCTAATCGAACAAGAGACGAATCACCCATGGGTCACCTCGAGGCATCAAAACCATGGCAGCTGCTACTGGACAACGCCGAAATGAGGCTTGTTTCGATGCACGGGCGCCGGCCGTCCGAGCGGCGCGGCGCTTTAATTTGATCTAGAGAATTGTAACTGACTCTCGGCCCACCGCGGGCGACGCAGCCCCGCAGGTGGGGGGCCGAGGTTCTTCGCGATCTTCTCATTGTCTGCGTCCGGCAAAATCAAAAATCCCGCTGAACCCTCGTCGGCCTGAAGAGTACCCAGCGGGATTCAAATGGTGGGGCTTACTAGACGCAGCTCGTATCTTCTTCGACGAAACCCCGCCCCTTTAGGGTATCCCCACCCCCTTCCCCGCAGTGGGGATAGCCTGCGCTCCCGTTTGCGCCTTTAGCGACAAGGACTTGTCGCTCTTC
>DASZWO010000082.1:0-2200 GCA_035546595.1 Opitutaceae bacterium
TTTCCTAGCGCCGGCCGTCGTACCACATTTCGCAGCCCTCGCGCCGGGTCATGCGGCCGCCGCGAAGGAAAAAGTGCGCCAGCACGCGGAGCCGCACCCAGTGGTTGTAGAGGTGGAGCTTCCGGTTCGAGGTCGGCATGGGATGGCGGTGGAGCACGACGAGCCGGCGGCCCGATTTCCGCGCCAGCCGTTTCAGCCGGCGGCTGAGGTCGATCTCCTCGCCGGCGAAATACCGCTCGTCGAAACCGCCGACCTGACGGAAGGCCGCCGCCTCGACGAAGACGAAGGAGCCGGCGAACCACCGGGTGATGCGGCTGGTCAGGTTCCACCCGGCCAGGAAGACGCGGCCGATCCGGCCGATGCCCTCCATCTCCAGCGCCGCCCCGCCCGCGAGGTACCGGCCCGATTCCATCGCCCCGACGGCATCGGCGATGAGCTCGGGGGTGGGGAAGGAGTCGGCGTCGACGAAGAGCAGCCAGTCCCCCCGGGCGGCGGCCGCGCCCGCATTGCGGGCCCTGGCGATCTGGTTGAACGGCTCGAACACCACCGCCGCCCCCTCCGCCCGGGCGATGTCCGGTGTCCGGTCGGTCGAATTGTTGTCGCAGACGATCAGTTCGGCCGCCCAGCCGCGCTCCGCCAGCGGCGCGCAGCACGACCGCAGATTCCGCAGGGAACCCGCGAGCAGCCGCTCCTCGTTGAAAGCGGGGACGATCACGGAAAGACGGTGCATGGCCAGCGCACCCTTACCCGCACGGGGGATCGCGGGCAAGCGCCGGGCCCCGGGGGTGGACGAGCCGGAACCCTGCCGGCGTCGCCGCGGGCGCGGGCTCGGCTAAGGGCCGGCGGGCGGCGGGTAGATGCGGAAGCGGCCGCTGAGCTCGAGGGTCGCGAGCAGGGTCAGCATGCCCCCGTAGTAGCGGTACTCGCCCGTCGGGACCGGCATGTTCCAAAATCGTTCGACGAAGGGCCGGGCGATCGCGGGGTCGGCGGCAAGCGCCGCGCTGGCGGCCATCGCCACCAGGCCGGGCGAATTCCGATCGGCGCCGATGGGCGTGCCGTCGAGCGTGAAGCGGTCGATGCAATCCGGCCCCTGGGAAGCCAGGAAGGAGAGCACCCGGTTCGACTGCTCGATTTCCCATGGATCGGCCGCCCACCAGGACCAATCGACCGCGGGATTGGAAAGCGTGCGCCAGGCGTCATAGAGAAACTCATGCCGCCGCGGAACGGCGGCGCTCCCGTCCCAGGCGCAGATGTCCGGCATCAGGCCGGTGCGGGGATCGGCCGCGGCCCGGAACAGCCGCCGGCTGGCGGGGGCAAGCTGGGCGAGGAAGGCGCGGTCATCGGGGCTGGCCGCCCAGCGGGCCCAGAGCTCGTAAAACGCGGGCAGATGATAGGACGGATCGGTGTAGCCGGCGCCTGGGCCCTGCGGGACGAAGTCGACCTGGCGCGCGGCGCGGTTGATCATGTTTCCTTCGGGGCCGCGGTCCGGCTCCTCGTCCTTGTGCAGCATGGTGCGAAGGATCGCCTGCGCCTGCGCTCCGTAGTTGAAGATGCCCTGGCCGTCGCCCCAGCGGTGGGAGGCGAAGAAAAGCGCCGTCACGAACCATTCCTCCCCGTCCGGCGCCGGTCCGCTGTCGCGCAGCTTGGAGCCGTCGTAGGCCGTATGCCAGGTGAAGTAGCCCCGCAGGGGGCCCCTGTCGTGGTACATGTAGCGGTGCGCGAACCTCCAGATCTGGTCGAACTCCTTCCGGTGATCGAGCTGGACGCAGATCATCATGCCATAGGAAAGCCCCTCGGTCCGCACGTCGTGGTTGGCGACGTCGGGGATGTAGGCCATGTCCCCCGCAATCGGGAAGAAGAGCCGCTGGGACTCTTCGCCGTAGAAGAGCTGCCGCCAGACGGCGGCGACGCGCGCGTCGACCTCGGCGTCGGTCTTGCCCAGAAGGCGGCCGAACAGGTTTGGATACCGGCCGGTGGCGAACGCGCCCGGGCCGGCGGCGAAGCCGGCCGCGGATGCGCCCAGGAAGGCGCAGCAGGCGAGGAGGGGAAGGAGTTGCTTCATGCGATCGGCCACCGCGGTCCGCCGGTCCCGGGGGCTGGGGCGGCGCCCTCACTGTGCGCAGGGCCAGCCGCCGGGGCGCAAAAACGGCGGCGGTCTAACAGTAGTTTCCCGGCATCGTTCCGGCTGCCGTGACCCTGG